>JAYRRD010000001.1:0-3040 GCA_041910275.1 Rhodoferax sp.
GCTCGTGGGCAAGGACAAGATTGGCGTAGCAACGGGTAAGGTGGTCAACCGATACAAGGTGGCCAAACACTTTGAGTTGACGATCACAGATGAAGCGTTCACCTTCGCGCGTCTTGAGGGCAATATTGCGGCTGAGGCTGCCCTGGATGGGTTGTACATCATCCGCACTTCAGTCCAGACTCAGCGCATGGATGCACCCAGCTGTGTGCGCACCTACAAGTCTCTGGCGCAGGTGGAGCGGGCGTTTCGCTCGATCAAGACGATGGATTTGAAAGTGCGCCCGATTCACCACCATCTGGAAAATCGTGTGCGAGCGCACATTCTTTTGTGCATGCTGGCCTACTACGTGGAGTGGCACATGCGCCAGGTTTGGCGTGAGCTGATGTTTTGCGATGAGGATCAGGCCACCAAACTTACACGAGACCCGGTAGCACCGGCCAAACGCAGCAATGCAGCACTGAAAAAGGTGCAAACCCACACGCTCGAAGACGGCACTCCTGCACACAGTTTTCAGACTTTGATGACCGAGCTTCAAGGCATCGTCCGCAACACGTGCCGCACGCTGGGTAGTCCAGCCGACACCCCCACTTTCGAGATACTCACAACTCCAAATTCAAAACAGAAACGCGCACTTGAATTGATCGCCCAGATAAAAATGTAGTCAGTACGTGGAACCAAAATTTCAGGTGGTTCCATTGGGAAAACTCGGCTTTTTTGAGGCGGAACTTCAGGTTAGTCATGCAGACAACACCCGGCATGACTATTACGAGCAGCGCATGGTGGGCTATGCGCCCATTGGAGACACGCTGTATTGCGTGGTGTTTGTGGAACGCGAGGCTGATCTGATGCGTGTGATTAGTCTGCGTTTGGCCGATAAGAAAGAGGTGAGGCGTTATGCAGCAGACTACAGTTAAAACGCTTTCTGGGCGGGTATTGCGCCTGCCTTCTGACGAAGAAGATGCGCGCATCCGCGCTGGTATTGCCGCAGACCCCGATACCCACGAGGTCAGCGATGCGGAGTTTGCCTTGATGAAGCGAAGGGCGGGCCGACCGCTGGGCAGTGGCACCAAGACACAAATCACTTTGCGGGTGGATACCGACGTGGTGGAAGCCTTCAAAGCCACAGGGGCAGGTTGGCAGACCCGTATCAATGAAATCCTGAAAAGCTGGGTGCACTCGCACGCCGCATAATCGAGTTCAACCACGCCTAGCCATCGGCTGATCCCCGACGGTGAAAGCCAGGCCCGCCGGGCAGCCATGCAGCACGGCACCGAGTACCTGCCCACGTACCATGACCTTCACGACTGTATCCATGCACTGGCCAATGGCTCGCCCAACCGATGCGGACGGCCTCATGGCCGCCGACCGCCTGCGCCGAGTCACGACCGCCGCCCAGCTTGCCGGGCACTCGTTGCGCGTACTGCGCACCGGCCACATCCTGCTGCACACGGCAACCGCAACGTTTCACTTGATCGACCTGGAGGCCGTCGAAAAACTCCTGACCAGGCTGAAACGCAAAACGAATCACACTACCAAAAGGCCGAGCAAGCCGAAACCGCATCCAAGGCGCAGGCGATCTGGAAGGCAGCAATCCCAGCACCAGCAGACCATCCGTACCTCGTTCGCAAGGGCGTAGAGCCGACCAGTACCCTGCGCGAGATCAACGTGCAGCAGGCAGTGCAGATTCTTGGATACCGGCTCCAGACCAAAGATGTGCCGCTGCAAGGCCGCTTGCTGGTGGCGCCGATCATGCGCTCAGGGGTTCTGTCCACCGTGGAGCTGATCGACGAGCTGCCCAGGGGAACGCTGACCCTGTTGGCTGGCCAGCCCGGTACTGGCAAGACAACCATTGCCATGGCCGTGGCTTCGCCCACCGCTGAAATCGCGTGCGGGAAAGAAATTGATGAATACTGTTTTGATAGCTGCTCCCGCTCGTCCCATAAGGGTTACAGCCAAATTCATCCCTTTTTTCGACCCCATTTACCCCCAAAACCACCCCCAACCTGCCCCACTGCGCCGGGCGCGAGTGGTATGGATGGGCTATTTATTGACCAATCGGCCTGCAAGGCTTATGGGACGTGCGGGAACAGCTATCAAAACTGGAATTCGCTGGTTTGCTGTAAAACCTCTACAACACCCCACCCGCGTGCATGGCACATCTGGCCGTTGCGTCCATGCCACCGAACAAAAATCTCACCCGAAATGCAGGCAGGCCTCTTTGGCCCTGCGGCTATAGTTGTAAGGAGCGAATCTGCTCACGCAACCGATCCAGTGGCCTGGTTGACTCAAAAACCGGCATGCAGGTTTTTCCGGGGATTTTATGACCGTGCATTTATACAGCGCATTGACTACAAGCCTTATTGCATACGGGTTTGAACGGATGTCACCCAGCCATGCTGGACTGATCAATCGCTATGTGCACAATTAAACGACTTTCACTTCTATCTGTCGTTCTCTACCCGCGCATTGTGCTTGCCAACTTCATTTGGCCTCCTGCGATGATGTATGCGGGTGTGAAATCTTGGTGGATTGTTCCTGTCACCCTTGGAATCGAGTTCTTGTTTTACCGGTTTGGAATCAGGCTCCCCACGCGGCAGGCCATACTTCTTGCCGTCGTCGCAAACCTTGCCTCGGCGGTAGTCGGCCTACTCACTGTTGATCCTTTTTTTGCAAATGGCATTGCCTGGATGTTTGCGTTTCGTGGAGCACCTCGTCTCGCGATCATTTTTTTAGCACCAGTTGCGCTTGGCTTCATCAACGCAGTGATTGAAGGGGCTATTGCCCGCTATGTTTTCGCGGTGCCAATTGGTGGCAAGAGGTTTCTGGCACTGGCAGGCATAAACACCCTTACCACGATCATTACCATCGCTGGCAATCTGGTTGGCATTTTTTCTCAATGAATAAGCGCTCACCGGAAAGTCTTTCCGTAATGATTTAACAAAAGTCCAACTTGTATTTCTCGCCGAACCCCTCCAGTATTTCATCTACATCAGCCTCCAGTGTTTGTGCATCACGCGATTTGAAGGCCATCCATTCATAC
>JAYRRD010000002.1:0-41138 GCA_041910275.1 Rhodoferax sp.
ACCCCCGCGCTGACCTTCGACACCAAAGCGCCCACATTGGCCATCACCAGCAACGTCAGCACGCTCAAGAGCGGCGAAACGGCCACCATCACCTTCACCTTCAGCGAAGACCCCGCATCCACCTTTGCCTGGAACGGCACAACTGGCGACGTAGCCGTCAGCGGCGGAACACTGGGCGCAATCTCCGGCAGCGGCTCCACCCGCACCGCCACTTTCACGCCCACGCCCAACACCAACAGCGGCACCGCCAGCATCACAGTTGCCTCGGGCACCTACACCGATACCGCAGGCAACGACGGCGGCGCAGGCACAACACCCACGTTGACCTTTGACACCCTGGCACCCAGCGCGCCCAGCACGCCGAGTTTGAGCACCGCCAGCGACAGTGGCATCTCCAGTACCGACAAGATCACCAAAGTCACCGCCCCCGTATTCACCGGCACCGCAGAGGCCAACGCCACCGTCACGCTCTACGACACCGACGGCACTACGCAACTGGGCAGCACCAAGGCCGACGGTTCTGGCAACTGGAGCATCACTAGCTCCACCCTGACAGCCGCAGCACACACCGTCACCGTCAAAGTCACCGATGCCGTCGGCAACGTCTCTGCAGTCTCCAGTGGCCTGAGCTTCATCCTGGACACCACCGCGCCCACCCTGGCCATCACCAGCAACACCAGCGTCCTCAAGAGCGGCGAAACCGCCACCATCACCTTCACTTTCAGCGAAGACCCCGGCTCCAGTTTCACCTGGGACGGCACAACCGGCGACATAGCCGTCAGCGGCGGAACGCTGGGTGCGATTTCCGGAAGCGGCCTCACGCGCACCGCTACCTTTACGCCCACCGCCAGCACCCACAACGGCACCGCCAGCATCACCGTCGCCTCCGGCACCTACACCGATGCCGCAGGCAACAACGGCGGCGCAGGCACCACCCCCACGCTGAACTTTGACACCCTGGTGCCCAGCGCGCCCGGCACGCCGAGTTTGAGCACCGCCAGCGACAGTGGCATCTCCAGTACCGACAAAATCACCAAAGTCACCACCCCCATATTCACCGGCACTGCAGAAGCTAACGCCACCGTCACGCTCTACGACACCGACGGCACCACGCAACTGGGCAGTACCAAAGCCGACGGCTCTGGCAACTGGAGCATCACCAGCTCCACCCTGACAGCCGCAGCACACACCGTCACCGTCAAAGTCACCGATGCCGCCGGCAACGTCTCTGCAGCCTCCAGCGCGCTGACCTTCACCCTGGACACCACAGCCCCTACCATCACTTCGGGCGCAACCGCCACGGCGATAGACGAAAACAGCGGCGCAGGCCAGGCCATCTACACGGTTGCATCCACCGATAGCGGCGCAGCCACCTCCTACAGCCTCAAGACCGGCAGCGACGCGGGCTTGACCATTGACGCCAGTACCGGAGCCGTCACCCTCGCCACCAACCCTGACTTTGAGACCAAGCCAAGCTACAGCTTCACAGTGGTTGCCACCGACGCTGCCAGCAACGCCAGCGAAAAAGCCGTCGCCCTGGCCATCAACAACAAGGACGAAGTAGCGCCCACCATCACATCAGGGGCTACCGCTACGGCCATCAACGAAAACAGCGGTGCAAACCAGACCGTCTACACCGCCACCTCCACGGATACCGCCGACATCGCCACAGGAAGCACCACCTACAGCCTCAAGGCCGGAAGCGACGCAGGATTGACTATCAACCCCAGCACCGGCGCAGTCACGCTGACCGCCAACCCCGACTTCAAGAGCAAACCCGGCTACAGCTTTACAGTCATAGCGAGAGACGCTGCAAATAACGCAGCAGAACAGGCCGTCACCCTGGCGATCATCAAAAAGGCCCAGGCAGCCCCGACGATTACCAGCGACGGCGCGGGGGACTCTGCGGTCATCGAATTGGCGGAACTGCGCACAGCGGTTACCACCGTCACCGCCACCGATGCAGATAAAGACCCCTTGAGTTACAGCATCACCGGCGGCGTGGACCAGGGCAAATTCAGCATTGACCGCACCAGCGGTGCCCTGCGTTTTATCAACGCGCCCAACTTTGAAAGCCCGCAGGATCTGGGCGACACCGCTGCCAACAACACCTACGTGGTACAAGTTACCGCCAGCGATTCTCAAGGCAGCAGCGACACACAAACACTGACCATTCGTGTCACCGACGTCAACGAAGCGCCCACCGTCACATCAGGAGCCAGCGCCGCAGTGGCCCACAACAGTCCGGCGGGAACCCTGGTCTACAGCGCCACGGCCAGCGACCCGGACAGTGGCGACACACTGACGTACAGCCTCTCGGGAACGGATGCCAATCTGCTCAACATCAATCCCGCAACAGGTGCCGTCACGCTCAAGACCACCGCTGACATCAACACAAAACCCGGCTACAGCTTTACCGTCATCGCCAGCGACAAAGGCGCACTCTCGGACAGCAAGGCCATCACCGTCCAGGTCAGCAATGTACAAACCGACACATTCACCCCGACGCCAAGCATTCAGCTCATCCCCGGTAGCGACACGGGTATAGCCGACAACGACAACCTGATCAACAAGGCGGAAATCGCCCTCACCGGCCAGGCCGAAGCCCTGGCTACCGTCACCGTCAGCGATGCACGCGGCAACACCATCGGTAGCACCCAGGCCAACCAGAATGGTGTGTGGACGCTCTCTGGCGTCAACCTTGCCACCCTAGGCAACAACGCCGGAGCAACCGGAGCCGATGGCTTGTACACCCTCTCGGCCAAGGCCGTCGATCTGGCACTCAACCAAAGCACGGTCAGTGCGCTGACAATTGAACTCGACACCAGCGCGCCACCGGCTCCGCTGTCGCTACAGCTTGATGCCGCATCCGACACTACCCCGGTAGGCGACGGCAAGACCAGCATCCTCACGCCCAACTTCACCGTGACCCTGCCACAAGGCGCCACCAGCGCTGACCGCCTGAGCTTCAAGGCCGACCAGACGACCTTGAGCACCAACACCCTGACAGCCGCACAACTGGCCGCAGGCCGCCTCACCCTCAACGTTGACGCCCACGCCTTCCCCGACAACCGCGCCATCACCTTTGCAGCTGCGCTGATAGACAAAGCGGGCAACACCTCCACATCCGCCAGCACCACGGTGGCCTTCATCACCGACTTTGATGGCATCACCCCTGCCACCGAAACCGCTGGTTCCGCCACAGGCGACTTCAACGCCGACGGACTGCCCGATTCGCAGCAAAACGACGTCGCCACCGCCCCGCTGACCAACGCCCAGGATTTCAGCAACGCCAACAGTGGCAATGCGGGCAGCGCACGCTACGGTGCCCTGATCGCCGGAGATGCCAATAGCGACGGAACTCCCGACAACCAGGGCAGCATCCAGCTCAGTGATGTGGGTGTAAGCCCGGTTGCAACAAGCGCAGGCGGGCTGATGCTGCAAAACCTCTCGGCCCAGGGGTTAGGTGCTTCCAGCGACGTCATCAACTTTACCGCCACAGCCGATGCCAACAAAGACCAAAGCCCGGATGCCAGCGGCTTTAGCGACGCCGACCCCAGCCGCGCCGGTGCGCAGGTGCGCTTCACCCTCGAACTCGGCGGTGGTGTAGCTGCCACCAAAGTGATAAAAGTCAGACCCGATGGATCGACCTTTGACTTCACTTCCACCAGCGGCAATGTCGATGGCGGCCAGTTGATCGACACCAACGGCGACGGCAAGCCTGACCGCATCATCCTGACCATCACCGACAACGCAGCAGGCGACTTTGACGCCCGCACCGGCATCATTGCCGACCCGCTGCTCCTGGCCAAACCGAACACCGCACCAGTATTCACCAGCCACGGCGGCGCAGCCTCCAGCAGTCTCAGCATTGCGGAAAACACCACAACCGTCGATACCCTTGCCGCCAGCGATGCGGACAATGATGTGCCCAGTTTCAGTATCAGTGGCGGACTCGATGCCAGCAAATTCACGCTCAACAGCACAACAGGTGCACTGCGCTTCATCAGCGCGCCCGACTTTGAAAAGCCAGCCGACAGTGACCAGGACAACGTGTACCACGTCACGATTCAAGCCAGCGATGGCCTGGGCGGTCTTGCCACCCAGGCACTGGCCGTCAAGGTCACCGATGTGGCCGATACCGGAGTCATTACTTACAGCACCACGACCTTTGTTGAAGCAGCGGCCAACGACGGCTCCATCGCCACCACCAGCACCATCACCCTGAGCAACGACAGCTTTACCGGAGCCATTGGTGCAGCGCTGGGTACGGTACACAACGTCCCCGCCGGACTGAGTGCCGTGCTGATCAAGACCAGTGCCAACACCGCCGCCCTGAGCTTTACCGGCAAAGCTGCAGCGCATGCCAACGCCAACGATGCCAACAACCTGCATGTGAGCTTCAGCAATGCCGACTTCTCCAGCGGCTTGGCCAGCAGCGTGACCAATGCCAGCATGTCGGGATTGGCCATTGACTTTGCCGATAGCGTCTTGCCAGCACCCAAAGTGGTGGATGGCGTCACCGTCAGCGTGCAATCGGACATCGACACGACAAGCAATCTGGCGCAACAGACGATCAGCATTGCCGCAATCAGTCCCAGCCGCGTGGAAGACACCAGCACCCCCAACGCCAAACTGGCCGACATCGGACTGGATACCAGCATCGACACCCCGGCACGCCAGGCACAACTGGCCGCAGCTTTGCCCATCGGCGTAGCCATGAGCGCCAGCGGGCCGACCACGCTGCTCACAGGCACCCAGGCCAGCGCCGATCTGCTGGGGCGCATCAACCAGAAGGCGGCAACGCCAGATGCCAGCGAGATGCTTGCTGCGGCCCAGAGCTTTCTGGCCAGCCTTGGCGGCAACAGCGTGCTGGACAAGACCATCACGCTCACCGCCAGCACCGCCCCCGCCGACACGCCACTGCTCACGGGCAACTCGGCCAAGCTGGAGGCCATCGTGCTGGATGCCCGTGGTCTGGCCGCCAACAGCACCGTGCAACTGGACAACGTGGATTTCAGCGCCGTGCTGGGCGCACTGCGCGTCACCGGCGGGGCAGGGCACAACCGCATCGTGGGTGATGCCAGCGCACAGTGGTTTGCCATGGGCGCGGGCAACGATACCGTGCTGGGCGGTGCGGGCAACGATGTACTCTCGGGGGCGCGCTCGGACGTGGGCCAGTGGCAGTTTTACCTCGACCTCAACAGCGCCATCCAGGCACGCTACCAGTCCACACAGATTGCCACCAGCGGACTCGACAGCAAGGCCAGCGATGCCAGCTTCCTGGACCTGCGCTTTCTGTCCAGCCCCACGGCGACGGTCAAGCAGGCGGTATTCCTGTATCAAGCCGCATTTGGCCGCGAGGCCGATCTGGGCGGCTTGAACTTTTACCTCACCAACCAGGCTACACCCACACAACTGGCCAAGGCCTTGCTCAACGCCCCAGAGTGGAGCAGCATGCATGGCGCAACAGCAACTGCCATGAGTAACGATGCGTTCATCAACGGCATGTACCAGACCGCACTGGGCCGGGCGGCGGATGCACCAGGCCGGCAGTTCTGGCTCGATGCCCTGAGCAAAGGCATGGGCCGTGAACAGGTGTTACTCAGCTTCGCCCAGTCCGCCGAGATGCAGACGCGCCTGGCAACCGACAAGGGATATTTGCTCACCGCCTTTGCGCAAACCGGCGAGAAGGGCTGGATATTGGGCAGCGGCGATGACCGGCTCGACGGCGGCAGTGGCAGCGACGTGCTGGTCGGTGGCGACGGGGTGGACACCGTGGTGTACCCCGGCGCGCTGCCGTCGTACAAGTTCCTGCTCACAAAAGGTGGAGAGATCAAGGTTGCCGAGACAGCCACCGGCACGCTGGATACGTTGCGCGGCTTTGAGCTGGCCGAATTCAATGGCCAGCAGTTCGACATCCGCTTTACCCAGGCAACGCAGACCAAGCTCAACACCCTGGGGCTGTTGTATCAGACGCTGTTGGATCGCCCGGCTGACGTGGGCGGCTTGAACTATTGGCTCCAGTCGGACTGGAGCGCCCAGCAGTACGCCCAGGGCATGCTGATGGACAAGGAGTTTGTGCAGCGCAACGGACAGTTGAGCGACAAGGCGTTTGTGGAGCTGCTGTACCGCAATTCCCTCGCACGCGATGCCGATGCAGCGGGGCTGAAGTTCTGGAGCGACTACCTCGGGACCGGCCACTCCCGCGCCGAGATGGTCGCGCAGTGGATTCAGACCGCAGAGGTGGTGGGCGTGCAGTATGGCGCTGAGGGCTTGTGGCTGGTGTAGGAGTATTGCTATGGTGTTGATAGCTGTCCCTGCTTGTCCTGCGGGCGCTATCGGCCAGAATGGCATGTAAAAAAGGGGTTTTTTCGGCACGCCGGGCTGGTTTTCGTTGTTTTTGCGGTTACAGTCCGGTTTTTGCTATCAAAAAAGAATCTGTCCCCGCACTATCCACGGCGTGTACAGCATATTTGGCCATCTATCATGCCTGCACTTTCTTCCCCGGACTTTGCCCGTTGGCTGCGCGACCAGGATGTGTCGCTGGCGTTTTCCACCTACCGGGCCAACCGCCTGATCTTTGTCGGTCGCAACGCCCAGGACCAGCTCCGGCTGCACGAACGCATGTTTGACCGGCCCATGGGGCTTTTCTAAGCGACCCGGACCACGGCCTGCGGCAGCGGCGATGCGCCGACGGATTGGCGCAAAGTGTGGTGGCCGTGGTGCAGCGCCTGGAGCCCTATGCCTGCGTGCAGGATGGCACCACGGGTCTGCTATTTGACGACCCCCGGCACCTGACCACGCTGCTGGATCAGCTGGCCCAGTCTCCCGCGCTACGCCAGCGCCTCGCCAGCGCCGCGCACCACTACCTGCACACCCAGCGGCGATTGGAGCAGCATATCCCGCAGCGCCTGGACTTTTATCGCCAGCACAAGGCAAGGGTTCAAGCCCTGTATACGACACCGATGGAGCTGCCCGAGCCGCTGCAGCGCGCCGCCGCTGTGCCGCTGTTGTCATTGCCGGGATGGCAAGAACTCGGTCCCAAGCACTTTCGCCTGGACCTGTGCCACCCGGCGGAACACCACCGTGCTGCGGGCATCCGGGCGATGCAAGCGGATGACTTTGCCCAGGCCGAAGCGCAATTCGCCGCCGCCGTACGGCTGGACCCCGGCGACGCCACGGCCCACAGCCTGCTGGGCCACTGCCTGCTAAAGGGAGGCCGCCTGCCATTGGCTCGCCAGGCGCTGGAGCGCGCGTGTGTCCTGGACCCTCTGCTGTCGCGCCCGGTACGCGCCCTGGCCCGTTTGCACAGCGGCCTGGCACGGCACTACGCTCAGCGCGCTGCGGAGCTGAATCCGTTGCCTGCGGCGGCCACGTAGCGCGCAGGGAACGAAAGCTGCACGTTGCTCCTTCATTGATAGCTTCCCCCGCTCGTCCCATAAGCGGCACAGCCCATTTTTGCCTTGGATTACATGCCCCAGACCGTGATGACCCGGTTGCCGTGGGTGTGCTGCTCCCGGTAGATTTTGCTATCCCAGTCCACGCCAGGGGTGCGGTCAAAGACCAGCAGGTGCGCGCTGTCGGCGCCGCATTGGTCGCAGTAGCGGGCGGTTTGCTCCAGCCCGGCGGCCAGGGTTGCGGCCTTGCCCTTGTGCTGGAGCTTGAGTTCCAGCACCACCTGCTGCATGGGGCCGGTAAAGCCTTGGTCGCTCAGTGGCCACTGCAGGAACAAGTCGGTGCGGCCCCGGCCCAGTCCGTATTCGCGGGCGATGCGCCCACCGCCGTTGACCACACGCTGCAAAAAGGCTTGCAGCAGCAACTGCGGACCGGCTTCATGGTAGGCATAGCGTTGCAGCCAGCTCTCGGAATTTTCCCGGAAGAATTGCTGGAAGGCACTCAATAATTTGTCCATGTCCAGACTGCCGTCACTGCGTACAAACCAGGGCTGTTCAGCCAGACCTTGCAGGCTGTCTTGCACGATGCTGGTGAGTTCACGCGGCAGCACCTCGCGGTACAGCCGGTTGGCAATTTGCAGTTGCCGCTCGCGCCGGGCGATCAGTCCCAGGTCGATGCAGTATTGCCGGTCGTCTTCGGGCACATCGGGTGATAGTTCTTCGCCTTTGAGCATCGGCTCGATCACCCGCTTGACGCGCGGCTCGCGCAGCTTGTCCGCCAGCTGGTCCAGATGCGTGTCCCGGCGCAGGATTAACGCTTCTTTTGCCTGGCGCATCTGTTCGACCGTCACGGGTCTGGAGCGCTCGCGCTGTTCGGGTTTGCGAAAGCAGGCTTCATAGGCCAATGCATTCACCAGCCAGGGCTGGCCCTGGGTGTCGAGCCAGATTTCTTCCAGCACGCCTGGCTCGAAGGTCTGCCCTGTGGCCTCGGTGTGCTGCTGCAGCAGCGCTTTGACATCGGCCTGGGTGAAGTCGCCCAGGCGGATGGATTCGCTCTTGATGTTGAAGGCGCTGCCGCCGGTGATGATCTCGCCGTCGCTGCGGTGCATGCGGTAGTCGCGCACATCGCGCACGCCACACAAGACCATGCTCTGCGGAAAGGCTTCGGGGCGCTGCGCGTAACCGGCGCGGATCTGGCGCAGGAGTGAAATCAGCGTGTCGCCCACCAGCGCATCCACTTCGTCCAGAAAAATGATGAGCGGCTTGTCACTGGTCAGGCTCCAGCGCTGCAGCACACTGGTCAGGCTATCCCTGCCTTGCGATGCCGCCTGTTGTGATTCCTGCCAGGCCAGTTGGCTCCAGCTTGGGTCTTTCCAGTAAATATCCGCTGCCCGTCCCATGGCAGAGACGATGGTCGCAATACCGCTGGCGACATCGTTGCGCGCCGCCTGCGCTGCTTCGATATTGACGTAGAGCGCCCGGTACTGGCCCTGACCATTCAGGAAATGCATCAGGTTGATGAGCAAACTGGTCTTGCCGGTCTGGCGCGGCGCGTGCAGGATGAAATATTTCTGGGCGGCAATCAGGCTGGAGAGTTCGGGCCAGTTCACCCGGTGCAGGGGCGACAGGGTGTAGTGAATGTCCGGCTTGTTGGGACCGGCGGTGTTGAAGAATTTTTCCATGCCGCAATGGTAACTTGGGATTTTCCTGGTATGTCCCCGTATTCCCTGGGTGTTTATCCGCTTGTACACTGTAGGCCAATTAATTCCAGCAATTCCAAATTTGACTTTACCCTGTATCAGGCTGCATTTGGCCGCGAGGCCGATCTGGGGGGCTTGAACTTTTACCTCAGCAACCAGACCACGCCTGAGCAGTTAGCGAAAGCCTTGCTCAACGCCGCAGAGTGGAGCAGCGTGCATGGCGCAGCGGCAAGCGCCATGGGCAACGATGCCTTTGTCAACGCCCAGAGTATGCTGATGGACAAGGAGTTTGTACAGCGTAATGGGAACGGAGGGAATGGGCAATTGAGCGACACGGCGTTTGTGGAGTTGCTGTACCGCAATTCCCTCACACGCGACGCCGATGCAGCGGGCCTGAAGTTCTGGGGCGACTATCTCGGCACCGGCCACTCCCGCGCCGAGATGGTCGCGCAGTGGATTCAGGCCGCCGAGGTTGTGGGCGTACAGTACGACGCTGAGGGGCTTTGGCTGGTGTAGTCAGTTGTCAGCTGGACTGTTTGAATGCCATTAGCGCCTGGTTGCGCAAGGTTCGTAACAGGCCCAGCTCTTTCTCATCCAGTTCCAGTGCCCCCTTGAGTTTCTTGTCGGCGTAGATCAGTCCGAATGCGGAACCCTTTAGCTGCAAAGGCAAAAGCAAAAAAGTTGGTGCGTTGAGCCCTTTGCGATACCACTCGGGCAGGCGATGCGCAATGGGCGTGTCATGTGCATCGCTGATCATGGTGTCGGAGCCCTTGGCGCAGACCACAGCGAACAGCTCCCGGACATTTTCTTTCAGTGGGAATTTGAAGGTTTTGACATGCGCTTCAACCTCCGATCCCAGACCAAAACGGCCGACCATCATGTCGGTCTTGGCCTCGCGCATGCAAAAAATGACGCGATCAAACTCCATGGCGCGGTACATGGTTTCCAGAATCATGCGTAGCACATCGGAGAGTTTGAAGTCCTCCACCATGGCGTTGGTAACGTCTTGAATCCCGGCAGTCAATACCTGTGCCACCCGTGTTGTCTTGACGATCACAACATTGTTGGACTGTGGCAGCATGGGCTGGGTGGGCTGCAGCTCAAAGTTTTCCAGACGATCCTCGGCCAGAGAGACTTCGGCTGGGATTGGTTTCGCTCCCGTGTCGGGTGGTGTCAGCAGTTTGGCTGCCAGGGAACCGTGCGCGACCTTGATCTCCATGGCCGTTGCCATGTCTATCAGTTTCAGCCGGCCACGCACCGTTTTGTCCAGCAAGTCGCTGGATGCAGTCCCCAGAACTTGCGCATACCTGCGCGTCACCATGACGATGCGGGCCTGGATTTCGCCCGGCGCGTATTGCAGCAATATATCGGCAATCTCGTTGGCCGCCAGTGCGAGCCAGCGCATGCGCTCTTCCTTTGCCTTTGGTGTCCTGGAGGGCGCAGGCCCCTCTGGCTTGCGCATGCAGCACTGAATGCTTTCAGGTAAACCCCAGGTCTTGGCAACACCCAGGCCCAGTTGCTCAAGGTTCAGACCCAGAATGCGTATGGATGCGGTATTTTCGGTCACGCTCTCACGCTTGGATTGCATCAGATGGTGTATCTGACGCGCTTCTTCGGGAAAGTAAAACTCCACCAGAAGCCGGCCCAGATTCTGAAACATGGTACCAATGAAGGATTCCTCGCTTTCATCCCGCAGCGGGCACATTTCGCTGGCAATCGAGCCCGCCATGAGGGAACGCAAGAACTCGTCCTTGAGGTGTGCGGCGTGCACTTTGTCCTGCATGTGTTCCAGCAGAACCAGGCTCAGGGCGATGTTGCGTATCCCATCAAAACCGACCAGACTCACCGCCCTGGAGACCGTGCCGATATTGCCCCCGCGTCCGTAGTAGGCACTGTTGACCAGACGCAATAATTTGTTGGTCAATGCCACATCTTTCAATATCTCGTTGGTGACACTGTTGATGCTTTCCGTCTCCGAGCTGGCCATTTTCTGGATGCGTATCACGGAATCCGATAGAGCCGGAAAATCACTTTTGTGGCGTATGCGACGCAACATGAATTCCAGTGTCCCGTGGTGGCTTGCCGCTGCGCCCTGCACAGGGCTGGATAGCGGCTTGGACCAGAGTTCCAGCTCGTTCCAGAACGTGCGTGCGCTGGCAAAACGTTGTACCGGGTCCCTGGCAATGGCCCGCATGACGATGGCGCGCAACTGGTCGTTCACGTCGGCACTCATATTCGCCGGCAAAACCAGTTGTTCATTTAAAACGCGGTAGATGGCGCGGTGCGCATCCTTTTCCTGAATCAGCGGCTTGCCAATCAGCAATTCAGCCAGCACCACACCGGCTGAAAAAATGTCCATGCAGACCGACGGCGCCTCACCATTGGCTGCTTCGGGCGACATATAACCCGCAGTACCCCCACTGGGTGTAGCGTGCCCGGAGGCATTCTTGTCGCGTATGCGTGCCGCAATGCCAAAGTCCGTAACCCATGCATGGCCGTTGGCATCCACCAGGACATTGGACGGTTTGAGATCGCGGTGTACCACGCCGGCGGCATGGGCGGCGGCAATGGCATCCAGCACATCCATCATCAGCCCGACCGCTTCAGCTGGTGGCAGTGCGCCACGTTGTGACAACAACTGGCTCAGGGTCTGGCCTGCCACATACTCAAACACCAGGTAGGGGTGGGAATCCTGAATATCCGCTTCATGCACTGCGACGATGTTCGGATGCGCCACGCGGCTGACGCTGCGGGCTTCTTGCAGCCACTGGGCAACGGCCTGGGAGTCGGAGTCGGCACCGGGGCGCATGACCTTGATGGCCACCTCCCGCTCCATACGCGGGTCAAATGCCAGCCATACGGTGGATTGGGCACCCTGGCCCAATACCCTGCGCAACTCGAACCGACCCAGGGTGTCGGAAGCACGCAAGGTTGAGGCCGCAGTCGTCATAAAAGGGCTGGGAGTCGGCATATCGTGCAGGCATGAACATCAGCGTGCCAGCTTGTACACGGAAGTGGCCGCCAGCAGATTCGGCAGCCAGCGCACACAGTGGCCCTCTTGCAGGCCAAAGCTGTCGTGTATCCGCAAGCCATTGCGTGCGGCCAGGATTGCCAGGTCGGCGTGGGTGCCCACGCGGATGTTCGGTGTGTCGTACCACTGGTAGGGCAGGCGGCGCGTGACGGGCATGCGCCCGCGCAACACGCTCAGGCGGTTGGGCCAGTGCGCGAAGTTCGGAAACGTCACAATGCCGATGCGGCCCACGCGCACCGTCTCGCGCAGCATGGTCTCGGCGTTGCGCAGGTTCTGCAGCGTGTCGATCTGCAGCACGACATCGAAGGACGCATCATCAAATACGGCCAGGCCGTCTTCTAGGTTGAGTTGCAGCACATTGACCCCGCGTTGCACACAGGCCTGCACGTTGGCGTCGTCGATTTCCACGCCGTAGCCGGTGCAGCCGCGCGCGCTTTGCAGATGGGCCAGCATGGCGCCATCGCCACAGCCCAGGTCCAGCACGCGCGAACCCTGGGGCACCAGTTCGGCGATGGCATGCAAGGTGCGCAGATCGCTCATGGACGCTCTCCCAAAGAGTTGAATATTTTCTCAAAATAAGAGCGGACAACGCCCATGTAGCGTGCGTCATCGAGCAAAAATGCATCGTGGCCATGGCGTGCGTCGATTTCGGCGTAGCTGACATCGTGCTGGTTATCGAGCAGTGCCTTGACGATTTCGCGGCTGCGCTTAGGCGCAAAGCGCCAGTCGGTGCTGAAACTGATCACCAGAAATCTGGCTGTGGCATGTGCCAGTGCCCGGCTCAGGTTGCCTCTGAAGGCACGCGCCGGGTCAAAGTAGTCCAGCGCACGGGTGATGAGCAAATAGGTGTTGGCATCAAAGTACTCGGCAAACTTGTCACCCTGGTGGCGCAGGTAGCTTTCGATCTGGAATTCAATGTCCTGGGTGCTGAACTTGTAGCCCGTTGCGCTGGCGATGGTGTCGCGCAGCGTGCGGCCAAATTTTTCGTTCATCACGTCGTCGCTGAGGTAGGTGATGTGGCCGATCATGCGCGCAATGCGCAATCCGCGTTTGGGCACGGTGTTGTGGGCGTAGAAGTGGCCGCCATGAAAATCCGGGTCGGTCACGATGGCCCGGCGCGCCACTTCGTTGAAGGCGATGTTTTCGGCGGTCAGGTTCGGCGCGCTGGCCACGACCACGGCATGGCGCACCCGGCTGGGGTATTGCAGCGTCCAGCTCAAGGCCTGCATGCCGCCCAGCGAACCGCCCATGACCGCTGCCAGGGTTTCTATGCCCAGCGCGTCCAGCAGCCGGGCTTGGGCACTCACCCAGTCTTCCACCGTCACGACGGGAAAATCCGCGCCATACAGCTGGCCGGTGGGCGAGTCGGGATTGGGGTGCATGGGGCCGGTGGAGCCAAAGCAGGAGCCCAGGTTGTTGACGCCAATGACGAAAAATTGCTCGGTATCCAGTGGCTTTCCCGGCCCGATCATGTTGTCCCACCAGCCTTCGGAGCGTTCCTGCCCCTGGTAGACCCCGGCGACGTGGTGCGAGGCATTGAGTGCGTGGCAAATCAGCACGGCATTGGATCTGGCGGCATTGAGCGTGCCATACGTCTCGTAGCACAGGTGGTAGTCACGCAATCTGGCGCCGCTTTGCAGGGGCAAAGCTGCGTCAAAGTGCATGGACAAGGGTGTTGCGTACATGGTGCAGGAGTGGCTAGGAAAATAGGAGCATGGTAAACGGTTCAGACATTTTCGAACAAAACCTCCGATGGCAGCGTCAGGGCCACAGTGTGCAGCACCATGCCTTCTTCTGTGCTGCCTTGCGTCAGCAGCCAGTCGCGCAAATTGGCCTGGCGGCGGTACACTTCAAAGGTCTTGGCGTGGGGGTCCACCAGTGCGTATTCCTGCAAGGCGTCGATACGCCGGTAGCTCAGGAATTTGTCGCCGCGATCAAAGGTGGCGGTTGAAGGGGAGAGTACTTCAATAATCAGCTTCGGGTTTTGCATCTCCAGCGAGGCATGCAGGTCCTGTGGGTCGCAGGTCACCAGAATATCGGGATAGAACATGTCGCCAGTGGCGGCAACGTGAACCTTCATGTCGGCCATGTAGACCTGGCACGGTGTGCCGCGCAGATGGTTGTCAAGTGAGCGGGCGATATTCATGGTGGCACGGACATGCTCGCGCCGCGCACCGCCCATGCCAAACACCCGGAACACTTCACCGCGAAAGAATTCATGGCGTTCGGGCTGGTCCAGTTCCCACGCCGAGAACTCCTGCGCGGTCATGGTGTGGATGGCTTGAGGGAGCCCCATTTACTTTTTGCCCGGATCGCCCAGGCCCAGGAAAGCGTCACCCTTGCCATTTGGCGGTATTGCGCGTGCCGTAAGTTTCATAGCAATTCTGGTGCTTCGGGGTATCGGTGGGGGAGGAGACACTTTCCTGGAAAAGCGCGTAAGCGCCGGATTCTAAACTGGCTCGCAGGGTGCGATTCCATGTAATGCACTGGTTCTTTTTACTGCGTTTTCAGTAGCTGCTCCCGCTTGTCCCACGGGGATTAGAGACTGATTTGAGGCCAGATTGAGGCTAAAAACGTGCCACACAGGCTTGCGGGGAGCACTTGTAGCGCGGTTTTGGTGTTTTTAATATCACGGGTGATATGAAACTGGCCAGAACGCGGCCCAGCGGTTCAAGGCCTGGTCCACGCTCAGATCGCCCAGGTCGTCTTGCTGGAGTTCCGGCAAACCGAGCGTGCGCGCTGCTTGCTGCAACGCGGCCCGTGCGGCTTGTGGACTGCTGGTATCGACCGCCAGGGCGCCGTTTTGCTTGGAGAGCTTTTCGCCATTTTCCCCAAGCACCAGCGGTGTGTGCAGGTAGTGCACGCGCGGCAAGCCCAGCATGGCCTGCAATACGATCTGCCGCGCCGTGTTGTCTGCCAGATCGCAGCCACGCACCACATGCGTGACGCCCTGCGCGGCGTCGTCCACGACAACCGCCAGCTGGTAGGCAAAGCAGGCATCGGCACGCTTGAGCACAAAGTCTCCCACTTCGGTCGCCACATTCTGGGCTTGTGCACCCAGGAGGCGGTCCTGCCAGTGAACCATCTGCGTCATCTGTGCTACTTCACTATGTATAGCTGTACCCGCTCGTTCCACAAGGCCTGTGGAAGGATTTGCCGTATAAAAATCGGTACGCAGGCGCCAGCAGGCGTGGGGCGCGCTGTGTGTGGGCATGCCGGATGGCCTGCAAGTTCCAGGGTAGATGGGCGCTTGGTGCCGTGCACGTGGGCGGCCCTGGCGCTGCAAGGCGGCTTCAATATCCTTGCGTGAACAGTGGCACGGGTAGGCCAGTCCCTGATCAATCAACCTGTCCAGGGCTTGCTGGTAGCGCTCCAGGTGTGCGGATTGCAGCAGCACGGGGGCATCGGGAATCAGGCCGAGGTCGTGGAGCTGGCGCTGGATGTGCGCGCCAGCACCCGGTACCGTGCGCGGCGTGTCCACGTCTTCGATGCGCACCAGCCAGCGTCCGCCATGCGCCCTGGCGTCCAGCCAGCTGGCCAGCGCTGCCACCAGGGAACCGGCGTGCAAGGCGCCGGTGGGGGAGGGCGCGAATCGTCCGGTATAGTCCAATGTAGCCCGACAACCTTTTTCTGACCTTACACGATCTCAGCCTGCGCCGACTTCCCAGGTTTTTGCGACCGACAAAGCCAGTTCCAGACCCGAAACGTAGGCATGTTCCACAAGACTGCCCAGACACCAGTCACCGCACAGGCCCAAGCCCGTTGCGTGGTCCCACAGGTGGGACTGGCCCAAAGGCGTATCCGTTCTGGCATACAGCCAGCGTTTGGTATCGACGTACGAGGGTTCGGCGTGAATTCCGGTCAGTTCGGCAAAGGTTTTGGCCAGTTTGGCCTGCACGCGCTGGGCATCGTCGTGCAGGTGGTCACGGGACCAGGTGGTGCTGGCTTGCACGGTCCAGCGCTCAATCTGGCTGCGCCCCGGCTTGCTGGATTCGCGGCTCAACCAGGCAATGCGCTGGTGCGTGCTGCGTGCAGCGTTCCATTGTGGCCCCAGCGCGGACAGACCCGGCTGCATGGCCTGGGGGAACGCCAGCATCAGTGTCCAGCAGGGGGTCATTTTGACCGCAGCGGTCTGTGCCAGCAGCGACTGGGCCTGCGCTACATCCTTGAGCAGCGCCTGCGCCTGGGGCGCTGGTATGGCCAGCAGCACCGCATCAAAGCCACCGTAGACATGGCAGCTGTCGTCCTGGCCTTCGGTGCGCAATTGCCATCGGGTGCGGCTCAATGGATCGCGCTCGATGGCAACCACACAGGTTTGCATCTCGATGCAGTGCGTATCCAGCAAGGGTTGCAGCCAGTGCCTTGCCAGCGTGCTCATGCCAGGGCTGGCAACCCAGTGCGGCTCATGCGTGGGAAGGGAGTCTGGCACGGTGTTGTGGCCTTGCTCATCGAGCATCTGTGTCGCATTGGCGCTCCAGGGTTTGCACACGGTGGGCGTGGCCTGCACGGCCTGCATGAAACGCGGATCATGCACCGTGAAATACTGGGTGCCGTGGTCAAAAGTGCCAAAGGGGCTGTTGCGCGTGGCCATGCGACCGCCCAGGGTATGGCTTCTTTCGAATACCGTAATCCGGTGCCCGTCCTGTAACAGGGTACGTGCGCATGTGGCTGCGGCAATCCCTGCGCCAACGATGGCAATGTGTCGGGAAGCGGTCATATAGGGCGAATCTCCAGATAGTTGGCGAAAAATTGGCAAATTTGGCAAAAGTATGCAATGGCAGACAGTTTAAGGCACGGACCAGGGCAGGGACCAGGGCGCCTATTGCCCGGATCAAAAATAGCCACGATGTTGCGCCAGCAAGGCCGTGCGCGTGACGGGGCTTTCGAGCTGTTGCAGCCACCATTGCAGGGCGCGACCCTGGACGCTGGCCTTGGCTGCGCGCCAGGCGTAGTGCAGAGTGGCCTGGCGCTGCGGACGTTCGGTTTTCTTGACGACCAGACGGCCAGTCTGGATGTACGGGTCCGCCATGGACAAAGGCACGTTGCCGCCGCCAAGGCCGCGCAACTGGGCATCGAGCTTGGCTTGCATGCTGGCCACGGTGAACACATCCTGTCCGCCCAAAAGACCAAAGGTCAGCCCCCGACCGCGCTGAACGGAGTCCGCCACAGCGACGGCACGGTGCTGCTGGATCAGCGCATCACTCAAAGGCTCTGGCGCACTGGCCAAAGGGTGGTGGGGTGCCACAGCGTAGACAAAAACGACGCTGCCCAAAGGTTTGCTGTGGATGTCGGCGTTGTTGTGCGAGGCATCGGATGCGACCCCGATGGCCAAGTCCGCCTGGCCCGACGTAAGCGTTTCCAGGGTGCCTAAGAGGGTTTCATCGCGCAAACGGATGCGGGTGGGGGCTGCCTGGCTGAAGAAACTTTCGCACAATTCCATCAGCGTACCCCTGGAGATCAGGGTGTCGGCAGCGATGGTGAGCTGCGCTTCCCAGCCGGTGGCCACACGCTTGACCCGGTTGGCAACGGCATCAATATCCTCCAGTAGGCGCATCCCCTCGCGCAGTAACTCGGCGCCTGCCGGAGTCGGCCTGGCCTGGCGGGCGCTGCGGTCATACAACAGCACGTCCAGCGCGTCTTCGATCTGCCGCACCCGGTACGTCAACGCGCTGGGAACCATGCCCATGGCACGCGCGGCGGCGGCAAAACTGCCCGTCGCTTCAATCGCCTGCAGCATGGCCAGGGAATCAGGGGTCAGAACGTCACGGGCGGTTTGCATGGGGCGTGATTTTAATTTAAATATTTTGAATGATGCCATCAAACCCGGTGGACCACAGGTCGACGCACAACACGTACAGTTACACACATATTCAGGGAGTTTCCCAAGGAGTTTCAGGAGTCTTATATGTTGAGCATTCGCAAATCCGCTGATCGGGGCTACGCCGACCATGGCTGGCTCAAGACCTTCCACAGTTTTTCCTTCGCCAATTACTACGACCCGCAGCACATGGGCTGGGGCAATCTGCGCGTCATCAACGAGGACTATATTGCCCCCGGCACCGGCTTTGGCACCCACGGCCACCGGGACATGGAAATCATCACCTACGTGGTCCAGGGGGCCTTGGCGCACAAGGACAGCATGGGCCATATCGAAAGCATTCCGGCGGGTGACGTGCAACGCATGAGCGCCGGGCGTGGCGTGCTGCACAGCGAATTCAACCATGCGCCCGACAGCACCACGCACCTGTTTCAGATATGGATCGAACCGGCCTCGCGGGGTATTGAGCCCGGTTACGAGCAAAAAACCTTTTCCATGTCCGAAAAAGTGGGGCGCTTGCACCTGCTGGCTTCGGGTGAGGCACAGCCTGGAGCCGTACGGATGCATGCCGACGCCAGGCTGTACAACGGCCTATTTGATGCCGGACAGGACTGCGAACTCGAACTGGCGCCAAACCGCAAGGGCTACGTACAGGTGGTGCGCGGCAGCATCAACGTCAATGGCACACCTTTAACCGCAGGCGACGCCGCCTTGCTGGCCGACGAGCGTCTGATACGCCTGGACCAGGCCCAGGATGCCGAAGTTCTGGTATTTGATTTAACGGATTGAGTATTCAATTTTTTTCAGCGAAAGTTTTATCCCTTCCATCTTTTTCACCCTCAAGGAGATACACCATGGCAAAAGTAGTCGTTGTTTTTCATTCAGGTTATGGGCACACGTTGCGCATGGCACAGTCGGTGGCCGAAGGCGCGGATGCCGAGCTGCTCCCCATTGACGCCGATGGCAATTTGTCCGAAGCCGCCTGGGCCTCGCTCAAGGAGGCTGATGCCATCATCATGGGCAGCCCCACCTACATGGGACAGGTGAGCTGGCAATTCAAAAAGTTTGCCGACGCATCCAGCAAACCCTGGTACAGCCGGGCCTGGAAAGACAAAGTCTTTGCTGGCTTTACCAACAGCGCGAGCATGAATGGCGACAAGTTCTCTACCCTGCAATACCTCTTCACACTGGCCATGCAGCACGGCGGCATCTGGGTCGGCACGGGAACGGTGCCTTCCAACAGCAAGGCCGCGCAGCGCAACGACAGCAATTACCTCGGTTCCTACAGCGGCGCCATGGCACAGTCGCCATCCGACGCCAGTGTTGCCGAAATGCTGCCGGGCGACCTGGAATCCGCCAGGCAGCTCGGTGCGCGCGTTGCCGAGCTTGCAAAGAGGCTCAAGGCCTGAAGACGAAAGACCGCTAAAAATTCAAGGCATCCTCCACATCCTTGCTGGAGAGATACTTTGAAAAAATCTTCTTCAGCGTGCCATCCTTGCGCATGGCGTCAATGAGATTTTTCATGTCCTTCACGTCACTTTCCGAGAAATGTGCTTTGGCCAGAATGAGGCCGAGCACAATCGGTTTGGACGCCGTATCCCAATCGTAGACCGATACCCTGGATTCAATGCCCAGATCCCGCATTTCCTTGAAAAATGCGGGTTGGGAAATGATCATGTCCACCCGGTCTCCCGAGTTGAGCATCAGAAACAGGTTGTGAATGGTGGGTACTTCGGTCACACCGCCGTTGGCGCGAACCTTCTCGACGAGCTGGTCGAAAAATTCACCGTGTTTGAAACCCCTGACCACCGCCATCCTGGCCGCCTTGTCGGCAACCAGACTCTCTGGCGTGGTGTGCTTTTTGTTGATGACAAGCGCCTTGTTCTTCTGCGCGATGTAGGGGATGAAGTAGGCAAACTTGTCCCGCTCCGGGTTCTGGATTCCCGAGACGCTCATGGGTAAGGAACCAGCCTCCAGTTCTTTCCAGATTCTCACCCTGGGCCGCTCCAGGTAGTTGAAACTGTAGCCCCCCCGGTTCTTGATCTCATCGACCACGTCCTTGTCGATGCCCACTCCGTTGGAGTAAAAGTAGCCGCCCTCATAAAAAGCGACATCCAGGCCTTTTTGCCCTTTCTTTTCGGCTGGTTGCGCCCAGGCGGTGGCACATCCGATGGCCAGGATCAACAACAAGAACTTGACGAGTACCTTATGCATTTTGTCCCCCTGGATAGTAGATATGGTGATATATGGTGATATGGTGGACGGAGTAACCCGCCCGGAAATTCTCACACAGGACAAACCCTGAAATCAGGGTTTGGTAACTTGGGAACTTGAAAAATTGGAGCACAAAACGCTGTGCTACAATGCGCCCCGTGTTGCGGCTGTAGCTCAGCTGGATAGAGTACTTGGCTACGAACCAAGGGGTCGTGGGTTCGATTCCTGCCAGCCGCGCCAATAAAATCAAGGACTTAGCTTCGAAAGGGGCTAAGTCCTTTCTTCTTTGGGGCCATCATCAGTGTTCTGGTAGCCGTTTCCCGGTGGCTGCAGCACCTAAACTGTGCGAATCAACTCAAGCTCTGACTAAACGATCAGTGAAGCTGGTTCGAAATACTGAATTTGTCCAGCGAACACAATCCCGGAGCGGTACCGTTTTCCTCCCAGTACACCGACCTCTTGAGGTCGGCGCAGCAGGGCTCGTACAGCGTGTAAATCCAGTGGTTCAGCCCAAGTGGCCCAAGTCCAGGCTCTTGGCCGACGCTCAAAACCCAATGTGCCCTGACCGTGAATACAGGGAAACATGGGTTGCGACTCCCAGGCCAGCCAATAGGCAGCGGCAACACCTTCCATCTTCTTCATGTCTGTTGGCGCCGCCGATGTCAATGCGCCTGGGCGGAATGTGGCTGGGTCCCACCCCCAACTGGCGAAGCTGTCTTCGTAGCGCCATGGTCCGAACAAGGCCTCCTCGAATTTAGACTGTGTAAACTGCTTTGCTCCCTTTTTCCGAGTAGGGTCCAGGGCATGGGCCAACTTGCGTGCCATCTTGATCATGCGCTGCGGGCCACCGGTCAGGCAAAGGTCTGTGGGCGTGGCGTTTCCATCCTTCCCGTCTTCACGCCACCAGGCACGCATCCAGCATGCCTGCGATTCGTCTGCCTACTCATACGCAGATCGGAAGGCTTCAACACTGAATTTACGAACATCATCAGACAGTTTCAGTTCTGCCGAAGTGGATCGACCATCCATGTGCTGCATGAGATGTTCAAGCACAGACTCACGCAGCAGGCCATGGAGTTCGGCAACTTGGGTGGTTCGATTCCAACTTAGTCGCGTGCCTATTGGCAATATACGCAGCAACCCGAGCGCGGCCATGAACCCGATTGGCGTA
Source organism: Rhodoferax sp. (assembly GCA_041910275.1). Lineage (GTDB taxonomy): Bacteria > Pseudomonadota > Gammaproteobacteria > Burkholderiales > Burkholderiaceae_C > Allorhodoferax. The sequence continues at coordinate 21,332 of JAYRRD010000002.1, forward strand.
TGGCCATGTAAGGCAGTCAGTTCAATCTGCATGGATCATCTCTTCTTCATTGGCTGTCATTTGCTCTTCCACGCTTCGTGCCCAATCGGCCAACCGCAGAATCCCCTCCAGGTAGCACAAGCCCCAAAAGCCATGGCGTTGCTGCATGTGTGTCGCCAGCGCGGGCCAGTCCGCTGCCTGCGCCTGATGCCAAAGTTTCGGGTCCGGGGTAGCTGGCAGCCAGGGTCTTCCGCGCCCGTGATGGGTTCCGATCAAATAGCGCACTAGCGGGTCAATATCAACGCACTGCGCAACCGAGGCCAATTCGTGCCGCCAGCCGCGCGCCAAACCGGCAAGCTTCCTGGAGACAGCCACTTCATGGCGCCCACTTTTAGCCAGCAGTCGGCCATCGAAGGCCCCCAGCATCAACTGGAACCTTGGATCATTCTTGCCCAGATCGTGGAGTCGGCCAGCTTCTTCCAACGCTGCGATCATCTGCGCTGACAAGCCGCAAGCCGCAGCAAAGCGTGCTGCTGTGGTACCAACACCCTCCAGGTGTTCTGTTAAACCAATCGCCCAGCGTGTACGTTCGTTACTGCCGCTCCAACTGGGTTGGGCTGCAAGCCCATCTTCGAATAGGTCACGCACAGTGTCACTGCTGTCTGGATGCCAGCCGAAACGATCACAACCTCCCCGCGAAGCAGGTAAAACCACCATATCCGATGTGCGCAGAGCAGATACAGCAACCAGTTCAGCGATCTCACCATCCCAACGTAGCACTTGGGGTGGTATCCTGCGCGGCTTCTCGTCGTCGGGCTCGGATGTACTCTCCAGGTCGGATGCGCAGGATTCCAGCCCAGATAGCCAGCGCTTGAGCGTATGCAGTGGAATGGGCATGAGTTCAAGACCAGACGGCGGCGCGGCTTCCATGGAATCGACCCATTCATCTGGGGGTAAGGTGTCAAGCGCAGAGCGCCAGGCAATGAACGCTTCAGTTGATCGCTTTTCTCCGTGCAGGTAAGGGGTGATGTCAATAGCCAAAGCCGGATCGAACAACAGCGCCAGGTCCGGCAGGCCCAGAACAGCGGAGCGCAGTGTTGGCTCTACAGGAGCATCTCCCTGGGCAGCGATGCCCATTTCCGAGACCTTTGCCAATTTACCCATCTTGATGGCACGCGCTTCCAGCCAGTCCCAGGCAGCATCAAGCTGGTCTTTGGCATAGGGCCACTTGGCGGCAGGCACCTTGACGACACTGGCATGGCTGGTGCCTAACTCACCCAAACGATCCAAACGACCAAAACGCTGGCGCAAGGCACTGACTGGTGCCAGTTCGGAAACCAGGGCATCAAAATCAAGATCAAGGCCGACCTCGATGGTTTGAGTGGCGACCACAAACAGTGGTTTACGCCCTTGGCTGCGCGTGCCAGTTCCGGCACCGGCCATTACCTCTTGCGCCAAGGCATCGCGGTCAATGGGCCTAGCACGACCTATGATCAAAATAGCATCTCCCTGACGTGCCAGTTCACGATGCACAGCGCGGGCCGTGTCCACCATATTGACAACCACGCCGACGACCTGCGCGCCTCCAGAACGCAGGCGTCGCGCCTCAACAGCCAAGTCGCCAGTTTTCCCATTAACCAAGCGTGCCAGTTTGCTGGCAGATAAGCGACGGTTCAGGACGGCATGAGACTTGTCGTCTTCGGTCAAGGTCAGCACGTCTACAGCATCTCCTATCGGGGTTGCGGTCATGGTCAGTACATGCCAGGGAGACAATGCCGGTTCAGTGGCTATGCGTCGATAGCGTGCGATGCGCGCCAAGGTCTGACGAAATGGCTCCACCAAGTGCGCCTCGTCAATCACAATCAGGGCGTCGTTGCCCACCAAACCTGCATGAACTGGCGCTGTCCAGCGGCTCGAACCGTAGGCCCGGCACAGCAGGCGGGAGCCGACCTGATCCAACGTGGTACTGATGACTGCCAAGCCACCGGGGTTGAGCATCCATGCATCTTCTGCGGCACCCATACCCCCTCGCAGTCGCACCACATGCCCCTCTGAGCCACTGCGCTCGAACAGGGCTTGCGCGTAGTCTGCCACTGCATCCACCAGAAGACGTCGGTCTATCACGTAATACAGCCGCTTTGGAGTACGGGGAGCGTCAATGGCATGCGCCCACAACCACACATCCAGTACAGCCGTTTTGCCTGACGATGTTGGCAAATTCAAAGCGTCCGGCCAGTGACCAGTGGCTGCCCGTTCAGCAAGCCTGATCTGCCAGGGAAACGGCGGATACCCATGCACAGACTGGTAGAACGCTGAGAACGTTTGCTTTCTCATTCTGAAATATCCTCTCGACATACCAAAACCGATGAACAGGGGCAGAAAACCACACGCAGCTCACGTGTTACCGCAGAATGGCATTTCTTCAACGTAGCCGAGCCGTAGCCCGGAATCAACCTTCCAGTCCGTTTTCCCGCTGGCGGTGTCATCGACCCTTCAACGTAGCCGGGCCGTAGCCCGGAAATCAACCGCCGTGCGGTATAGCTCCTCGGGGCGGCAGGCATTCCTTCAACGTAGCCGAGCCGTAGCTCGGAAATGAACCATTCTCCTGGGCCTGGGGCACCATATTAGCCAGGCTCCTTCAACGTAGCCGGGCCGTAGCCCGGAAATCAACCGATACCGTTGGTATCACTGGCCCGTGTGCCACCTCCTTCAACCTAGCCGAGCCGTAGCTCGGAAATCAACCACTGGGCTAACAGTCGGCACAACGTACTACATCAACCTTCAACGTAGCCGGGTCGTAGCCCGGAAATCAACCCAAAGCTCGGGGAGATCATCCTGCCGATTGACGACCTTCAACGTAGCCGAGCCGCAGCCCGGAAATCAACCCCACCGCGCCTTGTCAAAAACGCGCCCCAAAAACCACCTTCAACGTAGCCGAGCCGTAGCCCGGAAATAAACCCTGGGTAATTCGCGTCTCAAGGTTCAGCTCACCCCGCCTTCAACGTAGCCGGACCGTAGCCCGGAAATCAACTCCCATAGGCGCGAACCTGCTGGTATTTCTCAGTCGCTTCAGGTTCGCGCATCCTGCGGCAAGAACAAGCCCAGACCAAAGTACCGCTCCTTACCTATCAGCATCGGACCTTGAACAGGGTGTTCAAACTCCAACACGGCGTGGGCATAGAGTCCTCCAGGTTTGCGTAGTTTGAACTCACGCGCAGGTGGCATGGCGATAGCACTGGTCTGCGCCAACTCAACCTTGATTGGCCTGGGATATCCCGCACGTTCACAACCATGCGCCACAATCTCACTGGCCGTTATCTTTCCTTTGGGAAACCGATCAAGGACTACCGGTGTAGCAGTCACCCAGCGCCGTGAGGGGCGTGACCAAGTGCGTTCATGCAAAGACATCGCAGCTGTTGGACGAGTTAAATTGAAGCGAATCCCGGCCAGCATGATGTGATTGACCGACAACATTGCCGCTACGCAATGGGCTCGTTCAGTTGAGTCACAGTCTTTGGGGACTGCCATGGCGAGGCCGAGAATGGTACCGTCACCATAGTCGCTCAAGTTGGGCAATCCTAGCCAGCCCAAGTGCATGGCGGCTGCATGACCGTGTGCCAACATGGGCGCAGCATCGCCTAGCCTGGATAAGACCGCACGCCGCAAAGCATCCGTGGCCAGCGCAACGTGCTCGATGCTGATGGGCTTGGTCAGTCGCATGACGATCAAGCCCTCCCAAGGCCCTGTCTCGTAGCCCGAATTCAACCGATGGGCGTAACGAACCTGAGTGGCAATCGGACTACGCTGCCCACGTGCAAATGCAGAGTCGAGTTGCTGCAGGCGCCCTTGGTGTGCCACGCGCATGGCGACCGATCCATTGCCCTGCACTGTCCAGCGGCAAGGTATAAAACCGGGTTCTACCGCCAGCATGGCCAATGAATCAGAACGCCCCAAGTGCGTCACACGTGCAACAGTGCGGGAGATGCTTGCAAAGACCTCTTCGGGCGGGTCAGCATTCCAAACATACTTGACAGGGCCATCAGGGACAGCCATCGGGAATTGTCGCTCTTGCTTTTTACGCAGGTCAGGCAGCGTGTCGTCTGGGTAGTTGGTTGGCACGTAGGTTTTGCCTTTGCCCCATTGCAGCGGCACAGCTTCGCCGCAATCAATATCGGGAGGAGTCTGTTGCTCAATCCATGCAAGCACTGGCCGGTCTTCTGGCAATGCGGCGTCTACCAAGGCTTGATAGAGCCGATCCGGGTGAGGTGGCCATTCCACAGTGTCACGTGCCGCAACATCGGCAGCGCCATAGAGCCCAAGGAACTCAACGCTGAGTTTCATTGGCTGAGGGTCTCACTGGTATGAATCAATTGTTCCAACCGAGCTGAAGCAGTAAATTCAGTTGGCGCTGCAAATTCAAAACCTACCGCCCTGGCGACTTCAAGGGCCTGCTGCAGCGCCTGCCTCACTGAGTCTGCCGAAACAGATAAAGGCATATCGTCTCGAAGCGGGGTGCGTACCAGGAAGTCTGCTTTGGTGGCATCCAACTCGGCACCGGCGCGTAAATCCAGACCTGCCATTAACCGGGTGTGCATCAACCATAGGCCCAAGGCGGTAAGGTAAGCCCGCGCACCGCTGTCTGTGACTGCACTGATCTTGCCCTTTACCGGGAAGTGGTAACGACGCAATCTGGTCAATGACAGCGACGAGCGCAACTCAATGCTGCTGACCCATGCCCCCTTCGTGGAAAGCGCTGCCGGAATGTGCCCGTGGCCGACTTCTGAGGCAGCCTTGAGTGGAACGGGCTCACCCTTGGTATCTTTCATTGCACGGCTGGCATCAATGGTCCAGACTTCGGCACGATTTTCGGCCTTGTAACCGGTTACCGCAGCTTTAGCAATGTTCATCGGGTCGATACGAATGCCTGCCTTTTGGGTCTGAAGCGCGTCAAAGCCTATGATCTGACCGGACAGTGCCGCAGGCCATTTGGCTGCACCCATCTTGGCACCAGCGAAGCTATCCCAAGCCCCGAATAACAAGGTCCCTGGAGCGTTTTCAAGTAGGGCCGTGGCATTATCCGCTCTGGCTTCTGTGAGCGATCTTCCCAGTTCGGTAGCTCTGAATGGCTGGCCATCAAGTTCTGAATCACGCAGCAAGGCATCAAATACACGGTGTGGCAACTCGTTCACCGTCAGGCTGCGGCCAGCCGCTAACACCTTCAAGGTGCCAACTCCGACCTCGGAACGGTCAAGCAACTCTTCAAGTCGGTTAGCCCAGCTTTGCGGCGACTCGATCAGGATGTATTGGTGTGTGCCGTCTTCCCTCGCCGGAGAGACCAGATGCCCTACTTCTGCATACGTTGGCGGCAAGACGAAGAACTTATCGTCACTTGGCAAAGCGTTAGCTGGTACAAGTCGAGCGCGCAGAGAGATTGCTGACGCACTCTGTACTGCTGACGCGAGTTGGTCGTAGAGACTGGCGGATGTCATATTGCTCCCTGATTGTTATTGAGTGGGAGTAGGCATTATCCCTATGGCGCACACAAACTGGAGCAGTGTGGTTCAAAGCGCTCGAAGATGTCACGCACTATCTTGCAAATCGGCCCAAAGTGCCCGTGGAACGTGCGGGAACAGCTATCAAAAAAATATCAATCCAGTTTACGCCAACGCGAGCATCACATGCCCCACCGGCTCTGTTGTTGGCAGCACCCTGATTTCGATGTCGTAACCCAGCCGGTTCAGGCAGTCCATGAGCTTGCGCTCAGACAGATTGGTGAAGTCACCGCGCAGCATGGCCGACACTTTGGGCTGGGGAATGCCCATTCGCTCGGCGGCGGCCTTTTGCGTCAAGTTCAAGCGGCGCATGGCCTTGGTGATCTCTATGACCAGCCCGGACTTGATCTTGAGTTTGTCGGCATCGGGCAGTCCCAGGTCGGTAAATACATTGCCGGAACCCATCTCAAATTCAACGCCGTCGATGCTGCGTGCAGCGGTTGTCTTGGCCATGTCACAACTCCTTTGCAAGCGCTTCGGCCACCTTGAGCCGTGCGCGAATAGTGTCCATATCTACTTTTGGTGTCTCGATGCCGCGTTTGCTTTTCTTGCTAAAACAGTGCAGCACGAACACCGCCTGCGCAAACTTGACGGTGTACACAGCCCGGTATGTGCCATCTTGATCGCTTTCCACCAGCTCCAACACGCCCGTGCCGCCAAAGCCTTTGAGCGCCTTCGCCGCTTCGTGCCTGTCGCCACGCTGTGCGAAGTCCAGCGCATGTCCAAAGAACTTGCGCACCTCCAGTGGTAAGGCCATCAGGTCTTTCTTGCTGCTGCCGATCCATACGAGTGGTTTGTCTGTGGCGGACATGGCCAAATGTTACCTGAAGAGGTATATCTTGTGTGCAGATTGCAATGGCTGCATGGCCTGATGAGGCTGAACTAGATGCCAAATCGGCCTTAACCACCCGTGGAACGTGCGGGTACAGCTATTCGAATCATAGCAATATGCTTTTGTATCCAGATTCCCGCTGGTGCCGCAGTGCCAGCACCAGCACGCGGTCGATATGGGGCAGAAATCGGTACAGCGCCACATAGCCGGTTCGCCCGCGCGAAATCACCAACTCGCGCTGCCCAAGGTGTACTTTGCGGCCAATTTCGGGGTGCTGCACCAGAATCTCCAGTGCTTCGATAACCAGCAAGGTGGTGTCTTGCGCTGCTTGCGGGTCGGTTTCCAGCAGGAAATCCCCCTGCCTTTCCAGGTCGCGCAAGGCTTGTGCGGAATAGACCAGTTCAGTCATCGCCCGCAGTCATGGGCTGTGGGCTACATCCAGTGGCACCGCCTGCGGTCTGGCTGGCTGGCCGCCTGCCGCACGGGCCAGGGCGTAGGCTTTCACATCCGCAGCACGAAAGACTGCATTGGTGCGCAGGGCATCCTGGTAGGCGGCTTCCCCTTCTGCGTAAAACTGCTGGCGCACCAGTGCATCTTCCATCGCTGCTTGCAAAGTCTCGACCATCAGCGCATGGGCAGTCTTTCCCTCGAATGCCGCCACCTTGGCAATGGTGGCCTTCAAATCGTCGGATAGTTTGAGTGAAGTGGTAGCGGACATGCCAATCTTCAATGGTCAACGGGTGACACCATGGTAACACCATCTGGCATGGCGCAATAATTGAAGGCAAAATAAGCCCCCATCGGAGCAAACTGGTTGGCCTGGGCGCTGTCGGCAAAGTATTCCAGCCAACCTGACGAATCCACCACGTTGGCGGCGTTCACAGGCGGTCATCCTCGCGCACGATGGTGGTGTCCATGCCGCGCAGAAAGCCGCGCATCTCCTGCATCGGGCGCACCGGAATGAATTCGACCCGGTTGGCGTAATGCATGACATTGAATTTCTCGCCAGCCCGCAGTCCCAAGGCCTGGCGTATGGCTTGGGGGATGACAACTTGATATTTGGGGGATAGGGTAACGGTATCCATATCCATTCCTTTGCCGTAAAACGTTTTGATTATCGACAATTATGCCGTCAGCCCCTGGATCATCGTCAGAATGCGAACGCCCAGCCTGCGCAGAACGCATCAGCGCAGCAATACCAAATCAAGACCCTGCGGCACAAAACTCTGGAAATCCCGATCCAGCGTCACCATGCGCAGCCCGCCAGCAATGGCAAAAGCGGCCAGATACGCATCCATCCAGACTTTGGGCGATGCGGTATCCAAGGCGGCCAGGGTGCGCCACAGCCCGAACACGCCCGGTGGCTCGTCGCGCCATGCCACTTGCGGCAAGGCTTGCAAGGAGTCGAGCACTTCCAGTGCGTAACGGTTGGTCAGCGGGGGAACCCCATACGATTTTGCAAGGACTGCCGTGGATAGCAGCCGCAGAAAACTTTGTTGTGTGGCGCGACAAAAAATTGCCGGTTGGGCAGGGGCGGCTTGTTGCAATGCCCGCCGGGCAATGGTGTTGGATGGATGCCGCTCAAAGGTGGCTGACAACCAGACGCTGGTGTCAAACAGAAAGCCCGGCACGCTGCATGTCCTCCTCAGTCAGTGCCTGTTGTTCCAGAGCCAACAATTGCTCCAGGCTCATGTGCTGGGCGGGTGCGTCTGGCGCACCGCGAATAATCGGGATGCCGTCTGCACCGATTTCAACGGGTGAACCTGAAGGTGCCGTGGTCGCTGGCCGTGGCACAGCCAAACCCAGCCCTTGGCGCAAAAAATCAGCCGCCAGGTCGCGCAGGGTGCGGCCTTGCATCACGGCGCGCAACTTGAGTTCGCGCACCAGATCATCGGGTAAATCGAGGGTGGTTTTCATGTCAGCAAGTTTACCAGTTAGCTGGTAAACCATAAAACCATCGGATGGAAAGACGGGCACAATCCCCTCATGCAATCCGCGTATTGAAAAGAGGTTTCGCAAGTGGATGGAGTCCGTATCGACAAATGGCTGTGGGCAGCCAGGTTCTTCAAAACCCGTAGCCTGTCCGCCGCAGCGGTTAGCAGCCACAAGGTCAAGGTCAACGGCGAGCAGGTCAAACCGGCACGCGATGTCAAGTTGGGTGACGAACTGGACATCGTGACGGGTGACACGCGATTCATCGTCATCGTCAAAGGGCTGTCAGAACAGCGCCGAGCGGCCCCCGAAGCGCGGATGCTTTATGCGGAGACCGAGGACAGTACCATGCGCCGCGTAGCTGACCAGGAACTGCGCAGGCTGGCGCCGGTTCCAGGGTCCAATCTCAAAGGACGACCGACCAAACGCGAGGGCAGGCTTATTCGCGGCATGGCTGGTGAGGGCACTGGTGCAAAATTTTGAATGCCCCGCCCGCATTGAGGGGTTTTTGTAACTGCGATGATCCGGCTGAATCAGACAAGGAGTTTCGATGGGCATGTTGAAAATCGTGTTAACCGGCTGCGTATCGGTTCTTCTGGCTGCAGCGAGTCCTTCAGCGCTGGCAGCACTCCAGGTCGGAGTGCCGGCGCCAGACTTCTCGACGGATGCGGCACTTGCCGGGAAGGCTACACGCTTTACCTTGTCACAGACCTTGAAGAAAGGGCCTGTGGTGCTGTATTTCTATCCCAAGGCCTTTACTTCGGGATGCACCATCGAGGCACACAATTTCGCTGAAGCCACCGAGAAGTTCACCGCGCTGGGGGCAACCGTCGTTGGCGTGTCAAACGATGACATTGAAACGCTCAAGAAGTTCTCCGTTGAGGCGTGCAGAAACAAGTTCATGGTCGCAGCCGATGGTGGCGCTCAGATCATCAGGAAGTATGACGCATCGCTGATGATGATGCCAAACACGGCGGATCGTATTTCCTACGTGATAGCTCCTGACGGGAAGGTGATCTACGTCTACTCCAGTCTGAGCCCCGATAACCACGTTGAAAATACCTTGAAGGCGGTGCAACAGTGGCGGGAGGCACAGCCAAAGTGAGCCTTGACGAACCAAGGGGGCGTGGGTTGCTACCAGCCGCACCTTAAAATCAAGGACTTGGCTTCGAAAGGGGCTAAGTCCTTTCTACTCCCATGCCCCACGCCGATATCCTCCACGGTTCTAGCCGCCCGGAATTGATCCAGCACGAGATTCTTGCCGATCTCTTCGAAGCCACGGCACGCCGCGCGCCGCAGCAGATCGCGCTGATCCATGGCGAGCGCGCGCTGTCGTATGGCGAACTCGATGCACTGGCCGACCGTGCGGCATCGCGCCTGATGGAAGCGGGGGTGCGGCCAGGGCAGATCATTGGCCTGTGGCTGCCGCGTGGCATGGAGCTTCTGGTGATGCAGCTGGCGATTGCCAAGACCGGAGCCGCCTGGCTGCCGTGCGATGCGGACACCCCGGTGGATCGGGTTGCCGTATGCCTGGAAGACGCCGCCTCGCCAGGGCTTGTGAGCTGCGACTCCCTTGTGCCGCAATTGACAGCCTTCAAGTGCAACGTCTGGACCGCCGAAGCGCTGCTTGCACCAGGTGATGGCCCCTGGCGCCGCCGGGAGGGCGCGCGCCCCGAGCACCCGGCTTATGTGATCTATACCTCCGGCTCTACGGGTAAGCCCAAGGGCATTGCGATCAACCAGGGCAGCATCTGCCACTTTTTGCGCAGTGAAAACGCGGTGCTTGGCATCCGCGCGGACGACAAGGTGTACCAGGGCTTTTCGGTGGCCTTTGACATGTCTTTTGAAGAGATATGGATCAGCTACCTCGTAGGCGCCACGCTGTGGATCGCACCCAGGGATATTGCTGCCGACCCGGACGTGCTGCCGCAGGCGCTGTCTGACAACGGCATCACGGTGCTGCACGCGGTGCCGACTTTGCTCGCCTTGTTCGCGCAGGATGTGCCCCATCTGCGTCTGATCAACCTCGGCGGCGAGATGTGCCCCGAAGCACTGGTCGAAAAGTGGGCCAACTCCAATCGGCAGGTGTTCAATACCTACGGTCCGACCGAAGCCACGGTTTCAGCTAGCCTGGCCGAACTGCACGCGGGCGAAGCGGTGACCATCGGAACGCCGCTGCCCAATTACGGATTGCTGGTGATTGCAGTCGATATCGAAAATGGCCTGCGTTTGTTGCCGCGTGGCGAAACGGGTGAGCTGTGCATCACCGGCCCTGGGGTGGCGGATGGCTACCTTGGCAGGCCTGAACTGAGTGCGGAAAAATTCCTCGCCAACCCCTGGGCCAGCGCAGAAAAAGACGCGCGCCTGTACCGCACCGGCGACCTGGCACGCATCGACGCCGATGGCCGCATGCAATGCCTGGGCCGTGCCGACGACCAGATCAAGATTCGTGGCTTTCGTGTCGAACTGGGTGAAATCGAGGCCGTGCTGGCGCAGCAGCCCGGCGTGGCCAGGGTGGCGGTGCTGCTGCGCAACGACGAGGGCATGGATCAATTGATTGCCTTCATCGTCCCGGAGGGCAGCGCGGCGCTGCAACCGCACGCATTGCGCACTGCGCTGGCCGAGCGCTTGCCGCCCTATATGGTTCCTGGCCGCTTTGAGACTGTGCGTGAGATGCCCCGGCTGACCTCCGGCAAGATTGACCGCAAGGCGCTCAAGGCGCTGCCACTGGCACCGCAGGCGCGCGCACAGGGCTCGGACATCGCCCAGACCGATGCGGAGCGGGTGTTGTTTGCAGTGCTCGAAAAACTCTTTCCTGGGCAGAGCATCCGCCGTGAGGCCGATTTTTTCTCCGATCTTGGCGGCCACTCGCTGCTGGCCGCGCGCCTGGCTTCGGCCTTGCGCGCCGATGCACGCTTTGCCGGCATGACGGTGCGCGACATTTACCTGCACCGCCGCATCGGTCCCATCGCTGCCGTGCTCGAATCCATGCAATCCGCAATACCCGCATCAGCGACGGCGATGGACTGGACGCCGCCTTCGGCCCTGCGCCGCTGGCGCTGTGGTCTGGCGCAAGCGGCTGCGGTACCGGCGCTGGTGGCGGTGCGCATGGTGCAGTGGCTGGCGCCCTTTTTTACCTACCACTTTTATACCGGCGACCCTGACGATTCGATTCCCTTTGCCGTGGCGATGTCGATACTCGTATTCCTGCTGGCCACGCTGGGCGAATTTGTCCTCGCCGTCGCCGGAAAATGGTTGATTGCGGGCCGCCTCAAACCGGGCCGCTACCCGTTGTGGGGCTTGACCTACTACCGCTGGTGGCTCACCGACCGCCTGGTCGAGTCCGCGCCAACCTACCTCTTGAGCGGCTCATCGCTGTACGCATGGTGGTTGCGGGCGCTGGGCGCGAAAATTGGCCGCGATGTGCAGATCGGTTCCATGACCTTGCGCACGCCGGACCTGCTCACCGTGCACGACTACGCCAGCATCGGCAACGCGGTGAATTTCGAGAACGCCCGTGTCGTGCATGGCGAGCTGTTGCTCGGACCCATTGCGATTGGCGCACATGGCTATGTCGGTTCCTACTCGGTGCTCGAAGGCCATACGCAGATTGCCGAATGGGGCCATCTGGAAGGCCAGTCGGCATTGGCCGACGGCGTGCAGGTGCCCGCGCACAGGCGCTGGTCTGGCTCCCCGGCGCGGGATATTGGCGCTGTCGATCCGGCAGCGCTGCGGTCCCGCCCGCCGGTGGGTGTGCTGCGCAGCGCCATGGAAGGCGTCTTTTTCGTGACCGGCGCCTTGTTGGTTTCCACGCTGTTTTTCATGCCGGTCTTTCCGACTTTCATGCTCATCGACTGGCTCGACGAGATCGGCGGCCTTTCGTGGGGCCAAAGCGACATCGTCATGCTGCAACTCATCGAATATTTCCTGCTGGCCTTGCCTGCAAGCGCAATCCTTGTCGTTGCCACGGCCCTGATTTCGGCTGGTATTCGCTGGAGTGTCCTGCCACGCCTGAAAACCGGCAGCTGGCCCGTGCACAGCAAGGTGTATTGCGGCAAGTGGCTGGTGAACCAGATTCAGGAGAACAGCCTGCAAATCCTGCACGGCGTGTACGCCACCGTGTACGCGCCGTTCTGGTACCGCTTGCTGGGTGCCAAGGTCGGACGCGATGCCGAGATTTCAACCGCCCTGGGCGTGGTGCCGGACATGCTGACGCTGGGCGACGAAACCTTTATCGCCGACGCGGTGCTGCTGGGCGATGAAGAAATCAACGGCGGCTGGATGACGATGAAGCCCACGGTGGTCGAGCGGCGCAGCTTTGTCGGCAATGGCGCGTATGTACCTGATGGCACGACGATTCCCGAGAACGTGCTGATTGGCGTGCTGTCGCGTGTTCCCGAGAAAACCGCCATGCACAGCGGCGACACCTGGCTGGGCAGCCCGCCCATCCATCTGCCGGCGCGTGAGACGACCAGCGGCTATCCCGAATCGCTGACCTTCCGTCCCTCGCCGCTGCGCCGCATGGGCCGTGGCCTGATCGAAGCCTTTCGTATTGTTGCGCCACACGCCATCGTCATCGCCGTCGGGTACTCCGTTGTGCTGGACGTGATGCCCGAAGCTGGCGCCGGAAAATGGGGGGCCGTGGCCTGGGATCTGACCGAGGCCGGTCTGCTCTTCGGACTGGCGACTTTCATCTTCGTGGCGCTGTTCAAGTGGCTGCTTCTGGGTCGGTACAAAAAATGCGCGGTTCCCATGTGGACCCCTTTTGTGTGGCTGTCGGAGGCCGCAACCAACATGTACGAAGGCATCGCCGTGCCCAACTTCCTGCGCTACCTGCGGGGCACGCCCTGGTTGCCAATCGCCATGAACCTGCTGGGTTGCCACATTGGCCGTGGCGTGTACCTCGATACGACCGACATCACCGAATTTGACTGCGTGCACATCGGTGACTACAGCGAACTCAACGCACTGACCTGCCCGCAAACCCATCTGTTCGAAGACCGCGTGATGAAGGTGGACCATGTGCACATCGGCGAGCGCGTAAATATCAGCCCCCGCAGCACGGTGCTGTACAGCGCCACGGTGGGCGACGACGCGCAGCTTGGCCCGCTGACGCTGGTGATGAAGGGCGAAAACATCCCGGCGGCCAGCCAGTGGGCCGGTTGCCCGGCAGCGCCACGACCAAGCTGACGTGGCAAACTGGCCGGTGTTCTGGTGGCCCGCGCAGCCACCATCCGATGCCCGCTGCGTGGTGCTGGCGCTGCGTCTGCCGGTATCACTGCCGCGCCCCGAGGCACGCGCACACGTGCGCAAGGCCGCACGTGCGTACATCGCAACCCGTCTGGGCTGTGCGCCGGACGCCGTGCCGTTGCAGACAGAGCCGGGCCTGGCACCGCAGGTCATCGGCAGTGCTTTCGGAGTCTCCTTCAGCCACGAGCCCGGCTGCTCGCTGGTCGCCGTGCATTGGGACGGCCCGGTGGGCGTGGACCTGATGCACGTAGCCTTGCCTGACGATTGGGTGGTGCTGGCCCGCGACTATCTGGGCGCAGCCGTGGCCAAGCGGCTGGCAAACACCGCAGCCGAGGAACGCGCCCAGGCGTTCTCCCAAGCTTGGACGGAGCTGGAAGCGGGGTTCAAGCTGCGCGGCGAAGCGCTACGCGAATGGCACAGCGGCGACGAACCCACCGCCATGACCACCACCCACCGCCGCCTGGAGCTTGCGCTACCGTGTGGCTTTGTCGGTAGCCTGGCGTTGCGGGGCGGTTGAAACGGGGTTGAACGGGGTTCAAGGACCGGGTTATTGTTACTGCGTTATTGATAGCTGTCCCCGCTCTTCCCACGGGGCCTGGAGGCTGATTTGATATTGATTTTAGGCTAAATTGAGGCTAAAAACGTGCTACGGAGGCTTGCAGAAGGGTTTTGCAGCGCAGTTTTTGCATTTGTGATATCACGGGTGATATGAAATCTGCACCCGATCCCAGAAATTCATAGCGAGCAGTGTTGTTGCGCACGACCTACTTGCTGCCCAGCCCCATGGAGCGGGTGATGACTTCTTTCATGATTTCGTTCGTTCCGCCGTAAATGCGCTGCACGCGGGCGTCGGCAAAGGCGCGGGTGATGGGGTATTCCCACATGTAGCCGTAGCCGCCGAAGAGCTGGACGCATTCGTCCATCACCTTGAACTGCAAATCGGTGGTCCAGTACTTGGCCATGCTGGCGGTGGCGGTGTCGAGCTTGTCCTGGCAGATCAGTTCGCAGCATTTGTCAACGAACACCTGGGCCACTTGTACTTCGGTTTGCAGTTCGGCCAGGACGAAACGGGTATTCTGGAACGCCGCGACCGGCTGGTTGAACACCTTGCGGTTTTTTACGTAGTCCACCGTCCAGTCAATCGCAGCCTGCGCGGATGCCACGGCGCTCATGGCGATTTGCAGCCGCTCCCAGGGCAGTTGTTCCATCAGGCAGATAAAACCCTTGTTTTCGTACGCCGCGCCGCCCAGCAGATGGTCTTGGGTCAATTTCACCTGGTCAAAAAACAGCTCGGAAGTATCTTGCGCCTTCATGCCCATTTTCTTGAGGCGCTTGCCGACCGAAAAGCCGGGCATGCCGCGCTCGACCAGGAAAAGACTGGTGCCCTTGCCGCCTGCTGCCGGATTGGTTTTGGCAACCACAATCACCAGGTCAGCGTGCCAGCCATTGGTGATGAAGGTCTTGCTGCCGTTGAGCACGTAGCTGCCGTCGGGCTGGGGCAGGGCGGTGGTCTTGATGCCTTGCAAGTCGGAGCCTGCTGCCGGCTCGGTCATGGCGATGGCGCCAATCATTTCGCCGCTGGCCAGTTTGGGCAGATACTTTGCCTTTTGTTCGGCAGTGCCGTAGTGCAGGATGTAGGGCGCAACAATTTCGCTGTGCAGGCTAAAACCAATGCCGGTGCAGCCTACGCGGGCAATTTCCTCAAACTGGACCACGGAATACAGCTTGTCGGCGTCGCTGCCGCCGTATTCTTGTGGCATGGACATGCACAAAAAACCGTTTTCGCCCGCCTTGTTCCAGACCTCGCGCGCCACATAGCCCTGTTCTTCCCATGCGTCATGGTAGGGAACGATCTCCTTGGCAACAAAACGGCGAAAACTGTCGCGAAAGGATTCGTGGTCGCTGGAAAAAAGGGTTCTCTCAATCATGGCGGGCACCTATGAAAAGCAAGGGTAGGGAATAGGGGATAATATTTAAGCAGAGCATTCGCTTGGCGAAAATAGTGTAACCTGAATCCTGCACAGCTTCAGCAAGCGCCGCAAAATACAAGACAATGGGCAATGCATGAAAGACATGAAAGGTAAGGGGAACAGGTATGGCAGGTTTGACAACGGGTGCTCCGACGCCCCTGAATGTGACGGTGCATGGCCAGTCACGGGTATTGGAAGTGGAATTTTCCGACGGTGCGCGCTTTCGCATTCCGTTCGAGCTCATGCGTGTGTACTCGCCTTCGGCGCAGGTGCAGGGGCACGGACCTGGGCAGGAGACCTTGCAAACCGGCAAGCGCATGGTCGAAATTCATGCGCTGGAGGCGGTTGGCAACTACGCGGTGCAGCCGTACTTTTCGGATGGCCACGACAGCGGCATTTATTCCTGGGATTACCTGTATTTCCTGGGCTCGCAACAGGACAAGCTCTGGCAGGAGTACAGCGACAAGCTCAAGGCCGCCAATATGGATCGTGACACACCCATGCCGGGCAAAGTCGCCAGCAGCTGTGCCAGCCGTTCCTGAATCTTTTCAAAGTACACGAAAGTATCCATGAGCACCGTACTGGACAATTTGCTGCAACTGCTGACGCTGGAGCCGCTGGGGGCGGGTCGCTACCTGGGCCAGAGCCAGGACCTGGGCTTTCGGCGGCTGTTTGGCGGCCATGTCCTCGGGCAGGCGCTGGTTGCAGCCCACAATACCGTCAGTGACCGCCAGGTGCATTCGCTGCACGCCTATTTCATCCGCGCGGGCAATGCGCAGGTTCCCATCGAATACCAGGTGGACCGCATCCGTGATGGCCAGAGTTTCAGCGTGCGCCGGGTGACGGCGCTGCAAAACAATGTGCCGATCCTGATTTTGTCGTCTTCCTTCCAGGTCGCCGAGCCGGGGTTTGAGCATGAAATGGCCATGCCCGATGTGCCCCCGCCCGAGTCCCTGGTGTCGGAACTCGAACTCGCCCGCGCCGTCAAGGACCGCATCCCGGAGCGCATCCGGGAGCAGTTCACCTGTGATAGGCCCATAGAAATCCGCCAGGTCGATCCGGTCAACCCGTTCAGGCCGGAAAAAAAGACCGCCGTGCGCCACGCCTGGTTTCGCGCCGTGGGAAACATGCCGGATGACCCGGTCCTGAACCAGTGTCTGCTGACCTATGCCTCGGACTTCGGGCTGCTGGCCACGTGCATGCGCCCGCATGGCGTGACCTTTTACCAGCCTGACATGATGACCGCCAGTCTGGACCACGCCATGTGGTTTTATCGGGACTTTCGCATGGACGAATGGCTGCTCTACACCTCCGACAGTCCCACGGCGGGACGCGGGCGCGGCTTCAACCGGGGCAATATCTTCCGCCGCGACGGGCAGCTGGTTGCCTGTGTCGCACAGGAAGGTCTTATACGACAATTGGCCAAAGGCAGTGCAACCCGCACCAGCCAAGGTTGATTTCAAGGAAATTGAAATGACAAAAACCCATTTTGGCTATCAGTCGGTGGACGAGGCGGAAAAAGCGCGCCACGTGCGTGGTGTCTTTGATTCGGTGGCGCCGAAGTACGATTTGATGAACGACCTCATGTCGGCAGGTCTGCACCGCGCCTGGAAAGCGTACACCGTCATGGTGGCCAACCTGCATCCGGGCGACAAGGTGCTCGACATTGCCGGGGGAACGGGCGATCTGGCGCTGGCGTTTGCCAAAAAGGTCGGCGCAAGCGGCCAGGTGGTGCACACCGACATCAACGAAGCCATGCTGCGCACCGGACGTGACCGTCTGGTGGATGCGGGCGTGGTTTTGCCCACCTTGGTGTGTGATGCCGAAAAACTGCCTTTCCCGGACAAGCACTTCGATCTGGTCAGCGTGGCCTTTGGCCTGCGCAACATGACCCACAAGGACGTGGCGCTATCGGAGATGCAGCGTGTGCTGAAAACCGGCGGCAAACTGCTGGTGCTGGAGTTTTCCAAGGTCGCAGCACCTTTGGAGAAAATCTACGACTGGTATTCGTTCAACGTGCTGCCGAAACTTGGCAAACTGGTCGCCGGGGACGATAGCAGTTACCGCTACTTGGCCGAGTCGATTCGCATGCATCCCGGACAGCAGGAACTCAAAACCATGCTGCACACCGCCGGTTTTGGCCATGTGGACTTTCACAACATGACGGGTGGCGTGGTGGCCTTGCATGTGGGCATCAAATGCTGACAGAAAAGGGCTGTATCCCCCGTAGAACGTGCGGGAGAAGCTATCAAATAAGGAGTTATTCTTCTTCGGCTGCCAAAGGCGTTGCCGGATCGGTGAGGACACGTCAGTGAACAATCAACGCAGAGCTCTATTCTTGTCTCACGGAGGCGGCCCAATGCCCCTTCTTGGAGACAAGGCACATTTCGGGATGGTTGCGTGCTTGAAAGAAATCGCGTCAAAAATAAAACGACCGTCGGCCATCATTGTTGTCAGCGCTCACTGGGAGGAAGGTCGTCCGACGATCACTTCCGGTGCGAATCCGGCGCTGATATACGACTACAGCGGTTTTCCGGAGGAATCCTATGCGATCAGGTATCCCTGCCCGGGAGCGCCACATCTGGCGCGAACAATTTCCGAACATCTGGACAAAGCCGGTATGGATGCCAGCCTTGATGAGGCCAGAGGATTTGACCATGGTCTTTTTGTGCCATTAAAAATCATGTTTCCAGAAGCGGATATACCGTGCGTTCAGTTGTCAGTAATCAAGAGCCTTGATCCTGCTGAACATATAAAACTGGGCCGCGCCCTGCAAGACTTGGGCGATCCATCATTGCTCCTGATTGGCTCTGGATTTTCTTTCCACAACATGAGGGCCTTTTTCACGCCGGAGACGGATGATTCAAAGGCGATGAATAAGTCATTCGAACGCTGGTTGCTTGACACGTGTTCCGATAGGAAACTTGCGGAGCATGAAAGAAGGCAAAAACTCGTGGAGTGGGAATCCGCACCTTTCGCACGCTATTGCCATCCAAGAGAGGAGCACTTGCTGCCCCTTCACGTCTGCTACGGGTTTGCGGCGTCAGCGTGTTCACATGCATATGAAATTCAGATTCTCAACAAGAACGCGAGCATGTATCTGTGGGAGACTGAAAGCCAACAACTCGCTTAACGCGGGCGTCAGGTATCCAGCGTGCGTGCGACAACCTTTCCGAGCGAAGCCACACTTGGGCGCGTGGCGGCAGCAGTCCTTGGCAGCTCTGCCTTGGTGCTCGCAGCATTCTTTGTCGCCGCGTGGGCGACAATGGCTCTCGTCTGGTGGGCGCCGCTCGCCCTATCGGTCACGGTGCTCTACGTCTTTCAATTGCACTTTCTTGGCAACATCAGCCGCTATCCACCCAGGCGACGCCTGCAAATTTGGCGCAGCTCCTTGGCGGTGCACGTCGTGGTCCTTGTACTGGCCTATGCCGCCGTTGGCTCTTCAGCCGCTTTCATACTGCTGCTTCCCGAGTCAATCTCGGCTGTTCTCCATCTGGTCGGTATTCACCATGCATCAAGGTCTACCCAGCCAGATGCCTGACCCCTCCATGCGCCCGATCCAATCGCTCATCCAGGACCTCGAGTCCTCGAGTTGGTCGATTCGAGACAAAGCCGCAATAGCGCTGATGGATCTCGGTGATGAAAGGGCAATTCAGCCGCTGCTATGTGCGATTGCCAAGCCCGAAAACGCCAACCACCGTGGCACGCTTGTCTACGCGTTAAGTGCCTTCAATTGTGAAGCGTTCGTAGAAAAACTGGTGGATCTGGTGCTGACTGGAAATTTCGAGGTATCAACAGGTGCCTTCGCCATCATCGAGGAGTCGGCATCAACCATAGCAACGATTCAAAGAGTTCGAGAACAGTTGCGCAAGTTCGAACTCGACGATCTCGTCACCGATCATCACAAAACGGCGTTTGAGGCATTGTTGGCGCTTACGGCGGCCACTTAGCTTCGTTAGACTCAGGGTTCCGCCCTGTTTTCCCTTTAACCACCATGAGGTCTGACACAGCGTTCCAGATGGATACGAATGCGAAAAAGGCTGTAGCCCCCGTGGAACGAGCGGGAGAAGCTATCAAATAAAGAGTTATTCCCCTGAAACCGCCACAGGCGCTGCCGGGTAGATGGCGAACAGGAACAACGTGTAACATCAGTTAAGGCGATTTCCAGCAGCGTTTATACCGATGGTGAGAAAATTCTGGCTATCACCACAGAATGCGAAAGTTGAATGATGGATACGAAAGATATCGCTACCGGGAAAGCAAGCACGAAAGGCGTAAACGTTGAAGATTTG
>JAYRRD010000003.1:0-5706 GCA_041910275.1 Rhodoferax sp.
CACCTGCGTGCCTTGCTGCAATACGTTTTGTTTGAAAGCTGGCAGGAGTTGTTTGACCTCATGCTCGAAGCACTCAAACCTGCAGCACCCAAGCGCAAAGCACCCCCGGCTACAGGGTAAAGTCAAATTTGGAATTGCTGCTTCACTGCCACGGCTGGTCTTGTCCCTGGTCTGGCGTATTAGCTGTGGCACATCCAGAATCAACGCCACATCGCCGCTGCCCAGAATGGTCGAGCCACTGATGCAGCTCACTTGGCTGAATAGTTGCCCCAGTGGCTTGATGACGGTCTGGAATTCACCCAGCAGGGTATCGACCACCAAACCCGCCTTTTGCCCGGCGTACTTGAGCACCACGATGTTTTCGCCTTTGATGGGTGTTGGCGCCTTGATGGAAAACAGCTCACGCAGCCGGATAAAGGGCAGCACCTGGCCGCGCAGGTTGGTGTAGTCGTGGCCCGGCTCTGCGGTGTAGGCGACGCATTCTTCAATCATGTCCAGTGGAATGGCAAAGACCCGCTTGCCAACTTCGACCAGGAAGCCGTCGATGATGGCTAGCGTCAACGGTAAACGCACGGTGGCGGTGGTGCCCACGCCCTCCTGGCTGCTCATGCTGACGGTGCCACGCAAGGCCGTGATGTTGCGCTTGACCACATCTAGCCCGACGCCACGCCCGGAGAGATTGGTGATTTGCTCGGCAGTGGAAAAACCCGGCTCGAAAATCAGCGCATAGACTTCGGAGTCGCTTAAATGCTGCCCGGCCTCAACCAGACCACGCTCCAGGGCCTTGGCCAGAATGCGCTCGCGCTTGAGGCCACCGCCATCGTCTTGCACCGTGATGACGATGGAACCGGAATCGTGAAACGCATTGAGTACCAAAGTACCCTGGGTGGGTTTGCCGCGTGCGGTGCGCAGCTCGGCGTTTTCGATGCCGTGGTCCATGGCGTTGCGTACCAGATGCATCAGGGGGTCACCGATTTTTTCGACCACGGTTTTGTCGAGTTCGGTCTCTTCACCGTTGATGATCAACGCAATGTCCTTGCCCAGATCGCGCGCAACATCGTGCACCACGCGCTGGAAGCGGTTGAAGGTGGCGCCAATCTTGACCATGCGCAGCTGCAGCGCGCTGTCACGTACCTCTTCCACCAGAATCGAGAGTTTGGACGTCGCCTCCTCCAGTTCTGCTACCTTGGCGCGGTGCGCAACCATGTTGACGCTCGCACCCGCAGTGATGAGTTCGCCCACGAGACTGATCAGTTGGTCCAGCTTGTCGGCATCGACGCGCACCGAGCGGCTCTCCCTCTCCTGCACCTCCTTGACCTGTTTTTGCTTGTGCAGCGCAGCCTCCACCACCTTGGGCGATACCGACTGCTGTTTCAGCAAAATGCTTCCCAGCAGAGGCGGTGGAATGGTATCGGCCTGCGTGTTGAGCGCAGCATCCAGTTCCTGGCGCGTGATTGCGCCACTGCGCACCATCAATTCGCCAATGCGCTCGGAAACTTCGGGCGCTTCCTTGATCAACCGAATGTATTCCTCCACGCGGCTATTGGGCGGCAGGATGCGCAAGCGGCATTCGCCCTGCACAAACTCAAACGCGCGCTCAATGGCCTCCTTGTCCGCCTGGGTGTCGAATTCCAGTTCATAAGCCAGATAACACACCTCGGGGTCCATTGCGGCAGCAGCCGGCAACTTGTCGGGCAGTGTCAGAATGTCCACGATGTGCCCGATGGTCGTCAGGTAGCGGATGAAGGACAGCGGGTCCATGCCATTGCGCAAGACTTCCGGGCCGAATTGCAGGGAAATATGCCAATGGTCCGAGCCTGAACCCTTGTGGGCAATGCGCTCGGTGGCATCCATTTCGTGCTGCGGCACCAGCGCAGAATTGCCCTTGGGTGCATCGCCCAGAACATGGTGCAATGCCGCCAGCAGGGGTGCCGCAGCCTCGGTCTGTGCTGCATCGGCTTCGGTCTGGCCGGATTGCACGCCGTCAATCAGCGATTTGATATGGTCGCAACACAAGAGCAGCGTGGCAACCAGTTCGTCGCCGATGGGCAATGTTCCCGCACGCACACGGTCCAGAACATTTTCCACCACATGGGTAAAGGCGACCACATGGTCCAGATTGAACAGCCCCGAAGAACCCTTGATGGTATGCGCCGCGCGAAAGATCGAATGGATGTGTTCGGTTTTGTCCTGGGTCTGCTCCAGCGCAAGGAGCGCGCGCTCCATATCTTCGAGCAGCTCTCGGCTCTCGGCAATGAAGATGAGCAGGGCTTGGTCAAGGTTCATGACAGATTTCCCTTTGTGGACTTGGCGTTAGGCTCGATGACCAGATGGTCGCCAAAGAACGCAGCAATGTTGAGTAGCTCGAACACTTCCACAACCGCCGGACTGTGTGCGACGAGCTGCAGTTCCGCCTGCACCGTCTGGGCCGTGCGCTTGGCCAGCATCAGGAGTTGTACCCCGCAGGTGTCGATTTCCGTCACAGCAGCCAGATCAACCATCAAGCGCACGCCCGCACGCAGCGGGTCAACCAAGGCGCGCTTGATCTCCTCGGCGCGGTAAATATCCAGCTCTCCCTGAATGCGCAAGTGGACAGTTGTCATGGTAGTGGCTCCAGAAATGCTTGGGGTTAAGGAAAGTCAGGGTAGGCAGAGTTTTTGTACTGCGCCCAGCATCTGTTCGGGCTTGAAGGGCTTGACCACCCAGGCCTTGGCACCAGCGGCCTGGCCTTCGCGCTTTTTGGCTTCGTCTGACTCGGTGGTGAGCATGATGATGGGGGTAAAACGGTAGGCGGGCATGGTCTTGACCTGCTTCACAAAGGTAATGCCGTCCATGATGGGCATATTCACGTCGCTGATGATGAGGTTGACTTTTTGCCCGGTGAGCTTGTTAAGTGCGTCCTGGCCGTTGATGGCCTCGATAACGGTATAGCCTTCGCCGCGTAGCGCAATACCGACCACCGTGCGAATGGATGCAGAGTCGTCAACGATCATGATGGTCTTGGCCATGGCGGCTCCTCTCTTACATCGATTCCGTAGCGTTCTTTGCCAGGCAGTCCTGGCGCCATGGGCAACTGAATTCGCCGCAGGTACGCACGCGCGGCGTGGCAAAGCAGTCCACATGCTGTTCGATCAACTGAATACGCCGCACCAGCGTGATGTCATCCAGGCCAGCGATCAGATACTGCTGGGCCAATGCATGCAGACGCGCGTGGCTTACAAGGGTATCCGTCCCGGTGGGGTGAAGGGTGTTGATGGTTTCCATGCGCTGGATCATCCGCCTGCGCTGGCAGCCTGAACAGAGTAGAAATACCCAGGACGTCTGGGGGTTTCCCACCACCTTGCCAGGTGCACAATAGACGGGATGCACAACTCCACCACCACAACCAACCCTGATCCCTTGTCCGCGATCTGGCAGGACCACGAGGGGTTTGTCATTCTCGTTCTCTGTGTGGTGTTGCTCCAGGCATTGGTGATCGCCATGCTTCTGGTTTACCGACGGCGCAACCGGAGAACGACCGGACTGCTGCATGAAAGTGAAGCAAGTTTGCAGCGCTTTCGCTTCATTTCCGACTCGTCACCCTCCATGATCTGGATCGCGGATGCCAGCCACTTGTGCACCTGGGTCAACAAGACCTGGTTGACATTCAGGAACCGGAGTCTGGAGCAGGAGCTGGGAACGGGTTGGATGGACGGCATCCACAAGGGCGATCTTGCCGCCAGCGCCGCGCGCATCTCAAGCCATTTTGATGCACGCAAACCTTTTGCCGTCGAGTACCGCCTCATGCACCACGATGGAGAATATCGGTGGATACTGGATATGGGCCAGCCCATGTTTGATTCTGACGGAACATTCACCGGCTACGTGGGAACATGCATTGACGTGACCGAGCGCAAGCAGCTGGAACTGGAACGCGAAATGTTCCAGACCTTTTTCGCCATGTCGCATGAAATGATGGCCATCACAGGCTACGACGGTTACTTCAGACGGGTCAACCATGCGTTCACCGAGGTACTGGGGTACACCCAGGAAGAGCTACTGGCCCGGCCTTTTTACGAGTTGATCGTGCCGGAAGACCTCCAGGCGACACTGGAGGAAATCCAGAAACAGCGCAATGGGGGGGTGTCACGGCAATTTGAAAACCGGTACCGCTGCAAAGACGGCACGGTGCGGATTCTTTCCTGGAGCGCTATCGCAGACCAGGAACGCCAGGTACGCTACGCCGTCGCACGCGATGTCACCGATCTGCGCGCCGCACAGGGGCAGCTGACCCGATTGGGGCTGGCGATGGAGCAGACCTCCCAAAGCGTCATCATCACCGACAAGGATGCGCGCATCGAATACGTGAACCGTGCATTTTGTGCCATCAGCGGTTACGCTGCCGAAGAGGTCATCGGGCACAACCCGCGCATGCTGCAATCCGGCCTGACACCCAGGGACAGTTACATGCGCATGTGGGCCGCGCTGGGGCGCGGTGAAACCTGGCAGGGTGAATTCACCAACCGGCACAAGAGCGGTGCGCTCTATGTCGAATCGGTGCGCATTTCTCCGATACGGCAATTGGACGGCAGTGTTTCGCATTTTCTGGCGCTCAAGGAAGACATCACCGAGCGGCTCAGGAAAGAAGAAGAACAACGGTCTCTGGAAAAACAATTGCAGCAGGCGCAGAAAATGGAGGTCATTGGCCACCTCACGGGGGGAATCGCGCATGATTTCAACAACATCCTGGCGTCCATCCTCGGCTATGCGGAGATCATCCAGATGTCAGCCGACGTCAAGCTCGGCCCGAAAACAAGGGCTTACGTCAAGGAGATTTTGCAAGCCGGTATCCGTGCCAAGGAGCTGGTGCAACAACTGCTGACTTTCAGCCAAAGGCGTGATATTGCCGTTGAGGCGATCCACCCCTTGCCCATCGTGAAAGAAGTGATCAAACTCTTGCAGTCCACTTTGCCCAAATCAATCAAAATCACGCTGCACATGGCAGCGGCGCACCAGGAACTGCCGCAGGTCATGATCAGTTCGGTGCAGCTGCATCAGATTTTGATGAACCTGGGGGTCAATGCACACCACGCCATCAAGTCCGTGGGAACGATTGCATTCATCGTGGAGCATGCAAGGCTGGAAGTGGCGCATTACTGCCACTCGTGCCATCAGAGTTTCACCGGCGACTACCTGATGATTGCCGTGCAAGACAGTGGGACGGGAATCCCGGAAGATATCCGGCTGCGGGTGTTTGACCCTTTCTTCACCACCAGGGCCGTGGGACTGGGCAGCGGCCTGGGGCTGTCCGTGGTCCACGGGATCGTTCACGCCGCCAAGGGCCATATCGGCATGCACACCGAAGCTGGCAAGGGAACCGAAATGCGCATCTACCTCCCCGCCCAAAGCGCAGACCTTGCGCGCCACGTTCAGCGTACCGAACAGCAAACCGAAGTGCTGGCCACCACTGCCCGTGTGCTGGTGGTGGACGATGAGCTGGCCATTGTGGGCGTAGCCACCGCCCTGCTGGAAAGCATGGGTTGCGAGGTTGTTGGCTTCACCCGGCCCACCGAAGCGCTGCGCATGTTTTAGGCCATTTCCGCAAAATCTCATCCCATATACCGTGGACGAATGAGGATGTCCCATTTGGGCAATAGAGGATTACGCACCAGACGTTCTTCCACGGCCTGCATGGCCTTCTTGGAAAGGCGCAGGCCCTTTTTGTAG
>JAYRRD010000004.1:0-55739 GCA_041910275.1 Rhodoferax sp.
AAAGACTTGAGCGATATGGGGGCGGTGGCCATCAGCGAGCCGAGCCTGATTGTGGAAGTGCTGTCGCCCTCAACGGCAGCCTATGACCGGGGGCAAAAATTCATCAGCCTGCAAAAGCTGACATCGCTCAAAGAATACGCATTGCTCGACACCGAAGCCCCGCGTTTGGAGGTGTACCGGCGCAACGCCGCAGCGCGCTTTGAGTTGTATGTGTTTGAAGGTGCAGACTGCGAGGCCGAACTTGCCAGCATTGACTGGCGCGGCCCGGTGGCCAGTTTGCTGGACTGATTACAAAAACAATAGCTGTCTCCGCTTGGTACATAAGGCGTACAGCCCGATTTGCCTTGGATTTTGCCTCCAAAAACGGGCTTGCACGGCGCCAAAAGCCGCCAAAAACCGCTTTTAACCGCTTTTGACGGCCAAAACTTGCCATTATCGGGCATTTTTACATACAAAATCAGCCGGAAAGCGCCATAGGACAAGCGGGTACAGCTATCGTATCAGGAGTGCTTGCTTGAATGACGCACGATATGCGCCAAAGGTTTTTGCTTGCCGATGCCCCCAGCAGGCCCAAGGTTCTGGTTAATTCTGGTTAAATTGGCAGATGAAATCTTCTACCATTTTGCGCCAGATCCATTTCATCACCCTGGCCGTCCTCGCCTTGCTGACGCTGCTGCAGACACCCGCCCACGGCGGCGAACGCAGAGCAGTGCGTGTCGGTGCCTTCAACGGCTATCCGGGCATTTTCAAGGATAGCGATGGCATAGTGAAGGGCTTTTATGTCGATCTGCTCTCCGACATTGCCAAGGAAAACCAGCTTGACATCGAATATGTCTACGGTTCCTGGGCAGAGAATCTGGAAAGGATACGTACGGGCGAAGTGGATATGCTGCCCATCGTTGCGAAAACCGAAGAGCGAGACCGTTTCCTGGATTTTGGCCAACAGCCCATTACCACCACCTGGGGTGAACTGTATGGGAGTGATTCCTTGCCCATTCACAGCATCAAGGATATCGACGGCGCTCGCGTGGCTGTGGTGAAGGATGACTTCAATGCCAAGTACTTCAAGGATATGGTCGAGCGCTTCGGATTTCACCCGACCTACGTGGAAACTGCCGATTCAGCCGATGTTTTCGAAGCCATTCGCAGCCAGAAGGCCGATGCGGGCATAGTCAGCGTGCTGTTCGGGTCTGCCAAACACCGCGAATACGGGCTCAACTCTACCGGGGTCATTTTCAATCCGTTCGAACTGTATTTTGCAACGCCCGAAGGGAAAAACGCCGATCTTCTGGCCATGGGCGACGAATACCTGCAGCGTGTTCGCAACGAGCCTGGATCAAACTACAGCAGGCAATACCAGAAATGGTTTCACGGAACGGCCGTTCCAGCCGTGGAAGTCGCTCCACGCTGGCTGCTCAATTCCGCACTGGCGCTGGGCGGGTTGATCCTGATGGCGGCCCTTTTTATCCGACTGCTCAGACTCCAGGTCCGCCAGGCAACCGAAAGTCTGCGCGCCAGTGAAGCCCGTTACCGCAATCTGGTCGAAAATACACAAGACCTGATCACACGCGTCGATACGCAGGGCAGATTTATTTTCGTCAACGGGGCTGCAAGTGTTGTGTTTGGTCTGTCCCCGAAAGAATGCGTTGGCCTGTCGGCGTTTGAATTCATCCATCCAGAAGACCGCGAACCCACGCAGACGGCCTTTGCCGGATGGGTGAATACCGCCGCGCACTCGCTCAGGTTCGAGAATCGCCAGGTCAGCCGCAGTGGGGTCGTGCGCCTGATGCAGTGGGAAATTACGGCGGAACGCGCGGCGTCCGGCGATCTCACCGGATTTGCCAGCATTGCCCGTGACATCACGCACATGCGCCAGACCGAAACCGAAATCAGAAACCTCAACACCAACCTCGAAAGACGGGTTCAGCTGCGTACTGCCGACCTCGAAACCACCAACCAGCTGCTCGCCCATGCCAAGAACCAGGCTGAAGTGGCCAATGTCGCCAAGAGTGTTTTCCTGACCGACATGAGCCATGAAATCCGCACGCCGTTGAACGCCATCATCGGCCTGACCCATCTGCTGCGCCGCACGCTGCGCGCACCACAGGACATGGAAAGGCTGGGAAAAATAGACACGGCCGGCAAGCACTTGCTGTCCCTCATCAACAACGTTCTGGACCTCTCGAAGATTGAAGCCGGAAAGCTCACACTGGAGATCGATAACTTCAGTCTGGTGAGCATCCTGGACAATGTGTACGCCCTGGTTGCCGATACGGCCAGGGCCAAGGGCCTGGCCATCGAGATGGTCCACGACGGCGTTCCACCCTGGCTGCGCGGCGACGCCACCCGGTTGCGCCAGGCCTTGCTCAACTACGTCCACAACGCGGTCAAATTCACCGAACATGGCCGCATCATCCTGCGCGCCCAGCTGGTCGATGAGAATGGAGATGCGCTGCTGCTGCGGGTTGAGGTGCAGGATACCGGTATCGGCATTGCACCGGAAAAACTCGCCGAGCTGTTTCTGGCTTTTGAACAGGCCGACACGTCGATCACCCGCAAATACGGCGGCACCGGCCTGGGCCTGACGATCACCAAACGACTGGCGCAACTGATGGGTGGCGACGCCGGAGTACGCAGCGAAGAAGGCCAGGGCAGCCGCTTCTGGTTCACGACACGCATGCAGCGCGGCTATGCGGTCCTGTCAACCACCGACGAGTTGCTGACCGAAGACGATGAGTACTGGTTGCGCACACACCACCGCGCGGCGCGTGTGTTGCTGGTGGAAGACGATCTGGTCAATCAGGAAGTCACGCTGGACCTGCTGCGCTGCGTGGACCTGGATGCGAATGTGGCCAATGATGGCCGTGAAGCGCTGGAGATGGTGCGCTCCAGGCCCTACGATCTGATACTGATGGACATGCAGATGCCGCACATGGATGGCCTGGAAGCAACCCGCGCCATCCGTTTGCTGCCCGAACGCAGCACCATGCCGATCCTGGCCATGACGGCCAACGCTTTCACCGAGAACCGGCAGGCCTGCCAGGAAGCGGGCATGAACGACTTTATCACCAAGCCGGTGGATGCGCATACCTTCTATGCCATGCTGCGCAAGTGGCTCCCAAGCCCCGCTGTGCCGAGCGCCGGATCGAACGCAGTGATCCAGACAACACCGGCCCCAGTCGCTTTGCAGCAGCGCTTGTTGCAAGTGCCTGGTCTGGATGTCGAAGGCGGAGTGGCCCGCACCCGTGGCGATGTAAAGCGGTATGCCTATCTGCTGGACTTGTTCGCCTCGGGCCACGCGGGCGAAGTGGCACAGCTGCACCAGGCCATGGAGGCGGGGGATATGGTCGCCCTCAAGAGGGTGGCGCACACCCTGAAAGGCTCGGCGGGCAATATTTCTGCAAACCGTTTGATGGACGCAGGCGCTGCGCTGAATTCAGCCATCCACCAAGGGGCTGCAACGCAGGAGATTCTGGCCCTGGGCGCAGAGTTGGCTACCGAACTAGACACACTGCTCGAAGGACTTCGCAATGCGCTGGGCGAAAATTAGTCGAACCGGGACGGGCGAGCGGGCAACGCCCGGATTGCGCTCCCTCAAGACGAAAGTGACCCTGTCCACGCTGCTCCTGTTCGTGATCGGCATCTGGACCCTGGCGTTTTACGTCAGCGTGATGCTGCGCGCAGATATGGAGCGGCTGTTGGGCGAGCAGCAGTTTTCGACGGCTTCCATGCTGGCAGAAACCATCGACCAGGAGCTGAGTGAGCGGCAAAATGCCATGCAAACGATGGCCGCCGGGATTGGCGCACAGTCGCTGGACAATCCGGCGGCGGTTCAGACACTTCTGGAACAACGCGCGGTTTTTCAGGGGCTGTTTAACGGCGGCAGTTTCGTGACCCGAAGTGATGGCATTGCGATTGCTGAATATCCAAAGCCGCCATCCGGCGCAGGGCCGCCGGGTAGCGACTTCCCGGACCAGGAGGTGATAAGCCGCGCACTCAAGGAAGGAAAGACAAAGATTGGCCAGCCGATCATGACCAGGAACACGCAGCAGCCGGTGATCGGCATGGCGACTCCCATACGCGACCCGCAGGAGAAAATCATCGGTGCCCTGGTGGGCGTGCTCAGGTTCGAGAGACCCAGCTTTTTCGACAAGATTTCTGGTAACCGGTACGGCAAGAGCGGTGGCTATGTACTGGTTGCGCCGCAGCACCGGGTCATTGTCACTGCCACCAACAAGGACCTCATCATGGGGCGCTACGTTTCCGGCACCAGCCCGATGATTGACCGGCTGGACGCAGGCTTTGAGGGCAGCGCCATATTCGTCAATCCACGGGGTGAGGAAGTGCTGCATGCATCCAAGTGGATTCCCATAGCAGCTTGGCGCCTGGGCGTGCAATTGCCAACCAGTGAGGCCTTTGCCCCGATTCGTGCCATGCAGTACCGTATGCTGATGGCTGCCATCATTCTGACCGTGCTGGCAGGCACAGCGATCTGGTGGCTGCTGCGCCGCCAGCTGGCACCGATGCTCGATGCCACACAGATGCTGGTCCAGCAGGCCACATTGCGCCAGCCGCCGCAAATGCTGCCCATCAACCGCCAGGACGAAATCGGCCATCTGATCGGCAGTTTCAATGGCCTGCTGCACACCCTGGCGCAGCGGGAAGAGGCGTTGCGCGACAGCGAGATGCGCATGCGCAGCTTCTTTGAGCTTCCTTTGATAGGCATTGCCGTCACCTCGCTGCAAAAGGGCTGGCTGGAAGTCAACCCGCGCTTATGCGAGATATTTGCCTACCCGCGCGAGGAGCTGATGGCACTGACGTGGGCAGACATCACCTACCCCGACGATCTGGCCGGTGATGTTGCCGAGTTCGAACGCCTGCTGTCCGGCCAGAGCAATGGCTATGCGCTGGACAAGCGCTTTATCCGCAAGGACGGCGTGCTGATCCACGCCTCGATTGCCGTGCGTTGCATACGCAAGGACGACGGCTCACCCGACCATTTTGTGGCACTGGTGCAAGACATTACCGAGCGCAAGCAAGCCGAAGCCGAACTCGAAAAACACCGCCACCACCTTGAAGCGCTGGTGGCATCGCGCACGGTCGAGCTGGCCGAAGCCAAAAAAACCGCCGAAGCCGCCAACACCGCCAAAAGCGCGTTCCTGGCCAATATGAGCCATGAAATCCGCACCCCACTGAACGCCATCATTGGCCTCACACATCTGCTGCACCGCACGCTGCGCGCACCGCAGGACACGCAGCGGCTGGCAAAAATCGACGCCGCCGGCAAGCACCTGCTGTCGCTCATCAACGATATTCTGGACCTCTCAAAGATTGAAGCCGGCAAACTCACCCTGGAGGCCAGCAGCTTTCATCTGGCCAGCATCTTTGACAATGTGTACTCCCTGGTTGCGGAGGCGGCCAGGGAGAAGGGCTTGGCCATCGCAATGGAAATCCATGACGGCGTTCCACCCTGGCTGCGCGGCGACCCCACCCGGCTGCGCCAGGCCTTGCTCAACTACGCCCACAACGCGGTCAAATTCACCGAACAGGGCCGCATTGTCCTGCGCGCCCAGCTTGTCGAAGCGCACGCAGACGATGTGCTGCTGCGCTTTGAAGTGCAGGATACCGGCATCGGCATTGCGCCCGAAAAACTCGCCGACCTCTTTCTGGTTTTCCAACAGGCCGACGTGTCAACCACCCGCCAATACGGTGGCTCCGGCCTTGGTCTGACCATCACCAGACGGCTGGCGCAACTGATGGGCGGCGATGCCGGGGTACACAGTGAAGAAGGCCAGGGCAGCCGCTTCTGGTTCACGGCACGCCTGCAACGTGGCCATGGTGTCCTGCCGGCAAGCAACCGGCAGGGAGGGCTTACCGAAGACGATGAAAACTGGCTGCGCGAACACCGCCACGCGGCACACGTATTACTGGTCGAAGATGATCGGGTCAATCAGGAAGTCGCGCTGGAACTTCTGCACTGCGCGGGTCTGGATGCGGATGTGGCCAACGATGGCCGCGAAGCGCTGGCGATGGTACGCGCCAAGCCCTACGACCTCATCCTGATGGACATGCAGATGCCGCACGTGGACGGACTGGAGGCGACACGCGCCATCCGTTTGCTTACCCAAGGGGCAACGGTCCCGATCCTGGCCATGACAGCCAACGCGTTCACCGAGAACCGCCAGGCCTGCCTGGAAGCCGGCATGAACGACTTTATCGTCAAGCCGGTGGAGGCGCGTGTTCTCTACGCCATGCTGCGCCAGTGGCTCGAAAGCCAACCAGTGCCGAACACCGGAGCGAACGCCGGAATCCAGACAACACCGGACCCAACCACGCTACAGCAGCGCTTATTGCAGATTCCGGGCCTGGATGTCGCGCACGGGGTAGCCCGGATGCGCGGTAATCTGGACCGGTATGTGCATCTGCTAAACACCTTCGCCTCGGGCCACGCGGACGAAGTGGCACAACTCCACGCAGCCATGGAGACGGGAGATATAGCTACGCTCAAGGAAGTGGCGCACTCCCTGAAAGGGTCCGCTGGCAATATTTCCGCCACCCGCCTGGCCGATGCAGGCGCCGCGCTTAACCTGGCCATCCACCAAGGCGCTGCAATGCCGGAAATTCTGGCCCTGAGCGCAGACCTGGCTGCTGAACTGAGCACCCTGCTCGATGGGCTTCAAAATGCGTGATCCAACACCCCCCGGCCCATATGGCGTGACCGCATTGTTTTGCTCGTCGTATTGTTTGCGGGCTCTGCGTTGACCCTGCTGGTGGGCAACGGCTTGCAGCAAGCCGAAGCACTGCGCATGCAAGAACGCTTGAGGGTCGCCGCCCAACTGGTGGTCAACACTTTCAATCTGGAGCTTGCGCGCACCACGGAGGCCGTCCGCACAGCGGGCCTTATGCTCGAATCCAGGCCGCACATCACGCATGCGCAATTCAACCACTACATGCAAAAAATGGTGGAACAGCAGCTGAGTGTCAACCTCATGGAGTGGCAGCCTATCGTGCCAGCCAGCAGACTTGCGCAGTTTGAAGCAGCTGCGCGCATGGCCGGGCAGCCCAACTATCGGGTGATACAACCAGACGCCAGCGGCACAGGCTGGGAACCTGTTCACGGACGCAGCGAATACGTGCCGGTACTCTTTGCCTGGCCGGAAAAATACCGCACGGCGGGTTTGGACATGAGTTTCAGCCCACAGCGCATGGCGTCCAAACTGGAATCGCGCGCCATCGGACAGCCGGTGGCCTCGGGTACGTTTGAATTCATGAAAGATGGCATGGTCAACTCCGGTGCTACCGCCTTGGCTATTTCCACAGCAGTGTTCGATGCCGACCAGTCCACCCTGGGCTATCTGGCGGCGGTGGTGGACTTGCCGACCCTGTTTCAGTCAGCCACACGCTTGGCTGACGCCGCCAAGTTTGATTTGCTCGTTTTTGCATCGGCCACCCCCGATGCACCTCCTATCTTCGCCTGGCACGGCGATGACTCAGACTTGAAGCACATAAGCAAGGGAAGCACGGGACTGCGCCTGGCTACGGTCTCTGGTCACTCTGGTCACATTACCACGGTGGACTTTGCACACCAGTCATGGAAATTGGTGCTGCATCCACGTCCCGCATTCTATGCAGAGGTGAAGGATGATAAGGGCTCGCGCCTGGCATTCATGGTCGGTATGGGAATGACGCTGCTGACGGTGATGATTCTGTTCCAGTTGAAAACCAGCCGCCGAAAAGCCCAGGAGGCTGAATCTGCCACGAGCCAGCGCTTCCGCGATCTGGTGAATACCACCGATGGGATCGTCTGGGAAGCGGATGCCAGCACGTTCCAGTTTACTTTTGTCAGCGAGAAGGCTGTGAGCCTGCTGGGTTTTCCAGCCGACGACTGGATAAAACCGGGGTTCTGGGTAGAACACCTGCATCCCGACGATTTGGCGTGGGCTCCGGAGTTTTGTGCATCGTGCACCGGGAAGCTGCAACCGCACGACTTTGAATACCGTTTTATTGCACGGGATGGCCGCACGGTATGGCTGCATGACATCGTCACCGTCGTCGCCGAGCATGGCACGCCGCGCTGGCTGCGCGGGATCATGGTGGATGTCACCCAGCACAAGCGGGTGGAAATGGACTTGCGCGAAGCCTATGAATCCCTGCACAGCGTTCTGGAGACCACGCTCGACGGATTCTGGCGGATGGACAGCCAGCTTCATTTGCTGGATGTCAATCCGGCCTACTGCCAACTGTCCGGCTACACGCGGGAAGAACTGCTGGATATGCACGCCTTCGATCTGGAAGTGAAGGAAGCAGCCCTCCAGAACGAAGCGCATTTTCAACGCATCATCGAAATCGGTGGCGACGTGTTTGAATCCAGGCATCGTCGCAAGGATGGCTCGATCTGGCATGTCGAGATAAGCGCTACCTATCGCAATGTCGCTGGCGGGCAATACTACGCATTCTTGCGCGATGTGACCGAGAAACACCGGACGGCGCAGGCTCTGATCAAAGCCCACGAAGAGTCGAACCGAAGCAATGAGTTTCTGTCGCGTACCAATGAAATGGCCAAAGTCGGTGGCTGGGAATACGATTTGCAAAACCAGAAACACTATTGGACATTGGAAACGTACCGTATCCATGAGATAGACCCATCGGTCGAAGCTGGATTGGATATGGGCATCCGTTGCTATGCCCCCGAGGCGCAGCCGAAAATCCTTGCTGCTGTGCAGTCTTGCAGCACACATGGCACGCCCTACGATCTTGAGCTACCGTTTGTGACAGCGAAAGGGCGGCATATCTGGATACGCACGCAAGGCTTCGCGCTTACCGAAAACGGCAAGATAACCAAGTTACGCGGCTCGTTTCAAGACATTACCGAACGCAAACAGACCGAACTTGAAATCAGAAGTCTCAACGCCAACCTCGAAGAACGGGTTCGAAAGCGTACTGCCGACCTTGAAACCAGCAACCGGCTACTCACGCAAGCAAAATCCCAAGCCGATGCAGCCAACGTCGCCAAAAGTGCCTTTCTGGCCAACATGAGCCATGAAATCCGCACGCCACTCAACGCCATCATTGGCATGACCAATCTGCTGCGCCGCACGCTGCACACTCCGCAAGAAACTGAACGACTGGAAAAAATTGACACCGCCGGCAACCATTTGCTATCCCTCATCAACAATATTCTGGACCTCTCGAAGATTGAAGCCGGAAAACTCGCGCCCGAGACCAGCAACTTTAATCTGGCGAACCTCCTTGACAATGTGTACGCCTTGATTGCAGACATGGCCAAGGCGAAGGGATTGGGAATCGAAATGGTCCACGACGGGGTTCCGCTCTGGCTGCGCGGCGACCCCACCCGGCTGCGCCAGGCTTTGCTCAATTACGCCGACAACGCGGTCAAGTTCACCCAGACCGGCCACATCCGCTTGCGCGCACAGCTTGTCGAAGAACGTGGCGATGATTTACTGCTGCGTTTTGAAGTG
Organism: Rhodoferax sp.; assembly: GCA_041910275.1. Lineage (GTDB taxonomy): Bacteria > Pseudomonadota > Gammaproteobacteria > Burkholderiales > Burkholderiaceae_C > Allorhodoferax. The sequence continues at coordinate 9,480 of JAYRRD010000004.1, forward strand.
CAGGATACCGGCATCGGCATTGCGCCGGAACAACTCGCCAAACTGTTTCTGGCTTTTGAACAGGCCGACGTTTCGACCACCCGCCGATACGGTGGCACCGGCCTGGGCCTGACGATCACCAAACGACTGGCGCAACTGATGGGCGGAGAAGCGGGAGCATTCAGTGAAGAGGGTCAGGGTAGCAGGTTCTGGTTCACGGTACGCCTGCAGCGTGGCTATGCGGTCCTGTCGGCGAATGAACCGTTGCGCACCGAAGATGATGAATCCTGGCTACGCAAGCACCACCACGCAGCGCGCGTTTTGCTGGTTGAAGACGATGTGGTCAATCAGGAAGTCACGCTGGAACTTTTGAACTGTGCGGGCCTGGGTGCGGATGTGGCCAACGACGGCCATGAAGCGCTGGAGATGGTGCGCGCCAAGCCCTACAACCTGATACTCATGGACATGCAAATGCCGCGCATGGATGGTCTGGATGCAACGCGCGCCATTCGCTTGCTCGCGGGACACGGCACTATCCCGATTCTGGCCATGACAGCCAACGTATTCCCCGAAAACCGGCAAGCCTGCCGGACAGCCGGAATGAACGACTTTATCGTCAAGCCGGTCAATGCGCATGCCCTCTACGCCATACTGCGAAAATGGCTCACCACCGCCGAGGGGGCGCCAACACAAGCGCCCGACCCCACACCACCGGATTCAGCCGCGCTGCAGCAGCGCTTATTGCAGATTCCGGGTCTGGATGTCGCGCACGGGGTTGCCAGGATGCGTGGCAATCTGGGCCGGTATGCATCTGTGCTGAACCTGTTCGCCTCGGGCCACGCGGGCGAAGTGGAGCAACTCTATGCAGCCATGGAAGCGGGAGATGTGGCCACGCTCAAGAGAGTGGCACACACACTGAAAGGCTCGGCAGGCAATATTTCCGCCACCCGCCTGGCAGAAGCAGGCACCGCCCTTGACTTGGCCCTCCACCAAGGCGCTGCAATGCCACAGATTCTGGCCCTGGGCGCAGAGCTGGCCGCTGAACTGAGCGGCTTGCTGGATGGACTTCGTGATGCGCTGGGTGAGAATCAGCAAACGCTACCGGATTCATAGCCTCCCCCGCTTATCCTACAAGCGTGACAAGCGTAAAGGGCTTATTTGATGCTTGCGCGCTGCGTGCTGCTGCCCGAGCTGGTGGCGGATCGCATCCAGCGTGGCTTTCTTCCCGTTGCGGTAAAACAGGTTGTAGGCCTCGAACGGCACCATCTGCCCCTCGGGGGTTGCAAAGTGGATGCACGACTTCTTGAGCGCGCGAATGTCCAGGTTGGTGGCGTCCATGAACTGCACGATGAGGATGCGAAACACGTTCTGGTAACCCATGCCCTGGGGCGAAGCCACCTGCGGCAGGCAGCACATCAGCTCCGAAAGGCAACTGGCCTGCGACTCGGGCGAGTGGTTGGTGGCAAAAAGCTTGAACACCATGTCCCTGGCACGGGCGTCCTGCTCAAACACGATGGTGTTGGCCGCGCCCTCCACCAGCGCCTGCGGGCTCAGATGGCGCGTCAGTGGCACCACATCCTGCCCCGTTTTGATGGCGTAGGCCATGGCCAGCGTGTCGGGGTTGCAGGGAACGGGAACAATGTCGTCCAGGGTGAAAAGCCCGCTTTGCGCGGCAATACCCCGGCGGATTTCGCTCACCGTCAGGCGGTGTTGCGCGGCAAAGCCATCGATGCGGCCCGCTGCCTGAATCGGCTGAAAGGTGACGCCGCGCACGCAGGCCTGGGTCAGGGCGTAGCGGATAATGTCGCCCAGCTCGTCGTCATTGAGTCCGCACTTGACCGTGACCACCAGGGTGGTGGAAATGCCCGCCGCGTTGAGCCGCTCCAGCGCCTGCTGGCGCACGCGGGTGAGGTCGGCTCCGCGCAGCTCCTTGAGCGCGGCGGCCCGCAGCGAGTCAAACTGCAAATACACCTCCAGCCGCTGCGGCCCGTAGCTCGCTAGGCGCTGGACAAACTCCGCATCCTGCGCAATACGCACCCCATTGGTGTTGATCATCAGGTGCTTGATGGGGCGTTTGCGTGCCTCGTCGAGTATCGCGAAGAACTGCGGGTGCGTGGTCGGCTCGCCACCGGAGATTTGCACCACATCCGGCGCGCCTTCATTGGCCACCACGGTGTCGAGCATGCGGCATACTTCGTCCAGGCTGCGGTGTTCGGGGCGGTGGGTGCCGCTTTCGGCGTAGCAGATGGGGCAGTTCAGGTTGCAATGGTCGTTGATCTCGACAATGCTCAGGCAGGAATGCTGCATATGGTCGGGGCACAGACCGCAGTCGTAGGGGCAGCCATACGCCATCACAGTATTGAAGGTATTGGGCATCTCCGGCTGCTTGACAAACACCTCGCGCCCCAGGCGGTAGTAGTTTGCATCGTCGCTGATCAGCACGCGCTCCATGCCGTGTACAGGACACCACTTGTCCATGTACACCTTGTCGTCCTTGAACAGGATTTTGGCTTCCACGGGGTACAAGCAGGTGGAGCAGACGCTGGAGGTCGTGTCGTAAAAGAGGTAGGGGCGTTGCTTGCGGCTCATGGGTAAACAATTTTCCCTCTGTGATCGAACCACATGCACGTGGCTATGACAAGGGCCGCCATCAGGCACACCCACTGAATGCCGGACATGCCGCCCCAATAGGCATACGGCACGGGCTTGAGCGCATCCACGCCCAGGCGCCACAGCATATAGCCCAGAATGAACCAGCGAAACGCCAATCCCGGTGTATGCGCCAATGCGCGCGACCAGCGTGGCCAGGTCCACAGCGCCAAGAGCGCCAGCAGCCACTCGTACAAGGGTGCCGGGTGGCGCAGTATGCCATCGCCCAGGTCCACACCCCAGGGCAGGCTGGTGGGCAAGCCATAGGTGCCGTCATGCAGACCCGACACAAAGCAGCCCACGCGCCCGACCAGAATACCGCTGAGGATGGCGGGAACAAAGTCGTCCCCCGTGCGCGGCCCTTGCCAGCGCACCAGCCACTTGGCCAGCTCCACCCCCACCCAGCCGCCCAACAATCCGCCCACGATGGACTGCCCTTGCAGCCACACGGACGCAGCGTTGGCGGAGTCGGCCCACAGCTGCGGATGGTCAACCCAGAAAACGGCCTTGTTACCAACAGCCGCCCCCAGCAAGCAACCAAGCACCACGGCAAACCCAGGCCCCCGCAACACGCTGCCCACGCCCTGGCGCAGCCTGCGGCGCCGGTACACCCACACACCCGTGACCAGTGCCACCCACTCCAGCACATAGTGGACAGCGTGCGCCACGCCCGCATCCTGAATGAACAAATTCACGAACAGATGCATCAACCGCCCGGTGGCTCGTCATGCCCGGAGTTTGACCGCTGCGGCGCAGGTTCGGCCTTTTTCTCCCCCCTGGCAACCTTCAACAGGAATACACCAATCAACAAGACACCGAACCCGCAGGCGGTGGTAAAAAGTATGGTCAAGCCTCGAAACACATCCTGGACGAGCGCCATCAAGCCCATAGGAACACCCACTGCCGTGCAAATGCCACCGCCCAGCACCAGAATTACGCCAACCAGCGCTGCAATGACACGCAAAAGGTCATAGATCATCTTCGTTTACCTCCCCCGCTGATAGTGATCGTGAAAGTGAATGCCTGCACCCATTCTATGGGGGCGACACGGCTGCGATACTTCGATGCCAAATGCTTCTATATTTATAGCTGCACCCGCTCGTCCCACAAGCGCAAATGGCGGATTTGGCATATTTTTCATATTTGGCTTGCAAACTGCGGATCAATGCCTGGGGTCCATGTTCAGGATGAACACCAGACCTCCAAGCGTTCGCACAGGCGCGGTGAGCGCATCCACCATGATGGCGACCGGCAGTGGCGCCATTGCGTCCAGGTCAGGTTCAGCCTCCATGCCAAGCGGCGCACGAAAGTGCAGTGGGCGTGGCTTTTGCGTCGCAGCCAACGCCATGCCTTGCAGCTCGATGGCCGGATAGATCACGCCCTGCACGTCAACTGCACGCCGCACGGTCTGTGGCGAAACCCGTGAAAACCCCAGCGTCCTGAACAAGGCCTGCTCCTCATCCGTGACAGTGCTTGCGTCCGATGCGTAGGTGAATTCCAGTGTGCCCCATACCGTTTTGTCTGCAAGAAAAAGCTTGTGGCTGTCCGGGGTAAGCGTCAGGCGCGCAGAATCAAGCTGGGCCATGGACAACAGGATCGGGCCACCCCTGCGCAGCAAATAGGTATGTGTAACGCCCAGAAGTGCAGCCGTGTAAACCTTACCCACGGACTTGGCCATGGCCGCATCGGGACGGGCGAAGGCGAGGATTTCGTCCGTCAACACCACTTCACCCTCGCCTGCTGCCGTTTTAACAGCACTTGTCTGGCTTGCCGTCTGGGCAACCGCACAGACAAAACCACCAGACAGCACAACGCCCAGGACCAGAATCACTGCACGACAGCGCATAAAGAGCGTGTTGCCCATCGTTTCTCCTCCTTCTCCCTGGCAAGCATACCGCACGGGTCTGAGGGCCACCTGACTTGCGGTTTAATCCGGTGTCTCACCATGTCCACACGTTCACCACATACCCCATCCCATGTCTGAAGATGCCAACCAAATCGCACAGCTGCAAGAGCATGTACGCAAACTGGAAAAAATCCTTGCACTGGAGCGCAAGCTGCGTGAGCAGTTGTCGCAACGCATCGCCTCGGAAGCACCTGCAAGCAATGCGCCGATCCCCGCAGAAAAGACGGACTATCCAACTACGGAAATAATAGCAAACCCGTTGCATGCGCTAACGTGCGCCCAAGAAGACCCCGACGCGACCCAGATTTCGGAATCCACGGCAAGCGCGATGCACGCGCACGAAGGCTCGACCGAACCGCTGCCAAGTGGCTATATGCTGGGCGAATACCGCATTGACCGGGTACTGGGACGGGGCGGCTTTGGCGTGACGTATCTGGCTACCGATGTGAACCTGAACGTGCAGGTCGCGCTCAAGGAATACTTTCCGCAGCAGTTTGCACACCGAATGCACAGCGGCAAACTCGAGCCACTGCGCCGTACCGAAGACGCGCAGCTCTACCATGCCTGGCTCGATGGCTTTCTGGAAGAGGCGCGCACCCTGGCCTCGTTTCGCCATCCGAACATCGTGCGCGTGGCACGCTTTTTCGAGGCCAATGCCACAGCGTATATGGTGCTGGACTACGAGCGCGGTACGTCCTTGAAAGACTGGTGGAGCCAGAACAGGAACCTGTCCGAAGCCGAACTGGTGGCGCTGCTGCAACCCCTGCTCGACGGCCTGGCTTATATCCACAGCACGGGCTATCTGCACCGCGACATCAAGCCGGACAACATTTACGTGCGCGCCGAAGATGGCAGTCTGGTGTTGCTGGACTTTGGCTCGGCGCGGCGCACGGCCCATGCTGCGCTGGACGACGATGTGGTTTACACCCCCGGTTACGCCCCCATTGAACAATACGAAAGCCACGAGCAAGGCCCATGGACCGATGTGTACGCCCTGGGAGCGACCTTGTACTGGATGGTGTGCAACCAAAAACCCACCTCCGCCCCCAGGCGCGCATCCGAGCCTATGCCGCCTGCCGCAGAGCTGGGCCAGGGACGCTACGGCACGGCCTTTTTGCAGGCCATAGACTGGGCCTTGGCCATGGAACCCGGCCAACGCCCGGCGGACATCCCGACCCTGTGCCGAGCCCTGTTTGCCAACCATCCTGCAACCTTGCACCTGCAAGAAGCCTTGCTGGCATCGGACGCACAGGAAGCCAGTGCATTGCCCGAGCAGCAATCGACTGGCACCAAGCGGCTGGCGCACGGCTGGAAAACCCTGCGCGAAAAAGCGTTTCGACCCAGATCGTGGCCCCTCGTCAGCCGCCTCACGGTCTTCATGGTGCTGGCGGCCATTTTGCCCATGCTGATTACCGCGTATTACAACCTGCACGACGATCTGGCGCGCACGTCGAAAAACCAGTTGTACAACCTGGAAAGCCTGTCCGTCAGCACGGCAGGACAGGTGGCGCAACTGCTGAACGACAGCCGCAATCTGGCCGCGTATCTGGGTTCGGACAGCGATTTCATCGCGTTCTTATCGCAACCCACCGACGCGGGCCGCGATGAAATCATCAATAAACTCAATCGCTTGCGCCAAGCCAATCCCGATGTGCGCTCGGTGCAGGTGATTGATGCCGAGGGCCTGACGCTGGCGTCCACGGTGCCCGGCGTGATCGGCGTGAACTACAAATTTCGTGACTATTACAAGGTGACAATGGAAGGCCGGGTGCATATTTCCAGCCTGATCGTGGGCGCAGTGATTCCCGAGCCGGGCATGTTTTTTTCGCACCCGATCTACAACCCCGAGCGCAAGATCATCGGGCTGGTATCCATGCGCATCAACGGCACCTCCATCACGCGCCTGGTCAATGCCGCGCAGGATTCCCAGGGCAGAACCGCCATGCTGGTGGACGGCGATGGCGTGCTGGTGCACCACCCGGATGCGCGCTACCGCTACCGGGCCATTGCCCCCTTGTCGGCAGAGAAAAAAGTCGAAATCGAACAGGACCAGCGCTACGGCAAGGGCAGCGTCGGCGATTTGCCCATGCCCGCGCTGGCCCAACAGGTACTGGGCGCCAAAACGCCGGGCAATATGCGCTACCGCTCGGCGATTTCCGATTCTGTAGAAATCACCGGCTACGCGCCGGTTCCGGGCACCAACTGGCATCTGCTGGTCAGCGAGCCGTTAAGTAAATTTGAAGCGCCGCTGAACCAGTTGTTTGTCAACATGCTCTACAGCGTGGCGCTGGTCGGGCTGGTCTTTATCCTGTTTGCCATGTCGCTGTCACGCAATCTGGTGCACCCGATCCTGCAATTGACCCGCGCCGCCGAAGCGTTGAAATCCGGCAATTTCGACCAGGCCCAGGTCACAGTCACCACCACCGACGAAATAGGCCGTCTGGCGCGCACCTTCAACATCATGTGCGACGTGCTGCGCCAGCGTGAGCGCGAACGCGAGCACGAACTCGGCAGAAAGGTGGAACATTCGCAGGCGTGACAGGTCAGGGTTTTACGGTTTCACCACACGCAATTCCATGTGGTATTCACGGATCACATTGTTGCGTTCGCGCTCGATGCGGTCCATTTCCTCGTCCGTGATCTCCCCGGCCTTGTACTGCGTGGCGTAGGGTTCTTCGAGCTTGGTGGTGATCTTCTCCAGGCGGAAATCCACGTCCAGGTAATACGCCAGCAGCGTGTTGGAGCAGCCTCTTTCCTTCCAGGAATCGTTTTGCGCCCGGTCAAACAGGGTCAGCATGGTGGGGGTCACGGGCCGCACGTGCGTCGGGTCGTTCAGGAAGGAGTCGTGGCGCGGGTGCGGGACGTTGATGTACACCTTGGCATCGTGGCGACAGATGCGGTACAGCTCCTGGAACATGGCCAGGAAGACGCGCGGGTCCTGCCCCATGTGTTCCAGCGAATGGTTGAATACAACACACTCCGCGCTCGCGTCGGGCCAGGGCCATGGGGTGTCCTGGAGGTCGAACAGGTAGTCCGGGTCACACTGCGGTGAGGCATCGACGTTGATATACCCCTGCAATTTGCTGAAGCCACAGCCCATATTGAAGTACGTGGATTCGAGCTTGCTCTCCCCGGCTCCAACGACAGCCTGCGCGGCGGTGGGTTGCTGGATTTCCTTACCTTGCCTGAAAAAACCGCCGAACATGGCCACGCACCCTGTTACTGAAATTACAAAAACTATACAAGCAGTGCCGAACAATCGGCGATGACCCGATCCGGCTGGCTCTCTTCGATGGGCTGGCCCATGTTGTAGCCGTAAGGCAGCACCCAGACCGGCACACCGGCGTTGCGCGCGGTCTGCACATCAATCGACGAATCGCCCACAAACAGCGCGCGCTCTGGCGTTACGCCAAACTCGGCCAGGCAACGGGCAATGCCTTGCGGGTCGGGTTTTTTGGTGGACAGGGTGTCGCCGCTGATGACGGCGTCCAGCAGCGGTGCCAGCTGGTGCGCATCGAGTATCAGCCGGGTGTAAATTTCCTCCTTGTTGGTCACCACCGCCAGCTTGATGCCCTGCTGGCGCAGCGCCAGCAAGGTCTCGCGCACCTGCGGGTACAGATAACTGTTCGTTCCGCAACGGCGCTGGTAGTGTTTGCCAAATTCAGCGACTTTTTCCGGCAGGTCCGGGCTGGCGCGCACCGTCTCCACTGCGGTCTGGGTGCTGTAGGCCAGCGCCAGAATCAGCAGCTCGCGCGTGCCCTGCCCTATCCAGTCGCGCACCTGTTGGGCGCTGACTTCACCCACACCAAAGTGGCGCAGCGTGTCGTTGGTTGCGTCGAAAATCTCCGGCGCGGTTTCGATCAACGTACCGTCCAGGTCGAACAAAACCAGGTCAAAGGGCAGGCTCATGCACTGGCTACCCGCGCACGCACGGCGTCCACCACGCGCGCAGCGGTGATGCCAAAGTGGGCGTACAAGTCCTTGGCCGGGGCCGATTCGCCAAAAGTGGCAATACCAACAACCGCACCATTGCGGCCCACGTACTTGCGCCAGAAATCAGGGTGCGCGGCTTCAATGGCAACTGCGGGCAGGTTGGAGGGCAGAACCTCTTCCTGGTACGCAAAGCTCTGCTGGTCAAAGACGTTGCTGCACGGCATGGAGACCACGCGCGCGGCAATCCCCTCAGCAGCCAGCGTGGCCTGGGCCTGCATGGCCAGCTCCAGCTCGGAGCCGGTGCCGATGATCACGGCCTTGGGATTGGGTGCGTCCGCAATGATGTAACCGCCCCGGCGGATGCCCGCGACCATATCGGTATTCGTCAGGCGCGGCAGGTTCTGGCGCGACAGGCACAAGGCACTCGGACCGTCCTTGCGCTCGACCGCACTGGCCCAGGCTACCGCCGTTTCCAGGCCATCCGCCGGACGCCAGACGTTCAGATTCGGAATGATGCGCAGGGACGGAACGTGCTCGACGCTCTGGTGCGTCGGACCGTCTTCGCCCAGGCCGATGCTGTCATGGGTAAAGACATGTACCACGCGCAGCTTCATGAGCGCTGCCATGCGGATGGCGTTGCGGCTGTAGTCGCTAAAGGTCAAAAAGGTACCACCATAGGGCAGATAACCGCCGTGCAGCGCGATGCCGTTCATGATGGCCGCCATGCCGAATTCGCGCACGCCATAGCTCAAGTGGTTGCCCCAGGTGTCACGTCCGGCCTTGGTGCAGCCTTTGAAATTGGTCAGATTCGAGCCGGTCAGGTCGGCGCTGCCGCCAAAGAATTCGGGCAAGAGCGGTGCCAATGCATCCAGCGCATTCTGGCTGGCCTTGCGCGTGGCAAACGCATCGGGTTTGGCGGCGATGCCAGCCAGCAGTTCGGGCAGTTTGGCGGCAAAGTCGGCGGGCAATTGCCCGGCCATGCGGCGCTCGAACTCGGCAGCCAGTGCGGGATGCGCGCTGCGGTAGGCGTCAAAACGCGCACGCCAGGCGTTTTCTGCCGCACGGCCACGCGCCACGGCGTTCCAGGCGGTGGCAATTTCAGCGGGAATTTCGAACGGCGCATCCGTCCAGCCCAGCGCGGTGCGCGTGGCAGCGACTTCTGCGGCACCCAGCGCGGCACCGTGCACATCGTGCGTACCCGCCTTGTTGGGCGAGCCCATGCCGATGACGGTCTTGCAGCAAATCAGCGTCGGCTTGCCATCCACAGCGCTGGCTTGCGCCTTGGCGGCTTGAATGGCGGCATCGACTGCACCTGGGTTGTGGCCATCGACATTGGCAATCACATTCCAGCCGTACGCCTCGAAGCGCTTGGGTGTGTCGTCGGTAAACCAGCCTTCCACATGACCGTCAATCGAAATGCCGTTGTCGTCGTAGAGCGCCACCAGTTTGGACAAACGCAAGGTACCCGCCAGCGCGCAGGCTTCGTGGCTGATACCTTCCATCAAACAGCCATCGCCCAGGAATACGTAGGTCAGGTGATCGACGATGGTGTGGCCTTCGCGGTTGAATTCGGTCGCCAACAGTTTTTCAGCCAGTGCCATACCCACGGCATTGGCAATGCCCTGGCCCAGGGGGCCGGTGGTCGTTTCCACGCCGGGGGTAATGCCGAATTCCGGGTGGCCTGCGGTTTTGCTGTGCAACTGGCGAAACTTGCGCAATTCATCCATCGGTAGGTCGTAGCCGGTGAGGTGCAAGAGCGCGTAAATCAGCATCGAGCCGTGGCCATTGGAGAGCACGAAGCGGTCCCGGTCGGCCCATTGCGGGTTGGCCGGGTTGTGGCGCAGATGCCGGTTCCACAGCACTTCGGCAATATCGGCCATGCCCATGGGCGCGCCGGGGTGGCCGGATTTGGCCTTTTCAACGGCATCGACCGAAAGCATGCGAATGGCATTGGCCATCAATTTGGCGAGTTCGGGGGTGGGGGTTGTTGTCATAGGGTCCTTCAATATAACCAGCCTATGGCTGTGCGGTGGGGTTATCAGGAAGCTTTCTTCTTGCGGTCCATCATGCGCCAGATGAAGGGCGTGAAAATCAGTTGCATGGCCAGTTCCATCTTGCCGCCGGGAACGACGATGGTGTTGGCGCGGCTCATGTAGCTGTCGTGAATCATGTTCAGCAGGTACTGGAAGTCGATGCCCTTGGGGTTGGAGAAGCGGATGACGACCATGCTTTCGTCGGCGCTGGGAATATCGCGCGCGATGAAGGGGTTGGACGTGTCCACCATCGGCACGCGCTGGAAGTTGACGTGCGTGTGCACGAACTGCGGGCAGATGTAGTTCACATAGTCGGGCATGCGCCGCAAAATGGTGTCGGTCACGGCCTCGGTGCTGTAGCCGCGTTTGGACTTGTCGCGGTAGAGCTTTTGAATCCACTCCAGGTTGATGACCGGAACGACCCCGATCAGCAGGTCCGGGTGCTGGGCGATATTGACTTCGGGTGTCACCACACCACCATGCAATCCCTCGTAGAACAGCAGATCGGTGTTGGTCGGCACGTCCTCCCAGGGGGTGAAGGTACCGGGTTCCTGATCGTAGGGGGCAGCCTCCTCGGCGTCGTGCAGGTATTTGCGGCGCTTGCCGGTGCCGGTTTCGCCATAGCTGCGAAACAGCTCTTCAAGTTCGGCGAACAGGTTGTTTTCCGGGCCAAAATGGCTGAAATGGTTATTACCCGCAGCCTCTGCCTCGATGCCCTTGGCCTTCATGGTCTTGCGGTCATAGCGGTGAAAGCTATCGCCCTCGATCACCGCCGCCTGGATGTTATCGCGCCGGAAAATTTTCTCGAAAGTCTGGGTCACCGAAGTGGTTCCAGCGCCGCTGGAGCCGGTAATGGCAATGATGGGGTGGCGTACGGACATGGCATCTCTTTCGTAATTGAATCTAAAACAATCAGTCCCTGAACAGGCTACGTTCGGCAAACAAGGGATTCTTCAACTCGACCTGCACCGGCTCCCGGTGGTAGCGCTCGATGCGCTCGACTTCGTTCCGGGAACCAAACACCAGACCAATGCGCTGGTGCAACGACGTGGGCTGCACCGCCAACATCGGCTCACGCCCGGTGCTGGCCCGCCCACCGGCTTGCTCCATGAGGAAACCAATCGGGTTGGCCTCGTACAGCAGGCGCAGGCGTCCCGGCTTGGAGGGGTCTTTGGTGTCGCGCGGGTACATGAATACGCCACCGCGCATCAGGATGCGGTGCGCCTCGGCGACCATGCTGGCAATCCAGCGCATGTTGAAATCCTTGCCACGCGGACCCGGTTTGCCCGCCAGGCATTCGTCCACGTAGCGTTTGACCGGCTGCTCCCAGAAGCGGCTGTTGGAAGCGTTGATGGCAAATTCACAGGTGTCGGCAGGAATCTGGATATGGGGGTGCGTCAGCATGAACTCGCCCAGATTGGGGTTCAGGGTAAAGCCCGCCACACCATTGCCCACCGACAGGACCAGCATGGTGCTCGGACCATACAGCGCATAACCCGCAGCGACCTGGCGGGCGCCGGGCTGAAAGAAGTCGGCATCGACCACGTCGCGCCCACTGTCAATGACCGCCTGCGGCGCGCGCAGGATCGAAAAAATGCTGCCCACCGAGACGTTGACGTCAATATTCGACGAGCCATCGAGCGGATCAAACACCAGCAGGTACTTGCCGCGTGTGTGCCGCGTCGGAATCTGGTACGGCTCTTCCATTTCCTCGGAAGCCATTCCCGCCAGATGGCCACTCCATTCGGTCAGGCGCGTGAAATACTCGTTACTGATGACATCGAGTTTTTTCTGGGTCTCGCCTTGCACATTGACCGCCTGCGCGCCATCGGCGTCGTGGTTGCCCATCACGCCACCCAGCTCGCCAAAGGCAACCGCGCGTGAAATGGCCTTGCACGCCAGGGCAAGGTCCAGGATCAAGGCATTGAAATCGCCACTGGCGCTGGGGAAACGGCGCCGCTCTTCAATCAGGTACTGGGTGAGCGTATAGCGTTTGGAAAAAGGCATGGAGAAGTCTCTCTAAAGTTGAATCAATGCTCAGGTCAATGGCTGCTATGTCAGCGTTGCAGCGCCAGCCTGGGTGTGCCAGGTGTGCAAATCCGCCAGGGAAACACCCGACAGATCGGGCAAAATCCGCAGCGCCGCAGTGAAATCATGGTCTGCCGTAAAACCATTGGGGGTAATGATAGTCGCCAGCCGGGCTTGCCGTGCCGCTTGCAGCCCGTTGGCCGAGTCTTCAAAGGCCATACAGTCGCTAGCGGGCAGCCCCAAGCGCTGCAAGGCCTGCACATACACCTGGGGGTCGGGCTTCTTGGCGGGTGCCGTCGATGCATCCTCGATCACCGCAAAGTACGCCGCCCAATCCGCTCCCAAAGTGGCGCCCAGCAAGGCGGCAATATTGGCCGGTGTAGTGGTCGTGGCAATTGCCAGCTGCAAGCCGACGGCGTGCGCCGCAACAATCAATTGCTGCACACCGGGGCGCAGAGGGACGGAGCCATCACGCACGGCGTGCTCATACGCCACGGTCTTGCGGGCATGGATGCGGTCGATCTCGGTGCGCACCGTCTCCACTGGCCAGGCCATCACCTCGGGCTGCACCTGCTGCCAGTAGTGCAGGATGCGCTCCTTGCCGCCCGACACTTCCAGCAAGCGCGTGTAGGTGGCGTGGTCCCAGACCCAGGCGCGGCCAAGTTCGGCAAATGCCTGGTTGAAAGCCGCACGGTGGGCGCTTTCGGTATCGGCCAGGGTACCGTCCACATCAAAAATCAAGGCACGTAACATAAAAAAATGGGGTTCGGTATATGCAGGTCAGGGTACTTTACCCGGCAGGAAATATAAACTCAAATCATGTTTTTTGAATTTTTCATCAGCTTATACTGATGGATAATGCCTTATGCGCAACTATACCCTCAAGCAAATCCAGACCTTCATCGAAGTGGCGCGCCAGCGCTCGGTGTCCAAGGCGGCCGAGCGCCTGTTCGTCACCCAGCCGGCGGTGTCGATGCAATTGCGCCAGCTCGAAGAAGCCTTTGGCATCGCACTGGTCGAAGCCGCCGGGCGCAACATCCGCCTGACCGTTGCGGGCGAGGAGTTTCTGGCGCATGCCATCGCTGCCGTTGGCAAGCTCAACGACCTCGAAGCCGTCATGGCCGAGCACGTGGACATGCGCAAGGGCCGCATCAACCTGGCGGTGGTCAGCACGGCAAAGTACTTTGTTCCCATGCTGCTGGTGCGCTTCAAGCAGCTCTACTCCGGCGTGGACATCAGTTTAAGCATCGACAACCGGGAAAACATCCTGGGCATGCTCTCGCGCAACGAAGCCGACCTCGTGATCATGGGCCGCGCCCCCGATACGCTCGATTGCACCGCCACGGCGTTTGCCACCAACCCCTTGGGCATCGTCGCAGCACCCGGACACGTGCTCTCCCGGCGCAAACACCTGCCCTTTGCCGCGCTGGGCGAACATGGCTTTGTCGTACGCGAACCCGGCTCCGGCACCCGCGCGGCGATGGAGCGGCTATTTGCCCAGAACGAGGTCAAACTCACCGTGGCCATGGAAATGCCCAGCAACGAAACCATCAAGCAAGCCGTCATGGCGGGCATGGGCCTGAGTTTTTTATCGCTGCGCACCGTGCGCCACGAACTCGCCAGCGGCCACATCGCCTTGCTGGATATCAGCGGCATGCCGCTGGTGGGCAACTGGTACATCACGCACCTGCGCCAGAAACACCTGGCGCCCACCGCGCAGGCGTTCAAGGCATTTCTGATCGAACAAGGCGGACCGCTGATCGAAGCCTGGGCATGAAAACCGTATGAAACGTGCGCAAGTAGCTATCAGAATAGAAGCATTCTACCCACCGCTTATTCAATAACCCGCCAGATTTTCAATCCGAAATTGGAGAACGCATCAAAATCGCAAGATGCATTTGCCATAAGGAGGCAGCAAGGCATCCAGTGTCAGCAATACAAACTGCTCGGAAATGGCTTGGGCGACCAAAAGCCTGTCAAACGGATCGTTGTGATGCAATGGGAGTTGCGACACCCCCACCGTATGCGCGGCGCGGATGGGCAACTCCTGAAACCCGCTTTTGTCAATCGCACCCCACATCATGGCTGGGTCTGCGTTAATTTTTCCCAGACGGGCTTTGATGGCGATCTCCCAGATCGATGCTGCTGAAACATAAACAGCCTGTGCATCGACGATGATGTCGCGCCCCTTTTGCGTCAGCGCCGGATCATTGGTGACGGCCCATATAAAAGTGTGCGTGTCGAGCAAAACCCGCATCATCGCCCTTCAAATCCGGCCAGCACGTCATTGGGAAGTGGCGCATCAAAGTCCGTTGCAACCTGCACCTGGCCTTGCAGCACCCCAAAGACAATGCGTCGTTTGGCTTGCTCCAACTGGGTAATGCGGGCGATGGGCTTGTTGTTGCGGCTGACAATGACATCCACACCCGCTGCGGCCTGATCGACCAATTTGGACAAATGCGTTTTGGCATCGTAGATGTTGACCATTTCCACGGAAGCCTCTCTTTTGAAGATGAAAGTTGACCAAGTTTAGTCTACTTTTGTTCGCGGGAATGGAAATTACCAGCGACTTTGCGCAACAAAAGTTTTTCTTATGTATTGATAAAAATATTTTACTTTTTCTTATGGGACTTTTTCTTTATAGTCCACCCCACGTTTTCACCCTTACTGCAACCACCGGAGATTTGCATGGACCAATCCAACCGCTACGCTGACCTGAGCCTCAAAGAACAAGACCTGATTCAAGGCGGGCGCCACATCCTGGTCGCTTACAAGATGATGCCCAAGGCTGGCTATGGCTACCTGGAAGCAGCCGCGCACTTTGCCGCCGAGTCGTCCACCGGCACCAATGTCGAAGTAAGCACCACCGACGAGTTCACCAAGGGCGTCGATGCACTGGTGTATTACATTGACGAGTCCAGCGAGGACATGCGCATTGCCTATCCCATGGACCTGTTTGACCGCAATATCACCGACGGGCGCATGATGATGGTCAGCTTCCTGACACTGGCCATCGGCAACAACCAGGGCATGGGCGACATCCAGCACGCCAAGATCATCGACTTTTACATGCCGCCGCGCGCGATCCAGCTGTTTGACGGCCCGGCCAAGGACATCTCGGACCTGTGGCGCATCCTGGGGCGCCCGCTCCAGAACGGCGGCTACATTGCCGGCACCATCATCAAACCCAAGCTGGGCCTGCGCCCCGAGCCGTTTGCCAAGGCGGCTTATGAATTCTGGCTCGGTGGCGACTTCATCAAGAACGACGAGCCACAGGGCAACCAGGTCTTTGCACCAATGAAAAAGACCATCCCGCTGGTGGTGGATGCCATGCGCCGCGCCATGGACGAAACGGGTGAGGCCAAAATCTTCTCGGCCAACATCACCGCCGACGACCACTACGAGATGGTCGCGCGCGGCGACTACATTCTGGATCAGTTCGGCCCCGACGCCGACAAGGTGGCCTTCCTGGTTGATGGCTACGTCGGCGGCCCCGGCATGGTGACGACGGCACGGCGCAAATTCCCTGGCCAATACCTGCACTACCACCGCGCCGGCCACGGCGCCGTCACCAGCCCCAGCGCCAAGCGCGGCTACACCGCCTACGTGCTGGCAAAGATGAGCCGTCTGCAAGGTGCATCGGGCATCCACGTCGGCACCATGGGCTACGGCAAGATGGAAGGCGAAAAGGACGACCGCGCCATCGCCTACATCATCGAGCGCGACAGCTACACCGGCCCCGTCTACCACCAGGAGTGGTACGGCATGAAGCCCACCACGCCCATCATCTCCGGCGGCATGAACGCGCTGCGCCTGCCGGGCTTCTTTGAAAACCTGGGCCACGGCAACGTCATCAACACCGCAGGCGGCGGCTCCTACGGCCACATTGACTCGCCTGCAGCGGGTGCGCGCAGCCTGCGCCAGGCCTACGAGTGCTGGAAGGCCAAGGCCGACCCGATTGAATGGGCCAAGAGCCACCGCGAGTTCGCCCGCGCCTTTGAATCCTTCCCCGGCGACGCCGACAAGCTCTTCCCCGGCTGGCGCGACAAGATCGGCGCGCACCGTTAAACCGTTAAACCTTCAGCCCCAAAGGTCCAGCGGAGGATCGGCCACGACAGCCCGCAGGATGTCTGTGCGCGAGACAAAGCCGATCACCTGGCCAAAGTCATCCACCACGGGCAAACCCGGCAGATCGGTATCCAGCAGCACCCGTGCAAGGTGGCGGATATCGGTGTCCACGGACACGCCGGGCACGGGGGTCCACATCACCTCCAGCACGCTTTGTGCCAGTATGGCGCGCCATTCCAGCACCGGCATCTGCGCACTGGGCAGACGGTCCGGGTGGCCCAGATCCGAGCGGGTCAAAAGCCCCTCCAGCACATTGTCTGTATTCACCACCGGCGCCTGCCCCACACCGCGCTGGGCAAGCAAGGCCCACGCATCACCCACATTGGCGGTATTGGGCAGCGTGACGACAGGTCTGGTCATGATGTGTTTCACGCGGGTAAGGGGGTGGCGGTGTGCTTGCTCCCTGGCGCTCAGGGTATAGGCGGCCATGGCGCTGCGGTGCACAATGTCCTGCGCACGGTTATGCACCGCATCCACCACGGCGTGGGCCGTGTCCTGCGCCATGTCGTGCGCCATGTCATACGCATCCTGACCCATAGGGGCGATGCGCCGTGCACGTACCAAAGCCGACACGGCGGCGACCTTGCGCAGTTCTTCCATTGATCCGCGAAATATGCGCCCCGCCCTGCCGTACACCGAGAACATTGCTTTATCCTCCGTTAGCGCCCTGCCCTGCCACCGGGCAACGCATGAAAGGCTATCAAAGAAGAAGTTATTATCCAGCCATGAGTGACGCACTGAATTACCTGCTTAAAGCCCGGCCTGAAGCGCTGGGACACTATTTTGCTTTTCTGAAAGATGCGGGCAAGCATCTCGACCCCAAAACCCGCAGTCTCATTTCCGTTATCACCAAGGTCCACTCCCAGACCAGACCGGGGCTGCGCCAATACCTGGGCCGCGCACTGCGGGAGGGCTGCACGCCTGCGGAGGTTCTGGATGCGCTGCTGATGGCGTTCCCGGCGCTTGGGTTTGCCAAGATCATCTGGGCCGTGGATGTGATCCTGGAAATGAACCTCCCCGGATTCGAGCTGGACGCATTGACCAAAACCAATCAAACGACCGGAAAAACTGAAACAACCACCGGACAATGGCACGATCTGATGGCCACACAAGACATCCCCGACGGCGAAGTGCTGCGCACCACATGCGATGGACTGGGCGTGTTCATCTACCGCAATAAACGTACTTATCGGGTGTATGACAGCCGCTGCCCCCACCAGGGAACCGACATGCCGGAACTGGCCCGCGATGGCAACACCCTGACTTGCCCCAAGCATAAATGGCAGTTCGATGTCCCAAGCGGTGCGTGCATCAAAATCGGTAACACACCCCTCAAACGACTGGAGTCCAAGGTGGACAAAGGCCGTTTGCTGGGCTTTTGGTGAACAAAAAGAGGGAGCTTGGGTTCATGGGCAAGGCGCTTCTATATTTGTAGCTGTTGCCGCTTTTCCTATAAGCGCTACAGCCATATTTCCTCTGTATTTTGGGGCTACCCCACACCCAAACCATCCATCCCAGCCAAGCGGTCAGTGTGTGGCGGAGTGATTTTGGGGCTAAATTTTTGCCAAATCGGCTTGAAAGCCTTATGGGATGAGCGGGTACAGCTATAAAAATGGGATTTTTGGCTGCGGATGGACGAGGACATGTTGCGTTGCGTCCATGCCAGCGAGCAGGAAATTTCACCTATTACAAGCAAGCCCTCTTCGGCTCTGAAGCTATAGTGTGCCGATGGCGTGTCACCACACCTGCGCACGTAACCGATTCAGCAGCCGGGTTGACGTAAAGCAGGCATGCTGATTTTCTGGGGATATTGCGACTGTTCATGTATACAGCATATCGGCTGCAAGCCTTATTGCATGCGGGTTTGCGCGGATTCTGTCCAGCCATGTCGCACAACCAGCACCATCCACAACTGTCTGCCGTACAGTTCCAACGTTAGCCCCCATTTTCCTGGAGCATTTTCATGGGTCAGAAATATCCCGAACTGTCTGAAAAGCATGTTGAGTTCATCGCTCAACAAAAATTATTCTTCGTCGGCACCGCCACCTCTGATAGCCGGGTCAATGTCTCTCCCAAAGGCATGGACTCTTTCCGAGTCATCAACAGCAAGCGTGTCGTGTGGCTTAACGTGACAGGCAGCGGCAATGAAACGGCTGCACATATCCAATCCAACCCACGAATGACCATCATGTTTTGTGCGTTTGAAGGTGCGCCCCTCATTCTTCGCCTCTACGGAACAGCAAAAGTCGTTCACAAAACCAGTCCAGAGTGGCACGTGTTACAAGCGCTTTTGCCCTCACTTCCTGGCGCTCGGCAAATTTTCGACCTGGAGGTCGATTTGGTTCAGTCTTCCTGCGGCATGGCAGTGCCATATTTCAGCTACGACGGTGATCGTGAGTTGTTGCGCGATTGGGCCGTCAAAAAAGGCGATGAGGGCATCAAAGAATATTGGGCACAAAAAAACCAGTTCAGCCTTGACGGCATGCCCACCCATATCGGCAAACATGGGGGCTAACCCGGCAGTCCACCAGACCTGCATTCGAGGAATACGTCGGCATTGGCCAGGGTCCGCTCGGGTTCTTTGAGCAGGGCTGCGTGAAGGCCTTGCGGCCCAGCAGGTCGAATGCCTGGATGCCGTGGGTGCCTGATACTTCTATATTTGTAGCTGCTGCCGCTTGTCCCATAAGCTCTATAGCCATATTTCCTCTGTATTTCGGGGCTACCCCACACCCAAACCATCCCTCCCAGCCAAGCGGTCGGTGTGTGGCGGGGTGATTTTGGGGCTAAATTTTTGCCAAATCGGCTTGAAAGCCTTATGGGAAGAGCGGGTACAGCTATAAAAATGGGATTTTTTGCTGCGGGTGGACACGGACACATTGCATTACGGCCATGCCAGCGAGCAGGAAATCTCACCCCGTACAGCAGGCTTGTGCGGCTCTGAGGCTATAGTGCTGGCGGTGCGTCTGCGCACGTAACCGATTCAGCAGCCGCTGTGATAACGCAGGAGTCCACAATGTCCCCAATGCACATGGAAGTTCTGTCATTCTGGTTCCAGGAAATCGAGGCGAGGCTTTGGTTCGCTTCGGACAAGAACTTCGACGATCTGATCCGGCAACGCTTTCTCGGCGTCATGCAGCAAGCCGCCGCCGGGGAGTTGTACCCGTGGCGGACTACGGCAGAAGGCCGCCTCGCAGAAATCATCGTGCTGGACCAGTTCTCGCGTAACGTGTACCGCAACACCGCGCAAGCATTCGCCCAGGACACCATCGCACTCGTGCTGGCCCAGGAGGCCGTTTTGTCTGGCGCATTGAACGCGCTGAACCCCGCGCAGAGAAGCTTTCTTCTGCTCCCGTATATGCACAGTGAGTCAAAACAGATACACCTTGTGGCAGAGTCGCTTTTTAGAGACTGTGCGCCCGCCGGAAACCACGACTTCGAGTTGCGGCACAAGGCGATCATTGACCGCTTTGGCCGGTATCCGCACAGAAATGACATTCTGGGGCGTACGTCCACGCCAGAGGAAGTAGAGTTTCTCAAGCAGCCGGGGTCGCGCTTCTGATCACCTCGGCTTACACACAGAACGCGAGGCGCTCAGGGAAGAAATGCTGCGCTTTCAGGCGCGCGAGCCAGCCAAGGCCGTGCTGCCTCAGAACTGATTCCCAAATTCCCGAATTCCCATCGCGAACAGGTGCAGAACATAAAATGGCGCGTTTTGCTCCCAAGCGTCAGGAAGACATTGCCATGGATTACACCGGAAACCTGTTTATTGTTACAGCCCCCAGCGGGGCTGGGAAATCCAGTCTGCTCAATGCCTTGTTGGCGCTGGATTCCCGTGTGCAGCTTTCAGTGTCACATACCACCCGTGCCCCACGGGGGCAGGAACAGCATGGTCGCGAGTATTTTTTTGTATCCGCACAGGAGTTCGACGCGATGGTTGCAGCGGATGCCTTTGTCGAGTGGGCCGAAGTACACAACCACCGCTACGGCACTTCCAAAAAAGCCATTGAGGAGCGCATGGCCCAGGGCATGGATGTCATTCTGGAAATCGACTACCAGGGTGCGGCCCAAATCAAGGGCATCTTTGCCAGCGCCGTCCTGATTTTCATCCTGCCGCCAAGCTGGGAAGTGTTGCGCACCCGGCTGGAGCGTCGCGGCGAGGACAGCGCGGACGTGATCGCCACGCGCTTGCACAATGCTGCCGTCGAGATGGCACATGTGGATGCGTTTGACTTCGTTATAATCAACGACCAGTTCGAGTCTGCGCTTGTCGATTTGCGGTCTGTTGTTCATTCCCGACGGTTGACGCTTGCAGCGCAGCGCCGTTCCCACGCTGACACGTTCAAGGCCTTGCGCCTTGCCTGATCTGATTTCAGCTTCCCGTTTGTTCCCATTATCCACCGCACCAGAGAATTCCATGGCCCGTATTACCGTAGAAGACTGTTTGCAAAAGATCCCCAACCGGTTTCAACTGGTTCTTGCCGCAACCTACCGTGCCCGCATGCTCAAGCAGGGGCATACGCCAAAAATCGAGAGCAAAAACAAGGAAGGCGTTACCGCTTTGCGCGAGATAGCCGCAGGCAAGATTGGTATCGAGATGCTCAGGAAGGTTCCTCTTTGAGCTTTGAGGTGTAGCTGATTTGAGTCAGATTGGCTCCTGGAGGTTTGTCTGCTTCGCCTGTCCTGCTGCAAAAATCGCGGCTTGGGGCTACATTTGAGGTATGTGGACATCATTCAAACTTTGGCGACAACAAGGCACAACGACGCCGGAAAAGGATGCGGCTGACCTTGCGTCCAGCGCCGCCGCCACTGCGGCAGCAGCCAGTATCGCGGGTCTGATTGCAAAACTCGACTACCTGTCGCGTTCCGACATCGAGCATGTGCGCCAGGCGTACCGCTTTGCGGACCAGGCACACCTGGGGCAGCTGCGCAACAACGGCGAGCCCTACATCACACACCCGATTGCCGTGGCCACCCTGTGTGCCGACTGGAAGCTCGATGCCCAGGCCATGATGGCGGCGCTGTTGCACGATGCGCTGGAAGATTGCGGTGTGACCAAAGCCGAACTGGTCGAAAAGTTTGGCACGCCGGTCGCCGACCTGGTGGATGGTCTGACCAAGCTTGATCGCCTGCACTTCACGACACGTGAAGAAAGCCAGGCGGAGTCGTTTCGCAAGATGCTGTTGGCCATGGCCCGCGATGTGCGCGTCATTCTCATCAAGCTCGCAGACCGCTCGCACAACATGCGCACCTTGTCGGACGTGCCACGCGAAAAATGGCACCGCATCGCCTCCGAAACACTGGATATTTATGCACCCATCGCCCACCGTCTGGGCCTGAACCAGACCTTTCGGGAGTTGCAGGATTTATCCTTTCGCCATCTGCGCCCGTGGCGTTACGGGATTTTGTCCAAGGCCGTGGCCAAGGCGCGCAGCCGCCGGCGTGATCTGATCAAAAAAGTGCAACACGAGGTGGAGGCTGCCTTTGCCGCAGCGGGTATGACGGTGCGCATTGCCGGGCGCGAAAAGTCGCTCTATTCCATCTACAAAAAAATGAGCGACAAGCACCTGAGCTTTGCGCAGGTGACCGATATTTATGGTTTTCGCCTGATTGTTCCCAAGGCGATTGACTGTTACACCGCACTGGGCATCCTGCACCAGCTCTACAAGCCGCTGCCTGGTCGCTTCAAGGACCATATTGCCATTGCCAAACCCAATGGGTACCAGTCGCTGCACACCACCCTGGTCGGACCTGCGGGTATCAACGTCGAGTTTCAGATGCGCACCGAGTCCATGCATGTGGTGGCCGAGTCGGGTGTGGCCGCGCATTGGCTCTACAAGGTCAACAAGCGCGGCGCCACATCGCTGGATCGGCCCGATACCAAGTGGCTGCAATCCTTGCTCGATATTCAGTATGAAACACGGGACTCTGCCGAGTTCTGGGACCATGTCAAGGTCGATTTGTTTCCGGATGCCGTGTACGTGTTCACACCCAAGAGCCAGATCATGGCCTTGCCCAAGGGGGCGACGGTGGTTGATTTTGCCTACGCCATTCACAGCAGTGTGGGGGATCGCACGACCGCAGCGCGCATCAACGGCGAACAGGTTCCCTTGCGCACCGAACTCAAAAGCGGCGATATGGTCGAGGTGGTGACCGCACCTGTGGCCACGCCCAACCCGGCCTGGCTGGATTTTGTGCGCACCGGGCGGGCACGCTCAAAAATCCGCCACCAGCTCAAGACATTGGCGCAAACCGAGTCCGAGGACCTGGGAGAGCGTCTGTTGGTTCAGGCGCTGCGCGCCGAGGGCATAGAGAATTTTCCGAACGATGCGCTCGAATACGAACCCATCTGGGAGAAGCTCTTGCGTTTTACGGGCAGCAAGAGCCGCCAGGAACTGCTGACCGACATCGGGCTGGGCAAACGCATCGCCAATATCGTGGCCAAACGGCTGGTGTATCTGCTGGCGGAAAAAGGCGAGCGCCCCAATGCATTGTTGCTGACCCGTGAGCGTTTCACGGCCCACGAAACCGCATCCCGTGGCTTGATCACCCTGGATGGCAGCGAAAACGCTTCCGTCAAGTTCGCACAATGCTGCCGCCCGATTCCGGGAGACTCCATTGTGGGTTACCTCGGGCGTGGTGAAGGGCTGGTCGTGCACCGCGATGTCTGTTCCATTGCCAGGCGGCTGTTGCACCGGGATGCGGAGCGTTTTATCGGTGTCGTCTGGGCCGACCATCCGGTGCGGGTGTTCGAAGCCGGTGTGGTGGTGACCGTCAGCAATGCCAAGGGCATCCTGGCCAAGGTGGCCGCGACCTTGTCTGCTGCCGAAGCCGATATCATCCACATTGACATGGGACAAGGCGCCGCGCTGGAAGATACCGATTTGCATTTTCTGGTCTCGGTGCGCGATACGCACCACCTGGATTCCGCGTTGCGCAATCTGGGCCGCACTCCCTCGGTGCTGCGTGCGGTGCGCAGCAATTCGTCCTGATTATCCTGGTAGGTCAGGCGCCGGATAGCGCACGTCCAGCACTTCGATTTCGTCCACCCGATCCGGCATCACCAGCCTGAGCACATCGCCCACGCGGGCCTTGAGCAAGGTGCGTGCAATCGGTGCAATCCAGCTGACTTCGCCTTTGGCACTATCGGCTTCGTCAATGCCGGTGATGGTGATGGTGCGTTCTTCCCCACGGGTATTTGCGTAGGTGACGGTGGCACCGAAGAAAATCTGGTCGTTGCCAAAATGCAGTGATGGATGGGTGATTTCGGCAATTTCCAGGCGCCGTGTCAGTAAGCGGATACGGCGGTCAATCTCACGCAAGCGCTTTTTTCCATACAGATAGTCGCCATTTTCCGAACGGTCGCCGTTGCTGGCAGCCCAGTGCACCACTTCCACGACCTTGGGCCGCTCGCTGTCGATCAGATCCAGCAACTCGCTGCGCAAACGTGCGTAACCCTGTGGTGTGATGTAATTTTTTCCACCCGCTGGCAGCGGCGGCAGCTGTGGATCATCGTCAGCATCATCCGTTTCTTTGGTGAAAGCTTTGCTCATAGGGGTTTTTCAGGTGCGTGGACGCCATGCTAACGCAAAGCATGGAAACTTCCCGTGCCCGTACAGGGGCGTTTTACAATCCGGGGATGAATGTGCGACTGTCGATCTTCTTGGTGAATGCTATATTTTGCATAGCTTCTTACGCAAGTCCCATGAGGGTTTGTAGCGATTTTTCCGCAAAAATACCCAACGTCAAAACCGATTTATGTGAAGCAGCCAAGTTGCAGGATACGCATGCCCGTTCTGTTTTGGGGCGTACTATCTGGGGGCGTGACATTCGTGCCAACGGTGCGCAGCTGCGGGTGCTGGTATTGGGCGGCATCCACGGTGATGAAATGTCATCGAGTTCCCTGGTGTTCCATTGGATTGCCCTTGCGCAAGAGCCTGTGACCGGCCTGAGTTTGCCGATTGACTGGCGCTTTATTCCTTCACTCAACCCCGATGGCCTGTTTGCGCACCCTGCCAAGCGGGTCAATGCCCGTGGCGTTGATCTGAACCGCAACTTTCCCACACCCAATTGGGAGCGTGATGCCCGCGTGTATTGGGAAACCCGTACCAAACGCGATCCACGCCGCTGGCCCGGCACCAAGCCCTTGTCGGAGCCTGAAACACGTTTTCTGCTGGAGCAGATGGACAGTTTCAAACCCCATCTGATTGTCAGCGTGCACGCGCCGTATGCCTTGCTGGATTTCGATGGCCCACCTGCGCCACCCAAACGCCTGGGGCGTTTGTATCTGGACCAAGTCGGTGTTTATCCGGGTTCACTGGGTAACTATGGTGGTGTGCATAAAGGTGTTCCGGTGGTGACCATTGAGTTGCCTGAAGCCTCGCGCACACCTGCAGACAACGAGATGCGCCAGATGTGGCGCGATCTGTTGCGCTGGACCGTGGCCAAACTGGGTGGCAGTCAGCTTACCGCCTCAGCCGAGGATGGTAGGTAGCCACAAATTAGGGCCGTACATCTAATTTCCCATTGGAAAATTTGTACGAACGTTCGTACAGTTCGCCCTGACCGTAATCGGTTTTTTAAATGTCTAAATTTTTAAATGTGGAGTTCAATCATGCACCAAGTCCCCAAAAGGCGCAGCCTTTCCTTCCGATCCGCTTTCACTGGTTGTGTTCTTGCAACCTTTGCCACTGACGGGTTTTGCCTCGTCGATACCGCCTGCCTGGTTCAAAAAACCTGCGGTGGCGAAATCAATCAGATGTGATCAGTCTGGCAACCATTGCCGTATTGACTGAAATTGCAAACAAATCGGTTTTTTTATTGAGGGGACTATCATGAGCAGCAACCAATTACTGGTTTTGGATTCGGGTTTTCAGGTATCGTCGACTTACACTTTCACCCAGAGCGAACGCCTCAGCTATTTGAGGAACTATGGCGTTCATTCCATGGCATTTTCGACCTTGCAACCCGATATGGAATATTTTGATGTTCCGGGGGTTGGGTATATCGCGTATGCCCGCTACCTGGGCTTGAAGTTTGTTCTGTCGGACCCGGTTTGTGATCCATCACACATGGAGTCGATGCTCAATCGCTTTGTTGCCAAGTATCCGAACGCGGTATTTGCGCAAGTGACCAAGAACGTGGTGGATATATTGCACCGCAACCACGGTTATTACGGCACCCAGCTGGGGTCCGAGTCCAAAATCCCGCTGGCTGACTGGGATCTGCGCGGCAAGAAAAAACAGATCATTCGCACGGCCATCAACCAGGCTGCCGCACAGAATGTCGAGATTCGCGAAGGTGGTTTTGATCACCACACCAAGAAAATTTCCGAATCGTGGATCAAGACACGCAAGTGCAAGAGCAATGAGATCCGCTTTCTGATCCGCCCCATGTTGATGAGCTACAAGGAAGGCACACGTTATTTTTACGCCTACCAGAATGGCGAAGCAGTGGGCTTTATATTCTTTGACCCCATTTACCGCAACGGCAAGCTGGTTGCTTATGTGCCGAACATTTCCCGTGCCTGTGCCTCGTTCAAGCAGGGCTTGTGGTACCCCATGATGACGCATGCCATGGAGGTGTTCAAGGCCGAAGGCGTGGAGTATCTGGACATGGGTCTGATCCCGCTCATGCTGGACGATGAGATGGAAGCACAAGAGTCACGTTCTTTGCGTGCGGTGCAAAACCTCATATCGAAGTGGGGCAACTCCCTCTACAACTTCAAAGGCCTGGGGTTTGCCAAATCCCGATTCCAAGGGCGTATCGAAAAAACCTACTGCTGCCACCGCAGCCAGTTCCCCGGTTTTGCCATGTTTGCCATGTTCCGGTTAACGCGCCTTATCTGAAGCGTTTGTGCTGTCCAGGGTCTCGTAAAAACACAGGGTGTTGCGACCCTTGGTCTTTGCCTGGTACATGGCCAGGTCGGCCTGCTTGATGATGTCTGCCGGCTCGCCCGCTCGCCCCAGGAACAGCGTGGCGCCCATGCTGGGGGTCATGGTATGGGTGCGCCCCTGCAGGGCCTGCAGGGTATAGGGCTCATTCAGATTCAGCAGGATTTTGTTCCCCACGGCGTTGGCGTGCTCGCGTGCATCCGATGCGGTGCTGCCGATATTTTGAATCAGCACGACAAATTCGTCCCCGCCGAGCCGTGCCACCGTGTCGATGGCGCGCACGCAGTGGTGCAAACGCTGCGCGACTTCCTGCAGCAACTCATCCCCCGCATCGTGGCCGTGGGTGTCGTTGAGCAGCTTGAATTTGTCCAGGTCCAGAAACAGCAAGGCGCCATAGCTGTTATTGCGTTGGCTGGCCGCGCGCGCAAGTTCCATGCGGTCCATCAGCAAGCGCCGGTTGGGCAAGCCCGTGAGCGTGTCGTGGAACGCAAGGTGTTCAATGGCTTTTTGCGCCTGCTTGCGCTCGCTGATGTTGCGCGCAATGGCGATCAGGCGCCCTTCTTCTTCGTTCTGGGTGGGTTTGCGCACGACAGAGAGTTCAAACCACTGCATACCCTGCGCCAGCTCCAGGCTGTACTGCTTGCCGCTGGAGCGGCCACTCGCCAGAGCCTCGCTCAAGGCACTCAAACAAATGTCGGCTGCGTCCTGGGGCAATACCTCGGATACATGCCGGTTGATCTGGTGTTCCACCGGCGCTATCAGGTCGCTGGTGTTGTGGCTGTGAATCGCGCGGTAATGGCCGTCGGCACTGAATTCGAACACCAGATCGGGCAAGGCGTTGAGCGTGGCCTGCAGCTCGGCCTGGGTGGCGAGCAGCTCGGCTTCCACCTGTTTGCGTCGGGATATATCCATGACGGTTCCCACCATGCGCAGCGGCTGGCCGTCCTGGCTGAACTGCACGACCTTGCCCCGGTTGCTTAACCAGACCCAGTGTCCGTCCTGGTGGCGCGCCCGGTACTCGGCCTCGTAAGCGTCTGCCTCACCGTGGAGGTAGGCGCGCATGGCCCTCAGGGTGCCTGGCAGGTCATCGGGATGGATCAGATGGCCCCAGGCGCGGGCATACCGGCTCTCGGACACATCGCGCCCCAGCATGGCGCAGGTGTGCTCGTCCATGCGATAGCCTTTTTCCACGGTCAGATCGTGGTCCCAGCGCCCCAGGTCGGCGCCCATGATCGCCAACTCCAGTTGCTCGGTGATCTCGCGCAGCAAAGTCTCGGAGCGTTTACGCTGGTGGATATCGCGCGCAACACCGACTATGCCGATGATCCGTTCGCTCGCATCGCGCAGCGGTGTGCGGATGATCTCGAAAAGAATGCCCGAGCCTGGATTGGCGCGGTCCATGACCTCTTCGCTGACCACGGGTTTGCCTGCTTGCAGCGCGGCGCGCTCCCCTTTGAGAATATGCGCTGCGAAAACCTGGTCCACCCAGTCACTGTCGCAGGTTCCCACGATATCGCTGGTTCTGGCGTGGTAGCCTGCGGCAAAAGCGTCATTGCAGCTCAGGTACACACCACCCAGGTCCTTGACCCACACCCTGTCGGGAATCGTTTGCAGCACGTTGCGCAGCAGGTTCTCGCTGGTTTGCAGTGCAGCGGTCGCAGCGCGCTGCTGTGTGATGTCTTCAACGGTACCTTCAAGGTACAAAACCGCACCCTTGGCATCGCGCACCAGATGGGCCTGCTCACGCACCCAGATGGTTTCTCCCGAACGCATGCGCCGGACTTCGGAAACAAAGTCCTCAACCCGCCCCTGGACTTCGAGCAAAGCGCGAAACTGCGCATGCCTGCTATGATCGACGTAGCAGCTGCCGACAAGCAGTCCTTCATCTGCCAGACACTCGGCTTGACTAGAATAGCCGTGCATTTTGAGCCAGGCGGCGTTTACGTGCAACAACCTGCCATCGGGGCTGGCACGGTAGACTCCAATGGGCAGCAGGTCAAACAACGTGGATAAATCGTGGGACATTGTGGAACAAAGCGTGGGACAAAGCCGGGCTTCCTGGCCCGGTGGTGGATTTTCAGTGTAACAAAGCGCCTCGAAGCGTGTTCAAGCGCCCTGGGTGCCAACCATTCATTGCTTTTATGCGACTAATCTGCCCTATAACCCATGCTATTTACCTGCCACGTTACCTGCCGCGCACACAAGCTTGCCCTTACTACCGGGCATATCAGGCATATCAGGCATGATCGGGCTTGTTCCTTATTGAAACCGAACCGGAGTCTTTGTGCGACTGGCCTTGTTGTCCGATATTCACGCCAATTTGCAGGCATTTGAAGCCTGCGTTGCCCATGCCCGCGTCCAGCGGGCGCAGCGCTTTGCTTTTTTGGGTGACTTGGTGGGCTATGGGGCCAATCCGTCCGAGGTGGTCGAACGGGTCATGCGCATGGTGCAAGAAGGCAGCGTTGCCATCCAGGGCAACCACGATGCCATGGCCGTGGACCCTCCGGCCAGGGTCAAGACGGTGGGCGCGAGCACCGCTTCCTGGACACACGACCAACTCGGCAAGGAGCAGCTTTCCTGGCTCAAGAAATTGCCCCTGACGCTGCACCACAAAAATCTCCTCTTTGTGCACGCCAGCGCCCATGAGCCGGAAACATGGCCCTATGTCTACGACCAGGACGCCGCCACGGTCAGCCTGGACGCGGCCATGGCGGGCTGGCCCGATGTGCGTTACGTGTTCAGCGGCCACGTACACGCACAGACGCTGTACTACCGGGCAGGCGGCAATAGCCTGATGTTGTTCAAACCGCAGCCGGGCATTGCCATCCCGGTTCCCCGGCATCGGCAGTGGTTGTCCACGGTGGGCTCGGTCGGCCAGCCGCGTGATGGCAACCCTGCGGCCATGTACTGCATGATGGATACGCAACGCGCGCTCTTGACCTTCCATCGTGTGACTTACGACCATTACGCCGCAGCCACAGCCATTCGCCATGCAGGCTTGCCGGATTTTTTTGCTACCAGACTGGAGGAAGGACGTTGAAAACACCCAAGATCGGCTCCGAGTATGACGGCTTCATACTGGACGAGCACATGTATTCGGGTGGCATCTCCGACATCTACCACGTGCGCCATGACCCG
Organism: Rhodoferax sp.; assembly: GCA_041910275.1. GTDB lineage: Bacteria > Pseudomonadota > Gammaproteobacteria > Burkholderiales > Burkholderiaceae_C > Allorhodoferax. Next base: position 39,164 of record JAYRRD010000004.1, read on the forward strand.
AAAAAACCGGACCCTGGGTTTGCGCTGGTGATGAAAATTCCGTGCGCGTCCACCGGCGACTCGGCGGAGAACATGGTGCATTTCGAAGTCGAATGCCAAATCATGTCGGTGCTACAAGGCAGCCATGTGCCGCGCTTTGTCGCAGCGGGTGACTTGCAACGTGAGCCCTATTTGCTCATGGAGTACGTCAACGGCCAGACCCTGCAACGCAAGCTCAACACCAAGGTGCTCACCAGCGTGCAGGAGATTGCCAGGCTGGGAGCGAGCATGGCGCGTGCCGTGCATGCGGTGCACCAGCAAAATACCGTGCATTCCGGACTCAACCCTGCCAGGGTGTTGTTCCGCCCCGATGGCAGCACCGTACTATTGGGATTTGGCCGGGCGTGCCATACCCATTATCCCGACTTGCTGGCTGGTCGATTGCCCAAGCCTACGGGGGCTTCGGCCTGGATGGCTCCCGAGCAGATTGTGGGGGTGCGCGGCGACGCGCGCAGCGATATTTTTTCACTGGGCGTCATGCTCTATGTGCTGTGCACCGGGCAGCTGCCTTTTGCCATTGCGCAAACCCCGCTGGACTTGCGCCAGCGTCCCTGGCTCAAACCGATACCGCCGCGCAAGCTGCGGCCCGAGTTGCCCGAATGGCTGCAAGAGGTCGTGCTGCGTTGCCTGGAGCGACACGCCGAGAACCGTTACGCATCGGCGGCACTTTTAAGCTTTGACCTATTGCACCCGAATCAGGTTGCCATTACCGGACGTGGCCGCAAGATCACCAAAAGCCAGGTTGTCAACTATTTCAAGCGTTGGCTTGGCACTATTGGCGTGCTGCGCTACCGGCCCAGTCCGCTTGTCACGCACCATGTGGAAAATACCCCGATAGCGATGGTGGCCGTTCCGTACTCCAACGTGACCGATGCCACGCTGTACTCGCTGCGCGATGCGGCGGCGCGCCTCCTGGGAACCCTGCCCGATGCCCGGCTGTCCTGCGTGACCGTCATCGCACCGACCCACCATGGCCGCACGTCCATATCCACAGGGGAAAATACCGCCAGCAATGCCTACCGGCGCCACCTGGCGACCCTGCAACGCTGGGCGCAGGCGCTGGATACGCCCGGTCGCCAGATTTCCTACCACGTGCTGGAGTCGGGTGATGTAGCGCAAGCCTTGCTCAACTACGCAGCCGCCAATCATGTGGGCGTCATTGTCATGGGGGCCGCCACCCACGGGCGCAGGACCCAGCGTCTTTTGACCACCGTGCCGATCAAGGTTGCCATGTCAGCCCCTTGCACCGTGATCCTGGTCAAACCGTCCCTGCCCGCCGGGCTGCTCTTGAGCGACCAACCCGTGGAAGAAGCCTCGGGCCGGGTTATGACCGACCCGTCGTTGTACGGCGATGACCTGGGACCCTTGGGGTAATCAAACAGTAAGCTTTATGAGTATCCAGACCGACGATTTTTCTGCGCCACCGGCCAAACGCACCGTGTCGGCACAAGCGGACTCACCCAAGGAGGAAGCACTGGAGCGTGCCCTGCGGCCCAAACTGCTTGACGAGTATGTGGGCCAGGCCAAAATCCGTGAACAGCTGGAAATCTTTGTCGGTGCCGCCAGAATGCGCAACGAAGCGCTGGACCATGTGCTGTTATTCGGCCCTCCGGGTCTGGGCAAAACCACTCTGAGCCATATCGTCGCCGCCGAGCTGGGCGTCAAGCTGCGCCAGACCAGCGGGCCGGTGCTGGAAAAGCCCAAGGACCTGGCAGCGCTGCTGACCAACCTGGAAAAGAACGATGTGCTCTTCATCGACGAAATCCACCGTTTAAGCCCCGTGGTGGAAGAAATTCTGTACCCGGCGCTGGAAGACTACCAGATCGACATCATGATCGGCGAAGGGCCAGCCGCGCGCAGCATCAAGCTGGACTTGCAACCCTTTACGCTGGTGGGTGCCACCACGCGCGCGGGCATGCTCACCAACCCCTTGCGTGACCGCTTTGGCATCGTCGCGCGACTGGAGTTTTACACGCCCGAAGAGCTGTTGCGCATCGTCACGCGCAGCGCGGGGCTGCTCAAGGTGCCCATGGACGCCGACGGCGGTTTTGAAATCGCCCGGCGCTCACGCGGCACGCCCCGCATTGCCAACCGGCTGTTGCGCCGGGTGCGGGACTTTGCCGACGTCAAGGGCAAAGGCCACATCAGCCTGGACATTGCCAGCCGCGCACTGGCCATGCTCGACGTCGATCCCATGGGGTTTGATCTGATGGACCGCAAGCTGCTGGATGCCGTAATCCTGCGCTTTGATGGCGGCCCAGTAGGTCTGGACAATATTGCCGCCAGCATCGGCGAGGAGCGCGAAACGATTGAGGATGTGATCGAGCCGTACCTGATCCAGCAAGGCTTTTTGCAACGCACCCCGCGCGGGCGCATCGCCACGCTGTCCGCGTACCAGCACCTGGGCGTGGCCCCCAAAAGCACGACCGGCATGACCGCCGATCTGTTTGCATCCGGCTAGGGAACGCCCTTCGGCTTCGCTCAGGGCACGAGGTGCAAGCGTTGGCTGAGCGGAGTCGAACGTTGGCTGAGCGGAGTCGGACGTTGGCTGAGCGGAGTCGAAGCCAACTCACGGCGCAACGGGCAGCGCCGTGGCGCGGTGGTCGGCTTGTTCCTTGAGGCGCTTGTCGCGCTCCAGACGGCGTTGCACCAGGGCTGCCTGCTTTGCCTGGTAGGCCGCGCGGTTTTGGGCGATGGTTTGTGCGTCCAGGCCCGCAGGCAGCTTGGCTGTAGGCGGCTTTGATGGCTTCAGATCAGCCGGGGGTGGCGGGTGGCGTTTTTCCTGCGGGGATTTGGGGGGGGCGGCTAACTGGCGCTGCCGCTCCCGGTCATCCGTCTTTTCCTGGCTGCGCAGCAGTTGCTGTGCGCCTTTGTGGTGCCGCTGTGCATCGTCGAGTTGCACCTCCTGGTTTTTCAATTCGGAGAGCATCTGCCGACGGCGCACGGCCACGGCATTCTGGCAGTCGGTCACGGCGAATCGGGATTGGCACTCGGCATCCTGCGCGTCAAATTCGGCCATTTTCTGCTGGCGCGAAGCGGCAATACCCTGGCGCGCAGCAGCGATGGCAGCAGCATCTTCCTGGGCCTGTGCCACAGGAGCAAGCAGGAGCAATGCAGCAGTCAGGTACAACCTGTTCATGTCAGGCCGGTATCCACCACGCGCCGCTCCTGTGCCAGATACTCGTGCGACTGCATCTCCACCAGACGCGAGACGGTGCGGACAAATTCGTGCGCCATGGGGCCTTGGGTGTAGAGGTCTTCCGGCGCCACCTGGGCCGAGAGCACCAGCTTGACGCGCCGGTCATACAGCACATCGACCAGCCAGGTAAAGCGACGCGCCTCGGACGCCATGCGCACGCCCATGTGCGGCACATCGCTGAGGAACACCGTGTGGAACAGCGAAGCAATTTCCAGGTAATCGTTTTGCGAACGTGGCCCGCCGCACAGGGTCTTGAAGTCAAACCACACCATGCCCCCTGCGCGGCGGCGGGCGCGGATCTGGCGGGCTTCGATATGCAGCAAAGGGTCCTGGTCGTGCGAAGCTGCCAGCACCTGGAATGCCTGCTCCATGGCCGCATCCGCCTCGCTTCCACTGGGGACATGGTAGACCTGCAGGCTGTCGAGGGTCTGGCGACGGTAGTCGGTGCCGTTATCGACGTTGATGACTTCCAGCTGCGCGTTGAGCAAGGCAATCGCTGGCAGGATACGGTTGCGGTGCAGGCCACCGGGGTACAGGTCGTCGGGGCGGAAGTTGGAGGTCGTGACAAAACCGACACCGTGGGCAAACATGGCGTCCAGCACGCGGTGCAAAATCATGGCATCGGTGATGTCGGCGACATGAAACTCGTCAAAACAGATCAGCCGATAGCGCTTGGCCATGTGCTTGACCAGGGCATCCAGCGGGTTGACGGTGCCTTGCAGACGGGAGAGTTCCCGGTGCACTTCGCGCATGAACTCGTGAAAATGCAGGCGCGTCTTGCGCTTGAGCGGCACGGCGTTATAAAAGCAGTCCAGCAAGAAACTCTTGCCCCGCCCCACCCCGCCGTACATGTAGACGCCACGCGGGATTTCGGGGTGGTTGATCAGTTTCTTGAAAGCATTGGAGCGCTTGAGCTTGAACGCCGCCCACTCGCTGGCACAGCGCTCCAGCGCATCAATGGCCCGCAACTGCGCGGGGTCGGCCACATGGCCACGGTTGCGCAGTTCAGCTTCGTAGGTTTGTTTGACGTTCACGCCGATGCCCCGCAGTTTACTATTAAATAAGTAGCTGTTCCCGCTCATTCCATGCGGGTTACAGCCAATTTTATCCTGAATTTATAGAGCCACCATGTCCCCGATAGAATCCGGGAGCTATCAAAAGGAAAAAAACCATGCCCCACCACGATGCGCTGGCCATCGTTACGCCCGAGGAGGCCATTGAACGGCTCAAACAAGGGAACGAACGATTTGTGAGCGGCAAGACCCAGCACCCGCACACCGCCCGCAAATGGCTGGAGGAGACCTGCCACGAAGGCCAGCATCCCTTTGCCACCGTCATTGCCTGCTCGGATTCGCGCGTGCCGGTGGAAGAAGTGTTTGACCAGGGCGTGGGCGATATTTTCACCATCCGCGTGGCTGGCAACGTGGTGCATGCCGACGAAACCGGCAGCGCCGAATACAGTGCCGCCCATCTGGGAACGCCCTTGATCGTCGTCATGGGGCACACCCGATGCGGTGCGGTCACGGCGGTGGTGCATAAAGACAAACTCGAAGGCAACATCCACAAACTCGTGCACAGCATCGCCTCGGTTGTGAAACACTCCAGGGCCAAGGGATTGAAGGGCGACGCGCTGATTGACGATGCCATCCGCGAAAACGTCCAGGAATCCATCAACGGTTTGCTCAAGGGCAGCGCAGAGATTCTCCGGTTGGTCGTTGAGGGCAAGGTGAAGATTGTCGGTGCGCTTTACCATCTGGAAAACGGTCAGGTGGAATGGATATAAGCACATGCTGCACATAGCGCGCCGCTTTCCTATTTTGACTTCGATTCCGCATGGAAGCCTGCGCAGCTATGTGCTGACGCTTGCGCTGATGGGGCTTGCCCTGTGGGTGCGCCTGGCCATTGCGCCGGTCAATGCGGGCTTGCAGTATGTAACCTTCTTCCCGGCTGTCACCCTGGCGGCGATCCTCGGGGGATACAGGGCGGGGTTGCTTTCCACCGCCGTGGGGCTGGTCTTTGCCACGTACATCTTCACGCCGCCCTACTACTCCATATCCATCAAGGTGTTACAGACCAGCGCGTGGTCGAACATGGTGTTCCTGATGGATGGCATCATCATGTCGTATGCCATCGAAGCCATGCACCGCTACCGCCGACGCTATGCGTTGGAATTGCAACAATCCAGGGAGGCGCACGCGGCCCTGGAAGAGAGCACGCAGTATCTGAAAACCATCATCGACAACCTGCACGCCTACGTCGCCTTGCTGGACGTGCATGGGGTCGTGCAGGAAGTCAACAAGGCCTCGCTTGAGCGTGCCGGATGTGAGCGCTCGCAGGTGATCGGCAAGTATTTCTACGACACGCTGTGGTGGGCGCATGACCAAACGGTGCGCGCGCAATTGGTTGCGGGCATCGAGGCGGCCCGGCAAGGGCAAACGCGGCGCCGTGATCTGCTGGTGCGCATGGGCAATGGCGATGGTGGCGATAACTTCGTTCCCATTGACTTTCAGATTTCGCCGGTACGCGACGGTGATGGCCGGGTGGTGGGGCTGCTGTCAACGGGAGTGGATATTTCCGAACGCAAACAGATGGAAGCCGCGTTGCTGCGCAGTGAAGCCACGCTGGAGCAATTCAAATTCACCCTGGACCATACGCAAGACGGGGTGTTCATTTTCCTGCCATCCACCTTGCGCTTCATCTATGCGAACCATGGCGCCAAACGGCAAGTGGGCTATAGCGCCGATGAGTTGCTGCAGATGACACCGCTGGACATCAAGCCAGGATTTACCGAACAGCGCTTTCGTGCCATGCTGGAGCCGCTGCTGGATGGCAGTCTGAAGGTGCTATCCTTTGAAACCATCCATCGCCACAAGGATGGACACGATATCCCCGTGGAAATCGTGCTGCAACTGGTGCAACGGGTTGACCTGGAGTCGCGCTTTGTCGCCTTCTCGCGCAACATTTCCGAACGCAAGCTGGTCGAAACCGAGCTCCGTATCGCAGCCACGGCCTTCGAATCGCAAGAAGGCATCATGGTGACCGATGCCAATTGCGTCATTTTGCGGGTCAACAGGGCATACACCAGGACCACGGGCTATACAGCGCAAGAAGTCATTGGCCAGTCGCCGCGTATCGTGCAATCGGGCCGCCACGATACCGCCTTTTATGCTGCGATGTGGGAAAAAATCAACCGCACCGGGAGCTGGGAGGGGGAGATATGGAATCGACACAAGGATGGCACGATTCACCCCAAATGGCTTTCCATCACGGCGGTGAAATCCGATGACGGCACGGTGAGCCACTACGTCGGAGCCGAGACGGACATCACCGAACGCAAGGAAATTGAAGACGCCGTGCGCTATCTGGCATCCTACGACCCGCTCACCAAGCTGCCCAACCGCCGCTTGCTCACGGACCGATTGGGCCAGGCCATGGCCGCCAGCAAGCGCAACGGTTTGCATGGCGCGCTGATGTTTCTCGACCTGGACAACTTCAAGCCGCTTAACGACACCCACGGGCATGAGGTGGGCGACTTGCTGCTGCTGGAAGCGGCGAACCGGCTCAAGAACTGTATCCGCGAGACCGACACAGCCGCGCGCTTTGGTGGCGACGAGTTCGTGGTGGTGCTCGGCGAGCTGCACACCGCCAGGGACAAGTCGGTGGCGCAAGCCACGATTGTTGCGGAAAAAATCCGCAGCAAATTGTCGGAGCCGTATTTTCTGAAAGTCACGCACGCAGGCCAGGAAAACCAGGAAAAGGTCGAGACCGTTGAACACCATTGCTCGGCGAGCATCGGCGTGACAGTGTTCGCCGACCACGTGATCAGCCAGGAAGACGTCATGAAGCAAGCAGACCTGGCCATGTACCAGGCCAAGGAAGCGGGACGCAACCTGATCCGGTTCTACCAGGAAAATCAGGCCAATCATTTGCTTTGATTTTTATAGCTTTACCCGCTCACGGGACGGGCGGGAGAGCGTATAAAGGCATTTTTTTGCCCATAGCTATGCAACCAGTTGCATTGATGGCAATTATCGGGTAAATTCCTATGCAACCAGTTGCATATATCCCATTCACCATTGACCATCGAAAACGGAGTTCCCATGCCCTACCCCCACCTGCTCAAACCCCTGGACCTTGGCTTTACCACGCTCAAAAACCGCGTGATCATGGGCTCCATGCATACCGGGCTGGAAGACATTGCCAATTCGCACAAACGCATGGCAGCCTTTTACGCAGCGCGTGCCAAGGGCGGATGTGGCCTGATCGTGACCGGCGGTTTTGCCCCCAACAAGGAAAGCGTGGTGGTGCAAGGCAGCCCCATTTTCGATAACGAAACCGAGGCGCAAAAGCACCGCATCATCACCGACGCCGTGCATGCCCACGGCGCCAAGATTGTGGTGCAAATCCTGCACACCGGGCGTTATGCGTTCAGCAAGAATCTGGTGGCACCCTCGGCTATCAAGGCACCGATCAATCCTTATTCGCCCCGCGAACTGAGCGAAGAAGACATCCAGCGCACCATCGCCGACTACGCGCAGTGCGCCGCCATGTGCGTGCTGGCGGGCTACGACGGGGTCGAGATCATGGGCTCGGAAGGCTACCTCATCAACCAGTTCATCGCACAGCGCACCAACCAGCGCAGCGACCGCTGGGGCGGCGCGTTTGAAAACCGCATCCGCTTTGCCCTGGAAGTCGTGCGCGCCGTGCGGCAACGTGCCGGGCAGAATTTCATCATCATTTTCCGGCTGTCCATGCTCGACCTGGTCGAAGGCGGCAGCACCTGGGACGAGGTGGTGGCGCTGGCCAAGGAACTCGAACAAGCGGGCGTGAACATCATCAACACCGGCATCGGCTGGCACGAAGCGCGAGTGCCCACCATCGCCACCATGGTGCCGCGCGCCGCCTACACCGCCGTGACGCGGCGCCTGATGGGCCAGGTCAACATCCCGCTCGTCGCCACCAACCGCATCAACGACCCCGATGTCGCCGAGGCAGCCATCGCACGCGGCGACTGCGACCTGGTGTCGATGGCACGCCCCTTCCTGGCCGATGCCGAGTTTGTCAACAAAGCCGCCGCTGGCCGCCCCGAGACCATCAACACCTGCATCGGCTGCAACCAGGCCTGCCTGGACCATGTGCTGGTGGGCAACGTCACCTCGTGTCTGGTCAACCCCTTTGCCTGCCACGAAATCGAAGTACTGGTCGAAGCCACCACCGCCCCCCAGCGCATCGCCGTAGTCGGCGCCGGCCCGGCGGGCATGGCCGCTGCCACCTTGCTGGCAGAGCGCGGGCATCAGGTCACGCTGTTTGACGCTGCGGCGGACGTAGGCGGCCAGTTCAACCTGGCGCGCAGGATTCCCGGCAAGGAGGAGTTTGCCGAAACGCTGCGCTACTTCCGCAACCGCCTCAACGAACTCAAAGTGGAGCTGCAATTCAACCGCCATGTCAGCGCAGACGATCTCAAGACCTATGCCCACGTAGTGGTCGCCACCGGCATCGTGCCGCGCACACCGGCGATTGACGGCATCCAGCACCCCAAGGTCACCAGCTATATCGACCTGATCGAAGGCCGCAAGCCAGCCGGTAAACGGGTGGCCATCATCGGCGCCGGTGGCATTGGTTTTGACGTGGCCGAACTCCTCAGCCACGCCAGCCCCCACAGCGACGACCCCGCCGACCCCATCAACCTGGAGGCCTACCAGAAGGAATGGGGCATTGACGTTCAGTACGGCGATGTGCGTGGCGGATTGACCGCGCCGCAAATGCCCGCCGCAGTGCGCGACATCTGGCTACTGCAACGCAAGACCGGCAAGCTGGGCGAAGGTCTGGCGCGCACCACCGGCTGGGCGCGGCGCTTGCTGCTGCAAAAGCGCGACGTACACATGCTCGGCGGCGTGGAATACCGCAAAATCGACGACGCCGGTCTGCACATCGCCATCGACGGCAAGGAACAGCTGCTGGACGTGGACACCGTGGTCATCTGCGCCGGGCAGGAACCGCGCCGCGAACTGGTGCAGGGTCTGGATGCCCTGGGCATCGCCTACACCCTGGTGGGCGGCGCCGACGTGGCCGCCGAACTCGACGCCAAGCGCGCCATTGCCCAGGCAACCGAAGTCGCGCTGGAACTCTGATCCATCCGTCCATGTCCGACACCACCATCATCAACCGCCGCGACCTCGACTTCCAGCTATTCGAGGTGCTGGACACCGAAGCACTCACGGCCCACCCGCGCTTTGCCGAGCACAGCCGCGAGACTTTTACGGCAGTGCTGGACACAGCACAAGCCATCGCCAGCGAAAAGTTTGCCCCGCACAACCGCCACGCCGATGAAAACGAGCCGCACCTGGACCCGGCAGATGGGCAAGTGCGCCTGATCCCCGAGGTGGCCGTGGCGCTGGAAGCCTTTGTACAGGCCGGTTTTCTGGCAGCCAGCTATGATTTTGAAGAAGGCGGCATGCAGCTGCCCGCCGTGGTGTCGCAAGCAGCGATGTCGATTTTCGCCAGCGCCAACATGTCCACCACGGTCTATCCCCTGCTCAGTATGGGCAACGCCAGCGTGATCCACCGCTACGGCAGTGCGGCGCAAAAAAAGATGTACTGGGAGCCGCTGATGGCGGGGCGCTTCTTTGGCACCATGGCGTTAACCGAACCGCAGGCAGGCTCCGGCCTGTCCGACCTCAAAACCACCGCCACACCCAACCCGGACGGCAGCTACGCCATCCGGGGCAACAAAATCTTCATCTCCGCAGGTGACCACGGCTTGAGCGACAACATCGTCCACCTGGTACTGGCGCGCATCGAAGGTGCTCCGCCCGGCGTCAAGGGCATCTCGCTCTTCATCGTGCCCAAATTCCGCGTGCAAGCCGACGGCAGCCTGGGCGTACACAACGATGACAACGATGTCGCGCTGACCGGGCTCATCCACAAAATGGGCTGCCGGGGTGCGACTTCCACCATGCTGGCTTTCGGGGAAAAAGGCGCGTGCCGGGGCGAACTGGTCGGCGAGCCGCACCAGGGTCTGCGCTACATGTTCCACATGATGAACCAGATTCGCATTGGCACGGGCATCGGCGCGGTCATGCTGGGCTACCGGGGCTACCAGGCCGCGCTGGCCTACGCCAAAGAGCGCCTGCAAGGCCGCGCGCCCACCAGCAAGAACCCCGCCGAGCCCCCCTTGCCGATCATCGAACACGGCGATGTGCGGCGCATGCTGCTGGCACAAAAAGCCTATGTGGAAGGCGGCTACGCACTGTGCCTGTACTGCGCCCAGCTGGTAGACACCCAGACCACCGGCGCAGACGAAACCGCCCGGCGCGAGGCCGGTATGCTGCTGGAGCTGCTCACCCCCATCACCAAGTCCTGGCCCTCGCAATGGTGCCTGGAAGGCAACAGCCTGGCGATCCAGGTGCATGGCGGCTATGGCTACACCCGCGACTATCCCGTCGAGCAGTACTACCGCGACAACCGCCTCAACGCCATCCACGAAGGCACCCACGGCATCCAGGCACTCGACCTGCTGGGCCGCAAGGCCTTCATGCACAACGGCGCCGCCAGCCAGTTGCTGGCGCAAGCCATCCAGCAAACGCTCGAACAGGCCGACGAAGCCGACAATGCGGCGGAGTTGCAGGAGTTCACCACCGCCCTGGGCGCAGCACTCATGGACATGGCCAGCACCCTGCAAACCCTGGGCGCCGCCTTAGCGAGGGAACCCGACCGGACCCTGGCCAACGCCAGCGTATTCCTCGAAGTCTGCGGCCACACCGTAATCGCCTGGATGTGGCTACGCCAGGCACTCGCCGCCCGCCGGGGACTGGCGACAGACACTTGCGCCGACAACGCCGCCGAGCAGGCCTTCTACCAAGGCAAACTCAGCACCTGCCGCTGGTTCTACCGCTGGGAACTACCCAAAACCCGCGCCTGGCACGCACTGCTGCGCAGCCTGGACGACACCGCGCTGGCGATGCCGGATGGGGGGTTTTGAAGCTGTGGGGGTGATTGGGGCCGTAAGGCGCCGTCAGTGCCAGCGAACCTTGGGTAGCACGGTGGTGCGGTGGAACGGCCTTGGTTGGCTGGCGCCGTGTGGCCGATGTGCACAACGTCTGAATTGACCGGCCTGCGCGGCTTTTCGCGCAGGTCCGGTGGAATGATGGGTTAGCCATCTCAATCGATGTAGGTGAGCAGGCTGTTGAGCGCCTTCGTGCATTCAGTTACTCGCTCTTGGTGAACCTGAACGCTTGTGCCGTGAACTTCGTAGTAGCGACCTGTCATCTTCGATAGTGGGCGCCCCAAATGTGCAGACACAACGCCAGCGGTGTTGAAGTCTCTAAGTGCGACGGAGTAGGCGTCTCTGAACCCATCCAGAGTCTTGAGTTTCTTCGTTCTTGTTGTGAAGTAATTTTGGCTACTTTGATAAGCAGCAAAAAGTGTGTCGGCTGTCGCGTCAGAAAGAGCCTTAAAGGCTGTCGCGGCACCATCGTACTGAGTCAGGCGATTACCGACGATCACGTGAATCTGTGGAACTGGCAATGACCACTTTTGCGCCTGAGCTGCAAAGGTCCACGTTCCGTAAATCGGATGGGGTGGTGTTTGTCCATGCAAGAGAATGAACATCGCATTTGTGGCGACGCGCGACGAATCGTCAGCGTTGACGGGAGTAATTAGGCGTTCGGCGGCCGAAACAGCAAGTTCCGTATAAATCGAGAAACTCGGATTGGTGTCGATGAAAACCATCCAGTCCGAGGTGGGGTCAGTGGTTCCGACGCTCTTTATGAACTCGGCGAAAATGCTATGAACCCACTTCCAGGGTATTACAGATGGTGTCAGAGCTGGTGCGGCTGCTGCACCTGAAATCGCCGGAGCCATTGGTTCGAGATTCCCATCTCCAGACAAAAGGTGAAGATTGGCAGGCATCTCCGCATTGAAAGTCTTGGCACTCACGGTTCGCTGATTTCTAAAGCCGGTTGCTCAGATGTGCTATCCAGCTCTTGGTAAATCGTTACAGGGAGTCCAAGCAAGGACAAAATGTGCGTCTGCACAGCATTCAGCGATGACACGCTGTTCCTGCTTGTGTCACCGTGGCGGAAGTTGACGCTGTGGATGCCAGAGAATGCCTTTAGCAGCATCTCGGTCGTTGGCCTAGCAGTGGCTCGTTTGGGATTTCCTGCGTAGATACCGGCGAGCTTTTCTGCATTCTTGCGTAACGCCTCACGTACCGTGTACTCGACTATGCACAACACCCTCAGGCCGATGCAAAGCAGGCGAATCAGGCCTTTGATGCGGATGGTGGAATCGAGGTGCAGCGGTGTCATGACAAGCATCTTGCCACGCAGACGGTTGAAGTTGCGCTCAATGAGGTACTCCTCCCGGTAAGCCAGAACGGCTTGCTCCAGGCTCAATTCGAGATCATTACAAACAAACACCCGCCAGCCCAGCGTACGTACGCGCTCATCGTAGGCGGCGTTGTCACGCTCTGCCTGAACAGTTACATCAACCCGCGTAACGTCCCGTGCCGCTTGCCCGCGGTAGGCACGCTTGGCTTTGGTTTGGGTTTGCGTATGGTATTCGACGTGTATCAACTCCGTCACGTCACAATCCTTGAGGATGGCTTGCACTGCCGCTTGCGTTTGCTCAACATCGAGGTGTTTGTGGCCCCGCCCACGCTGGTTGAGAGACGCTATGTCCTGTAGTGATCGCTCAATACGCTTGTCAAGAGCCTTTTGCTGGGCTTTGGCGTGTGCAAAGGATTGCACAACCAGGTGATTTTCCCGCCATTGTGTTTCCTCGGATTCGAGTTTTACGCAATGGATGAATCCGTCAGCAATGTGTTCAAGCTCATCGGGTGTCGCTTGTAACGCACGCTTTATCGGCGTGAGTAACTGTTGGCCAGACAATACCGGCGCGAGCAAGGCTTGCAGCTCCGGCGCAGGCATTTGTACTGCTGACAGTGGGCACAGATAGTAGTCCTGACTCTGTGCAACGTAGGCACGGGTTGGTAATGCCGCCATCTTGCAGTCACCCACGTAAAGTACACCGTGATGCTCCAGATTTGCCTGCACCTTTTGTATCTCCGGTACGTACAGCGGGTCGTCTGCGCATTCGCCACTGACGATGGTTGTGCTCAACGGCATGCCCAACGGGTCCAGTGCCGAGATACTGATTTTCAACTGCGGCAAATCGGGTCGATGTTGCTTGCTGTGCCCAAATTGGAACAGTCCGTCTTCACTGACTTCGACATAGCTTTTCGCCGTAGTGCTGTCAACGCGCACGCGCTGCACCTTCAAGTCATACACGCGCAGCAGCGTGGCGTTTTGATCACGCTCATAGCTCTGCCACTGATCATCGCCCTCACCAAGATAATCCAGAACCTGTGCCAAGCGGTCATCGCTGAAATCAAGCTCACGCAGATAGCTTGCGCCCAAGCACGATTTCAACGTCTCCAACCGTCCGGCAACCCAGTCCTGAACACTACTGAGCCGGTGATCGCCCTCGCTCAATACGTGACTCAACCATACGGTAGATACGTCTCCAAGACCGAGTCCCTGCCAATTTCCGTGTACAGGAAAGTGTGCATCCAGCAATGACGCTATCTCCATCCTCTTCATCTGCGCTAGTAACAATGGGATGTCATCAACTCGTTCAATCTTGACTACTTCCAGTGATGTTTCCATGGCATTCGCTCCCGACTTGAGAAAGTGCCACCTTACTCAAATCTTGCGACCATGGGTAGCAATTAAGCGAACCGTGAGTTGGCAGTGACGACGAAGTTGAATGGATTCGGAAGTGGCGCACCAGCACCGCCAGCAATTACTGCACTGAGGTATCCGACCACGGTCTTAGGCGTTGCCGCTGTACAAAGATTAAGGACATTCGTTTCGCCGGTCGCGCCGCCACCAAGTAACAACATGCTGGAGTTTGATTGTGGGCATAGGTCAATGACTAGAACCTTCTTCTCTGGGTTAGCCTCTGCGTATCGAGAGGCGAGGTGGAAAGTAATCGTGCTTTTACCGACGCCGCCCTTGTTGTTCCAAATTGCGTAGCTGCGGATGATTGACATGGCATTTTCCCTTTGTTCGATGAATGGCGAAGTGGTTTGGCTGGCGAATATGTATTGTATGGCTATTGAGATAGGCTAACTCAATATAGTGAGGCACTCTCGTGTCTCCATAACATGGCTGGACGAAACTCCTGCAACTCCGCATGAAATAAAACCTTCAACCGATATTATGTATGCATCAACAGTCATAACGCCCCAGAAAAACCAACACGCCGGTTTTCGAGCCAACCCGGTTGCTGGATCAAGTACATGCACAGATGCGCCACCGGCACGTAGTGTCAGACTGCGGATGGCAGCTGCGAGTCCACCGCCTTGTCAGGTTTATTCGTTTTATATTCAGCAGATGGCTCACAAACTCTTTCAGAGCCATCCATCCAGGATAAATCTTTTCCGATAACTAACTCCGTCATTTCTGCATGATGCGTATTCTTCATTGGAATCGGCTTTGCCTGGAGCGAATACTTGCGCGCAAGATTCCTTACCTCCTCGGAGTTATCATAAGTCATGATGAAGTCACCTGCCAATTCAGAACATTTTTGAAAAAGCATGTTGTGATCAATCTTGAAATGTGTGTATAGCCGATTGCCTGCATTCTTGCCACCCGCTGTGTAAGGAGGGTCTACAAAATAAACAGTATTCACATCGTTCTTGTATTCATCAAGTATTGCAAAGGCATCGCCCTGCTGAAATTGCAATCTTGGCAAAACATAATTAATATCCCTGATTCGTCTGGCAAGCGTTGCCGGATACCATCTTGATAAAATTCCTTTCCCTGCTTCTCCATTCTTTAAAAATCCAGAACCGGCAGCAAGGATACCACCATGAAAAGTTCTGTTTTTAATTATGGTCTGGAATGCTTTTTCCTTGCGGTCTTGTGGATATCTGTTAATTTCATTAACCGCATTCTCTTTTGACATCTCGAAATGCAGGATGCGATTGGCTAACCACTCACCCTGTCCAGAAATAATCGTATCCCATACGGCAGAAATTTCATCATCCAGCTCAACCATCAAAACACATTCAGCCAGATTCTCAAAGGCGGCGGTCAAGGAAACAATGCCACCCCCCAGGAAAGGCTCAATCAGCAGCTTGGGTTTAGGAAACTGGCATTTAAGCCATTCTCTCAGTCTGGGTATGAACCAGGTCTTGCCGCCAGGATATCTAAAAGGGCTACGTTGAGGAACGGAAGCCACGTTGACCGGGCGCACATACTCAGGTAAATCAAAACCAAAAAGGTCTTTTTGTGTCTGCATCATGAACTGAAAGGGTTGTCCACCGTTTGGTTTATTGGTGGCGACTCTAACTTCTCATCAATTTTTGCCTGAAGAATTTTAAGGAAGTCGTCGATTTTTCCCACTTTGGGGCGTGAAATGGTGTTCAATGCTTCAGAAAATTCTGTGTAAACAGTCTTTGTTTTAGTTATCTTCAAACTTCCATTTTTATCGGCTACAAGATCATAAACAAGCCATGCCACATCTGCTTCTTCTTTAGAAACTTCCTTCAATTTCGGCAAAGTGTTAAAAAATGGTGAATCAAGAGCAACGGACATCTTTCTTCCCCACGCATTGAGTATGCCACCCTTGAACATCAATTGTGGTGCGAGACGTTTTCGTGAGGATGACAGGAAATCAGGCCGTGGATAATTTGGCTCGTTTCTCCAATTCATCTCCTGGTGTGCTGCACAATTTTCCATATAGTGAGAAAACGGATCACGAACGTTGCCGGAAATGTAAACGGCCTGAACTTCCAGTGAACCAAAATCAATTACCTTGCCGGCGTTGTTGTATGCCACCAATACAACATCAATGTTGCCGGCGGACTTTCCCTCTTCGTCTGCCAGCCTGACTTCGGTCAGTGATGTCCACATCGAACCATCCGGGAAGAAAAATGCTGCAGCATCATCAGCAATTAACCAATCTTCCCGGAACCTTACGGGGCAGGTAATCACGGTAGATTGTCCGTGGTAAACACTGCATACTCCCAACGGATCTTTCGCTTTATCTTTAGTGCAACTTGGCACCTTATTATTGAAAGGACAAAGTTTATTTTTTCTGAACCGTTGAGCGCGATCCGAGAAATCGGTTGTGGAATGTCCGAAGACTTCAGCTAGCGGGTGATTTGGCATAATTTTATCGTGGTGTCGATGATAAGCGCTCACCGGAAAGTCTTTCCGTAATGATTTAACAAAAGTCCAACTTGTATTTCTCGCCGAACCCCTCCAGTATTTCATCTACATCAGCCTCCAGTGTTTGTGCATCACGCGATTTGAAGGCCATCCATTCATA
>JAYRRD010000005.1:0-16895 GCA_041910275.1 Rhodoferax sp.
AAAGACTTGAGCGATATGGGGGCGGTGGCCATCAGCGAGCCGAGCCTGATTGTGGAAGTGCTGTCGCCCTCAACGGCAGCCTATGACCGGGGGCAAAAATTCATCAGCCTGCAAAAGCTGACATCGCTCAAAGAATACGCACTGCTCGACACCGAAGCCCCGCGTTTGGAGGTGTACCGGCGCAACGCCGCAGCGCGCTTTGAGTTGTATGTGTTTGAAGGTGCAGACTGCGAGGCCGAACTTGCCAGCATTGACTGGCGCGGCCCGGTGGCTCGTTTGCTGGACTGATGTGCGGAAGAAGATATTACAAAAACAATAGCTTCTCCCGCTTGTCCCATAAGGCGTACAGCCCGATTCGCCTTGTGTTTTGCCCTTCAAAACAGGTCAGGGCGATGCCAAAAACCGCCATGGGGGATAAATGCGGGATACAAACGGGCCGTCATCGGCTGTTTTTGCATGGCGAATCGGGCTGTACGCCTTATGGTACAAGCGGGAGCAGCTCTTGTATCAGGAGCAATCTGCTTGCACGTTGCAATCCTCGGTCTGGCCGGTTTGGCAGTCTCTCTGTGGTCTGTTGCACCGTCAGGGTGCCATTTTTGCTTTCCCTGGCGTATCGCCAAAACGGCCCTTCCCGACGTCAGGTGCTAGCTGTTGCTTCATCCCAATCAGGCAGCAGCTCCAGCGCGGCATTGGGCTTTGGGCCAAACCGGGGATCGCGATGTGCCAGAATGGAGATTCCGAGGATGGGTCAGGATGGGATGCTTCGGGGTGTGCGGTTGCATTTCCTGTCCGCTGTTACCAGTCTTGCGCGGAAAGCCCCGTCCTTCAGGGCGGGGATGTAGAGCGCGGACACCGTAGGTGTCCTTGTGGCCTGGGTATACACCAAGCATGGTTAAAATCACAGTATGCAACGCTTGCAAGCCTTCAAATCTGAGCTGATGCCCAATGGCGAGCAGAAGCAAGACATGCGCCGTTTTTCCGGGGCACGTCGGTTTGTTTATAACCGTGCTTTGGAAATTCAAAAGTCCAACTACGCAGCGGGCGGAAAATTCATCGGTTATTTTGCGATGACAAAGCAAATGATAGAGTGGAAGAAAGAGTTTCCCTGGCTCAATGAGTCGCCCTCTCAAACCTTGCAACAAGCGCTCAAGGATGCGGAACGCGCCTTCAAGAATTTTTTTGAGAAACGCGCAGGTTTTCCGCGCTTCAAGAAGCGTGGAGCGGGTGACAGTTTTCGCTTTCCGCAAGGCTTTGAGATCGACCAAGCCAACAGCCGCATCAAGCTGCCAAAACTGGGTTGGGTTCGTTATCGTAACAGCCGGGAGATTCTTGGTACGGCCAAAAACATCACGGTCAGTCAGTCTAGCGGCAAGTGGTTTGTCAGTATCCAGACTGAACGCGAAGTAGAACAACCCATTCCAACAGCCACGAGCGCCATTGGAATCGACATGGGCGTCGTGCGCTTTGCCACCATGAGTGATGGCACGCACCTTGAGCCGCTCGACAGTTTCAAGAAACACGAGCAGCGCCTGAAAAAATACCAGCGGCGCATGTGCCGGAAGGTCAAGTTCAGCAAAAACTGGCACAAAGCCAAAAGAAAGGTTCAGAAAATCCACACCCATATCGCCAACGCCCGCAAAGACTTCCTGCACAAGGCCACAACAGAGATCAGCAAAAACTTTCGCTTGGTCGCTATTGAGGATTTGCAGGTATGCAACATGAGCAGTTGCGCACAAGGCACTACCGAAGCACCGGGTACAAACGTTGCGGCCAAGTCGGGGTTGAATAAAGCCATCCTCGACCAAGGTTGGTTCGAGTTTCGCCGTCAGTTGGAATACAAGCTCAACTGGAACGGCGGGATACTCATTCCTGTGCCCGCGCACTACACCAGCCAGACCTGTCCGGCCTGCGGCCACGTTGCCAAAGAGAACCGGCAAACACAGGCCCGGTTTGCGTGCGTGGACTGTGGCCACGAGGAAAACGCCGATGTGGTCGGCGCGATGAATGTATTGGCGCGGGGACACCGCGTTGCAGCCTGTGGAGAGGACGTCAGACGCGCCAAGGTCGCAAGACCGAAACGCGCTGCCTCTGCGAAGCAGGAACCCACCGAAGCGACCAGGCGTGAGGTAACTCATGTTTAGCACCGTAGGAATCCCCTGCCTTCAGGCAGGGGAGGATGTCAAAAGAAACCGTTATTGGAATAAACATGCCTACAACCAGATTTCGCAGATTTCGCAGAACGCCGCGCATTTTGCACCTTGTTTTGCACCTTGTCATGGCCAGTGTCCTGCTGGTGGTCGCCGGTTGCGCCAACGTCATGAAATCGGCTCTGAAAGAAGAGCCTTTGAAGGCAACGATCCCTATTCCAGGACTCAGCCAGCCGGTTGAAATCCGGCGTGACGATCTGGGCATTCCCTATATCGAAGCCAGAACCGATGACGATCTGTTTGTCGCGATGGGCTTTGTCTCTGCCAGAGATCGGTTAGGGCAAATGCTGGCGCTGCGCGCGCTGACACAGGGGCGCCTGGCCGAACAGTTCGGACCCTCGGCTTTGCGTATGGATGTCTATGCGCGAACGCTCGATTTTGACCGCGCGGCGCGTGTCATGTGGGACAGCGCCTCACCGCAGGCGCGCGATGCGCTCCAGCGGTTCAGCGATGGTGTGAATGCCTATATGGCGCAAGGCCCCCTGCCAGCCGATGTCAGGCTGGCCGGATTCAAACGGGAAGCATGGAAGCCGGTTGATTCACTGGCGATGGCTGTTTTCATCAGTGTCCTCATGGCCGCGAACACACGCGAGGAAATCGCCTTTTTGCGCCTGGCGCAACAAGTCGGCGTCGAGAAGGCTGCCTGGCTGGTGCCGATCTATCCGGACGAACCCTTGCCGTTCGAAGAGGCCAGGAAACTGGTTGGCCTGAACCTGGCAGCGGTTGCGGATCAACTCAGTCAGGTTGAAAGCGTTCAGCAGGAACTGGCTGCCCTGGGCATCAACGGCCTGGCGGCATCGAACAACTGGGCAGTCCACAAATCCAGGACGAAGAACGGAGCCAGCATTGTTGCCAACGATACCCACATGCCGCTGGTGATGCCATCCCTGTGGCAACACGTCAATGTGAAGAGTCCGGGCTTTGCGGTGGCTGGCGTCACGATTCCCGGATCAATGGCCATTGCTGCCGGCTACAACGGCCATATCGGCTGGGGCGTCACCATGGTCATGGGCGACAACCAGGACATCTATCTTGAAAAACTCAAGCGCATGGACGGCAAACTGCATTACCTGTATCTGGATCAATGGCTGCCCTGCACCGAGCGTACCAGCGTGTTTCGGGTCAAGGGCGGCAACGACGTCACCGAAACCATTTACGGTACCCGCCATGGCGTGCTGCTCAACCGGACGATCAAGGACCCGGCCGTCAACGAGATGTTCCCGCCGCAATTGGAAATCGGCTATGGCATCGCGTTGCAGACTGCCATGTTCGAGTCGGACAACACCGTCGAAGCCCTCATGCGCTTGATACAGTCGAAAACGGCCCGTGAAGGATTGGACTACGGCAAACAGGTCCGATCCATACCGCTCAACCTGGTGGTCGCCGACCGCGACAACATCGGCTGGCAGGTGACCGGGCGCTATCCGTTGCGCAAGAGCAGGCTGGGTTTGCTGCCCTCCCCCGGTTGGACCGGTGAATATGAATGGCAGGGCTATCAGGACCCGTCCGGGCATCCCGCCAGCTTCAACCCGGTCGAAGGCAGCATAGGAACCGCCAACAACCGCACAGTGGCCGCAGAACCATCGCATGCATTCAGCGCCAGCTGGTTCTCGCCCGTGCGCAGCGAACGCATTCACCAATTGCTGGCGGCCAGGACCGACCACACCACGGAATCGAGTACGGCGATGCAGCTTGACCAGCACTCGTTGCTGGCCGACAAGCTGCAGGCGTGGTTGACCGCCCCGGCCAACAGCAGCGCTGTAGACAACGCGATTGCCGGACTGGACGCAAATGCACGCCCCAAAGCCCTGGAGGCGCTCAAAATGTTGCAAGGTTTTGACGGCAATCTGGACAAGCAGTCACATGGTGCCGCCGTTTTTGGCGCCTTCTTGCACAGTGCCGCCTGGCGGATCTTCGGTGACGAACTGGGTCCCCGCAGCGGCGGGATGTGGCTCGCTTTTCTGGAAGCCAACGCAGTCAGCTACGGTGCGGTCGAAGACCACCTGATCCAGCGCGGCGATGAAAGCCCGTTCTGGGACGACATCCACACACCGCAAACGGAAACCAAGGCCGACATTCTGGCACGGTCACTGCAGGACAGCATCGACTTTCTGGAGGGCGAACTGGGCAAGGATCGCAGCCAGTGGGAATGGGGCAAGCTGCATACCTACCACTGGCGGGTCGAAGCCACCAAAATGGCAAAGCGACTCCCGTTCGTGGAGCGAACCATTGTGGGCGCTGTTGCCGGCTTTTTTGACCGTGGGCCATTTCCCGCTGGCGGCGACAGTTCGACACTCAACGTGTCCGGCTACCTGGCAGGCGGAAATTTTGACACCTGGCTGATTCCGGGAATGCGCATGGTGGTCGATTTCAGCCGCGACGAACCCATGATCGGCATGAACAGCACCGGCCAGTCCGGCAACCCGTCCAGCCCGCACTACGACGACGCCAATGCTCTGTGGCGCGAGGGACGCTACCAGCCTTTCCCTCTGAAGCGGGAAAATGTGGACAAACAGTATCAGCTGGAGACCTGGCTGAAGCCGCCCGGAGATTGACTACAAAATCAATAGCTGCTCCCGCATATAGGACAAGCGCTGGCGCCCGTTTTGATACCATTTTGATGCCGTTTCCACCCGTGAACCGCCGCAATGCAAGGCATCACCGCCCGTTGGGGCGTGGTACAGGGCTTTTTTGGGGGTGTTTTGCATGGTGTTTTGGCCTATAGACCTTGTGGAATGAGCGGGAACAGCTTCTTAATTTGTAGCATTGGTATGTGATGACAGGAGGCTTACAGCTCGCATTTACCAGAGCTGCTGCGGCTTCGGGCGTGGCGTCAGTTTCTGGACATTACACATGCAGGTCATGCCCTCCCAGACCAGACAATCCCCCGCCGCTGTGCGTCACAACTGTCAGGGCAGTATTTTTCTTGAAGCGCGACAGTTTGTGCGACAAAATTATGTCGCTCTTTGTCATGCTTTGTCGCGCTTGAGCGCCATTGCCGGACAGTTATACCCTTCAAGGACAACCGATGCCACGCACCACGTCAACCGAAGAGATGCTACAGATTGAGGCCATCGTGGCAGGCCTTGCCCATGGGGCGGGCATTGCCACCATTGAAGCCGAATTGGAGCGACTGCACGGACACAAGCCTAACCGTCGCACACTACAGCGCCGCTTGCACAAGCTCGTTGCGCAGAACCGCCTCACTACTGAAGGTGAGAGCATCGCCTTGGTCTACAAGCGACTGCCTGGAGCCGTGGTTCAAGCCACCACCGTAGCGGTCGCAACGGCTGTCGGGATTGCGGAGGCGGAGTTGTACGTGCCCATGTCTCCAGAGGGCGCCGCCATTCGTGATCAGGTCCGCCGTGCTTTGATGCACCGTCGTCCTGTGGGCTATCAGCGTGAATTTCTGCAGGCTTACCAGCCCGGCACCACATTCTATTTGCCGGAGTTGCTGCGACGTCAATTGCACGACATGGGATGCACCCCTGCGGGCGAGCGCCCGGCGGGCACCTATGCCCGCGAAATCCTGGGGCGGCTGCTGGTGGATCTGTCCTGGGCATCGTCCAGGCTGGAAGGTAACACCTATAGCCGACTCGACACCCGGAACCTGATTGAATTCGGTCAAATCGCCCAGGGCAAAGATGCCATTGAAACCCAGATGATCCTGAACCACAAGGCGGCCATCGAAATGCTGGTCGAGGATGTGGACGAGGTGGGCTTTGATGCCTTTACGTTCAAGAACCTCCACGCTGTGCTGTCCCAGGACCTGATACGCGACCCGCAGGCCAGTGGACGGCTGCGTCGCAGGCTGGTCGAGGTATCCGGTACGGTGTTTCACCCCCTGGCCTTGCCCCAAGTGATTGAGGATTGTTTTCAGCTTTTGCTGGATAAAGCCACAGCCATCCCGGACCCCTTCGAGCAGGCGTTTTTCTTGATGGTGCAACTGCCTTACCTGCAACCGTTTGAAGATGTGAACAAACGGGTTTCGCGTATCGGTGCGAATATTCCGCTCATCAAACACAACCTGTGTCCCTTGTCGTTTATCGATGTTCCTGAGCGTGCTTACATTGAAGGTACGCTGGGTGTGTACGAGATCAACCAGGTTGGGCTGCTGCGAGATGTGTTTATTTGGGCCTATGAGCGATCATGCCAGCGTTACCTGGCCATTACGCAAACCATGGTTGAGCCAGACCCCATGAAGATCAAGTACCGCGAGGCCTTGATTCAATCGGTACAGGCCGTCGTCAAAGGGCAAAAGCACCCTGATCGCGATGCCATTGCGCAACTGTCCGTTGGGTACGCTGAAGAAGCCGATCACACTGCGTTTGCGAAGATGCTGATGACGGCTTTACAGCAGTTGCATGAAGGCAGCATCGCGCGGTATCGACTGCGCCGGTCCGAATACTTGGCGTGGCAACAGATGCAACCGGATGTGAAAACCTGATACATCCGCGCCACTGGCCTTGGGCGTCGCGCTTGGCGGGTGGTGAAAATGCAAGGCATCACCGCCCGTTGGGGCGTGGTACAGGGCTTTTTTGGGGGGATGTTTTACAGGGAAAATAGGGCTGTAGGCCATATGTACCAAGCGAGGACAGCTCTCATATCAGTAGTGATTTGATTCTGAACGGGTGTATCCCGGAGCCTGGATGCACTCGATCCCTTATTTGCTAAACTCGCCCCCCATGCAAACATCCTCACGCCCCCTGGCCTTGGTCGCCCTCTTCGCCGCCATGATGGCCGTCTTCGGACTCATTCCCAAAATTGACCTCCCCCTGGGGGTTCCCATCACGCTCCAGACGCTTGGCGTCATGCTGGCCGGTTGCCTCCTGGGGCCAAAAAGAGGCATGCAGGCCATTTTGCTGTTTCTGTGTGCGGTTGCCATCGGCCTGCCGCTGCTGTCGGGTGGGCGCGGCGGCATGGGTGTATTCTTTGCGCCATCGAGTGGATACCTGATCGGCTTTCCCTTTGGCGCCCTGGTGACGGGGTACTGGATGAACGCCCTGCCCAACGCCACACCGCGCCGTGCAGCAGCCAGCGCCTTCATGGCCTCAGCACTGGGCGGCTTGCTGACGGTGCATGCGTTTGGCGTCGTTGGCTTGGTTCTCATGGCCAATCTCACATGGACGCAGGCTTTCTACGGCACGCTGGTTTTTGTTCCCGGTGACCTGATCAAATGCGCCCTGTGCGCCATGATTGTGCACACCGTGGCGCGTGGAGTACCCGATTGGCGTTTTGGCGGTCGTGCAGTCTGATCTGGTTCATGCACCACTTGCACAATGGGCTCGTACACGTGGCAGCGCCATTGCCATCACCATCAGCAATGGCCAGGATGCGCTGACTTTTGCGCAACTGTATGCCGCCACGCAGCAGCGCGCCGCTGCGCTGAATCGGACGCAGGCGCCAGCCACTGTTTTTGTCGATGAACGCTTGAGCCTGCCCGCCCAGGTGGCTGATTTTCTGGGGATCATCACCAGTGGCCGTTGCGCGGCTGTGGGCAATCCGGATTGGTCCGCAGCGCTGCGCCAGACGGTGTTGGCCTCCATCGACCAGCAGCCTTTGACACAAGCACCCTCTGCGCCGCAGCCGGAATCGCCTTTTTACATCGGTTTTACTTCCGGCAGCACGGGGGTTCCCAAGGGATTTCGGCGCAGCCACCAGTCGTGGGTCGCAAGTTTTCGGGCCTGCGTGGACAGCTTCGGGCCGGATGCTGCCGAGCGCATCCTGGCTCCGGGCAAGATTTCACACTCGCTGTTTCTCTTTGGCGTCTTGCACGGCATCTGGAGTGGCGCGGGTGTCGTCGTGCAGGAGCGGTTTTCTGCTTCCCATGCACTCGATACCCTGCAACAGGGCGATACGCCGTGCCTGATCGCCGTGCCGAGCCAGCTGGTTCTGATGCTCGTTGTGGCCGCGCGCCGCTCCCTGCCTGCCATACACGGGGTGCGGCTGATCCTGGTCAGCGGTGCCCGCTGGATGCGCGAGCGCACACCCGAGCTGCAAGCCTTGTTTCCCAAGGCGCGGATCATCGAGTTCTATGGTGCGTCGGAAACCAGCTTTGTCGCCTGGATAGAAGCCAATGAGCATACACCTTCGGCGGTGGTGGGCTACCCGTTCCCCAAGGTGGACATTGACATTCGCTCCGGGCTGATTTTTGTGCGCAGTCCCATGCTGTTCATGGATTACGTCAACGTCCACGCCGAGGCGACGACCGCCCTGCGTGCGGGCGAAAAGGGCGAATGGTTGTCGGTCCGGGACATGGGCAGCATTGACGATGAAGGGCGGCTGTGCCTGTCGGGCCGCCAGAACCGGATGATCGTCACCAGTTCCGCCAATCTGTTTCCCGAGGAACTGGAAGCCGTTCTGGAGAGCCACAGCGCGATTGCGGCTGCGTCCGTGCACGGCATGGCAGACCCCTTGCGGGGGCAGCAGGTCGTGGCGGTGCTGCGGATCGCACCCGATAAAGCCGACGAAATACCCTGCGCACTGGATATATCCGCCTGGTGCCGTGCCCGACTGGAAGCCTTCAAGGTACCCAAACGCTACTTTATCTGCGAAGAATGGGATGATTGGGATATGACCAGCAGCGGGAAAACCGATCACCATGCGATTGGACTGCGTCTGGCCGCTGCCGCACCATGCCTACACCCGCTAATCCCACTGCTTTGATTGCCGCCTGGGCGCGTAGCGCGGTCGCGCCTGTGGGCGGTGCTTTCAACCGTCTGCTGCCCCACGAGATTGCGGCGCCGGTGGTGCAAGCGGTGTTAGCGCGCGCCGGAATCTTGCCCGACGCAGTGGATGCCGTGGTGGTGGGCAATGCCATGGGTGCCGGGGGCAACCCGGCCCGGATGGTGGCACTGGCCAGCGGTCTGGCGGAGCGTTGTGCGGCCTTCTCGGTCGATACGCAGTGCTGCTCCGGGCTGGACGCTGTGGCGCTGGCAGCGGGATTGCTGGCCAGCGGCCAGGCTTCGGTTGTCGTTGCGGGCGGTGTGGAGGCCTGGAGCCGTGCCCCGATCCGGCACACAAGGCCGCTGCACGCCGACGATCCAGCGCTTGCTTACGAGCGCCCTGCGTTTGCACCCGATCCCGCACGCGACCCCGACATGCTGGTCTCCGCCAGCCGTTATGCCGTGGCGCACGGCACTACGCGCATCCAGCAAGACGCCTACGCCGTGATGAGCCACCAACGTGCAATCACCCACCAGGCCGCGCTGGCAGATGAAATCGTGCCGCTTGCGGGCCTGGCACACGACGCCTATCCACGCCCCATGGATGCCCGACGCGCAGCACGCATGCCCACCGTGGTTCAAACGGCGGGCGAAGTGGAGTGTGCAATGAGCGTCCTGTCGGTTTCGGTCCGCGCGGACGGAGCCGCATTTGTCCTGCTGGCAACCCCACAGGCCTGTGAACGGTGGGGTATACAGCCCAAGGCCGTATGGACCATGGGCCAAGCGATTGGCTGCGCGCCGGAAACACCCCTGCTGGCTGCGGCGCAGGCCGCGCAGGCGGTACTCCAGCGCAGTGGCATGCAGAGCTGCGACCAGCTGCATGCCATCGAACTGCACGATGCCTTTGCAGTGCAGGGTCTGAGTTTTTGCCAGACCCTGCACGTCGATCCCGCACGCATCAACCAGCGTGGCGGCGGCCTGGCGCGCGGCCACCCCATCGGGGCTTCGGGTACCATCGCACTGGTGCGTCTCCTGGCCGATTTGTATCGGGATGGCGCACGCGGGGTGCGTGGGCTGTGCGCCATAGCCGGTGCGGGCGGTATTGGTTCCGCTGCACTGGTTGAAAAAATATAACTCGCCTTTTTTCCTCTTTTTAGGTTCCAACCCATGAAAACTATCCTGGCACTCGTTCTCAGCACCTCCGTCCTGGTGTGGCCCTGCACATCGGCAGCACAAGCCCCTGCGACAACAACAGCAGCGACCCATTCGGCCAATTCGGTCAGCGGCGAAGTTCTGGAAGTCAAAAATGTGGACAGTTACACCTACATGCGCCTCAAGACACCAGGCGGCGAAACCTGGGCTGCCGTGACCAAGGCGGACATCAAGAATGGCGCACAGGTGACCATCGAAAACGCCATGGTCATGAACAATTTTGAAAGCAAATCGCTGAAAAAGACCTTCGACACCATCGTCTTTGGCACCCTGGGTGCATCTGGCAAGCAGATTCTGAGTGCCCATTCCAATGTCAATGTCAACGCCATCGCCAATGTCAAGGCCGATGCAAAAGTTGACTCTGCGCCCATCAAGGTGCCCAAGGCAACGGGAGCCAATGCACGGACCATCGGCGAACTGTATGAAAAATCAGCCGCCTTGAAGGACAAGAACGTGGAAATCCGTGGCAAAGTTGTCAAATACAACACCGGGATCATGGGGAAAAACTGGATTCACCTGCAAGACGGGTCCGGCAGTGCGGCAAACGGCACCCATGACCTGCTGGTAACCACTTCGGGACAAACAAAGCCCGGCGATGTGGTTACCGTACAAGGCGTGCTACACACCAACAAGGATTTCGGCGCAGGCTACTCTTACAAAGTCCTCATAGAGGACGCGACCCTCAAGCCCTGAATTGGCATCATCTGGCATCCATTTCACGGTGGCGTTTGAGGGTTACCCAGCGCAGTGAGAAATGCTGCGCAAGGCATTCCACCAGGTAGACGGAGCGGTGCTGGCCGCCCGTGCAACCGATGGCGACCGTGACATAGCTGCGATGGTCTCGGGCCAGGGCGTCGAGCCAGTGTTCAAGAAACTGGGCAATGTGCGCACGCATCACGTCCACGTCGGGTTGGGCTTGCAAGAAGTCGATGACGGGCTGGTCACGCCCGGTCAAGGGACGCAGTTCTGGTTCGTAATGCGGATTGGGCAACATGCGCACATCAAAAACATAATCCGCATCGCTGGGCACGCCGCGTTTGAAGGCAAAGGACTCGAACACCAGCGTCAGCTGCTGGCCGGTGGCGGCAATCAGCTCCTTGACGTAGGCCTGCAACTGTGAGGGGCGGATGATGCTGGTGTCGATCACATGTGCCTGTGCGCGCAACTCAACCAGCAAATTGCGCTCCAGCTCAATGGCATCCATGAGAGCCCGGCGCTGGTCATTGTCTCCTTGCATGGACCGATGTTGCGACAGGGGATGCCTGCGCCGTGTCTCCGAGTAACGTCGCACCAGGGTTTCGGTCGTCGCATCCAGAAACAAGCAGGTAATATCCAGGCCGCGACGCTGCAACACTTCAAGCTGGCGCGGCACCAGGGGCAAGGAGCTGGCGCTGCGCACGTCCATGGCAATCGCCACCCGTTTGGCCTGCTGCTTTTGCTCCAGCTCGATCATGTCCACCAGCAATTCCGGTGGCAGATTGTCGACACAGAAAAAACCTGCATCCTCCAGCGCATGCAAAGCCACCGATTTGCCGGAACCCGACATGCCGGTAATCAAGACAATCTTCATAGATGGTTCCAGGTTTTCAGGCGCCAAGCTGCAACATTTCCTTGGCATGCGCTAGTGTGGTGGTGGACAATTTCTCTCCCCCGAGCATACGGGCAATTTCAGCCACACGCTGCTCGCCTTGCACAGCCGCTACGGTGCTCAGGGTTACTTTGCCATCGCGCTGTTTGGCGACCACCAGATGGTGGTTGGCGCATGCCGCAACCTGCGGCAGGTGCGTTACGGCCAGCACCTGCCGATCCAGACCGAGCTGGCGCATGAGACGCCCCACCGTTTCCGCAACCGCTCCGCCCACACCCGCATCCACTTCGTCAAAAATCAGCGTTTGCGCCGTTCCCAGCTGGCTGGTGGTGACGGCTATGGCCAGCGCCATGCGCGACAGCTCACCACCGGAAGCCACCTTGCCCACGGGCCGTGGCGTACTGCCCGCGTGCCCGGCGACCAGGAAACTGACCTCTTCCAGGCCGCTTTGCATGGGCTGGGCACTGGGCTCCAACGCCACCTGAAACTGCCCGCCCTGCATACCCAGGCCCTGCATGGCCTGCGTGATGGCACGCGCCAGCAGGGGTGCTGCCTTGGTGCGGGCACGGGTCACAGACCGGGCCTCGGCCAGGTAAGCCGCATGTGCATTTTTCTCGGAAGTATGCAAGCCATCCAGGTCCGTGGCTGCATCGAGCCGCGCCAGCTCGGCTTTCCACGCGGCCAGCAGTTGCGGCAACTCCTCGGGGCTGCGTTTGTAACGCCGCGCCAGGGACATCCAGAGCGACAAACGTTGATCCAATTCGGCCAGACGCTCAGGCTCCAGTTCGGTGCGGCGCAAGTAGGCGCGCAAGGTGTGCACACTGTCTTCAACCTGGGCCAGACTCGACGCCAATGCATCGACCGGATCATTGAAATCAGTTTCCAGATGGGACTGGTTTTGCAGCAATTGCAGCGCAGCATGCAGCAGCTTGAGGGCATTGCTGTCGTCTTCTTCCAGCAACTGCAAGGCACCCTGGGCCGCATCCAGCAGGGCTTGCGCGTGGGACAGGCGGTTGTGGTCGCTTTGCAAGGTATTCCACTCGTCGTTCTGGGGAGCCAGTTTTTCCAGCTCGCCAATCTGCCAGGTCAGCCGTTCACGTTCATGCTGCAAGGTTTCCTGGGCAGCCAGCGCCTGCGCCAATACGCCCTGCGCCTGGCGCCACGCCTGCCAGAGTGCAGCCAGGGTGCTGGTTGACAGCTTGGCATAGGCATCGAGCAAGCCGCGCACGGCATCCGCGCGGGTCAGGCTTTGCCAAGCGTGCTGGCCGTGGATATCGAGCAACTGCTCACCCAGCATGCGCAGTTGCTGCGCGGTAGCAGGACTGCCATTGATCCAGGCCCGGCTCTTGCCCTGCACATCGACCGTGCGGCGCAGCAACAACACATCGTCGCCATCAAAGCCATCGAAACCTGCGTCTTGCAGAATAGGATGCAAATTGGCATGCGCGTCAAACTCGGCACTCACCTCGGCTCGCTGTGCACCTTCACGAATCACCCCGGTGTCGGCACGTGCGCCGGTCACCAACTGCAAGGCATCTATCAGAATCGACTTGCCAGCGCCCGTCTCACCCGTCAGCACGGTAAAGCCGGACTCCAGCTCCAGTTCGAGCTCGCTGATGATGACAAAATCCCGCAACACCATCCGCCTAAGCGCCATGGCC
The DNA here is from genome assembly GCA_041910275.1 of Rhodoferax sp. Classification (GTDB taxonomy): domain Bacteria; phylum Pseudomonadota; class Gammaproteobacteria; order Burkholderiales; family Burkholderiaceae_C; genus Allorhodoferax. The sequence continues at coordinate 13,334 of JAYRRD010000005.1, forward strand.
GTTCTCCCTAACAAACCCGTCAACCCCACCCATTCTCAAGCCACCTCTTCATTCCAGTGCAGTTTTTGCCGCAGCGTATCAAAATACGTCCAGCCTTTGGGGCGCAAGAAGCGCGCCTGGTACTTGGACTGTGTTACCACAATGCGGTCACCAAGCAACAGGGAAGCCAGTGACTGCTGGTCAAAGCTGGCGCTGGCATCACGCCCCGCTACTATTTCAATAGCCACTTCCGCCGTATTGGAGAGCACAATGGGCCGATTGGACAAGGTATGCGGCGCAATCGGCACCAGTACCCAACCCGGAATCGAAGGATGCATCAATGGCCCGCCAGCCGATAGCGCATACGCTGTTGACCCGGTGGGTGTGGCAATGATCATGCCGTCCGCCCGCTGATTGGCTACAAAGCGGCCATCGACCTCGACGCGCAACTCCACCATACCCGCAGTAGCCCCCCGATTCACCACCACATCGTTCATGGCCTGGGCGGAAAACACACAATGCCCGTCGCGCATCACACTGGCGGCCATGAGGCCACGGTAATCCTCCTCAAAGATGCCCGCCAGCATGGGACGCAGCCTAGCCTGGAAGTTGTCCAGCGGAATATCGGTGATAAAGCCCAAACGCCCCTGGTTGATGCCAATCAGGGGGACACCGTACTGCGCCATCTCCCGGCCAATACGCAACATCGTGCCATCCCCACCGACTGCCAGGCACAAATCGCACGTTGCGCCCATGGTGGGCACATCCGCAACGGCATAATGTGCCAGCCCCATATTGGAAGCCGTCTGCGTCTCCACCACCACCTCGCAGTCATGGTCCATGAGGAAGTGCGCAATCGTTTCCATCACCTGGCGCGCATGGGCACGCGTAGCGCCAGACGAAACGGTCTGGTACTTGCCAATCAGCGCGACATGACGAAATTGGGACTTCATATGCAAATTACATCACTAAAATGCGCCAATGCTCGATGAACGGTCCAAGTTGTTGTTGAAAGCGCTGGTTGAACGCTACATTGCCGAAGGGCAACCGGTGGGTAGCCGTACCCTGTCGCGCGCATCCGGACTGGAATTGTCGCCCGCGACCATCCGCAATGTCATGTCCGATCTGGAAGAGCTTGGCCTGATTGCCAGTCCGCACACCTCCGCCGGGCGCATCCCCACTGCGCGTGGCTACCGGCTGTTCGTGGATACCATGCTCACTGTGCGGCCTGGAGAGTATGAAACCCATGTACTGGCACCCGACCAACCGCAAAAGGTGATCTCCAAGGCGGCCAATCTGCTCTCCCACCTGTCGCACTTTGTCGGTGTTGTTATTGCGCCACGCAGGTCATCCGTTTTCCGTCACATTGAGTTTTTACGCCTCTCGGCACGCCGCTTGCTGTTCATCATCGTCTCGCCCGATGGCGACGTACAAAATCGTGTCGTCTTTACCGAACAGGACTACTCACAAGCCCAATTGGTCGAGGCGGCGAATTTTCTCAACAGCCATTACGTCGGCCAGGACATTGAAAACGTGCGCGCGCAACTACATGGCGAAATCGACTCCTTGCGCACCGAAATTGCCACACTGATGCAAGCTGCCGTAACCGTCAGTTCCGAAACCATCAGCGCCGCACAGGACGAGGTCGTCATTGCGGGAGAACACAATCTGCTGGCCGTATCCGATTTTTCCAGCAACATGGACCATTTGCGGCGGGCTTTTTCGTTGTTCGAACAAAAAACCCAGCTCATGCGCCTGATGGACACGGCTGGCCGGGCCGAAGGGGTACGCATCTTTATCGGCGGTGAGAGCCAGGTGGTGCCTTTTGAAGACCTGTCCATCGTCAGCAGTCCGTACGAGGTCGATGGCCAGGTTGTTGGCACCCTGGGCGTGATCGGCCCCACACGCATGGCCTACGACCGCATGATCCAGATCGTGGACATTACATCCAGACTGGTCAGCAACGCGCTGAGTTACAACAAATAGCACCCGGTTTCCGAGGTCGCGCGCAGTTCCACCTGTATCCACCGGGTGAAGGCATCGAAAAAGGCATCAAGGAAATTGCCCCTGGAGGGATCAACGCCCAAACCACCAAAATGCAAGGCTTGCAACCGGGCTATCTGCATGAAGTACTGGGCGGTGCAGTCCATGTACACACTCTCGATGCGTTCGAGCAACTCGGCCCGGAAGCGGTCATGGTCAATCACCGTACCGCGCTCGCCGTGCAACACGGGGTATAGCCGCCACACCCCTGCGGCGGAGCCATCCTGCTCCAGACGGAAACACTCCCGCCCATGCAGGTTGATCGACACGGCGTTGCCATCCGCGCGGGCTTGAACTCCTGGAACTCCTGGTGACCCTGGGTATTGTTTCATGTCCTGTCTCCTGTGTGCCCTCTGTGTATATCTGCAAGATATCGACATTTCTTGAAACCACTGCAGGGAATAAGTACCGATATCTCCCGCTTATTGCGCCACCGACTTACTGCTTTTCCGCTTACTTGATACACACCGAACGCACCATTTTCAGGTCCGTCAAGCCCATCATGACCTTTTCCATGCCGTCCATTTTCAGGGTGCGCATGCCGCCTTCAACCGACGCCGCAAACAGTTCGGCCACCCTGGCCCGTTCCTGGATGAGTTTTTTAACCTCATCCGTTGCCACCAGCAATTCATGTAAACCGACGCGCCCCTTGTAACCGCTCTTATTGCACTTGTCACAACCGACCGCCTTGAAAAACCTTATTTTTCCATTGTCTCCGTAGGTCTCAATCCATTGGTGGATCATCTTTTTGGTCTCGCCCTCGTAGTCTGCTTGCCATGCCTTGGAGTGGCGCAACTCCTCGGCGTACTCCATCGCAAAGAGTCGCAGCTCTTCCGCATCCGGATAGTAGGATGCCTTGCAGTCGCACAGTCTCTTGGCCAGACGCTGGGCAAGAATACCCAGCAAGGCATCCGCAAAATTGAAGGGGTCCATGCCCATGTCCATCAAACGGGTGATGGATTCAGGCGCAGAATTGGTGTGCAGGGTTGAGAACACCAAGTGGCCCGTGAGCGAGGCTTCCACCCCCATGGAAACCGTTTCCTTGTCGCGCGACTCACCCACCATGATGATGTCGGGGTCGGCACGCAGGAACGCGCGCATCACCAAGGGAAAATCAATACCGGCCTTTTTATTGATCTGTACCTGGCGCAAACCCTTTTGGGTAATTTCGACCGGGTCCTCCGCCGTCCAGATTTTGGTGTCGGGCGTATTGAGGAATTTGAGAATGGAGTGCAAGGTCGTCGTCTTACCCGAGCCGGTCGGACCGCAGACATAGAATAGTCCATAGGGTTTACTGACCGTCGACTCAACCCTGGCCTTGTTGTGCGGAGTCAAACCCAATTTATCCAGGGGGATCGGCTCGCCTGCTGCCAGAATCCGCATCACCACGTCTTCCACACCACCCGCCGATGGAATGGTGGCAACGCGCAATTCAATATCGAGCGGCCCGTACTTCTTGAACTTGATCTTGCCATCCTGGGGCTTGCGGCTCTCGGAAATATCAAGATCACACATGATTTTCAGCCGCGTGGCCATGGCC
>JAYRRD010000006.1:0-22537 GCA_041910275.1 Rhodoferax sp.
ATTTCCACGAATCTGCTGTGAGGTAGTGTCGCTACAAATCGATCAGAGGGAGCATTATGCGCTTCAAAGTAACTGCATCAGAAGGGCAAACTTCGACCAGATGTCTGATGGTACCAAAGGGGACGGTTGGTAGTTACAAAATATATTACCCCCGCCCTGAGAGCGCCAGTGATCCACGCACCGAGTATCCGGTAAAACTGCTGGAACTCACGATGCAAAAAGCCGGGGCGCAATATGAATTGTTACCGTCCGAGCTCACCATGCCACAAGGACGGGCGATTGCCGAGGTGGAAAGGAACACGGGCGACGTTCACATCGTCTGGACCATGACCTCCAAGGAACGCGAGCAGAAGTTGCTTCCGATCCGCATCCCCATCTACAAGGGACTGATAGGCTGGCGTCTACCGCTGGTCACCAAGCAAAAAGCCGACCAGTTCAAGAACGTCAAGGGTCTTGCGGACATGGCGCCGTTTGAAGCGGGTCAGGGCCATGACTGGCCAGACACCGAAATCATTCGGTCCAACGGCTTGACCGTGTTCGGTGCGCCCAATTACGAGGGACTGTTCAAAATGCTGGAAAATGGCCGGTTTGGCTACTTCCCCCGATCCGTCGCCGAAATCTGGCCGGAAGCGCAGGCACACGCCAGCAAGGGCATCGTTGTCGATGAGCACATCGCGCTCCATTACCCCGCCGCGTTCTACTATTTCGTCAACAAGAACAACAAGAAACTGGCCGATGCACTCAATGCCGGACTGGAAAAAGCCATCGCCGACGGATCATTCGAGAAGTTGTTTCAACAATACTACGCGCCCATCATCCAGCGCTCCGGGCTGGATAAGCGCGTCATCATCGAGCTGAAGAATCCGCTGCTCCCGCCCGAAACGCCCCTGAACCGCAAGGAACTCTGGTTCCGCCCCAAGTAGGCCACCCAGATTTCGGTTGACAGGGAAGGCAACAGCCGATTGCGGCGCACTACCTTTGGATGCACGTCTGGGTAGTGCCGACATTTCGTTCCCCATTGCTTCTCCATGAGGCAAGTTTATTTTCACCGGTGGCATCAAGGGAGCTTGGGTTAGCCGCTATAGAATGATTCTGGTGTTAATGCGGGGAAAAAGCTTGAAGATCAACATGATTGAATCGGCCATGACGCGGCGTGTCCGGGCGGAATCGGTGCTGCAGGATAATGGGCGCTCAGTCGGTCGTCGCGCTTACGATGAAGCTTTGTCCCGCCGGATGCATCAACTGCGTAGTGCATCTGGTGAGTTGGACAGCATCCCTGCCGGTCCGACCATCCCGCTTGTCGCATCGGATACTACGACCACGTCACCCGTCCCCTTGAAAACCTATCATGGTCGCCTGATCGCCACACACCTGATCGCGGCACTCGCCGGCGGCGTTGTTGCATGGTATTTGATGCACTATCCGGAGCGTGCAAGCAAGACATCCGAAACCATGGGTTCCCAGTTGTCGGTCACACCAGTGGTTGTACCAAATCCCGTAACACCAATCAGCGCCGAGAATGCACCTGCCCCTGTAGCGACCATTGAGCCACCCGCCGTCTCGGTCGAACAGGAAATACGCGATACGCTTGAAAAATGGAGTCAAGCCTGGTCTCGCCAGGACGTGGACGCTTACCTGGCGTTTTACAGCAGCGATTTTTTACCCGGCAACGGTGTCTCGCATGCAGCTTGGGCAGATGGGCGTCGCAAGAAACTAACGGGCCGATCTGGCATTCGTGTAGCGCTGAACGATATCAAAATCGACCCGATTACCCCGGAAAAAGTTTCTGTCCACTTTCTGCAAGACTATGCCTCTGGTACTTATCGGGAGATGCGGCAAGGAAAGGAAATGCTGTTACAGCGCGAAGGCACCACTTGGCGAATCATTGGCGAAAAGTAGAGCGAACACAGAAGTTGACAACGTTGCAGTTCAACGTGCCAGCCCGCTTGCCATTCCGTTTTCCAGCCACAACCACCATGACCACCATGACCACCATGAGATACGCATGACACACTCCGACGAACGCTTGCATGCACTGGACAATTTGCGCGCCGTGATGATGTGGCTGGGTATCGTGCTGCATGTGAGCATGAATTACACCGTACGGCCAATGCCCGTGCCCTGGCACGACACGCTGACCAGCGAAAGTGCCGATGCGGTGGTGGGCATGATCCATGCCTTTCGCATGCCGACCTTTTTCATACTGGCGGGCTTTTTTGTCGCGCTGCTGGTGCACAAGCGGGGCAGGCATGCCATGCTGAAAAACCGGCTGCTGCGCCTGGGCGCGCCCTTTGCCCTGCTATGGCCGCCCCTGTACGTGCTGGTGGGCGTGCTGGCCATGCTGTTCGTGCACCGTGTTGCGCGCGGCAGCTGGGGCATGGACGAGTCGCTCATGCCCGTGCGCCCAGGGCACCCCAAGATCAACACCATGCATTTGTGGTTTATCTGGCTGCTTTTGTGGTTCAGCGTGGCAAGCTTTGTCCTGTTTCCCCTTGTCCAGAGCGTGCCGCAGAAGGTGCGCCAGTTTTTATCGCAGGCTTTCGCACAGCTGGCCTCCAGCGCCTGGGGGTTGGCGCTGCTGGCCGTGCCCCTGGCCGTGCTGGGGTTGGGGTATCCGGGAGGATTTCTGACCGCCAGCGGTTCCTTTGCGCCGCCGCTGACGGAGTGGTTGCATAACGGATTGTTTTTCGGTTTTGGTCTGGCGCTCTTTGGCCAGCGCAGCGTGCTGCTGGTGAATTTCCAGCGGCGCTGGGTCTTCTATGCGGTGGTGGGATTTGTTTTTATCAGCATTTCTGGCGTGCTGGTCAGGGCGGAGCATGAAAACCCCGGCAGTATTGCGCATTTCGAGTTTTACTCCGGTCTGGTCTACAACCTGTGCACCTGGTTCTGGAGCATTGCCATGATCGGCCTCTTTACGCGGCACGTCCACCAGGTCAATCCGTGGCTGCGCTACCTCTCGCAGGCCTCGTACTGGGTGTACCTGATCCACATGCCCTTGACCATCGCCTTTGGCGCGCTGCTGTACGGCACGGACTTGTCGATCCTCAGCAGGATTACCATCAACATCGTCGCCACCAGCATGCTGGCCTTGCTCAGTTACCACCTGTTGGTGCGCTCCACGGCTTTGGGGGAACTGTTGACCGGCAAGCGCCACCCCTTCAGCGCGTTTGGGGTCAGGCACTAGGACAGCGATTGCGGTTGCGCTTCGGTCGGATTCAGAAACAGGCGGTCGCGTTCGTAGCGCTGCACTTCATCCATCGGATACTTCACGAGGCCATCCACCTTTACATAGCGCGGGCCTACGCCCACGGCGCTGGCAAAGCTGATGGAGGTTTCCGAACGCTTCCAGCGGCGTGCCAACTCTTGCTGGGTGATGAGGGGCTCAAGGGTTTGCAGGGTTTGGTATTGTGTTTTCATGGGTTCGCATCATGCCGTGAAGTTGGCAACCCCATATCGGTGTATTGGGGGGAGAATGGAGCACTTATCCAGAATTACACCCCAAAGTCCTAAACTCCTAAAGTTCCAAACCCTTGTCACTGCCACCCGCTATGCCTGAAGCCATTTACCGCAAGTTTCTACAACCCTGGATGCTGGGCCTGGGAGTCGCCATCGCGGGCGTGGCGGCAAGTATCCTGTTGTCACTGCAACAAGCGCATGTGGTCGCCCAGATTGAACAGGCGCGGTTTTCCCTGGCTGCCAATGCGCTGACCGAGGCGCTGACGCGTTATATCAATGCCTATACCGAGATTGCCTTTGGCCTGCGCAGCCTGTTCATCATCAACCAGAACCTGGAGCGGAGCGCTTTTTTTGACGCCATCAGCTCGCTGGATATTGGCATGCGCCATCCGGAAATCAAGAACATTTCCTTCACCCGTTATGTGCGCGCGGTTGACAAGCAGCAGTTTGAACAAAAGGTGCGCGCCGACACCTCGGTGGACCCACGCGGGTATCCCGACTTTCGCATCCACCCGCCAGGTGAGCGGGAGGAGTATTTCGTTGCCGACTATCTGTGGCCCATGCACGGCAATCAGAGTGTGCATGGACTCGACATCAGCGCCCAGCCAGCCAATCTGGCGTCCATGCACTACTCGCAACGCACTGGAAAGCCGGTTGCCAGTGGCCCTTTCCCGCTGCTGCAGGAAAGCAGCCAACCTATCGGTTTTGTCATCCGGGTGCCGGTTTTCTCCCCGGTTCCTGCGTCCTGGCGTGGCAAGGGAGAATCCCCGGATTTTCTGGGATCGGTAGCCGTGACGCTGCGGGTATGGGACATCATCGAACACCTCAAGCGTGAAGGGCGTCTGCAGGGCTTGCAACTGCATGTGCTGGACCGTGGACCCACCTACATCTCCGTGGCGCAGGACATTCAACGGCCCTTGTTTGTGTCGGCACCGGACACCAGGGTGGCTCCCTATACACGCGAGCTGAATGTGCATGGCCGCAAATGGCAGCTGGATTTTTATCCGCAGGAGTCGTTTCTTTCCGGCGCCGAGCACACCACGCCTGTGCTGATTGGCCTTTTGGGCAGTCTGGTTTCCTTGTTGCTGGGGACGCTGATTTGCCTGCTGGCGCGCAGACACTACCATGCACTGGATCTGGCCGAGGCCAGCACGCAGGCACTGCAGGGGCAATTGCAGTTGCAACGGGAACTGGTTGCAGCACATGCCGCTGCCGAATCCGCCAACGTTGCCAAAAGCCGCTTTCTGGCGAATATGAGCCATGAATTGCGCACGCCCCTCAACGCTGTGATCGGATTCACGCGCTTGATGAGTACATCGGCGAATTTGTCTGCTACCGAACAAAAACACCTCGGCATCATCAACGCGGCTGGCAACCACCTGCTCACGCTGATCAATGACGTGCTCGAACTCTCCAAGATTGATGCCGGACGCATCGAGCGGCATGACACTGCCACCGATGTCGAACGCCTGGCCAGTGAGGTTGCCGACATGCTGCGTGAAAGGGCCGAACAGGTCGGACTGACGCTGGAGACGGAGTTTGCGGGCCTGTCCACGCAGCTGCAGGTTGATGCCGTCAAGCTGCGCCAGGTATTGATCAATCTGCTGGGTAACGCCATCAAGTTCACCCGGACCGGCGGCGTTCTTCTCAGTGTACGGGCAACACCTGCCGCAAACCGGACTGTGCGACTGGACGTTGCGGTACGTGATACCGGCATTGGCATCGCCCCGGAAGACCAGAAAGCCGTTTTCGAGCCTTTTGTGCAGATGTTCACCCATGCCACCAGCTCGGGCACAGGCCTTGGCCTGACGATCACGCGCCAATACCTGCACATGCTGGGGGCGGAAATCCGCCTTGAATCCACCCCAGGGGTCGGGTCGTGTTTCCGGTTTTCCCTGGTGCTCAATGAAGCCATGTCCGTCGAAACGCCGGAACAACCCGTGTCAGGCGGGCAAGTGCTGATTGGTGCACAGGGCAAGCGCATCCTGATTGCTGACGATGATCCGGCCGGGCGCACCCTGCTGCACGAACTGCTGCATCCCATGGGCTTTGTGCTGGCACAGGCTGCCGATGGCATCGAGGCCGTGGAGCAGGCACAGCATTTTTCGCCCGATCTGATCATCATGGACTGGCGCATGCCCCGCCTGGACGGTCTGCAGGCCAGCCAGCAGATTCGTGCACGCACGACTGCCACCGCTCTCAAAATCGTGATGTTGAGTGCCAGCGCCTTCGAAGAGCAGCGGCTGGAAGCGCTCAAATCCCATGTCGATGACTTTTTGCGCAAACCTTTGCAATACGAAGAACTTTGCACCATGCTTGAGCGCCAGCTTGCCATCCGGATCGAGCGCCAGCACACGCCAAAGCCCTATGCCGATCCCACGCCAAAGCCCGTGGCCGCAACCGTCGATCCGCAGGCGCTGGCCGCGCTGTCACCCGCACAACGCCAGGCGCTCAAGGCCGCCGCAGAGGAACTCAATCCCGACAAGCTGCACAGCGTACTTGCCGAAATCGAACCCGGCTCCCCCGAACTGGCGCGTGCCATTGCCAGTATGGCGAAAAACTTCCTGTACAGGGAATTGTGGGAATTGGTGTGTGCCAGCGAGGCACCCTGATCAGCTTGACCCGCTGTTCGTTCATTGTGCGTTATCCAGGGTCATCGGCCACGATACCCAGCGCATACAGGACCCGCTCGGTATCGGCCAGGTTGCCGATGATCTGGACCTGCGGGACGGGTGCCAGCCGCATGGTCGTGGGGGTTACCAGAATTCCGTCCGCCCAGGCACGTTCGGGGTTGAGCAGCACATCCACCACTTCAACATGGAAATTGTCAACGTGGTGTGCCTGACACAGAGCCCGTAAATTGCGCAGTGCCAGCACGGAGTTGGGCGCTTCGCCGGCTACGTACAAGCGAAACACAAAGCCCGCTGGAGCGGTATTGTCAGATGTCGAAATTGTTGCCATACCAGGTTAGCCAAATTAGTCAGGGCGCTGCGCTTGATCGTCACCACTGCGCAGGCTCAAAAGCGTATCGCGGTTGTGCATGCCCGCCTGACGACGGCTGGTCTCGGCAGCCATAAACAGTTCGAGTTCACTATTTTTGCCGACCAGCTCACGTTGCAGCGCTTCAATGCGGGCGCTGATTTCGGCTTGCGCCTGCTCCAGCTCGTGGCGTTTGTGGTTTGCCATGGCTTGCAGCTTTTCCTCTGCGGCCTTCTCGGCAGTTTCTTTTTGCCAGCGTGCGGTTCCCATCAATACTTCACCGTTGGCTTGGTAGACGTCGGCCAGCGTAACACCGTTGGAGCTGAGAATCAACTCCCGCACCTGGTTGGAGTGTTCGGTGCCACGCGATTTGATGATGGTCAAGGCGCGGTTGCGCTCTCCGGCGAGCACCTGGTAGCTGATGTGAATCCAGGTGTCGGCGACGGTGGAGACCTGGATGCTGGTGCCTTCACCGAGTGCATCGTTACCCGAGAGCAGACTGGTACACACCAGGGTGACGCCCGCTGTCTTGGTCAGTTCCAGCAGTTGCTCGGGCATGCGCCTGCGGGCGGTATCGGTATCGCTGTTGATGATGGCCGATAGCGGGTCAATCGCCACACAGCGTGGCTGGTACGCTTCGAACAGATTGCGCAGAACGCCGACATGCTCCTCGGCGCCGGTGAGGCTGCTGCGGATCGACTGCATATGCAGCAATCCGCTGGCAACGTGCGGCCCCAGGTCAATGCCCACCGAACGCAGGTTGCGCACCACTTCATGGACGGGTTCGTCAAACCCCACGTACAAGGAGCGCTCACCACGCTCACAGGCCGCGAGAATGAAAGCGCCGCACAACGTGGTTTTTGCCGTGCCGGGGGAACCGCTCAACAGGATGGCAGCACCACGGTAATAACCGCCGCCCAGCATGGCGTCCAGTCGAGCAACGCCGCACGAGATGCGCTCGGTGCTGGCCGATTCGCGTGGCGGTGCGGTCGGGAGGGTAAACACTTCGGCACCCTTGTTGCCAAGCGTCAGTGCCACTTCGCCGGCAAAAAAGCCCGAGCCCCGGTACTTGACGATGCGCAGGCTGCGGCGGGATACCCGGTTGTACAGTTCGTGGTTCAGACAGATCACACAATCCACCATGTACTGCATGAAATCCAGGTAGTGCAGGCCGGAGTGGCCCGAGTCGTTGTTCTTGCACGTGATGATGCCCGTCAACCCGCTGGCGATCAGCCAGTCGTTGAGGCGAAACAACTCATGCCGCTCGGCTTGCGGGCTATCGAGCAGCGACAGCAGCACGTCAATGGAATCAAAAACGATGCGCCTGGCGCCCATCTGGTCGGCCTTGGCCTTGATTCCGGCCAGCAGCCCGGTCAGATCAAACTGGCCGGCGCACACCACCTCCGGGCGCAGTTTGGCATCCAGGAAAAAGAGATCTTTTTTTCCAGCTCGGGCAGGTTCCAGCCGAAAGTGGCCGCATTGGCGACGATGCGTGCCGAATCCTCTTCAAAGGCCACAAAGATTCCCGGCTCATCCCGCTGCGCCCCATTGACCAGGATTTGCAGCGCCAGCACGGTCTTACCACAGCCGGGGCCGCCGGCGAGCAAGGTGGCGCGGCCTCGGGGCAGACCGCCGTTGGTGATGTCGTCAAGCCCGCGAATGCCGGTGGCAGCCTTGGGGTGTTCTATGTTCTGCGGATTTTGCGCGGTGGGGTTTGGCATGAACAGGCTTTCATGGTTGGGGTCCAATGTTAAAGCATTTGCTCCTTGCTGATGGCCTGCGCGGGTTGTTACTTGAACTCGCCTATTCGTAGCATAAAGAGGTACAGGCTTTCATGATGGTGGTGGTAACAAAATGACGCCATTAAAGTACACTGGACGCATTGCAAAAGTACAAATTCTGGAGATCGCCGTGCTTGCTCAAACAGGGAAACGACTCACTACACGACTAACGAATCATGTATTAGACAGGCTGCAAGTTGCAGCCGACCTCGTCGGCGCGACTCTCAACCAGTTCGTGGTGCAGGCTGCGCTGGAAAAAGCGGACAAGGTTATTGAGAGTGAATCCACAATCGTCCTCACCCGCAGGGAGTCGTTGCGGCTGATGGAGATGATGGAAAACCCGCCGCCACGCAATGAAAAGTTTCTTCAGGCCCAGTCCCTTTACATGAGGACAAAGCATGCTGGTTCTACCACTGAGTAAACAGCATGACAGGAATGGATTTGACTGCGGGGATGCACAACTCAATGGCTGGTTTGCAAAAGTAGCCAAACAGCACAAAGAAAAAGGTGTTTCCTCGACTTTTGTTGTCGTGGCTACTGAGCAAAGTGCAGAAGTGCTTGGCTTTTACGCCGTCAGTATGGCCGAGTTGATCAACGATGACTTGCCTGCACAATCACGCAAGCGACTGCCTTTCAAGGTGCCGGTTTTCAGGCTGGGTCGCTTGGCCACCAGCAGGACCCAGCGAGGCAAAGGAATTGGCGAGTTCATGCTGTTTGATGCTATTGACCGTGTAACCCGTATTGCCAGTGAGGTCGGTGGCGTGGGTCTGGTTGTCAATGCAAAGCCACCGGCAGTCGATTTCTACAAGCGCTATGGCTTTGAGCCGATGGCGGATCATCCACTTGATCTATTCTTGCCGATTTGATCAGCTTAATGTCCAGGCCTTATGGAATGTGCGGGAGAAGCTACTTTATGCGTAGCATTTGAATGTACAGATTTTCCACCTTGTCGCGTGCCCAGGGTGTCTTGCGCAGGAATTTGAGGCTGGATTTGACGCTGGGGTCGAAGGTGAAGCAGCGCACCGGAATGCGCGCAGCCAGACCATCCCAGCCGTAATGCGCAACCAGCGCGGTGACGATAGCCTCCAGCGTCAGACCATGTAAGGGATTACCGGGCTGGGTTGAAACGGGCATTGCGATTCTCGTGCTGCGCCTGGCTTTTCAGGACGCGCTGGCCACCGCCGGCGCAGGGTGCTTGCGGGCCAGTGCGGCCTTCACATCACGCGGCTTTACGCCATACATCTCGGCAAACGCTTCCACCGTCTTGCCGCTGCCCTCAAAGGCCTTGAGCAAGGCTGCTTGTCGCGCCAGCTTCTGCTCGGATAGCTCCAGCGCTTCTTCCAGAACCGCGCCAATCGGTGCATCGTCGGGCTGGGTGCGTGATACACACAACACATATTCATCGCGGCTCAGACCCGAAGCCTCATATGCAGCCATGAGCTGGGTGCGCAATTGGGGCCGCAGATCGTCCTTGGTGCGGGATTGACGGCGGTGAAACAATTCCACCACGGCAGCGTAGACGTGTTCCGGGGCCACATCCTCTACTGCCACGCCTTGCAGGTCGTGGCGTTTTTTTCCAGCAGCCACGCATTGCAGGTAGCGTGTCGAGCGGGTATGAACCCCAAGGGCTGCCTTGAGGCTGTCACGCTGGAACAGTTCAGGGTGTTTTTCCAGCAGCTCCTGAAAAATGCCGCGCTTGAGCGGCAGGAATGCGGCGCCGAACAAATGCGGATACAGCGTAAACAGCTGTTCAAGAACGGGTTGCACAGAGCGCATGCGCTGCACGTGGGTGGCCTTTGTTTTCTGGGGCGCATCAGCCGGGGCTGCTTCTGGATTGGTACTGGTCATCATGGAAATCAATGTTGGTCAAGCCCCTATTGTCAACCACCGGGCAGGCGAGTTGACGTTCCAGGTGGCAAGTTTCATGCAGTTACTATAAATAAAATAGCTTATCCCGCTCTATCCACGGTGCTTGCAGCTTATTTTGTTTGATCTTCTGGTCTTCTGGTGTGGTTTGACGTGTCCTGCACGCGAAGCGCCTTGGGAAAAGCCTGGAGCGCATCCCAGGCGATGGGGAACTGCGGCAGGCGATCACGCAGGAGCTGCGCCACCACACGGGCTTGCGCCGCGTCACGTGTGCGTTTGACGCTCTCACGCTCGGGCTGCTGCGACAACCACCCCTTGAACAGCATGAAGGCCCTGGGGTCGGGCACCACCATCTCGAAGGGCATGCCGTTATCAGCCAAGACGAACTGGCGTATGCTGGGCGAGGAGAGCATCCAGTCCATGTTGGCGATGTCGGTGGCTACAAAATCATCGTGCTCGCCCAGGTTGTGTGGCTCGGTTTTCCACGCGGGCTTGGGCGTCTGGCGAATCAGGTCCACCATGTAGCCGTCTGCGTTGATGGCGCGGAACGCCTGGGTATGGCTGATTTCAAAAGTCCTGTCCACGCGCTTGAGCACGCCTATCAAGCCCTCGGGGCCGATGTCACGCGCCACGGCGGTCAAGCGCGATGTTGCGGTGACATCGCCTTGCAGCCGCACACCGGCCAGAGCCTCGTAGGCGTAGAGCGCATTCGTACCAATAATGAGCACGTTCTTGCCCATCAGATCGTGTTCGCACAGGGCGCGGCATACTTCGCCCAGCACCCGTGGCGCCCACCCCACGCGCAAGGCCCTGGCCATGCGGCGTTGCTCGTCCAGGCGCTGCTGCTGTGTGCTCAGGCGTTGCTCCAGCTCGGCCCGGCGCTGCTGAAACTGCACGTACAGGGCCTGCGTTTCTTCCGAGCGCGGCCCCAGCGATTTGGCTGTGCCCTTGCCATCCAGCGTGCGGTAGAGGTACTGCTGGCCGTTGATGGTCTTCCAGTGCATGCCGCCCTTGTAGGGTTTCATCTTCTCCTGGGTATCCTGGCAGGCCTGATAAGCCTGCTGTGCATCCACGAAGACCTTGGCCTGATTGGGTGTGAGGTCAGCGAACACGATTTATCCTTGTTTTATTGTTTCCTTTGATTTTAAGGATAAAGCTCCAGCACCACCGGCGTATGGTCGCTGGGGCGCTCGTTCTTGCGCGGGGTCTTGTCGATCACGCAGGAGCGGGCCAGGGGGACGAGTGCCTGGCTGACCAGGATATGGTCAATGCGCAGGCCGTGGTTGCGTTTGAACGCAAAATTGCGGTAATCCCACCACGAGTAACTCTTGTCATTGTTGGGCGCTTGGGTAAAGAGCCGGAAACTGTCGCTCAGACCCAGGTCCACCAGCGCGCGCAGGTGCTGGCGCTCTTCCTCGGTGCAATGAATCTGGCCGCGCATGCCTTCGGGGTCCCAGACGTCCAGATCGTCGAACGTGATGTTGTAGTCGCCCATGAGCACCAGCTGGGAATGGACTTGTAGTTCATCACGCACCCATTGGTGCAGGGCCGCGAGCCAGGCCATCTTGTAGGCAAATTTGGCGCTTCCCGGCTCTTGCCCGTTGGGAAAGTAGGCATTGATGATGCGCACATCGGCAACCGCTGTGTCGGGAATGGAAAAGGTGGCGCCAATCACCCGCGCCATGTCATCCGCGAATCCCGGAATGTTTCTGACCACGGCAGCGGGTTGGGTGCGCGAGAGCAGGGCCACGCCGTTGTAGGTCTTTTGGCCAAAGCACTGCGCGTGGTAGCCCAGTTCCAGGAAGGTGTTGGCCGGAAACTTGTCGTCGGTCATTTTCAGCTCTTGCAATGCCAGCACATCCACCGGATTGGCCGCCAGCCAATCCAGCACCTGCGGCAAACGCACGCCAAGCGAGTTGACGTTCCAGGTAGCGAGTTTCATGGGGTACTATAAATAAGAGAGCTGTACCCGCTCGATCCACGGGGCTTGCAGCTTGTTTCGCAGTTGAATTGAACAGATCAGGCGGCCCATATCCGCCGCCAGCTTCGAAAATGGGGTGGCGCCAGCCTCACCTATGCTATGAAATAGAGAGCTGTACCCGCTTGATCCACGGGGCTTGCAGCTTGTTTTGAAGGTGAAGACTTTACCTGTGCTATGAATTGTAGAGCTGTACCCGCTCGATCCACGGGGCTTGCAGCTTATTTTGCCTGATTTTTTCCATATCAGGCCGGCAGGAAGCCTTCTATCGACAGATAGCGCTCGCCGGTGTCGTAGTTGAAGCCCAGCACGGTGGCGCCTGCGGGCAGTTCGGGCAGTTTCTGGGCGATGGCGGCCAGGGTGGCGCCGCTGGAGATGCCGACCAGAATGCCTTCTTGCGTGGCGCAGCGGCGTGCCATTTCGCGGGCTGGCTCGGCGTCAACCTGAATCACGCCGTCGAGCAGTTCGGTCTTGAGGTTGGTCGGGATGAAGCCCGCGCCAATGCCCTGGATCGGGTGCGGAGCCGGTGCGCCGCCGGAGATGACGGGCGAAGCCTTGGGTTCGACGGCGTAGACCTTGAGCTGCGGAAATCTGGCCTTGAGCACCTGCGCCACGCCGCTGATGTGTCCGCCCGTGCCGACGCCGGTGATGATGGCGTCGATGCCGTCGGGAAAGTCGGCAAGGATTTCCTGGGCGGTGGTTTGTACGTGGACGGCGATATTGGCCGGGTTGTCGAATTGCTGGGGCATCCAGGCGCCGGGTGTGGCTGCCACCAGTTCCTGCGCACGGGCAATCGCGCCTTTCATGCCTTTTTCGCGCGGGGTCAGGTCAAAGCTGGCGCCGTAGGCCAGCATCAGGCGCCGGCGTTCGATGGACATGCTGTCGGGCATGACCAGGATGAGTTTGTAGCCCTTGACGGCTGCCACCATCGCCAGGCCGACGCCGGTGTTGCCGGAGGTGGGTTCGATGATGGTCGCTCCTGGCTTGAGTTCGCCGCTTTGCTCGGCGGCTTCGACCATGGACAGGGCGATGCGGTCCTTGATCGAGCCACCGGGGTTGGCGCGCTCGGACTTGATCCAGACCTGGTGCGTATCGCCAAACAGGCGGTTGATGCGCACGTGCGGGGTGTTGCCGATGGTGTCCAGGATGGTGTTGGCTTTCATGTAAGGCTCCGATCAATTGCAGGTTGAAGATAAACGAGGGGGGAATGTGCCACATTGTGCTGGAAATATTTTGCCTGTCTTTGTATGCCCTTGGGGTGTGTGCCGTGATAATCGCCGGCGTAAAGCCCACCAGACCACCGCTGGTGCAATCTTGGAAACAAGGCACTGGAGGAACGTCCGGACTGCACAGGGCAGCGTAGCAGCTAACGGCTGTCCACCGAAAACCTTGCCCGCAAGGGAGAGGCATAAGGTGCGGATCAGAGCAACAGAGACGAGTCGCAAAGGGGTCGCAAGGCTTCCTGGCGGGTGAAACGGGCAATCTCTACGCGCAGCAATACCAAGTAGGCCAGCGTTGACGGGGCCCCCGGAGCTGGCGGGTAGGTAGCATCGAGCCGACTGGGTGACCAGCGGCCCAGAGTAATGGTGGTCACGTGCGGAAAGGAGAACTCCTGACCGCATGCACAGAATCCGGCTTATCGGTGGGCTTTACACACTTTACGGCGATTGACCGATGGCTTGCTCCAGCCGCCAGACGGATTGGTGCCGGACGGCTTTCAAATCGGCTGCGGATACCCGCTTGGGGGCCAGTTCCGCCAAAGGATGCAGCACAAATGCCCGCTGCCACATGCGCGGGTGCGGCACCACCAGGTCGGGGTGCGCGATGTGCTCCTTGCCAAATAGCAGCAGGTCCAGGTCCAGCGTGCGCGGCGCGTTGTAGTAGTTGCGCTCGCGCCCGGCCTGGCGCTCCAGCTGTTGCAAGCCGGCGAGCAGTTCCTGCGCCTTGAGGCGGGTTTACACCTCGACGACGGCGTTGACGTAGTCGGCGCCATCGGCGTCCACGGGGGCGCTGCCGTAGAGCGACGAGCGGCGCAGCAGCGCAACTCCGTCCAGATCGGCGATGGCATCCATTGCCGCCAGCACCGCCAGCTGGGCATCCCCCAGATTGGCTCCCAGACCGATGTAGGCAATGACGCTCTGGCGCATGGGGCTTAGGTTGTGCTTGTACCCGTAGCGGCGTCCTTGCCGGGGCCTGAGCGGCGGCGGCGGCGGCGCTTACGCGGTGCGGCGGATGGGTCGGTTTCTGCGCCTGTTGTGTCAGCGGATGGCTGCGAGGGTGTGGCACCACTGGGCGTGGCGTCAGGGGGTGGGACACGGTGTACTTTGGGCGAGTGCTGGCGTTGGCGCTGGCGTTGCTCTTCGCGGGCCTGATCGACCAGATCGCGGCGCAGGCTGTCGCTGGCCATGCTGAATTCCTGCCACCAGTCGGCCAGAGCTTCTTCCACCTCGCCCACATCGGCGCGCAGGCGCATGAAGTCAAAAGCGGCGCGAAAACGCGGCTGGTCAACCAGGCCAAATGGCATGCTGCCCACGCGCCGCTCGAAACGCGGCTGCATGAGCCAGATTTCACGCATATCGCTGGCGAGCCTGCCGTTGCCGGATACGTCGCCAATGCGGGAGTGGAAAACTTCGTCAATGGCGTCCAGCAGCGCGGGGTGGGAATGCTGTTGCTGCTCCAGGCGGCTTGTCCAGGCGGTGCGCACATCGGACCAGAGGACGCAGGCCAGCAGAAAACTCGGCGCCACCGGCTTGCCTTCGCCCACGCGCCGGTCCGTGTCCTTGAGCGCGGCGTTGACAAGGGGCTGTTCAGCGCGTTCGATCACCAGGTCGAGCAGGGGATAGATGCCGCGCTGTAGCCCCAGGCGCTTGAGTTGCTCGATGGATGCCAGGCCATGGCCGGTTTGCAGCAGCTTGAGGATTTCATCGAACAGACGGCTTTGCGGCACATCGGCCAGCAGCTCCTGCGACTGCACCAATGGTGCTGCGGTCTTGGCGTCCAGCGTGAAGCCCAGGGCGCTGAGTTTGGCGGAAAAACGCACGGCGCGGATGATGCGGATCGGGTCTTCCCGGTAGCGGGCGGTCGGATCACCAATCATGCGGATGACGCGCTTTTGCACATCCTTGATGCCCTGGTGGTAGTCCACCACCACCTGCGATTGCGGGTCGTAGTACAGGGCGTTGATGGTGAAGTCGCGCCGTGTGGCATCCTCTTCCTGCGGTCCCCATACGTTGTCGCGCAGCACGCGGCCACTGCTGTCCACGGCGTGTTGCATGCCGGCGAGTTCGCTGCGGCTGGTCTTTTCGTTGCCCGCCACCTGCTCGGCAGCGGCGTTGTCCAGGTAGGCGCGAAAGGTGGAGACTTCAATCACTTCGTGTTCACGGCCCCGGCCAAAGACCACGTGTACGATGCGAAAGCGCCGCCCGATGATGAAGGCACGCCGAAACAGCGCCTTGACCTGCTCGGGCGTGGCGTTGGTGGCCACGTCAAAGTCCTTGGGGCGCAGGCCCACCAGCAGATCGCGCACCGCGCCGCCGACGATGTAGGCTTCAAAACCCGCTTCATGCAGGGTGCGTACCACGCTGCCCGCACGCTCGTCCACCAGGCTGGGGTCAATGCCGTGCGTCGCCTGCGGGATGTCCACGCGCTTGCCAAACTTGGGTTTTTTGCGCGTCAGGGTGGCAGAGGTCTTGTCCAGCAGTTTGTCGATAAATTTCTTGATCATGGAGTTCCAAATAGTTCCAGTATGCGCCAGCCGCGCTTGATGGCCAGAGCGCGTAAACCTGGCTCGGGGTTGGTGGCGATGGGGATGTTGACCTTTTCCAGCAGTGGCAGGTCGTTGAGCGAGTCGGAATAGAAGGTGGTGTGTACCGTATCCAGGGACAGACCGCGTGCCTGCAACCACTCCTGTACCCTGGCAACCTTGCCTTCCCGAAATGATGCAGTGCCGCGAATGGCGCCGGTGTACCAGCCGGTGCCGCCGGGGTTTGTATCCCGTTCCAGTTCGACGGCGATCAATTCGGCCACGCCCAGGGCTGCGGCAATCGGGCGGGTCACGAATTCATTGGTGGCGGTCACAATCACCACCGCATCGCCGTCCTGCTGGTGCTGGCGCAAGAGGTCCAGCGCTGGGGCGCCTATGACGGGGTTGACCACCTGCTGCATGAAAGCGGCATGTGCGACCAGGGCATTTTTTTCCCCCTGGCGGCAAATGGCTGCGGTGGCAAAGCGCATGTAGGCATACACATCCAGCGTGCCGACTTTGTATTGTTCGTAAAACGCATCGTTCTGGCGTTTGAAGTCTGATCCATCGACCCAACCCAGGCCAATCGTGAACTCTCCCCAGGCATGGTCCGAATCAATCGGTATCAGCGTATGGTCCAGGTCAAATAAAGCCACTTTGGCCAATTTGGCCACTTTGTCCTCTTTGCGAAGGGTCATGGGTTTTCCATCATGGATTTGATCAAGGGGATGGTGATGTTGCTGCGGTGGGTCTGCAAGGCGTAGACATCGAGCCGGTCCAGCAATTCTGTCAGACTGCTGAGGTCGCGGCTGAAGCGTGCGAGTATGAAGTCAATGGCCTCGTCGCCCATGGAAATGCCCCGTGCATCGGCAGCTTCCCGCAGCACCGTGCGCTGCTGTGCTTCGGGCAGGGGGTGCAAGTGAAAAATATGGCCCCAGCCCAGGCGCGTGCGCACGTCGTCGCGCAGCGGCAAATCAACCGGCGCAAAAACGCCCGCTGCCAGCACCGGGCACCAGTGCGTCTGGGCGTTGACAAACCAGTTGAAGGCCGTGTGCTGCTGTTGCTCGGTGAAGAGGTGTACATCATCAAGCAACACCGCTGCCCAGGCGGCGTTGAATTCGGGCGGGTTGTGTACCGATGCATCCATCCAGCCCGTGGCTGCACCCTGCTCGCGCAGGGCTTCGCGCATCGCCTTGAGCAGGTGGCTCTTGCCGCTGCCCCCCGGCCCCCAGAGGTAGGTGGGCATGGGCGGACTGGGTGGCAGGCTGGAGCCGCTATCGACAATGCAGGTCAGCCATGTCTGCAAGTGGCGCAGTGCTGCTTCGTTCTGGCCGACATGAAAATTGGCCAGTGTGGGCAGCACCGCCAGGTGAAAGTCCAGAGCAATCTGTTTCATGGGTATGGTTTTATCCTTTGTACAGGCGGCTGGCGTGGTAGGTGGCCTTGGCGCGGCGCATGGCCACCAGCAGCACGGCACTCACCGGCAATGCGACCAGCACGCCGACAAATCCGAACAACTGGCCAAATGCCAGCAAGGCAAAAATGACCGCCAGCGGATGCAGGCCGATGCGCTCGCCCACCAGCCGGGGCGTCAGGAAAAAACCTTCGATGATCTGCCCGGAGCCGTAGACCACCGCCACCATCACCAGGGCATGCGTCACGCCACCCGAGACAGAGGAAAATTCCAGCAAACCCGCCAGCGTTGCCAGCACCAGCCCCAGGCCAAAACCCAGGTAGGGAACGAAAACCGCCAGGCCGGTAAAAATGCCGATGGGCCAGGCCAGGTCCAGGCCGAACAGTGCCAGACCTATGCTGTAGTACAGCGCCAGCAGCAGCATCACCAGCAACTGTCCGCGCAGGTACTGGCCCAGCACGGCGTCGGCATCGGCCAGAAAACGGTCGCAGGTGGCGTGCAGGCGCAAAGGGATCAAGGCGTGCAGCTGGGCCATGAAGCGGCTCCAGTCCATCAGCAGATAAAACAGCGCCACGGGAATCAAAATGGCATTGCCGATCAGCGCGAAGGCCACACTGCCGCCGATTTTCAGCGACGCCAGCACCGAAGTCAGGGTGTCGTCCACGTTGGCACTGAGGTACTTCACCACAAAGCCCTGGATGCTGGCGCCGTCCAGCGTCGCCCGGATGCCCCATTGCTTGAGCCAGGGTTTGACGGCCGTGTTCACGGTGTCCATCAGGGCCGGGAGCTGTTCGCGCATCAGGGGCAGTTCCTTGGCCAGAATGGGAATGATCAGCAGCACAACGCCCAATGCGGCCAGAATGAACAGCAGCTCAACCACCACCACCGCCAGCAGACGCGGAATGCGGCCACGCCCCAGATGGTCGAGCCAGTCCACCAGCGGAGTCAGGGCGTAGGCCAGTACGGAAGCCACCACAAAGGGGGTCAGGACCGGAGCGAGCAGCCAAAGCGCGGTTCCCAGGGCTGCGCACAGCAGGCTCCAGGCAGCAAAGCTTTTTTGAGTGGGTGTTAATTGCATGAAGTGGGTCGAAGTGGGTCGGCGAAGGGGAAACGGGGGAAACCCTTAGAATCTGGGCAAATTTTATAGCGCTACGCAAGGCGGCGTGCCACTGATTGTTTTTCCATGACCCATCCGAACCCCCTTACCCCTTCCCTTAGCCCTTTATCGTACAAAGATGCTGGCGTCGATATTGACGCTGGCGATACCCTGGTTGAACGCATCAAACCCCTGGCAAAAAAGACGCTACGCGAGGGCGTGCTGGCCGGTATTGGCGGTTTTGGCGCGCTGTTCGAGGTGCCCAAACGCTACCGCGAGCCGGTGCTGGTCAGTGGCACCGACGGCGTAGGCACCAAACTCAAGCTGGCGTTTGAGTGGGGAATGCACAACACGGTCGGCATCGACCTTGTGGCCATGAGCGTCAACGATGTGCTGGTGCAAGGCGCAGAACCCTTGTTCTTCCTGGACTATTTTGCCTGCGGCAAGCTCGATGTGGACACGGCCACCGCCGTGGTGGGCGGCATTGCCCGTGGATGCGAGGAGTCCGGGTGTGCTCTTATCGGTGGCGAAACCGCCGAAATGCCCGGCATGTACCCGCCAGGAGAATACGATCTGGCCGGATTTGCCGTGGGTGTCGTGGAAAAGTCCCGCATCCTCACGGGTGCCGACGTAAAAGCAGGCGATGTGGTCCTGGGCCTGGCTTCCAGCGGCGTGCATTCCAACGGTTTCAGCCTGGTGCGCAAATGCATAGAACGCGCCGGCGACGCACTGCCCGCCACGCTGGATGGCAAACCCTTTCGGCAAACGGTCATGGAACCCACCCGGCTGTACGTCAAAAGCGTGCTGGCAGCGCTGGCGCAGCACCCCATCAAGGCGCTGGCGCATATCACCGGCGGCGGTCTGCTGGAAAATATCCCCCGCGTACTGCCCGAAGGCTTGGCGGCGCAGCTGCAAAAGGGCAGCTGGCCGCCATCCGAACTGTTTTCCTGGTTGCAGCAGACAGCCAGGATTGACGACACCGAGATGAACCGTACTTTCAATAATGGCATTGGCATGGTCGTCATCCTGGACGCAGCCCACGCGCCAGACTGCGCGCAGACCTTGCGTGCCCATGGCGAAACCGTCTACACCATCGGCCAGATCGTGCCACGGGGTGCGTCTGTGCCGGTGCGTATCAATTAAAAAGGGAAAACCAGATATGACGACCTTGATGAAAGCCGTGAACGCCAACAACGCAAGCCTTGTCAGGCAGCTCATAGAGCAGGGCGTGGATGTGAATGCGCTCGATGCCAATCAGGACGCGCCGCTGGTGATGGCAGCGTACAAGGGGCACACCGACATCGTGCGCCTGCTGCTGGAAGCGGGTGCCGATGTCACGGCAGTGGACCCCGGCATGAAAGCCACGGCCTTGCACGCAGCAGCCTACGCCGGAAGAACGGAAGCCGCGCGGCTGCTGATCGAACACCACATCGCCATCGACAAGCAAGGCCCCTACAACGGCTACACCGCCTTGCACGACGCCATCTGGCAGGGCAATGTCGATACAGCCAGGGTGCTGATCGACGCGGGTGCCAACCTCACGCTCAAATCGCACCAGGGCGAAACGCCTTTGGCTTTTGCCAAGACCAAGCACCAGAATGCCATTGTGGCCTTGATAGAAAACAAGCTATCACATTTCGCCAAGTAGGGTCGCTGCCGTACAATCCGCATCCCTTTGGCAGTTCTCGAGGTAACTGCCTGATAGACCCATAAAGACCCGCGACAGACCTGTGGCGGCGCTTTTTATACAAAGGCATCATGGTACCGAGCAAGCATTCTTCCAGCCAGACCGTCGGAGCATCCCAACTACCGGTTGCGAGTTATTTTGACGAAGCACTTCACCAACGCGAGTTACAACACATCTTCCAGACCGGCCCACGCTACGTGGGGCATGGTCTGAGCGTTCCCAATCCGGGTGATTATTACGCCTTGCCGCAGGAGGAAGAGGGACGCGCACTGGTGCGCAACGCCGGAGGTGTCGAACTGATTTCCAACGTCTGCCGCCACCGCCAGGCGATCATGCTCAAAGGACGGGACTCCTTGCTCCACCCGGTCACGCCCCATGGCCGCCAGGTGGCCAGCAGCGGTGGCAATATGGTGTGTCCGTTGCACCGCTGGACCTACAGCACCGATCAGAGTGGCAGCAAGAAACCAGTCGCTGGCACCCTGCTCGGCGCGCCACACTTCGACCACGACCCTTGCCTGAACCTGAAAAACTATCCGCTGCGCGAGTGGAATGGACTCTTGTTCGAGGACAACGGCTGCGACGTGCAAGCCGATCTGGCCGCAATGGGTCCGCGTGCCGCGCTGGACTTTGACGGCTTCGTGCTCGACCGGGTGGAGATGCACACCTGCAATTACAACTGGAAAACCTTCATCGAAGTCTATCTGGAAGACTACCACGTAGGGCCATTCCATCCCGGTCTGGGCCAGTTTGTCACCTGCGACGACCTGCGCTGGGAGTTCAAGGAAAACTACTCGGTGCAGACGGTGGGCGTGTCACGCCAACTGGCGCAAGCCAGTGTGCAGGGCGGCTCTGCGGTCTACGCGCGCTGGCACAAGGCGCTGCTGGCCTACCGCAACGGCGAGCCACCCAAGCAGGGCGCCATCTGGCTGACGTATTACCCGCACATCATGGTCGAGTGGTATCCGCACGTGCTCACGATCTCGACGCTGTACCCGCAAGGGCCGCACAAGACCATGAACATGGTCGAGTTCTACTACCCGGAAGAAATCCATGCCTTCGAGCGCGAGTTCGTCGAAGCCCAGCAGGCAGCCTACATGGAAACCTGCATCGAAGACGATGAAATCGGCGAACGCATGGACGCCGGACGCGCGGCCCTGCTGGCGCGTGGCGATGACGAGGTCGGGCCGTACCAAAGCCCGATGGAAGACGGCATGCGCCATTTCCACGACTGGTACCGGCGCAGGGTGGGTGCGGAGGCACTATCTTTCTGATAGTTGTTCCCGCGCGATCCACGGGGGCTTGAGGTCTTTTAGGTCTTATTTATGCAAGCACTCTGGATGGTCCTGGCCTCGCTCCTGTTTGCGCTCATGGCCGTGGGCATCAAGTTTGCCTCCGAGAGCTTTGGCACGCTGGAGCTGGTGTTCTACCGTGGCGTTGTGAGCCTGGTCTTTATGTCCGTGGTGTTGCGCGTGCGTGGCGTTTCCCCGCGCACCCCGGTGCCCTGGATGCACGTGTGGCGTGGCGTCATCGGGGTGACGGCCTTGAGTTCCTGGTTTTATGCCATTGGCCGATTGCCGCTGGCCACCGCCGTGACCTTGAACTACATGAGCAGCGTCTGGGTGGCGACTTTCGTGGTGGGCGGCGCCTTGCTCTATGGCCGCCTGGAGCGCCAGGGGTCGCTGATGGGGACGGTCTTGCTGGGCTTTGTGGGGGTGGTGCTGGCGCTGCGCCCGACCATTGAGCAGCACCAGCTGTTCGCCGGACTCGTGGGCCTGTTCTCGGGCATGTGCGCCGCGCTGGCGTACTTGCAGGTCACGGCTTTGGGCAAGGTGGGCGAGCCCGAGGTGCGTACCGTGTTTTACTTTTCCGTGAGCGCAGCCATTGCGGGCGTGTTTGCCGCGCTCTTTTCCGGCCTGACCCCGTGGTCGCACGTCAAGCCGGTGGCCGCAGCCTGGGTGATTCCCATCGGCATCCTGGCGTCCGTCGCCCAGTGGTGCATGACACGCGCCTACAGCAAGGGCGCCACCCTGGTCGTGGCCAGCATGCAGTACGCCGGCATCGTCTTTGCCGCCATTTTCAGCCTGGCCCTGTTCGGCGACCCGATCCCCCCCATCGGCTGGATAGGCATCGCCACCATCGTAGCCAGCGGCATCATGGCCACAGCCCTGCGGTCACGCGCCGTGCCCAGCGCGTCGGCAGATGTAGAGGTGCATTGACAGGCTACTACGTTTTCAGTAGCTGTACCCGCTTGTCCCACGGCGGATAGAGGCTGATTTGATACCTGATTTGAGGCCAAATCGAGGCTAAAAACGTGCCACGGAGGCTTGCGGGGGGCATTTGTAGTGCGGCTTTGGTGTTTTTGATATCACGGGTGATATGAAACTAGCGTGATTCCATGCGATTTCAAAGGTCTCGCTAACTTCGTAGGAGCGGGCCATGCCCGCGAACCCGCATCGCAGGCTTAGGCGATTTCCAGCAGCGTTTATACCGATGGTGAGAAAATTCTGGCTATCACCACAGAATGCGAAAGTTGAATGA
>JAYRRD010000007.1:0-9037 GCA_041910275.1 Rhodoferax sp.
ATGAATGGATGGCCTTCAAATCGCGTGATGCACAAACACTGGAGGCTGATGTAGATGAAATACTGGAGGGGTTCGGCGAGAAATACAAGTTGGACTTTTGTTAAATCATTACGGAAAGACTTTCCGGTGAGCGCTTAGCCTTCTCAGGTTTTATGAAAATGTCAATATTACTCGTCAGGCAGTTGTAGAAATTCAAAGTGACAAGTATCCATCTCGGGATCCACTTGCACTTGCGCCGATCATTGAAGGTATTGGGAAAGCTTTTCCTTCAGCGAAGCATTTTGTCGATCAAAAAACCGCTTTGGAATTGGATGAAATGCAGGTCGCTATGTATAAAAAGGTGACAGAGAAAGCAAGACAGGAGAAAGATCAAGCAAGACAGAAAGGAAAAGAACTAGATGAATCAATTAAGAAATTAGATGCATTAATAAATGCACTTTAATTGGTATTTTTTTGGGGAAATAATGGACACGGTTTCCATTGAGTAAGTAAATCCCTTGCAATGTTGAGTGAGGACTTTCGCATTGCCTATGCGTATTTAGACTTCTCGGGAGAAAAGCGTTTTGTTGAGACACTTTTATTCCTCGTGCCGATTTTTCCAGAGCTGTTTTATTCTGCTTCCCACCGACACATGTTCAGACTGCACAAGTAAAAATTTCGTGTATATTGGAATTAAATTCCCATTTAAACGATTTATTCACGCGATTTTCATGTACCCCCGCACCCTTGCTCAGACCATTCACACCGTCAGTGCTGCTTTTCCGGTGCTGCTGGTTACCGGTCCGCGCCAGGTGGGCAAGACGACCTTGCTGGAGATGTGCGCGCAAGCCACCCCAGACACGCCACGCGCTTATGTGACGCTGGACGATCTGGATGCCCGTGCGTTGGCGCAGTCCGACCCCGTGCTGTTTCTGCAAACCTGGCCGGCGCCGGTCATCATTGATGAAATACAGTATGCGCCACAGCTTTTTTCGGCCATCAAGCGCCAGGTGGATCGTGCGCAGACCAACGGCCATTTCTGGCTGACTGGCTCGCAAAAGTTTGCGCTCATGCGCGGCATTTCGGAAACCCTGGCGGGCCGCGTTGCCATCATCGACCTGCTGGGCCTGTCGCAGGCCGAATTGCAAGGGCGTGCCGGACAGTCGCTGCCCTTTTTGCCCGCGCCGCAATGGATCAGCCACGCCCGCCAGTACGCGAAGGCGCAAGCGCTGGCCGACATTTTCGCCCGCATCTGGCTCGGCTCCTATCCGCGCCTAAACACACAAGGGGCTGCGGCGCGCAACGTGTTTTACCGCTCGTATATCCAGACTTACATCCAGCGCGATGTGCAGGATGTGCTGAAAGTCTCTGACCAGATGGCGTTCAACCGTTTTCTTGTTGCCGTGGCTGCGCGTACCGGGCAGTTGCTCAATTACGCCAGTCTGGCCCGCGATGTCGATATCGACAACAAGACCGCCAAGGCCTGGCTCTCGGTGCTGGAAACTTCCGGACTGGTGTATGTGCTGCAGCCGTACCACTCCAACCTGAGCAAGCGCCTGATCAAGGCGCCCAAGCTGTACTTTCTCGATACCGGGCTTGCGGCCTACCTCACCCGCTGGCCGGATGCCGCGTCGCTGCAAGCAGGGGCCATGTCCGGTGCCGTGCTCGAAACCTGGGTCGTCAGTGAAATCCTCAAGAGTTATTGGCACAACGCGCAGGAAGCGCCGCTGTATTTTTACCGCGATGCCGACCAGCAGGAAGTCGATCTGCTCGTCGATTCGTCCACCACGCTGTATCCCATAGAGATCAAGAAAACCGCGTCCCCCTCGCATAATGCCAAGCGACATTTCCCGGTTCTGGGCAAGCTGGGCAAACCGCTCGGCCCCGGTGCCGTGCTGTGTTTTGTAGAGCGGGACATTCCACTTTCCCGCGATGTGACGGCAATTCCCCTGGCGTATCTGTAGTCTGAACTTGTCGTTCCTTGTCCATACGCACACATGCATACCCTGGCCGAGTCGGGGTTTGCAACCGCTGTACCTGGCGATTCAGGAAATCACGGGTCACGGGTTATCCGGCCAAACTCTGAAGGGTTGGAAAGAGGCCGCCGAACCGAAGCGGCCAACCTGCTGCTGACCCTGTTAAACGCCAGATTCGGCCAGATTCCCGAGGATGTGGCCGTGCGGGTTCAGGACTCTTCCGCCGATGTGATCGAAATGTGGTTCCAACGCGCCATCTCCGCACCCAGTCTGGCGCTTGTGTTTGGTGATGCGCACGCCAGCCACTGAAAAATGCTTTCGATTGTTGGCTGCGTCACTGAGCGGATAGTCTGTTCTTTCCAGGATTCTTGGTCATCTTCCAGAGTGCGGATCATTTTGAATCGCACCCTTGCTTGCCGCTTTCCTTGCACAGCGTTAAGGATGGGTGCGATTCAAAGTGCTGTGTGCCGGGTTGTTGCTACTGCGTTATTGATAGTGGCCCTCGCTCAACCCACGGGGGTTTGCGGCTGATTCGATACTGATTTGATGCCCGATTTGTGGCCAAAAGAGTGCCACAGCGGCTTGCAGGAGGGTTGTGTAGCGCAGTTTTTGCATTTGCAATATCACGGGTGATATGAGATTACAGCGAAAAATGCCAGCGATGCAGGCAGACCCCCGTGCCTGCCCTGGCCCCAGGGCGGCCACGGGGAATCCCCTGGATGCATCACATGGATAAAATCGGCAAGCGCTACCCAGATGGAAAGCGCTGCGGTGCTGGAATTCCGCACGTGCATGGTGACAAATTGTCACCTCATGCTAAAGTGCCAACTGCTATTCACATCCAAAGGACATCCATGACCTCCACAGCTATGGATCGCGGTCGTATCACGGCCCGTGTATCTGCCTCGGTACAGGCCACGCTGGAGACGGCAGCGGGAATGGTTGGCGCAACCGTCAATCAGTTCGTCGTGCAGACCGCACTTCGGGAGGCAGAGCGCATCATTGAACAGGAACGTGTGATCCGGTTGTCGATGCAGGACACGCTGCTTTTTTTGAATTCGCTCGACACACCACTGCCACCAAACGCCGCCTTGATAGCCGCACTTCAAGACTACACCGCCAGACGCAATGATCAAACTGGAACCATTGGCTGGGCGCCACAACCGAAAAAGCTTTGACTGTGGCGTCGAGTCGCTCAACGTCTGGCTGGCGCAAATGGCGCTACAGCACCAGGGAAAAGGCATTTCACGCACCTTTGTGGCCGTTGCGAACGATGATGCGGCAGCGCAAGAGCAACGGGCATCCGGCTACACCGATGTGGATGGCGCAAGTATTTTGGGGTATTACGCATTGGCTTCGGCCTTGGTGGTTGTTGCGGACTTGCCGTCTGATCTGAGCAAACGCTACCCACGTCAGATTCCGGTCACAAGACTGGGCCGTTTGGCAATCCGTGTGGATATGCAGAGCCAGGGACTGGGGCAGCTCCTGCTGGCGGACGCGCTTGGCCGTGCGCGCCATGCGGCGCAGGCCGTGGGAAGCGCGGGGTTGATGGTCGATGCCAAGAGCGACGCGGCAGCGCGCTTTTATCAGCGCTACGGTTTCCGTACATGCGCCATGCAGCCACTCAAGCTGTTTCTGTCCTTCTGGTGATGGCAGAGCAATCTCCGAACCAAGAAACGCTGACCGGATGGAGGCGCTGCGATGCTGGAATGTCGTGGATTGACGGAAAAGTTATTTGTAGCTACATTGAGCGCTGTATTGCCGATGCCGTGCACTGGGCGCGCCATACTGGAACGTCGGCGATCATGATACAAACGCCCACGGACTACGCCTCCTTCAGGGGAAAATCAAGCCCATGCTTGAGCGATTGAAAACCCACCTGTTATCCGAACACACGAAAAATTACGTTGCGCACCCGACGTTTTTCAACATCTTCGCCTCGTTTTTCTGTGCGGCCTTGATGCTGGCCTGGGGCGGGTGGTGCTGGTATCTTGGCTGGAGAACCTGGCACACCGGGAGCGCCATTGTCAAAAATGTGAACGTGAGCACCACAGATGCGCCACTCGTCTACTACGCTTTGATAGCAGGCGTGGTTTTTCTTGGCGCTTTCTCACTGGATGCTGCCGTGCAATATGCGATAGAGGGAATCTTGCGCATTCGCAGGTGCTGTCAGGAATAACAGCAGCGCCGCTTTCCCAGGTGCAGGATGTTTGGTTTTTATAGGGAAAAACAGGCCGTAGGCAGCATGGAACGTGCGTGAACAGCTATGTTATTTGAAGCAATGCGTACACACTTCCAGCGGATGTTTCGTGTAATGTTTCATGCCCAAGGGCAGCGAAAATTCTTGCTGCCTTTGAAAATCGGCGCCCGAAGTTATGGTATCGTTTAGCGATGGAACCTATACTTTTCGCCAGCCAGCAGCCAGCAGCCAGCAGCCAGCAGCCAGCAGCCAGCAGCCAGCAGCCAGCAGTTTAGTCTGCTCGCGCCAGCGAGTTCCCGCTTTTCCACTTTTCTTTTCAGCCCCGTTGCGCATGGCGTGCCGGGGCTTTTTGCGTTCTGCACCCACCCATCAGGGCAACCGCTCTCGTCCTTATTTATTACCACACCTGGAGGATTAGCCATGCACATCAGCCAACCCCACCCCAGACTGCCGCAATGGCTGCGACTGGCCTGTCTTCTGCTGCTCGCAAGTCTGCTCCCGCTGGGTGCCCTAGCCGGAGAGTGGGCAGCCGACCAGAATGGCTGCAAGATATGGAACGCCGCGCCGGGGCCAGACGAAACCGTTACCTGGTCTGGATCGTGCAAGGATGGATATGCCAGCGGTAAGGGCACTGTGCAGTGGTTTGTACGTGGCAAGGCTACTTCTCGCGACTCAGGTGAACTGCGCGAAGGCATGTACCACGGTAGGACGACGCACGAAAACCTGCGGCCAGACTGCGGAAAAGACTGCACAAAGAAATACGTCGGGGAGTTTATAAAAAACAGCATGAGGGGGGCTTGTGGCCATATCTGGTTCGGCGATGGCGATGAGTATGAAGGATGCGTGGACGAGGCTCTTAATCGTACCGGTCTGACCAAATTTCAGCAACAAGCTTCTGCGAAACGTAGCACCTGCGAGCACCTGTATGTTGGCCGGAGTGTTCAGTACACACTCCGTTATGTGAATGGCCTGTCTTCATCGATGAGGGGGGTGGTAACCGGCTTTTCGGTGCAACGCGGCTTTGCTTCGGTCAGGGAAGATAGCACGGGTGAGTCTCGCGAGATTGCCTGTCAACGTATCGACGATTAACCAGTAGCCACTGCACCAGTTAGAAAGGTTTTTGCCATGTCCGACGCTTCCAAGGCCAGTACACCGACGCAGTTTGAGATCGAGAAGTTCTACGCGGAAAGGCTATGCTTTCTGTGGGAGAAATATATCCGCCTGATCGAATTCGGCATTTTTACCTCCGGCACGACGCTGGTACTGCTGGTCAATGCCTTCGTTTTTAATAAGGACGTGCATGATTTGCTGCTTGGCCTATGCACAAAAACGCAATGCCTTGCCGACTGGCGCTGGCTGGCCGTGGCGATCATTGCGTCCGGGGGAAGTGGCATCTGCTTTATCGGATCTCGCTGGTGCAGCCAGATTCTCATGGAGCGGCAAGTTTATGGCGACCGCGCAATGGCGCTCACGTATTTCACGCGATCTCTTGGTAACGAGACGGTGCTCCCGTCGGCGCTGCAACCCAAGGCCTACGTCATATGGTTTTTTAAGACCAGTTCGAGCTTCTTGAAGTTTTCCAGTAACGCAAATGAGTTTTTGAAATTTTTAGGTGTGGCTCTGACGATTCTTACCTGGGTTGCGACCATGATTTACATTTACCCGTTGATTCCGAAGATTCACTTGCTCCCAGTTGGTGCACCGTGAACTTACGTGGCCTTCCCTGGCACGATGGCAGGGTGGCAGGATTCAGGGTTTCCCAGGATTCTCGATCATTTTCCAGAGCTGTTCGAGCGCTTCGGTGTCTCTGGATTTTTTCCAGCCGCGATCCTGCCTGGGCGCGGTGCGGATCAGTTCGAGGATTTCCCTGGCCACCGGGTCGCCGTTGGCGGCTTCTTTTTCTGCATACTGCAAGACGTTCAGGCCACGGTACAGATGGTCGTCCACCGTGGCGCCGTGCTTGAGCAGCAAGCGCACCAGGTCGATTCTGCGGTATTTGACAGCATCCATCAGCGCCGTGCCGCCTTGCGGGGCGATGTAATTGGGGTTGGCGCCGCCTTCCAGCAGGACTTTGAGCGTGGCCAGATCGTTTCTTCCGGCGGCAATCCATACCGACTCCAGCACAGCGGTATGCCCCAGCCGTTCACGTGGAATGGCTGCCATCAGCAGGGCCACCACGTCGGTATGGCTTAACCAGGTGGCCAGCTCCAGCGGTGTATTGGAAATAGGGTGTACCCTGGCCGGGTGCAGGGGATCAAGGCCATGACCAAGCAGGATGCGCGTGCTGCTAACGAATCCGCCCAGGGCGGCGTAGGCCAGGGCGTTGCGGTGGTCGGTATCCGTGCGCCGCAGCAACTCTGGCGCGCGTTTGCCGATAGCCTCCAACACCTTGGGCATTCCCTGGGCCGCCGCAGCGATGGCCAGCGGGTACCCGATGGCAGGCGTTTGCCCGTAGGCTTCGGGTTGAAAGTGGTACGGCATGGTGCGGCGCATGGCCTCCGGGCTGGCTTCCACATCCAGGGGCGCACCGGCATCAATCAGGCGCAAGGCCTCCTCGGTGTTGCGCTCCAGCACGGCCTGCACCAGCGGGAAACGGTGCTCGTCAGGCCGGATGAAGGGGTTTTCGGGCTGCTGGCCATTTTCCGCCAGCGTGGCCAGCGCAATGGTGAGCGCTTCCTGTGCCGCCGCTGCCGTATTGGGCGTGGTGCGCCGCACGGTCTGCGTCTGGCCCGGAAAGCGTGGCAGCGCATCGGTCAGGAGCAAAAAAATGTCATCCGATAGCTTGAGGATGCGCTTGTACCCGGCCATGCCTGCTGTTGGTTCTCCGATCACGACGGCGCGGCCATTGGCTTGCAGGGCACCTGCCAGCAGTTCCATGCCGCCGCGTGTTTTTTTGGAAGTCAGCACGATCAACCGCATCTGCCGGTCAGCCTGGGGCGAAGTGTTTTCATTGACGGGCACTTCAGTTTCCTGGCCCTCGTGCTTGCGCAGCGTATAGGCCAGTGTACCGGCTGGCAGGAAGCGGGCCAGCAGGGTTTGGAGTCGCTGCACACTACCGCCGCCAGCATCACGCAGATCGAGGATCAGGGTTTTGACGGGCGCCTGTGCGCGCAGTTGGGCCAGTTCCTCGTCTATCGGCGGTGCGGCATAGTTGTACAGGTCCGGCAGGTAGAGACGGGCAATGCCGAATGCGCGATCCAGCCACTGCAAGGAATACCATTCGTTGGCGGATTTGACGCTGGGGCTGTCAGTGGATAGCGCGGTGTCACTGAAGCCAAAGGCGGCTGCGGGGTCGTCCAGTTGGGCGATGAAAGCCTTTTCAAACACACTCCATAAACTGCGCCATGTGCCCGATAGCCAACGCCCGGCTTTTTCCGGGTCTTTCTGACGCAAGAGCAAGCAGGCCTGGGCCAGAACGCCACGGTACAGATCGCGTGCATCGGTGTTGTCCAGCACGGCGTAAAACGGCGTGGATGTGTCGTTGCTGCTGCCTTCCCACCGTACCAGCCAATTGGGGTTGGCGCTGCCTGGTCGCCGTACCACCAGATGCGCATCCACGGCGGGCAGCATGCGGGTCAACGTGGCCTGCAAAAGCTCGCGCGTGAATGCGCTGCCACGCTCGCGCTCGAAGTCAGCTTGCAAAATTCGGATTTCATCCATCCAGGCAACCGCTCCGCAGGGGTGGGGCGGCTCGGCGGCGTGGGCCGGAAAAATCGGCATGCACAGCGCAAACAGCAACGGCAAGGCCAGTGGGCGTAAACGTTCAATCAGGTTCATATTTCAAGATGATTGTCCGCCATCTACAACGGATGGTTGCAATACAATTCTTGTCAATGTATCGCAAGGTTCCGCTATGCCCATTTCACTTCGCCTGCCGCCTGATCTTGAAACGCAGATCGCTGGATGTGGGGAGCGCCTTGGGCTATCCAAGTCCGCCGTGATTGTGCGCAGCATCCGGGAATTTCTGGCCTACCATGCAAGCTCGAAGGAAAATCGAAGCTGAAGCCGACATGCTGCGCCGCCTGCTGACACGCCGCTTTGGCTCCTTGCCCCCCGAAGTACAGACGCAAATCGACGCAGCCAGCGCGCAACAGATTGAAGCGTGGTTTGACCGTAGCGTGGACGCATCCGATCTGATGCAGGTGTTTTCCAGCCATTGAGCACCGCGTACCGGCTGATTTTTCGGAACTGGCCTGACAGGCTCCTCCGTCATGCGACCACGCCATGGAGCTGAAGTACAGCGCGAACACCGGCGCCGCACCATTTGCTCTACTTTACAGAGCTGCTCCAGCTTGTTTCATAAGGCTTACAAGGCAATTTGTACCTTAAGAAACGTCTTTTCAACGCCAAAATCCACCCATATTCGACCCAAATCAGCTGCCATGGCACGCCAGGGGCCGTTTTTGCATACCAAAACAAGCCAAAGCGCCCATGGATCAAGCGGGAGTAGCTCTTAAAAACGGAGCGATGTGCAAGAAGGAGCGCCTTTTGGCACGCACCGTCGCACGAAGACTGGGTACGACAACTCGACTACTCCACCTTTGGAAAAAATCAGCGGAAGCTCCGTCAGCGACGACATGCGCGACCGCCGTTTCCTACTCACCGTGGTATCGGTCGCCGCCGCCGAAGTCGCCCGCCCGGCGCGCTGGCTGAACCTGCTGCTGGGCGTCGGCCTGATGGCTACGCCGTTCCTGTTCGCAGGGGACATGGCCGCAACGCTGGTCAGCGTGCTCGCCGGTGCGGCGCTGATGGCACTGTCGGTACGGCGCGGGCCGATACGCGAGCGCTACGGCGCATGGGATAGTGTGATCAATTCCTGAGCCTGATTTTTATCCTGATTTGATAGCTGTATCCGCCCGTTCCATTGGGGCTGTAGCCGTAG
>JAYRRD010000008.1:0-5479 GCA_041910275.1 Rhodoferax sp.
GGCGACTGGCTGCTGGCGTCCAGTGATGCACCCAGCCACTTTGACACCACGCGCGAGATCAAGGCAACAGTCGCCTGGATGGACGACGAACCGCTGGTCGCCGGGCGCGTCTACTGGGCGCTGCACGGCCACCGCTGGGTCAAGGCCCGCGTCAAGCGCATCGTGCACAACCTGGACATCAACACCCTGGAAGAACACGACGCCACCCAGATCGCTCCGAATGCCATCGGCCATATCGAAATCAGCCTGCAAGAGCCGATTGCGGTGTTACCCTACCTGCAATCGCGCGTGCTGGGCGCCTTGATCCTGGTCGATACCGCAAGTCACAAGACTTCCGGGGCGCTGCTGGTGTTGTGAAAGCGGGCCATGCAAAGACAACTCACCGCCATTATTGAACGCGAAGGGGATGGCTACGTTTCGCTGTGCCCACAACTCGATATAGCAAGCCAGGGAGACACGGTTCAAGATGCGCGGGAAAATCTTCGGGAAGCACTGGAGCTATTCTTTGAAACTGCATCACCTTCGGAAATCCAGCAACGTTTGCACCAAGAGGTTTACCTAACGCAATTGCAAAATGCCGGAATTTTCCAGCACCACGTCCACCAGCAGTTTATCCAGCACGGAAAAGTCGATCTGTTGATGGACGGGTGGGCGGACCGATTCCAGCCGGGTCAACTCCCTGTCGATAAACTGGTTGATCAACGGCCACGGCTTCCCGTATTGCGCTTCACTGGCCCGTCGCTTGTGGTCGAGCAGTTCAGCAATGGATTGCTGTAGCGCTGGATCAAGCACCAAGGCATCCACCAGCTCCGTAAACCGGATGGGTGCCACCCCACGGCCCTGCTCTACCCACAGGGTGGCCAGCAAGGGCCGCAGGACATAGAGGTACTTTTTGAAGCGCACGGTCTCACCACGCAGATATTCACGGTAGTTCCCGCGCGCCATGTGGATGTAGTGGTGAAAAGAGCGATCCGCTTGGTGCGTTTGCTGTGCCGCTTGGCGAATGCGTGCGAGAAACGTGTCGTCAGATCGGTACACCACCGGCGAATCCAGCCATTCCATCAGCGTGGCATTGCCTTTTTTCATGAGACCCAGGGCTTTGCGCAACTCCCAGCCGTTGATGTCAAGGTCGCCGCTGATGGGCACTTCGATCACGTCGTGACCAGGGCTGACTTGCAGGTACCAGGGCAGGCGATGGACGTAAATGAAGCGGACATCGTAGTCACCGTCAGGGGAAGCGAATCCCCAACCCCTGCTGCCAGACTCACAGGCGTACAGGACCGTGACATCGTTGGCCAGCTCAATGTCGCGCAGTCTATCCATGATTTCGGAGCGCATCGCGTCCGATACCGGGTGGTTGGTATCCATGGTTAATTTCAGCCTTTCACACACACCACCTGCTTCAAGGTGTACCTGTCATCAACCTCGTCGGTCCAGATTTTGATGGGTACGCGCTGCGAAGCGATGACTTCCTTGATGGGCATGGTAAATTTCCCCAATACATTCGTCTAAAAATGCGGCGACAAGGGATGTTGACACCTATTCACTGCTCTACCAACTGAGCTAAGAAGCCGACCGGAGGCCGACTTCTGTTGGAATCGAACCAGCGACCCATGGAGTGCCAACAGCATTCGCTGCGCAAATGGCGGCGCGACAAAATCGGTGGGTGCGGTCACCATATTTCCAATATGTACACCCACAGGCATTCGCGCCAAAACCTTACAAACGGATGCGTTCAACCGCACCCTTCCAAAGCCCCGATGCCATTTGTCCGGCTGCAAAGCTGGCCAGCAGGTCAAACACGGCATCTGAAAAGCCGCCCACATGCAAAATATCCGCACGCGGCGCTGCCTGCACCGAGCCATAGGGCTGCAAATCGATGCAGACCATGCGTGCTTGCGGGTTACGCTGGCGAAACAGCCCCCACGCCTTCATCGTCGCCGTTGCACCCTTGCTGGTATCGGCCCAGGATTGGTTGTCCGACACCACAATCACCGTGTCCCCAACGGCACCCTCCTGGTTGAGCAGATCAAAGCCACTGGAGATGGCCGTGCCGCCGCCCAGCAACGCACAGAGTTTCTGCGTGTTGCCCACCACACTGTCACGCGGGTTCAACGCCACGAGACGGGCTACGGTGTTGAACACGATCACACCAGCCTGGCGGTTTTTGCGCAGCAAGGCCGAGGCGATCAGCGCCGCGACGTCGATACATTGCATCTTCGAACTGGCACCCGAACGTGTGCCCGTAATGGGGGACTGCATCGAGCCCGACACATCCACCATGACCCAGGTTTTGCCCTCCAACTCGGACACGTTCTCCAGTGCAGCATCCAGCGCATCCTGCAAAGCCTCCTTGATTTGCATGGGCACGTCTTGCGCGTTGGCATACGCCACCAGCAGCTGGTACGGATAAGCCCGCGCACGGCGCACCAGATCAGCATCGCGCAAACGCGCTGCAATAAGCTCTGTCAGATCACACTCAGACTCTGGCCCAAACACCCCATGCCGCGCAAACGTGTTGAGGTTCATCCGCGTCATCTGCCACGGTGCATGGCGGGCGATGTCTGTCCATTGCGCCGTGGACAAGGGCAAACCCGTCAACAGACGGAAATCCACTGCGGGCAACGGCCCCTGTCCACGTTTGAACTGCTCAAACTCCTGCACGATCTGCGGCAGTTTGGCGACATCGACCGATTTGCCAATCAACCAGCCATACAAGCATTCGCGCGTCGCGTCCTTCGGTTTGGGATGCACCATCTTGATGATGTCCGCCAACGACGGTTGCTGTCCAACGGATGCGTTGAGCAGCTGCACGTCACTGGCCTGTTCCAGCCACTGTTGCACCAAACGCTTGGGCGCTGTACCCAAGGACTTGCGGCCACTTTTGCCCGAACGCAGGATTTGCACAAAGTTGCGCAGCATCCGCCCGTTGTCAATGACCCGTGCAAAGACGGTTTTGGCCAGCGCAGGAGACTTTTGCGTCAGTACGGCAGCGATCAAGGCCGGTGCGTCCTTCATGTAGCCACGTTGGCGGGCATAGATGGCAGCACGCGCCAGGAACTCGGCATCGACTTCCCTTGTCAGGTTCAGTAGTACGTCCAGCTGGTCTTCGGCACTGGCGTAAAACGTGCCATTAAGCGTTCCCGTCATCAGGTACTGCATCAGACGCGCTTTGGGTGCCAGCATGTAGGCGCTGCCACCGGCTTCGTTGATGGTATCGGCCAGCGGCAATGGCGTTAACCGTTGCCCACGTGGACTTGCAAATAGTTGTGTGTTTACCATGTTGTTTCCGATAGCCTTATTGCCAATAGGTGTGTTGCCACACCTTGAACGATGGGTTTGTCCAGCGTGAAGAAGGTCCAACCCGGCTGGTCAGCCAGTCGTGTACATCGCCACGAATGTTGCGACCGGCCAGCAAAAAACCTTCAAACACCGATGGCGCATACGGCGCAAACCGCAAGGGCATACGTGCCTGCTCGGGCGTGCGATTGCCTTTGCGACCATTGCAGGCTGTACAAGCCGCGACCACATTGAGCCAATCATCGGTACCCCCTTGCGCCATGGGCACAATGTGCTCACGGGTCAACTGCCGTTCGTCAAAATGGCCTGCGCAATAGGCACAGGTCATGCGGTCGCGTCGGAACAATTTTGGATTGCTCAGGCTCGGCACCGCATCAAACAGGTTGATACGCGCGGCTCCCGTGGTGGCCACAATGGCATGCACGTCAATTCTGGACTGCATACCGGTCAAAGCGTTGTAGCCACCACGCAGCGTCTTGATGACCGATCCCACCGTCCACGCCACGCTGTTGGTTGCGTAGTACGTTGCAGCGTCTTCTGGCGTGATCCAATCCTGGGGCATGCCGCGCACATCAAGTTGCAAAATCTGAATCATCACGTTTCCTTGGTGTTCATCAACTTCATCGTCGAAATGTTCTTTCACAACGGAGTGTCATGCAAAAGTGCAAAACCGCACAAGTGTCTCGGGTTGACTTATCAGATTCGAACTGATGCCCACCGGGATCACAACCCGGGGCTCTTCCACTGAGCTAAAGTCAACATGAAAATGGCTCCGTACCGAGGGATCGAACCTCGCTTTATGCTGGCTAACAGCCAGCCGCATACACCCTGTCTGCTTGTACGGACAAAATTGGTGCCCCAGGTCGGACTCGAACCGACACGTCCGAAGACACTGGTTTCTAAGACCAGCGCGGCTGCCATTACGCCACCGGGGCAAAGCGTTCTCGAAAACGACCAATGAATCGGTCGCTGGCGACAATGCTCTGGTGTTCACCTTCTCGGCCCGACGAATCGCTTTATTGGGTTTGCGATGCGTTCCAGCCTTGCGTTTCATGGCCAGCACAACGAAGGGATTTCGTGTGGCCAGGGTCTTTGGTTTTCGTTTCATGGCATCTCCTGACGGGGTTGATGAATGTGGTGCACGGAGGTGGAGTTGAACCACCGACGCACGGCTTTTCAGGCCGTCGCTCTACCGACTGAGCTATCCATGCACAATTGGAAGCAGAGGCTGGATTTGAACCAGCGATCTCGAGCTTATGAGACTCGTGAGGACGACCGGACTCCTCTACTCTGCAATCGTGGTCGGTGTACGAAGATTCGAACTTCGGGCCCCTGCGTCCCAAACGCAGTGCTCTGACCAGACTGAGCTACACACCGTTTGCAATTTCATTTCGTCAGTGCTCACAGCGCCCGTTTGCCTCGATGGCATGGCCGACCTGGCACGCTGCATTGCGATCACTCCCCTTCAAGAGCAACACCAACACATTTCAGCCGGGCTCCAGGTATCCTCGCGACGGCCTATATGCAAACACTGACGAAATAAAACAGGAGGCGTTACCCCCTGCACATTCCGGTTGGTACGATCCAAAAAGGAATGCACCAACGCATGACACCCAAGTGTGAAAGAACGGTGCTTTCCGATGCGATGATCAAAAAACAAAAAACCCGGATCAGTTGCCTGCGTCCGGGTTTAGGTAGGTGATTTACCTGTGAGGGGCTACACGCCACCTCCACCGGGACTGGGGTTCAACGAATTTTCAAATGCACTCGCCAGGAAACTCAGGGTGAGTGCGTTTGAAAAGACGCTAAAACTGCGATTAAAGGGGGTAATCATGGAATGGGGGCAATCTCGAACCATCTGCTTGAGCGCGCACGCACCTGCCCACGGCTTTGACAGGGTTGGCAGATGGTGGCGGGCTTGGCGTATCACGATGGGTCTCGGTGGATTTGAAAGATAAAAAGCTAAGAATTCGGAATGGCTGAATGGTAAACGATGTTTACTAAAAAAGTTCACGGCTTGAAAAATTTTCTGAAATATTTTTGGCTCATATTGGGTTTTGAGGTCATCACAATGGATGAGAAAAGGATCGGTTGCAATGCCCTTCGTCATAGTATTGTGACGGAGGGCCACTGCCATGTTTCATATCCAGGAGTTGATGGACGATGAGAAGTGTTACGA
>JAYRRD010000009.1:0-80068 GCA_041910275.1 Rhodoferax sp.
AATCGTTATTTCCAGTTTGATTGTTGTCCCATTACGATCTATTACCTTGCTTGTCATGACGGCACTCGCCTACGTATATTGATGGGTGGAAGAAATACGTACATTACATCAAATTCCGGTCGCACCCTTGATTCAAGTTGGTTCCGATGAGATGCTACTCGACGATGCACGACGTTTGGCTCGGGCAGCAGCTGCGCAAGGTTCTGCAACGCAGCTGACCATCTATACCGGTATGTGGCATGTGTTTCATGTTCTGGCAGGTTGGCTGCAGATAGCAGATCTGGCATTAGATCAAGTCGTTTTTGTTATAGACAAATGTCGCCGCGCAAAAACAAGGTAATTGGCACCAACCAGCAACCAAACAAGGAAGTCGCAAACTCCTGCAAAACCATAACCGGTTCAAACCGCCAGGTGACGAGCCAGTGCGTTCTCCATGAGCTGCTTGCCACCCGATTTTGATGCCAGCAGATCTCTGATTTGCGTCTTGATCTGCTGCGCATCCATCCCTGCATTGGATGCCGCCTGCATCACCGCCGAATAGGCATCAAGCACATCAATGCCGGTGATCTCATAGCCGTGACCGCGCGAAATCCAACGCAGCGAGGCCAGGCCCGCAGCAATCGCAAAATCCGGCTGACGTTCAGCAAAATCCTTGGCCGCACGCGCCAGTGTGCGCGGATCGGTCGGACTGGTGTTTGCCAACTCAATGGCGACACTGAACAAGCCGGCATCCTTTGCAGCTGCAAACCACTTGCCTTCAGCGCCTGGCGTACTTTTGACAAGATCACGCAGGATATCGTCCGGGTTCCTGTGCGGGTACTTCTTGGCAATGGCGCGAAAGGTCGCAAGGTTGGTGGTGCCCTGGTTGGCTTCGATTGCGTAACGATGGTATGCCTCTGCGGCCATACCCGACGAAAGCAAAATGGACTCGCAAGCCTCAGCAATTTGCCAACCAGGGTCGTTCAGACCGCGCGATTGTTCGGCGTAACCTATTGCCTCAGCGCCTTTACCCATCGCCACCAACGCCTTGACGCCCCACTGGCGATAGTGCCATGACTTGAACGGCGCCCTCTCCAGCAGGGCAAGCAATTGTTCGTAGCGACCAGCTGCGTAGAACGATGCAAGACATGCGCATGTCCCCTGGAAAAATCCGTGGCTGGGGGATTTGGAACTCCAAACCTGTTCGACAAGAGGCAAGAATTCGTCGATCCACTGGATCGCCAATTCCGGCGTTACGCACAGATCACCCCAGTGTTCCCCAAGAGATTCGATGTAGGGAATATTGTCGTCCTGCAAGGCCTGCCACAAGCGTTGCAGCCAACGCTGTCGAACGCGCGGTTCGACATCAGCCTTGACAATGATCGGAACCAGGGTGTCGACGGCCCGATTGACCGCCGTACCCAGAGCGCCCGATGAGCTATCAACTTGTTCCAGTGCCGGTGACAACTTTTCCAGCAGGGTCACAGCACCTTCGGCTGCCAGGACAGGCTCCTTGCGCGCAACCAGCTTGATTTCTGCCAGGGCTTCCTTGATGCGCTGGATCGGCGCGTCAGACCGCCAGCCGAAGGCGTGACGCCGGAATCGCGCGGCAAATTGCCATTTGTGTGCGCTCATGATTTTTTCCAGGACACTGGACCTTACCAATCAGCGCTTGCCGAAGCGATTGGCCACAGCTGTTTCGAGCCCTTGCTTGGCTTGATCCCTGAGCACCGCCCCATGTCCAGGCACCAAGTGCTTGAACTGCATGGCCATCAGACGCGAGAAATCCTCCTCCACGCCCGGGCCCATCTCCTTGACCCAAGGCCCGCCTACAACGGTCGGCCCGAAACCCATCACCTTCATCATCAATTTGCTGAGGAAGGAGCAACCATCAAAGTTGGGCCAGTGTTGGTAGCTGTCACAGGTCAGCAAAATGCCGCCATCACGCTCCAGCACAAGGGCAGCCTCTGGCCGCTTGCCCTTTTCGAAGAGAAAAACCTTGGAACTTTTTATGGGAGATGTACCCGGCTTGAGTTCCCTGTCGGTCGTAATTTCTGCCTTGTGCCTTGTGTTTGGCGGCGCCCAAAGGATGGGTTTGTAGCGATTCTTATAGTACGGGTCATCGGCACCATGAAAGGCGCCCAGACGCACCAGATGTTTGACGATACCGAGTTTTGCCAATTCTGATTCCCCTTGCGGAGTCAGACGCACGGAGTTGACGATGGTCAACTCACCGCCCTCGCGCACAACGGTCATATTTCGGGTGATGGTAAGCCCAGGACCAAACCGAAAACTTCCCGAAACAACGAACACGTTCTGAAAAACCTCGGTCAAGGCGCCATGAGGCAAGGCCGGTGGAAATGACATTGACACTCCTTATGTCTTGAACTTGCTAAAACTGGCTGATTCTTTGTTGAATGGCTCTGCGTAGTCGCATTGACCGGCTACCGAACGGGGTGTTGACCGTTGCGTATGAACCTGTCAAAGGTGTCCTCTTCAGGTTCACCATCGTCGTACTGTGACCGCTGCCACTGGGCATCTGGCATCAGTAGCAGCGTTAGCGAGTAATCGTACTGGCCCGCCATCCTGGTCATTTCGGTCAGTTGCATGGACACTGGTTCGCGCGGAAACCAGCTCTGTGCTCGCGTCGATTGCATCTGGTCACTAAGCCCCAGGAGGTTATTGCTGTGCGCCAAAGCGTTATGCGGTAGTTCGATGGTGTTCTTGCGCGTTGGGAAGTAGGCCCCGGACCTGAAGGCTGCCTCATTCGACTTTGACCACAGCATGTAATCGTCACGGCTGGCCACAAGGATGGCACGCTCCTGAGAAATCTCCATCCAGCGCAGTGCGGTGGCGGTGAGAGACACGCCGTAGCGCTCGGCACAGTGACTCAGCAGGTCAAAGCTGACGGATTCGCCATCGACTTGTTTCCTGAAATCGTCCAGCGGCATCAGCAGGGTCGACGCAAACTTGTCGGCCTCGGTTTCGATGTTTCGTTCGGTGCCACCACTCGTCTCGATGTCATCATCACCGCACTCGAACCGATCCTGCCCATGCCGGTGCAGAATGTAGTGCCCAAATTCGTGCGCAATCGTGAAGCGCTTACGTCCCTCGGAGCGTACTGCACTGTTGTAGAGAATCATCCATTTCGACCGTGCCTTGTTGGCAGTAAGCATCCCTTCCAGACCGTCCAAATCCTCGCCATGGACTCTGTCGATTGGTGAGTCCGCAAAACACTGCCGTGAATACTCTTGCGCAACATTTTCGATATTGACTGGGAACCGATCTTGCCCCAACACGATGTTGAGCATATGGGATATCTGGTTGGCGGCAGCCATGGGCATTCTTGGCTCGGTCATTCGTTCCCCCATGCATCAATGATCTGACGAATTCTCTTCTTGTCTGGTTCCGACATTTTTTTGTACTTGCGAAAAAATGCCTCATCGGTAACCTCAGCATCCGGTGCATTCACCGTGCCACTGAGCAAGAACTCCGCCGTCACACCCAGAACGGCAGCAATTTTTGCCGTTTTCTCGGCAGATGGCTTGGGATTGTCCTTGTTCTCCAGCTCCCAAATGTAGCTCTTGCTCGAATCAGTCAAATCAGCCAGGTTGTCAAGGCTGAACCTTTTTTCCTTACGCAGCGCGCGTATTTTTTCACCCAGGGATGAAGGCACTTTGAACTCCTAATTTGTCCTAAAAATTTAGTGACCGGCTCTATTTTACAGAACAAATTCGTAACTGATTGACAAACATCTATTCGCTCTGAAATAATCCCAATCGTTCGGTATAAAGAACAATATTGGCCTGAAC
Organism: Rhodoferax sp.; assembly: GCA_041910275.1. Classification (GTDB taxonomy): domain Bacteria; phylum Pseudomonadota; class Gammaproteobacteria; order Burkholderiales; family Burkholderiaceae_C; genus Allorhodoferax. The sequence continues at coordinate 3,792 of JAYRRD010000009.1, forward strand.
TCTAGCAAAAAAGGACCACTCGGGCTGCATTCAACCGGTAACACCTCAGAAAGGGGAAATAGATGAACGATTCAGAAAATCTGACCAAGTTGCTCAGGCACCTGCTGCCTGCAGTGTTGCGAGACTTTGTCGTCAGTGAATTCCATTTGGCGATGCCCGCATTCGACAAGAAGGGAAAACAGGAACAGCGTGCCGCAATCGAGTCGGTTTTGACGGCACTGAGTGTGAAAGAACGGCAAAAGATCGAGGAGGTGGCCGAACGGATTGTGCTGCTGTCGGACGGCGCAGGGCAAGATGTCGTTGAAGGCGTCAGTCACGCGCTTGCCCAAGGTGACAGAGATACATTTGCTGCAATTCCAAACCAGTACGAGCGTGCCCTATGGTTGTATGTTCATGAACCAGAACTGTTTGATGAAGCATTGAACGCACGCCAGGCAGACGTTTTACGCCAAAGTGCATCCTGCTATTCTGGCTACCTTGCTCCCAAATACCTTGTCGTTCGGGAAGATGAAGCAGCACGCCAGGCATTTCACCAAGCCGTTGCTGCCCATTTTGGATGTGACAAGGGGGCGGTTGCGGTACAGGTTTTCAAACGACTGCGCCCGGATGCAACGGGCGAGGATGTGGTTCTCTATCAGGTCAGCGTGCATCGCAACCGGCCACCTGAGATCATCGACTGCGTCCAGGCCAGTGAACTGGTGCAGCAGGAGGTCATCCGGGCTGTTTCTTCGCACATCACGTATGAACCAGCCAATGGTCATCTTGAGGTCTTGTCCAAAGGTGCCGAGGGCCGTGAAGCGCTGGCACGCATCGTAGCTGATACGCTACTGCAGTCGTCCATTACGGGTGACAAGATTGGGCTGAAACAGTACGACTACCAAAGTTTGGCCGCACCCCGCAATTTCGACCTGACTGGCGAGGACGTGGTATCGGTCAAAGTGGTTGAGCTTGGCTACAACGCCACCAATCAGCGGAGCATGCTGGTCAAAATCTTGACCAAGGACATTGATGATATTTACACCGCTGCACGTTCCCTGATTTCTTTGTCGTTCGACTTCCGCCGCCACGACTTGAACTACGCAAAACTGTCTATCCGCATCAAGAAGATCGGCAAGGAACGAGCGCGCACGATCAGCGTGATTCTGCGCGAGGACAACAAGTGCAACATCAAAACCAAACGCGAAAAAGATCGTGCCCTGTGTGATCGCTTGCTGGTCAAGTGGCGGTTGGTGAAGGAGATTAACGATGTCGCAAATGAGCCTTTCGAAGCACTCGCTGCTTGAACTGATCGATCTCTTTGAACAATCGGGCAACGCAATTGTTGATGGTAACGGACAGCGTCTGCAGGGTGTGCCCGGTTGGTATTTGTCGCGCCGAGCAGCGTTATCCAACCGTGATCTGGAAGCATGGACTGAATGTATCGGATTTGCAAGCAGCTATCTTGCGGACTGTGGTGATGAGTGCGTTGCGGTCGACATCGAGGAAGATGATGACCCGCAGCGGTATCGCTACCGCTGCCCCGAGACCTTTCGCATCAAGTATGTCTCGGCCGATATGGTCGGTGTTCGTGCAATCAATGACGTGAAGCTGATGAACTACCTGGCGGATTTGCTCGGAGTTGCCCAGGCACAACGACGCGGCATTACGGTACCTGACATTGATGGTGTTCTATGGCGTCTGGGCAAGCTACGCATAGCTGACGTGCAGGTCGATGCATGGCTGGTGCGTGGACTCTGGTCATTTGCCGAAAAGGTGTTCGAACATTTCCGTGCAGCGATGTTGCCCGAACAGGGATTGATCTTCACTTGCGGCCATCCTTTGCCCAACATCGTTGTTCCACCACGTTCCTACCGCATCATCCCGATTGCGAGTGCCCTGGTCGAAGACACCGTAAAGCCGCACTTCGACATCGACCTGATCCACCGATTGCTGCTGGCACCTTCGGGCAGCAAAGTTGAGAAGTCTCTTCCCGTTCGCTTTGACCGCTACTCCAACACCTTGGTCATTGCCACCAAGTCCGACAAGCCATGGCCGATCAAGGGGGCCAGGCAGGTTGCCGTGGTGAGCCATTTGTTCAAGCAATTCGAGAATGGGCGGCGTTGGGTTCCCGCCCATGAAATTCTGGATGCCGTGTACGGGCCAAAGAAATCGGGACGCAGTCAGCGCATCCAAAATATCTTCAGCGGTAATCCGAATTGGGAAGACTATATCGCTGGCGATGGCAATGGCAAGTACGGATTCAATCTGGACTGACCAGCACCATCTGGATGCACCACGCACGACCGCCTTCGGGCGGTTTTTTGTTTTCTGCAGCCCGTTTTCTCACGCCGTGGCTTATCCCGTACATCAGCCCGTACATGGCGGTGGTGGACGCCCGTACATACCGGATTCGAAACTTTCCTCACGTTTTCTTAACCATCTGAAAGGAGAAAAACGTGAACGTGAAACACCTCAATCAACGCCAATTGGCCGAGCGTTGGGACACCAGTGAGGCCACCCTGGAGCGTTGGCGCTCCGAGGGGCTTGGCCCCGTATTCCTCAAGCTGCAAGGCCAGGTCCGCTACCGCATGGAGGACATCGAAGCCTTCGAAGTCGAGAGCCTGCGCAAGAGCACTTCCAAACCCATCGCTGCAGGAGGCACGGTATGAAACTGATTCCCGATCAAGTGCTGGCCATGCCCGCTAGCGAACTGGCCAAATACTCCAGCGATTTGCTCTTCCAAGCCAAGAACGACGCCGCCGACCAGTTGGCTGCCACCAAGAGCCTGCTCGAACACATTGACCACGCTCTGGATTTGAAATATTCCAAACGTGCCCAGGAACTGCGCCAAGCCGCTGGCAAGGATATCGGCATCGTGCATTTCGATGACGGCCAAGTGCGTGTCAGCGCCGATCTACCCAAAAAGATCGAATGGGATCAAGCCAAGCTGGCCGATATCACGCGCCGCATCGTTGCCAATGGCGAGAACCCGGAACAGTACGTGGACATCACCTACCGTGTCTCGGAAACCAAGTTCAACGCTTGGCCGGACACGCTCAAAGGCGCCTTCGTTCCGGCGCGCACCCTCAAGACCGGAAAGCCGAGCTACCAGCTCAGTCTCGCAAAGGAGGGTGCATAAATGGCTCTTCCCATCATCAGCGCTGACCAAAGACTCGCCGAGCGCCGTGGCGTCAAGGGCGTACTCATTGGTAAAAGCGGCATCGGCAAAACCTCACAGCTCTGGACCTTGAAGCCCAGTGAGACGCTGTTTTTTGATCTCGAAGCCGGCGATTTGGCCGTCGAAGGATGGGCCGGGGACACGATCCGCCCTAGAACCTGGCAGGAATGCCGCGATTTTGCCGTCTTCATCGGCGGTCCCAATCCGGCACTGCGTGAGGATCAACCCTATAGCCAGGCCCACTTTGACGCCGTCTGCGCGCGCTTTGGCGACCCCGCTGTGCTGGACAAGTACCAAACCGTGTTCGTCGATTCGATCACCGTGGCCGGGCGATTTTGCCTGCAATGGTCCAAGGGGCAACCACAGGCCTATTCAGAAAAAACCGGCAAACCCGACAACCGTGGCGCCTACGGCTTGATGGGTTCGGAAATGATTGCCTGGCTCACCCACTTGCAGCACACGCGGCGCAAAAACGTCTGGTTCGTTGGCATCCTCAACGAAGCCCTGGACGACTTCAACCGCCGGGTCTTTTCGCTGCAAATCGACGGTGCAAAGACCGGTTTGGAACTACCCGGCATCGTTGACGAGGTTATCACCATGACCGAACTCAAGGCCGATGACGGCACGAGTTATCGCGCCTTTGTGTGCCACACGCTCAACGCCTGGGGCTATCCAGCCAAGGACCGCTCCGGACGCCTTGATGCCATCGAAGAGCCGCATCTCGGGCGCTTGATGGACAAGATCGCCGGCCCAGTCAAACCCGCCAGCGAACGCCATGCCTTCGCCCACCCCATTGCCACCCCCGAACCCACTTCTCAGGAGTCCTGACCATGTCCTATTTCGATTTCAACTCTGCATCTGAACAATCATCCTTTGACCTGATCCCAAAGGGCACCCTGGTGCGCGTTCGCATGACCATCCGCCCGGGTGGCTTCAACGATGCATCCCAAGGCTGGACTGGCGGCTACGCCACCCGCAACGACGACACCGGCTCGGTCTATCTGAGCTGTGAGTTCATCGTGATGGAAGGTGAGTTCGCCCGGCGCAAGATGTGGTCACTCATTGGTCTGCACAGCGCCAAGGGTGCCGAATGGACCAATATGGGACGCACCTTCATCAAGGCCATACTCAACTCGGCGCGTGGTATCCATCCTGGCGATGACAGCGCTGCGGCACAGAATGCGCGCCGCATCAACGGATTCGCCGACCTTGATGGCATCGAATTCCTGGGTAAGGTCGATTGGGAGAAAGACCAGCATGGCCAGGACAAGAGCGTTGTCAAAGTGGCCATCACGCCAGACCACAAAGATTACGCAGCACTGATGGGCGCGGCACCGCGCCAACCGGCCCCAACGACCAGCGTTGCCAACGCCTATACCCAGGCCACCGGTCGCGCCCCGATTACCGGTCTGCCCAGCTGGGCACAGTAAGGAAGGAGCTTCAACGTGATCCTTCGTCCTCGCCAATCACTGCTGGTCGAACGCGCGTTGGTCGCGCTCGGCGAGCACGGCAACACCCTGGCGGTTGCGCCGACCGGTTCCGGAAAAACGGTCATGCTTTCGGCCCTGGCCGGGCGCCTATTGTCAGACCCCGACGCCAAGGCCTGCATCCTGGCCCACCGCACCGAACTGACCGGACAAAATCGCGCCAAGTTTTCGAGAGTGAACCCTGGCATAAGCACGTCGGTATTTGATGCCAACGAGAAGTCCTGGGATGCACAAGCCACCTTCGCAATGGTGCAGACCCTCTCGCGCCAGACGCATCTGGATCAAATGCCTACGCTTGATCTGTTGGTCATTGATGAAGCGCACCACTGTGCATCACCTACCTACCAGAGTGTCATTAATCGGGTACAACAAAAAAACGCCGAAGTGCTCCTTGCTGGTTTTACTGCCACCCCGAACAGGGGTGATGGCAAAGGGCTACGCGATGTTTTTTCCAATGTCGCCGACCAAATCACCCTGGCGGAGATGATTGCCAGCGGTCACCTGGTGCCACCACGCACCTTCGTGATCGACGTTGGCGCCCAAGAAGCCTTGTCCAAGGTTCGCCGCACGGCGGATGACTTCGATATGGGGGAAGTGGCTGCCATCCTCAATAAGGACGTCATCAATGACTCTGTGGTGACACACTGGAAAACCAAGGCAGTCGGTCGCAAGACCATCGTATTTTGCTCCACCCTGGAACATGCCAGCAGTGTCTGCAAAGCATTCAACGCTGCGGGAGTCAATGCTTTGATGGTCAGCGGTGATTTGCCGGATGCCGAGCGTAAATCCCGGCTGTCTGCCTACGAAACGGGTTCGATACAGGTATTGGTGAACGTCGCTGTTCTCACTGAAGGCTACGACTACACCCCGACCAGTTGCGTAATCCTGTTGCGGTTGAGTTCGTTCAAGTCGACCCTGATTCAAATGGTGGGGCGTGGCTTGCGTACTGTGGACCCCGAGGAGTTCCCAGGCGTAATCAAGACCGACTGCATTGTCCTTGATTTCGGCACGGCAACGCTTATGCACGGCTGTCTTGAGCAGGATGTCGATCTCGACGGCAAACAACGTGAGGATGGCGAGCCAAAGACCTGCCCGCAGTGCGACGCCAAGGTTCCGGCTGGCATCCAGGAATGCCCGATTTGCGGTTTTATCTGGGAGCTGGGGGCTGATGGAGTCGAACAAGGCGTGACACCGCGACAACCACTGTCGGATTTTGTCATGAGCGAAATCGATTTGCTCAAGCGATCCAATTTCCGCTGGTGCGATTTGTTTGGCAGCGACGATGCACTCATGGCCAGCGGGTTCAATGCCTGGGGTGGCATCTTCTTTCTCAATGGTCGCTGGTATAGCGTTGGTGGCGGAAAGAACCTGATACCGCGCCTGTTGGCGGTTGGTGAACGCACCGTGTGCATGGCGCAAGCCGACGACTGGATCAATGCGCACGAGAGTGTCGATTCCGCGCACAAGACGCGCCGTTGGCTCAACGAACCCCCGACGCTCAAGCAACTTCAGTACCTGCCCCAGGCAATGCGCGCCGATTTTGGCATGACCCGCTACCAGGCATCGGCGCTGCTGTCGTTTCAGTTCAATAAATCGTCGATCCAGCGCCTGGTCATGGCCGCCAACGACAGTTATCGGGAAGCGGCGTGAAATGCATCGTTTGCTACCGCCAAGCCAGGGGTTACGGCTGGTTCAACACACGCCACAGGCGCGGCGACCCAGAGCGCTACAGCGACCAGTGGGTATTTTGCTCACGGCGCTGCCAAGAGGCATTTTCCAGACTGATGGACAAAACGGAGGGTCACATGGTTAACCCCAGTGAAATGGAACTCGCCGCGATGCAGGCTTGCCTGATACCGCTGGGCGAGTATGTTGGCTCAATCGGGATGCAACGTCCTCTGGCGGATTACCGCAGGGATGAGGTGTGCATGCTCATTGGTGTCGTAATCACCACGTACCAGAAACGCATGGTCGAAGAGCACGAACGCTTGGCGGCCAAGGACCGTGCATTTCTTGCTCAGCGTTTAGTCCGTCAGACGCAAACCGCAGCGCAAGGGGGGCCGTTGTGATGTTGGACTTCAACCACCGTCCCAGTTTTTGTGAGCAGATCTGTGCGCTGATCGATGCGGCACTCCTGGCTGAACGCCATGTGCAGACGCCACGCAACTACCTGGGAGCATCCCGCTTGGGCGTAGCCTGTCAGCGGGCCTTGCAGTACGAGTATCTGCATGTCGCCCCCGATGCCGGCCGGGAATTTCCAGGGCGTGTGCTGCGCGTTTTTGAAGTGGGTCATGCCCTGGAAGACCTGGCGATTCGGTGGCTGCGCCTGACCGGGTTTGATCTTTATACACGCAAGACCAGCGGAGGCCAGTTTGGCTTCTCGGTTGCGGGTGGACGTATCCAGGGCCACGTCGACGGCGTGATCAATGCCGCCCCTGCTTGTCTTGAAATTGGCGTTCCTGCTTTGTGGGAGTGCAAGACGATGAATGACAAATCCTGGCGGGACACGGTCAAGCATGGCGTAGCTGCCTCGAAGCCGGTTTACGCCGCTCAGATTGCCATCTACCAGGCGTACATGGAACCAAGCATCCCAGGCATTGCAGCCAACCCGGCATTGTTTACCGCCGTCAACAAGGACTCACAGGAAATCTGGTTCGAACTGGTGCCCTTTGACGCCGGCCTGGCGCAGCGGATGTCTGATCGTGCCGTCCAGGTAATCACCGCGTCGGAAGTCGGTGAACTGTTGCCGCGTCATGCCACAACACCAACGCATGTCGAGTGTAAGTTTTGCGCTTGGCAAGACCGCTGCTGGAGAACAACATGATGACCAACAATGTTGTGTGGCTGGACTTCAACGATGCCGAAGATCAACGTGAAGATTTCATTGGCGACACCGATGTATTGCGTGCCGGTCTGCTGGAACGGCTCGAATCGGTCTTGCTGTATCTGTTTCCGAACGGACGCATTCGCGGTGGCAAGTTCTATGTCGGGGACGTAAATGGTAACCCTGGCAAGAGTCTGGTCGTTGAACTCGAGGGAGAGCGGCGTGGACTCTGGAAGGACTTCGCCACAGACGAAGGGGGTGACATCATCGATTTGTGGGCGCGGGCCCAGGGCCTGTCGTCGCGGCATGACTTCCCGCATCTGGCAAATCAGATTCGCCAATGGCTGGGGCTTGTGGTGCATACCCAAACGCACCATGCGACCCATTCAATGCCGATGGATGATCTCGGGCCCCGCACCGCCAAATGGGACTATCTCACACCAGAGGGCGAACTCATTGCCTGTGTGTACCGCTACGATCCACCTTCAGGCAAGGAGTTCCGGCCCTGGGATGTTCAGAGTCAAACATGGCGCGCGCCCAATCCCAGGCCTCTGTTCAATCTCCCAGCTGTTTCAACGGCAAAACAGGTCGTCTTGGTCGAGGGGGAAAAGTGTGCCTGCGCGTTGATCGCTCTGGGTATTGTGGCCACCACGGCGATGAACGGTGCCAAGGCGCCCATCGACAAAACCGACTGGAGCCCACTCAAAGGCAAGGAGGTGATCATCTGGCCGGATCGGGACTCTGCTGGTTGGGACTACGCGCAAAAGGCAGCCAAGGCTTGTGTGTTGGCTGGTTGCACGTGTGTGTTCATCTTGATTCCGCCCAGTGACAAGCCGGAGAAATGGGATGCTGCCGACGCCGTACAAGAAGGTTTTGATTGTCTGACGTTCATTGCCCGGGGTGATCGCCAGGTAGTCAAGGCGACCGCACCCACGTTGCCAAGTTTTTCTTTTGGCCAACTCCTGGACGATGACTCGGCGATGCCGGCGGATATCGTCAGCCCAAGGGTGGTGACGCCGGGAAGCTTGACCGTCTTTGGCGGTGCGCCCAAGGTGGGGAAAAGTGATTTCCTGTTGGCCTGGCTTGCGCACATGGCAGCCGGCGCCACCTTTTTGGGAATGCATCCTGCGCGACCCTTGAGGATTTTTTACCTGCAAGCCGAGGTGCAGTACTACTACCTGCGCGAGCGTGTGAAGGCCATCAAGCTGCCCTCGCACCGAATCCAGGATGCACGTCAAAACCTCTATTGCACACCACAGGTTCACCTGATCCTCAATGAGGATGGCGTGGCCCGTACGATTGCAGCCATCCAGGAAGCGTTTCCAAGCGAGCCACCTGACATCATCGCCATCGATCCACTGCGTAATGTGTTCGACAGCGCCGAAGGCTCGAATGGGGAAAACGACAACGCGGTCATGCTGTTCTTTTTGCAGCAAAGGATTGGACACATTCTGTACGCCATCAATCCGAATGCTGGCGTGATTTTGGTGCACCACACAAAAAAGATGGGCAAGAGGCAGTTTGAGGAAGACCCATTCCAGGCCTTCGCGGGTGCGGGTAGTCTGCGCGGTTTTTACTCAAGCGGGTTCATGCTCAATCGTCCAGATGAGTCAAACACCGTTCGGGAGTTGATCTTTGAGTTGCGCAACGGGCCAGGCATCCCTACCAAGCATGTCGACAAGATCAATGGCGAGTGGCGCGAGGTAATACCCAATCAGCGGCTGGTCACCCAGGAGTACGGGCAACGGCTTGATGCTGAACGTCGGCGCAAACACGACGTGATCTTGCAACTTATCTTTGATGAGGCAGCACAGGGACATTGCTACACACCCAATCAATTTGCCGAATCATTCGAGAGCAAATGCGGTCTTGGGGCCAATCGAACCATCAATGATCGCATCGCAGTACTGGCCAGCAAGGGATACATCAAGTTCTTCAAGGACCACTTGCTTTACGGTCTGCCTTCAGTTCGACGTAGCAAATTTGGCTACATGTGCGTCGAAGGCATGCTTCTCGGCTGCCCCATTGGTGAGCCAGATGAGGTTAACGCAGAGGTTCGAACCGACCCGATACCTGTCTATCCAGACTACTACAAGTGCCCCCAAACGGGTGCATTGCTGCCAGTTGAAAACCCGGATGTATGGATATACCAAGAGGAAATGCTATGAAAAATACAGTGAAAAATCGTCTGCAATCTACAATTTTTTCCTGCAATCTTAAGCCAGATTGCAGCAATCTGCAATCTACCTGCAAACTTATCTCATTGATTTACAAGTGTTTTTTTGCAAATTTCAGATTGCAGAGTGTAGATTGCAAAGACCCTTTGCAATCTACAAATATCCTTTGTAAATCAATCACTTGCGGGAAATTAAAGATTGCACGAACTCCCCTCTCCCTACGGGAGAGAGACAAACCCCGCTTACGCGGGGTTGTCTCTGATCTTGTTCCGTCCGGTATTGGTGGTGACGGAGGTGCGGTATGAACAGCACCATCCTGGCCTTGGACTTGGGTACCACCACGGGGTGGGCATTGTGGGGATGCGACGCACAAGTCACCCACGGCTTCGTCAACTTCAAGTCTCAGCGGTTTGAAGGCGGCGGTATGCGCTACCTGCGCTTCAAACGCTGGCTGTCGGAAATCCACACCACCGCTGGTGAAATCGGCGCGGTGTATTTCGAGGAAGTACGCCGGCACAACGGCGTGGATGCAGCACACGTCTATGGCGGTCTGCTGGCCACACTCACTGCCTGGTGCGAGCATCACAACGTGCCCTATGAGGGTGTGCCCGTAGGGACCATTAAGAAGCACGTGACCGGCAAGGGAAACGCCAGCAAGGCAGAGGTCATCGCTGCCATGCGCGCTCTTGACCACTGCGTTACTGATGACAACGAGGCCGATGCCCTGGCCATTTTGCATTGGGTCATTGAAACGCAGGAGGTGGTGTGACATGAAAATTCCACCCCGCAACTACCAATGCCCACTGGGCCGTTTGCAGCCCAACGTCACCGATCTGGACGCGGTCAAGCGCAAAGGCTGGCGTGAGCAAAACGTCCTGGTCGTCAGCGTCGAAGACAAACGGCTGGACTACCTGGAGCAAGAACTGGTGCGCCGCATCGGCGAGCGACTCTACGGTCATGGAGGGCGTCATGGAGTTGCATAAAACGACAGCAGAGCGCTCAAAACAGACTGGGGCTACGTGGACTGCCGACGAGATTTCCGCGCGGCTCTACGGGGCTGCAGTAACTGCCAGGCGACTGCCGCCGGACAGGTCGCAAGGCTACGTCAACTCGTGGCCAACCATCCTGCGCAGTCCGTGGGAAGTGCTTGCAGCAGATGATCGTCTACTGCGTCGCGTTCCACCAAGCCCGAAGGACGTGGAGCAGATGCTCGAGGTCATGCGCTGGGTGCAGTGGCTCGAAGTCGAGCAGCGTCATCTGGTGTGGATGCGGGCCAATCGATATGGCTGGCGTGACGTCTGCACGCGCTTTGCCTGTGATCGCACCACGGCCTGGCGACGTTGGAAAGCAGCACTGTCCTTGATCGCATTGCATCTCAACGGTGTTCCAAAGCTGACAGGAGGTGGTTGAGGCAAGTTGGGGCAAGTTGAGGGTAGTTGCAAAGCCGTGAGGAAATCTGAGGGCAGATGCGAATTTTGCCCCAGCCATCGGGTGCAACAGATCGGAATTTTTGAACTATTATTGCGGCTATGGAAACACAAAAGCGCTGGCAATAAAACCCGGTGCATCCAGTTCGCCACAGGTACGAGGGGTCCTTCCTCGGGGGAGAGCTATACGGGGGGAGCCAGCCCAAGGCTCCCCTACCGACAGACTGCAAAAAGTGGTTTGCACAGTTTGCAGGGTTTGCACCTTGGGCGCCAAAGGGACGGAATTCCGAACCCTTTGGTCGACGCGGCGAACTGAACATACGGCGGAAAACCAAGCTGACTCTTTTTGCGATTGCCCCATTCCTGTTCGTTCGGCCAAAGCCGCCAACCCCGACCGAGTGGTTCTGGCCATTTGAGAGATGCAAATTTGCATGTCTGGGTGTGCCAACAGCGCATCCAGTGGCTGTGTTGAATGGCGGTGGTGCAAACCTCGAGCACTGAACCTTGGGGTGCAAACCAGGTAGACGTTGACTGCAAACCATTCCGGATGGTGCTGAAACGGATGGTTTGCACATTGGCAGGTTTGCACCCGGCACCAACCTTCGTATCCTGATATTTCTGAACCCGCCCTCGGTTTGAATCGTCGGCGGGTTTTTTACGTTCGACTCTTGTACTTTTGATTATCGGTGGGCCTGGCGGTCCGTCACAGGTTTTTACTGACCTGTGCGGACCGCATTTTTTGGAAGTCACAAACCCGTGCATCCTCTCAACGTCGAATACCGTTCGATTGATTCCTTGATTCCCTTTGCCAGAAACCCGCGCACGCACAGTCCAGAACAGATTGCCAAGATTGCTGCGAGCATTGCAGAGTTTGGTTTTTCGAATCCAGTTCTGGTCGATGGCAACAACGGCATTATTGCCGGTCACGGCAGGGTCTGCGGTGCGCGCAAACTCGGAATGACCGAAGTGCCGGTGATCGAACTGGGGCACCTGTCGCCCACGCAAAAGCGCGCCTATGTGATCTCGGACAATAGGCTTGCACTCGACGCGGGCTGGGACGAGGAAATGCTCGCCCTGGAACTGTCAGAACTGACCGAGGCCGGATTCGATCTGGCATTGACTGGGTTCGACGATACCGAGATTGAATCCTTGCTGGCCGATGGCGTCAATGCCGATGACACCGGACAAGACATCCCACCTGACGATTCGGGTGATGCCGTCGATGACGTACCCGAGGGTGCGGCAACGCCCGTATCCCGTGCCGGCGACGTATGGCTGCTCGGTACGCACCGCCTGGTTTGTGGCGACGCCGGTGACCCGCAGGTAATCGCGGCCTTGATGCAGGGTGATCGCGCCACACTGTGCTTCACCTCACCGCCCTACGGCAACCAGCGCGACTACACGTGCGGCGGCATTGCCGATTGGGATGGTCTGATGCGCGGCGTCTTCGCCCAGCTGCCCATGGCTGCCAATGGTCAGGTGCTGGTCAACCTAGGGCTGGTCCACCGCGAGCAGGAAGTGCTGCCCTACTGGGACGGCTGGCTGTCGTGGATGCGTCAGCAGGGTTGGCGGCGCTTTGGCTGGTACGTCTGGGATCAGGGGCCGGGATTGCCCGGTGACTGGAGTGGCCGTTTGGCCCCAGCGTTTGAATTCGTTTTTCACTTCAACCGCAAGGACTCCGACGTGCGCCGCCCCAATAAAAACGTGCCATGCATTTACGCGGGCAAAGACACCCATCAGCGTGGCAACGGTCCCAGCGCCGGTGGCATGCGCAACAAGGATGGTAGTTCTACCTCGTGGAACCATGCTGGCATCCTGACCCAGGACACCAAGATTGCCGATGCGGTCATTCGCATCATGCGCCACAAGGGAAAAATCGGACCGGGTATCGACCACCCTGCGGTGTGTCCGGTGGCCCTGCCCGAGTTTGTGATCGAGGCCTTCACGTGCAAGGGCGACATTGTGTACGAGCCATTTTGCGGTTCTGGCACGACCATGCTGGCAGCGCAACGCACCAATCGCGTTTGCCGACTGGTGGAGATCGCACCCGAGTATGTGGATGTGGCAGTCAAACGCTTCCAGCAAAACTTTGCCGATGTGCCGGTAACACTGCAGGCAACGGGCCAGTCCTTCACCGACGTTGCATCCGAACGCTTGAACACCATGGAGAACGCACAATGACTGCATCCTGGCTTGCAAACAAGATCGAGCAGTGGCCAACCAGCAAGCTGCTGCCCTATGCCAGGAACGCCCGCACCCACTCGGAGGAACAGGTCGCACTGGTCGCCGCATCCATCGTCGAATTTGGCTTTACCAATCCGATTCTGGTTGGCAGCGATGGTGTCATTGCAGCTGGTCATTGCAGGCTCGCTGCTGCACAAAAACTGGGATTGGAACATGTGCCGGTGGTGGTCTTGGATCACCTGACACCCACCCAACGCCGGGCGCTGGTAATCAGTGACAACCGCACAGCAGAACTGGCTGGCTGGGACGAGGCCATGCTCAAGGTTGAACTCGAGGCACTGCAGGAAGATGGTTTCAACCTTGACCTCACCGGGTTTGACGATGATGCGCTGCTCGAACTGTTGGCCGGTGAAGAACCCGACACCGAGGGACAAACCGACGACGATGCAGTTCCCGAGGTCAACGAAACGCCGGTGTCTCGACCAGGTGATGTGTGGCTGATGGGTGAGCACCGTTTGCTGTGCGGCGATGCCACCGCAACCGAATGCTACGAGCAGTTGCTACAGGGGCAAAAGGTAGACATGACCGTTTGCGACCCACCCTATTGTGTCAATTACGCCAACAGTGCCAAGGACAAGATGCGCGGTACAAACCGCCCCATCCTGAACGACAACCTCGGGGAAGATTTCGGCCCGTTCCTGACGGCTGCCTGCACAAGGATCGTGGAGGTGACCAAGGGCGCGATCTACATCGCCATGTCCTCCAGCGAACTCGACACCCTGCAAGCGGCGTTCCGTGCTGCCGGTGGCAAGTGGTCCACCTTCATCATCTGGGCCAAGAACACGTTCACCATGGGTCGCTCAGACTACCAACGCCAGTACGAACCGATTCTCTACGGCTGGGCCGAGGGTGGCAAACGCTACTGGTGCGGCGACCGTGACCAGGGTGACGTGTGGAATATCAAAAAACCGCACAAGAATGATCTTCATCCTTGCCTATGCCCAGGCTCAGAGGTTCTGACGGAAAACGGTTGGCGAAAAATCGAATCGTTGCTCGCCGGTGAGCGCGTCCTGACAGCCGACGGCATGTTTCGCCCGGTTGAATTCGTGTCGAATCATTTCGTTGAAACGAGCGTCTTGCGGCTTTTCGTCATGGGTGTCGATAGCGCGGTCGATGCCACCGGCAACCACCCCTTCCTCGTTTTGCGTGACGGCAGTTTGGCCTGGATCGAGGCTTCACAAATCATTGAGGGAGACGAGATATGCTCACCAGCAAAGGCTACGTTAGAAAATGGTACGGCGGTCGACTACGGATGGAACACGACGTCGTGTGGGAACGAAACTTTGGCACCATCCCAGACGGGTGTTGCATCCACCACGTCGACCACAATAAGCAAAATAATCACATTTCAAACCTGTAACTTGTCACCCACATTGAGCACAAGCGGATTCACTCCGGTTGCGAGTTGCGCGACGGCGTTTGGTGGAAGTACTGCAGTGCCTGCGGGACACTTAAACCGCTCATTCCCGAACACTGGTATTTCAGCGCGGGAGGCTGGCCCTACGGATGGGGCTGCCGACCCTGTCATGTCAAGAAAGTCGTACAGCTTCGTTCTGCGAAGCGTAAACGCCATCAAGCGAATGAATTACTCGGGGCTGGTATGGAATTTATCGGTAAAGGACAGCCCTACGTTTGAAACGCGCATTGGCATGTCGCATAACACCATGAAGCCGGTGGAACTGGTCGAGCGCGCCATCCGCAACTCCAGCAAACCCGGCGATGTGGTGCTCGACCCCTTTGGCGGCTCCGGCACCACGCTGATCGCAGCAGAAAAGTCCGGACGCGTTGCGCGCTTGATGGAGCTCGACCCGAAGTATGTCGATACGATAGTACGCCGCTGGCAGGACTGGACTGGCAAGCTGGCAACGCGGGAATCTGATGGTGCGCTAATGCAAACGTCCACTGATGCGCAGGCATCACCATTACCCTCACCCGAGATGAATCTGGTCCCAGACTTGTGACCATAAGCCAACGAAGTCTTCACGATTAGACCAAGCCCACCATGACCATCACAAGGCCATTGCGGAAAATACGTGGGTTGTACGGCAAAAAAATCGTGAAGGGATTTACACATGGCAACCGCGACGGAGAATGCTCCCAGTGCTACAGAAACTCCAGTGGACACGGCCCCTGAAAAAGTAGCAGAACCTGCAGCGCCAAAGGCAAAAACCACCGCCAAGAAGGTGACTGCTAAAAAAGCAGCAAAACCTGCGACAAAAGCGGTTGCCAAGAAGGCTTCTGCACCGAAACCTACACAAGAACCCGTAGTACCGAAGGCAAAGGCCGCCGCCAAAAAAACAACTTCCGCAAAGGTAGCAAAACCTGATGCCAAAGCGTCGGCGAAGAAGACTGTCACAGCCAAAATTGATGTGCTTCTGGCCAAACTGGACTCGACCATCGCAAAGTTGACTGCGCGTAAAGACAAAATCGTTGCAGAAATCAAGGCGCTTTACGACCGGCGCACAGCGCTCAAATCCGCTCCTGCACCGGCAGCATCGAAGACAAAGAAAACGTTGAAATCTGCGAAGACTGCTGCAGCCAAGAAGTAATGAAAGGGCCGCACTGGTTGTGGCTTCAGGCAGCAGTTTGTTGACGTCACGTTCGCGCCAGGTTGGCACGTGTGGCGTTTTGGTGGTTTGGTCGATGGGTTGTGCCAAGAAGCAAAAAACCGGGCACGTGGCCCGGTTCGTCAACTGCCCGCCACAGGGGGCAGACGGTATCGGATCAAGCAGCAAGCGACTCATCGACAATTTCGCAGTGGATCACAAATCCTACCAAGTAAGGAAGGCCGCGCGGGATGCCGTAGTCTTTGGCTGTTTGGCGCCCAATCGTCCAGTCCATCCATTGCTGTGTGGCTGCGTTGATCGCATCAGCCAAGGTTTTGCCTGCGTGCAGTTGGTTGTGGACGTCGTCGGCAAAGTGGCGCCCGTGGCGGCTGTCGAGGAATACCCTGACCGACTCCAGGGGCTGGTTTGTTGCATTCGAGATTGCGGTCATGGCCAATGGCCAGGCGACCGCAGCTTCATCGTTCATCGTACCAAAAAAGCCCCAAAGTTGGTTTTGGCTGGCGGGGATGGTTTGGTTGGTGTTCATGTTGGCTTCCTTCCAAAGTGTGTTGTTGGTGCGTGTATTAAGGCGCTCAGGTGGCACGAAGCCAAGCAAATGATTAGGTCTTGTACCCCGGCGTGGCAATGTGGGCATGTGGGCACACTGGCGGACTGGTTTGTTGACACCCCGTTCGCGCCAGGCTGGTCCGTGTGGCGCTCTGGATGGCCTGGTTGATATTTGCCTTTGCTTCTTTCAGTTTTGCTTCCTGGCCTGTAGGCCCGCTTGGTAAGCAGCGATCAAGGCACTCTTGATACCCCAGACGCTGACCTCGTAGAAGTCGAGCCGGTCGCTGTTGCGAGTTTCCAGGGTTTCGACGAATAGGTGATCCAACGCGATCTGTTGCAGTTGTTGATCGAGGGATTCTTCGGGTTTTGGGGACATGGACTTCTCCGTTTGGCGTGATTGTTTGCGCATGTATTAAGGCTTCGGCGCCAGAAAGCCAACCAGGCCACCCGCTTGGGGTGGCGATCTGATTAGGCGTTGGCAGTCCCCTTCTTTGGTTGGCGCCTGGAGGCTTTCAATTCAACGCCTGCTTTGAATGCTGCTTCCAGGGCATCCCGAACGGCCCAGACTGACACTTCGTGGAAGTCGAGTCGGTCGGACTTGCGTTCTTCTAATGTTTCGATATGGAGGTGCTTTTGGGCGATCTGGCTAAAGATGGCGTCGATGTTGGTTGTCATTTCAATCTCCGTTGGGTTTGTGTCTCGCGACATCTCTATGATGCCGCAAGTGATTGTTTTTCCAAGTAAAACATCAAGGTTTGAGGCACTAGGAAATGCCGGGAACTTGGCCCGGTTACTTGTTTATGCAATGTGGTAAGTCCGGTCGCTGCCTTGCGTCTTTTGCGAATTGATGCACAGACCGAGTTTCTTTTTGAGGGCTCCGGCAAGTGCGCCACGTACGGTGTGGGGTAGCCAGTTAGTAACTTCGCAAATCTGCGCGATGGTGGCTCCCTCGGGACGTTGCAGCATCTGGATGACGGTAGCCTGCTTGCTGTGTTCGCGGGTGCGAATGGCCTTTGACAAAGGCTGCTCTGTTGGCGTCGTCATTGGCAAAGTTTCGCCCTGGGTTGCGTCAGTTTCCAGAGTTGGTACATCGATGGCAACCGGGCAATCGACGCCAGCCGTGGCGCTTTCGTCCTCGGGTGCGGCATCAACCACTTGGACTTCTGCGTCAGTGTGATCCGGCTGGTCTGGCGTAACATCGTGCGCAAACGAAGCTTCCGCTGCGGCCACGTCGGCCTCCAGTTCGGGATCGGGGGCGGTGGCAATGCTGGCGGCCTCCGGCTGGGTGCGCCCAAGTGCTTCATAACCCAGTGCGCCAACGATCCAGTCGCTGCCGTAGGTTGAGATCAGGTTGCGAGAGAGCAAACCCTGGAGTACCTTCTGGCGCGCACCTCCGTTGACGTTGGGCGGGAACCATTCGATGTTGCCGTTGGTGTGGTTGATGGCATAGGCCAGGATGGCGTGTTGTGCAGGAGTCAGCTGGATGTTCATTTTGGCGTCCTTTCGTTACTGGGTTGTGTGTCGTGTGACACCTCCATGATGCTGTAACTAATTGTTTTTCCAAGAGAAACATCAAGGTTTGATGCCCTAGACACAGTCAAACCGCCAACTTGCGGCAAATTTGCCGAAGGTTAAAAACATGCAAATTTGCATCTTTTACTGACACCACAATGGGACTATCGATTCGCGCTTATGCCCGCCATCGTGGAGTCACAGACACCGCAGTGCATAAGGCCATACGCGCCGGACGCATCACGCCAGAGGCCGATGGAACCATCGATACCGAACGTGCTGACCGTGAATGGGCCAAAAACACCGATGTACCCAAGATCGGAACGCGCACACCAACGGTAAAAGTTGCTACTCCACCGAGCAATGCATCCACCAATACCAGCGATTCAGGTGCAGCATTGCCTTCGGGCGGAACCTCCTTGCTGCAAGCGCGCACCGTCAACGAAGTGGTCAAGGCGCAAACCAACAAAGTGCGACTGGCGCGACTCAAAGGCGAACTGGTAGACCGTCCGCAGGCAATAGCTCACGTATTCAAGCTAGCGCGTTCTGAGCGCGATGCCTGGCTGAACTGGCCCGCCCGGGTTTCAGCCCAAATGGCGGCCACCTTGGGGCTTGAATCCCACCCGATGCACGTTGCCCTGGAAAACGCTGTGCGCCAACACCTGCAGGAGTTGGGCGATATGCGCCCGAAGGTCAATTGATGGAAACAACAGAACATTACGAAGGTGCCGATGAGATCGAGCGCGCCTGGCGTGAGGGACTGACCCCAGACCCGCTGCTGAGTGTCTCCGAATGGTCCGACCAGCACCGCATGCTCTCCAGCAAAGCCTCAGCGGAGCCCGGACGCTGGCGTACCAGTCGCACGCCGTATTTGAAAGAAATCATGGACTGCCTCTCACCATCTTCAGCGGTGGAACGCGTGGTGTTCATGAAAGGCGCTCAGGTCGGCGCGACCGAAACAGGCAGCAACCTCATTGGCTATTGTGTCCACCACGCCCCCGGCCCCATCATGGCCGTGTGGCCCACGGTGGAAATGGCCAAACGCAACTCCAAGCAGCGCATCGACCCGCTGATCGAAGAGTCGCCTGAACTGCGCGCATTGATTTCACCGGCAAGGTCACGGGACTCGGGCAACACCATCCTGACCAAAGAATTTCGTGGCGGTGTGCTGGTCATGACCGGGGCCAATAGCGCCGTGGGTCTGCGCTCCATGCCGGTGCGGTACCTGTTTTTGGATGAGGTGGATGGATATCCCGTGGATGTCGAAGGCGAAGGGGATGCGATTTCTCTGGCTGAAGCGCGCACGCGTACCTTTACCCGGCGCAAAATCTTCATCGTCTCCACGCCAACCATCTCGGGTGTGTCAGCCATCGAGCGGGAATACGAAGCCAGTGACCAGCGGCGCTACTTCGTACCCTGTCCACATTGTGACCACCGCCAGTGGCTGCGCTTTGAGCAACTACGCTGGGAGAAAGGCAAACCACAAACAGCGGCCTACGTCTGCGAATCCTGCGAGCAGCCCATTGCCGAGCACCACAAGACCTGGATGCTGCAAAACGGCCAGTGGCGCAGCATGCTCGATGCCACCCAGAGTCCTGGCGGCAGCAAAGCGCCAAAGACCGCCGGATTTCACCTCTCCAGCCTGTACAGCCCCCTGGGCTGGCGTTCCTGGGGCGACATCGCTGCTGCTTGGGAGAGTGCCGTGAACAAGGAATCAGGCTCAGCCGCCGCCATCAAGACCTTCAAAAACACCGAACTGGGTGAAACCTGGATCGAAGAAGGCGAAGCGCCCGACTGGCAGCGCCTATTGGAGCGCCGCGAAGATTACCGCATCGGCACCGTGCCCATGGGTGGCTTGCTGCTGGTTGGCGGGGCCGATGTGCAAAAGGATCGCATCGAAGTCTCGATCTGGGCCTATGGCCGGGGTAAGGAATCCTGGCTCATTGAACACCGCGTACTCATGGGCGATACTGCCCGCGAGGCGGTCTGGAAACAACTGGCACACGTGCTTGCAGAGCGTTGGACGCATGCCAGCGGTGCTTTGATACCTTTGGCCCGACTGGCCCTGGACACAGGATATGCCACCCAGGAAGCCTATGCGTTTGCCCGCAGTTGTCACGATCCGCGACTCATGCCTATCAAAGGCGTGCGCAGTGGGGCCATGGGTGGTGCTGCGCTGATCGGCACACCCACGGCAGTAGATGTCACCCAGGGCGGTAAAAAACTGCGCCGGGGTATCAAGCTGTATTCGGTGGCGGTGGGCATGGCCAAGATGGAGTTTTACAACAACCTGCGCAAAACGGTTGATGTGGCTGAAGACGGCAGCACACCCATCTACCCGCCAGGCTATGTGCATCTGCCAAAGATCGACGCAGAATTCCTGCAGCAGCTGTGCTCCGAGAGTTTGATCACCCGCTACGACCGCAACGGCTTCGCCCATCGCGAATGGCAGAAGATGCGCGAGAGGAACGAAGGTCTCGACTGCGCTCAATATGCACGTGCCGCAGCGGCTGCCGCCGGTCTGGATCGATTTGAAGAACGCCACTGGCGCGAACTGGAAAAACAACTCGGCCTCGCACCTCCAACCGCGCCACCACCTTTACCGCTCACAACACCCATCGATGCCAGCCCCAGTGCTGGCATCAGTTCTTCTGGAGCACAGAAATCCAGTAGGCGCGTGATCCACAGTCCCTGGCTCAAACGCTAGCGATTCGGTTTGCCGCCGACTGTTTCACCCTGAGCACTTCGGTGCTCTTTTTATTGACCTTGCTATCGGAGTTATCCCCATGAGTTTGCAAACGCGTCTTGATTCCCTGGTACTGCGCCTGGCCGCAGAGTTCAAGTCCATTTATTCCCAGGTCGGCAACCTGGCCAATCTGTCTACGACCGATAAAACCAGTCTGGTTTCCAGCATCAACGAACTGCGCGCGCGCATCAACAGCGCAGGCAATATCACGCTGATCGACGATGGCAACGGCGCAGCCACAACCACGACGTTTTCTGCCAGCAAGATCACTGGGTTACTCGATGCCCTCAAGGCCGACATTCTGGGCGGCGCCGACGCAGCGTTTGACACCCTCAAGGAATTGCAACAGGCCATTCTCAACGGCCAAGGTGGTCTGGCAGCCTTGCTGGGTGCACTCGACAAGCGTGTGCGGTTTGATGCCGTCCAATCGCTGACGGCAGAAGAGCAAGCGCAAGCGCGCCAGAACATCGGCGCCGTCGCCAACGTGGACGTAGGCGATACCGATACCGACTTCGTGGCGCAGTTCGAAGCCGCGCTGCTGGCTTGACCGGGACTGAGCAGCCATGTCCCTGAGCAAGAACATCAGCGATCTGACAGGTGTCATTGCGCGTGAACTCAAAACCCGCATCGAAGCCGACCACCCTGGGGTGGCGCGCGCCTGGGTGTGTTTCGGCGTGGGTGCAAACCGCCGGGTGGTCGTCAAGGCCGCCTGGAACGTGCGCAATGTGGTGCGTCTTGCCAAGGGCAAATACCGCGTGGAGTTTGCTATCCCGATGCCTGACACCGGCTATTGCTGGCATGCCCACGGCATACCGCTGAACTGGATAGTTGCCATGACCAGCATCGGCATGCGGATTCGCGGGGGGGTCAAGACGCCTGAATTCCTGGAAGTGAACTGCAGCGCACTGGGCTTGCCCAGTGATGCCAGCGAAATCAGCGTCACGGTATGGCGTTGATGCTCCAGCCAACAAAACACACCAGGAAACACCCGTGGCCTACACACAAGAACAAGTAAGCGCGCTGGAAAGCGCACTGGCCAAAGGCGAGCGCCGAGTCAGCTTTGGCGACAAGACTGTCGAATACCGCTCGGTCGATGAACTGCGTGCGGCCTTGCTGGAAGTACGGCGCGGATTCTTTCAACAAGCGGTGGATACCGGTCTGTGGCCACGCGCACCGCGTCAGATTCAGATCCAAACCTCCAAAGGTACCTGATGAACAAAGCGTCCATCAAAGGCTGGTTCAAATCCATACGCAGCAAACTCTCAGCCACGCCCACCTATGACGGGGTCGGCTCCGGCCGCAGGGCGTTGGCCTGGTCGGTGGGCAACCCCGGCGCCGTGGCTGCCATGCTGTTCAACCAGAATGAACTGCGCGCCAAAAGCCGCGACCTGGTGCGCCGCAATGCCTGGGCCAATTCAGCGCTGGAATCCTATGTGGCCAATGCCATCGGAACAGGCATCAAGCCGCAATCGATGGTGGCAGATGCCGAGCAGCGTGAAGCGATCCAGACACTCTGGCGCAACTGGACAGTTGAAGCTGACGCCGCAGGGCTTACCGATTTCTACGGACTGCAGGCCATGGCGTGTCGCGCCATGCTCGAAGGCGGTGAAGCCCTGGTACGCCTGCGCTACCGTCGCCCGGAAGATGGACTCAGCGTGGCACTGCAACTGCAGGTTCTGGAGCCAGAGCACTTGCCTGTGCATCTGAATTCCACTGCGGACAACGGCAATCTGATCCGCGCCGGTATCGAGTTTGACCGCATGGGACGCAGGGTGGCGTACCACCTGCATCGCTCGCACCCGCAAGACGGGATGCTGGCACCGATGTCCGGCTCGGGTGATGCCAGTATCGTGCGCATCGATGCCTCGGAGATTGTCCATCTGTACCGCGCCTTGCGTCCGGGACAGATCCGGGGTGAACCCTGGCTGGCACGGGCGTTGGTCAAACTCCATGACCTTGACCAGTACGACGATGCCGAACTGGTGCGCAAAAAGACAGCGGCGATGTTTGCCGGGTTTGTGACACGGCTGAATCCCGAAGACAACCTGCTGGGCGAAGGGTTGTCCAATTCGCAAGGGGTGGCGCTTGCTGGTCTGGAGCCCGGAACCATGCAGATACTGGAGCCGGGAGAAGACATCAAGTTCTCCCAGCCCGCTGATGTTGGTGGTTCGTATTCGGAATTCCTGCGCATGCAGTTCCGGGCTGTGGCCGCTGCCATGGGCGTGACCTACGAACAACTGACCGGTGATCTTACCCAGGTGAACTACTCCTCGATCCGGGCGGGCTTGCTGGAATTCAGACGCCGGGTTGAAGCTCTGCAACATGGTGTGATCGTGCACCAGTTGTGTCGTCCCGTCTGGCAAGCCTGGATGGATCAGGCGGTGCTTGAAGGTTCGTTGAACTTACCGGGTTATGCCCTTGATGCCAACACCAAGCGCAACTACCGCTCAGCCAAGTGGATTCCGCAAGGCTGGCAGTGGGTCGATCCCTTGAAAGAGGCCGATGCCATGAAGGCTGCGATCCGCTCGGGTTTGATGTCCCGCTCCGAAGCGATCTCGGCCAATGGGTATGACGCCGAAGACGTAGACCGGGAAATCGCCGCCGACAACCAGCGTGCTGACGATCTGGGTCTGGTCTTTGATTCCGACCCGCGCCATGAACTGAAGGATTCAAAACCGACGGTTCCTGTTGAACTACCAAAAGGAAACTGACATGCAGTTGCCCCATTTGGCGTCTCGTTTGTACGGGACGCCGCTTTTACTTGCGAGCTCAAAGCTCGACATCATCCTGGGCGTGCTGGGCGAGCGCATTCAATGGCCAGCTCCCCAGTTGGCTCTGCCGGTTCCAGCACCACGGATTGCAGCAGACGCTCCAGGTGAAATCGCCGTGATTCCGGTCTATGGCACCCTGGTGCGCCGCGCACTCGGTCTGGAAGCAGCGTCCGGACTGACGTCCTATGGCGAAGTGGGCGCAATGCTGGATGCAGCCCTATCTGACCCGGCAGTATCCGGCATCTTGCTGGATGTCGATTCACCCGGTGGCGAAGCGGGTGGCGTATTTGAACTTGCCCAGCGCATCCGTGCAGCCGATGCAGTAAAGCCCGTGTGGGTCATCGCATCCGACAGTGCCTTCTCGGCAGCCTATGCCATTGCCTGTGCGGCTTCTCGCATCTACGTCACCCAGACCGGCGGTGTGGGCTCGATTGGCATCATCGCCATGCATGTGGACCAGTCGGTACGCGATGCCCAGGAGGGCTACCGCTATACAGCCATCACCGCCGGGGAACAAAAGAACGACCTCTCGCCACATCAGCCATTGGACAAGGAATCATCGGCGCGGCTGCAAAGCGAGGTGGACCGCATCTACACCATCTTTGTCGACCATGTCGCTGTGATGCGGGGATTGGAGCCGCATTTTGTGCGTTCAACCCAGGCAGGTATCTATTTCGGACCAGACGCAGTGACTGCAGGTCTGGCAGATGTTCAGGGTGACTTCGATGCGGCTGTTTCCGATTTCACCGCGTTTCTTATGGCTCGTCGTGTGCGCAATACAGCGGCCCACAACGTGTTCGCATCCGTCAACGCACCCTCCGATCCCACCTTCAGTCCAACTCCCATGCTACCCAGAAAGGAAGCTCTCATGACCGCAGCAATCACTGACGTCAACACCAACCCCACCAGTCCGGCCAAACCGCCGGAACCAGAAGGTGCACCCGCAACTCCTCCAGCCCCTGCCCAACCCGAGATCGTAAAAGACCCCGGTGCTGGAGTTGAAGATGCCGTGAACGCCGCAGCCAAAACCGCTCGTGCCGATGCGCTGGAAATCGCTGAACTGTGCCAACTGGCAGGTCAGCCCCAACGCATTACCGCATTCCTTGCGCAAGGCACCAGTGCCACCCAGGTGCGTCGAACCCTTTTGGAGTCCCGTACGCAAAGTCAGGAGATTACCTCCTTGATCCATCCGGATGCTGTCGCCAAAGCATCCTCCCCCGAGCAAAACCCGCTCATGCAAGCCGTCAAGAAACTCACTGCCAAGGAATAAGCCATGCCTGCCATCAAAGAACCGCTCAATCTGGGTGACCTGCTCAAGTTCGAAGAGGTCCACCTCAATTACTCACGTGAGCAAGTCACCGTAGCTGCCGGAGAGAACCTGGAACTCGGTGCTGTTGTAGGCCGCATCAACGCCAACGCCAAGGTCAAACGCTTTGATCCGGTTGCGACCGACGGAAGTGAACACCCTGCGGGTATTTTGCTGGGTTCTTGCAATGCTGCGCTGATTGACATCGACGATGCCGTGATGCTGGCCCGCCATGGCGTGGTTGCAACGCATGCCCTCAGTTGGCCCAGCGGCATCACTGCCGGGCAAAAGACCGCTGCCATTGCTGATCTGGAAGCACGCGGCATTCTCATCCGTCAATCCGCCTGATCAGTGCGCGCAAGGAAGTCACCGTGAACAATCCATTCAACAATCCCGCGTTCTCCATGGCTGCTTTGACGGCGGCGATCAACATTATCCCGAACCGCTTTGGCCGCATCGAGGCATTGAAACTCTTTCCTGACAAGCCTGTGCGTACCCGCCAGGTGATGGTGGAAGAGCAAAACGGCGTTTTGAACCTGCTGCCGACCATGCCCGTGGGTGCACCTGGTTCGGTGGGAAAACGTGGCAAGCGTGCCCTGCGTTCCTTTGTCATTCCGCATATCCCGCACGACGATGTGGTTCTGCCCGAAGAGGTCCAGGGCATTCGCGCCTTTGGCAGCGAAACCGAGATGGAGTCGATTGCATCTGTCATGGCACGGCATCTCCAGACCATGCGCAACAAGCACGCCATCACCCTGGAGAACCTGCGTATGGGTGCTCTGAAGGGGGTGATTCTGGACGCAGACGGTTCGGTGATTTACGACTTGTTCAAAGAGTTTGACATCCCGGCGGTGTCCGTTGCCTTTACCTTCTCCGATTCCAAGGCCAACATCAAGAAGTCCTGTGCCGACATTCTGCGCCACATGGAAGACAACCTCAAAGGCGAGTTCATGACCGGTGTGCATTGCTTGTGTTCGCCCGAGTTCTTTGATGCGTTGACGGGGCATCAGAATGTGAAAGAGGCGTATTTGTACAGCCAACAGCGTGCCGTGCTGATCGAAGACATGCGCGCAGGTTTTACCTATGGTGGCATCACGTTTGAGGAGTACCGGGGCCAGGCCACGGACATGAATGGAGTCCATCGTCGCTTCATCGCCGCAGGCGAAGCCCATGTGTTTCCCTTGGGTACGGTGGATACCTTCGGCACCTACTACGCCCCGGCGGACTTCAATGAAACCGCCAATACCCTGGGTCAAAGCCTGTATGCCAAGCAAGAACCCCGCAAGTTTGATCGGGGCACCGATTTGCATACGCAGAGCAACCCCTTGCCGATGTGCCATCGTCCTGGCGTGCTGGTCAAACTCACGATGAACTGATGGGGCTGCTCGACACCTTGTATGCAGCTGCCGCCAATGCGGGTTTGCTGCAAATGTGCGTCTGGCGCCCGTCGGATGGCTCCCTTGAGCAGTCCCATGCGGTGGGTTTCTCTGCAGCGGATTCCTCATTACTCGATGGGCTTGCCTTGAGCTGCGAATATGCCATGACCTATCCAGCCACAGTATTTACAGGACTGGCGACGCGCGAAATTGTGCGCATTGGCGGGGTGGCATTTCAGGTGCGCGAGGTTCGCTCAATTGGTGATGGCTCGGAGATGCGCGTCAAACTGACGCGCTTGTAAATCATGGCACGCAATTCCATTCGCGAGCAGATTCTGCTGGCGGTGTTGGAGACCGTCGCTCCAGCGGCAAAAGGCTTCGGTGCCGGCCTCCACCGTTCACCCACAGTGGCCATCACCCGTGAGCAAAGCCCGGCTTTGGTTGTATTTCCTGAGTCGGATGCCATCTCCGAGCGCGCCAACAACCGCGTCACCCGTGAGCTGACCATTCGCATGGTTGCGCTGACACGCGCCGTGCCGCCAACCTCCCCGGAAACCGAAGCTGACCAGTTGATGACCGCAGCGCACGCAGCGCTGATGGCCAACCTGAACCTGGGAGGCCTGGCACTGGGCATTCGTGAGCAAGGGTGTGAATGGGACGTGGAGGACGCCGATGCCGTGGCCGCCGAGGTTTCTGCGCGCTACTGCATCACCTACCGCACCCTGGCCAACGACGTGTCGGTTCCGGGTTGAACCGAATTCCTGATTTCAATTTTTTTTGCACAAGGCAAAACCATGAGCAACTATGCCAGTTTCCAAGGCCGGGTGTTCCTCGGCAAACGCGATCCCCATGGCAACCCTATTGAGGTGCGCTCACCCGGCAATGTGGCCGAATTGAAGCTATCGCTCAAAACCGACGTGCTGGAGCACTACGAAAGCCAAAGCGGCCAGCGCATGCTCGACCATCGGATGGTCAAGCAAAAATCCGCCACGATCAAACTGACCATTGAGGAGTTCACCAAGGAGAACCTTGCACTGGCTCTGTACGGAAATCATGTGACTGATGCACCCGATGACGTGGTCGGTGAGCCCGTTGGCGGCGCGATGCCGGTCGTTGGCGAGCGTTACTTTCTGGCACACCCCAGGGTGTCTTCGCTGGAAGTGAGCGATTCGGCCACACCGCCAGTAAAACTGACTGCGGGCACGCATTACACCGCCGATGTGGATTTCGGCGCTCTTCAGTTTCTGGACACCACCGGTTGTATCGCGCCGTTCAAGGCAAGCTATGCCTATGGCGTGGTGACCGACATCGGCATCTTTACCCAGGCCTTGCCGGAGCGTTTTTTACGTCTGGAAGGCATCAACACCGCGCAGAGCAATGCCAAGGTACTGGTCGAGTTGTACCGGGTAGCGTTCGATCCCTTGAAAGAAATCTCGTTCATTTCGGACAACTACAACAAGTTCGAGCTGGACGGCTCACTTCTGGCTGATAGCAACAAACCGTTCGATGCCCTGCTTGGGCAATTCGGTCGCATCGTGTTGCTAACTTTCAGTTGATTCCAAGTAAGGAGATGTCATGACAGACACCCAACCATCGTTTGTCGAGCGTCGCTCGCACCCGGATACGACAACGCTGCTGATGCTCTTGAACCGCAACCAGGAGTCACAGCAGGAAACCTTGCGCCAGATCGGGGAATTGTCCAGCAGTTTCAAGGCGCACGTCGAGTCTGAACGCATCACGATTGCCCAGGCGATCCAGGAAGGCGTGGTACTGGCCTGCAAGGGCGCGTTTCCCGAAGGCAATGCCGAGCAGCACCGGGAATGGCACCAATCCGAAATCGAAGTGCGCAAACGCCACGAACTCTTTGTGCAGCGCTTGCTGCTCGAAGTCGGCAAGTGGGCCGTGGTCGCGCTCAGTGGCTGGATTGGCTACGTGCTGTGGCATGCCTTCCTCAAGGGGCCGGTATGAGGCAGACCGATTCCATGCCGGCCACAGCCAATCTGGCCCCAAGTTTTATTCACCCCGGACGCAAGTCCATTCCATTCCAGGAGCAAAACCATGCAGTTTGAACGACGAAACAGAGCGCAACGCATCCTCGCAGGAATCGTGCTGGCGATTACAGCCTTGATCGCCTGGGCCTTCCGGCGCACAAAGCCAAAAACCACCACGCCGCCGCCACGCCAGGTGGTGTTGATTTGGTGAGGTGTGCTTTGACAACCATTGAGTTCCTACTGGGTTTGCTGGATGCCCTGTGTGAGAAGTTCATCGTGGCCATTCAGCGCCTCGAAGCGACACAGAGCCATCAAACCCAAGAAGGAAATGAAGACTTTTTCAGGAGATTTACCATGCAATCCAACCGTGAAATCCAACAAAATGACGACCAAGGCCACAACATGGCTGCTGCATCCGCGCCGGACTGCCGCACCTGCGGGCATTACCTCAACGGCCAGCACGCCTGCGATCTGTTCCGCCAAAAGGGCCAGGACTGCGTCGATGGCAACCACTGGCAGGCTGCAGCGTTTGCGCCGGTGTGGAAAAAGGTGGCATGACTCTTTGTCAGCTTGACTGAACAAGACAACACCCATGCGCATCAACGTCAGAATCGATAGCGCCGCCGTGCAAACCAAGCTGCGCAACCTGGCAGGTGAATTCATGCCCAAGGCGCGCAAGGCCATATCTGTTGCCTTGCAACGCGAGGCGGATGATCTCAAGAAGGAAGTGCGCGAACACGTTGCCAGCCGCATGAAGGTGCTCAAGAAATCGTTTCCCAAGAGCTTCAGCACCAAGGTGCTGGATAAAAAACCAGAGCGTTTACCAGCCTTGTACGTGGGCTCGCGCATCCCTTGGGCTGGCATCCATGAAACCGGCGGCACCATCAGCGGCAAGATGCTCATCCCGCTGTACGGGCGGGTCGGGCGTAAACGCTTCAAAGCCCAGATCGCTGAATTGATGCGTGGCGGTAACGCCTACTTCATCAAAAACGCCAAGGGAAACATCGTGCTCATGGCGGAAAACATCTCGGAGCACGACCGGCCACTGTCTGGATTCAAACGACGCTACCGCAAAGCCGATGGCATCAAACGTCTCAAACGCGGCGCAGACATTCCGATTGCCGTGCTGGTATCCAAAGTCACCCTGCGCAAGCGGCTCAACATCATCAAACTGGTGCAAGAACGCATTCCCCGCCTGGCACAGGGCATCGAAAAACAGCTTTGCTCCGTGGTGTGAGCAACCTATGTCGTCTTCCCTTGGGGGTTTGCGATTTGCTGCAGTTCTTCACGGCTGACTTCGATCACATTGTCGGGATCGACTTGCCAGGACGCAATACGTTGCTGTAGCAGCAGCAATTGCAACTCATCAAGCGCATCCATCCAAACCTCACGCGCCAGGCTGTGGTCACGTTCCAACACGATGTCTTCTTGATCTGCCAAGGGTGAACAGCGCACAAAGCTCACCAGCGATTCATCGTTGCTGCCGGGCTTTGCGGTCTGCAATGGTTTGGTTGGCATCGTTTCCCCCTTTTTATGCGCATCCATCCGGCCATACCGGTCAGATTGAAACTGTAAGCGAAACAAACAATGTCTGAACGCGTTTCGATTCTTGTCTCCCTGGACGGCAGCGATGAAGGACTCAAAGGCGCAATCACGTCTGCCGAACAATCGCTCAACGGCATGGGCGCTGCCGGTAAAGCCGCAGGCAGCCAGGCCGCCGAGGGTTTGAACAGGATTGCCCCAGCCGCCAAAGACGCTGGCAAGGCGTTTGACGACCTGGGCAAGACCGCCTTTGCCTTCAACAACATCAAAACCGCTGTCGAAGACTTGGTGCATGCCCTGGGCGGCACGCCCTTGGAGGTGCTCAAAACCGCCGACGCCTACAACGGCCTGGCAGCGCGCATCAAAATGGTCACGGGCGAGGGTGATGCCTTCAAGACCGCCTTTGAAGGCGTGCAGAAAGTAGCCATTGCGACCCGCAGCGACCTGGAAGCCACCGGCACACTGTTTGCCCGCATCGCCGCAGCGGGCAAAGAAATGGGCATCAGCCAGCAACAAGCCCTCGGTCTTACCCAGACCATCAACCAGGCCATCCAGGTCACTGGCGGCTCGGCAGCATCCTCGGAAGCCGCCATCACCCAGTTGATTCAAGGCCTGCAAAGTGGTGTGCTCCGGGGCGAAGAATTCAATTCCGTCATGGAACAAGCTCCCCGGCTGGCCCAGGCAATGGCCGATGGCCTGGGCGTGAGCACGGGCGAGTTGCGCAAAATGGCCCAGGAAGGGCAATTGAGCACCACCACGGTCATTCGCGCGCTGCAAAGCCAAAGCAAGACCGTGCAGGACGAGTTTGCCAAGATACCGCCCTCGGTCGGTGGAGCCTTGACCAATCTTGGCACGTCGTGGAAAGTCTATGTCGGCGAAGTCGACAAAGCCAATGGCGTGACCACAGCCGTTGCCAACGCCATCAACAAGCTGGGCACGAACATCGGCCCCGTGGTTGATTTCCTGCAAAGCATGGGCAAGGCCGTGGCTGCGGTCATGGCGCTCAAGCTGTATGAATATCTTTCCAGTGTTGGCGCGCAGGCGCAAACTGCTGCTGCATCGCTCTCGGCCAAAGCCGCTGCCACCGCCAATGCCACGGCAGCCACGGCCAAAGACACCAAGGCCACAGCCGAACTGACAGCCGTCATTGACCTCAACAACGCGGCTACCAAAGCCACGGTCACCACCCACGTCGTTGCCACCGATGCCCTGCTGACCCATGCTGCTGCCACCAAGGCCGCAGCCCTGGGTTACGGCAACCTGAATTCTGCATTGGCGACCCATGTGCCAGCCATGCAGGCAGCGCCCAAGGCCATCGAAAACACCAACAAGGCCACCGACACGCTGCGCATAGGGATGTCTGGCAGTGCCAACGCCATCAACGATGTCAGCACCAACGTCAAACAAGCCAGCGCCGCTATGGGCGGCATGGATAAAAACGTCACCGACGTAACGCCAAAAATCAGCAAGGCTGCCAGCGAAACCACGGGATTAGGCAAAGCCAGCGATGGTCTCAAAACCTCCATGGGCCTGGGCGCACAAATTGCCGATGCCTTTGGCAAGGGCCTGGGCTCCATTGGCACCGTCGCCACCGGCGCCTTCACCCTGGCCGGAAATGCCGCCAAAGGCATGATGGCCATCGTCGGTGGCCTACCCGGCATTGCGCTCATGATCCTGGCCAACTACAAGGAAATCGGCACCTGGATCGGCGAGTTTGTCGCCAAGCACACCTCAGCAGGCGCCAAACTCGCAGAAAACGAGCAAAAACTCGCGGCCCAAGAGGAGGAACTGCGCAAAAAGGCCGAAGAACGCGCCCAGGCCGAGGCCAAACTCAATGCCGAAAGCGACAAGGCAATCCGCAACTACGCCAAGCAAGCCGAAGAAGCCGCCAAGCGCATTCCCCTGGCAGAAAAAGAGGTCAAGGCCACCGAAGACCATGCCAAGGCCATCATGACCCTGGTGCAACAAACCGGCAACGAAAACCTGGTCTTGCAAGCCAACGTCGAACAGAGCAGCCTCGTGGCCCTGGCCAAAGAAAAAGCTGCACAGGCGCACCAGACCGAAACCGACGCCATCGCTGCGCAGATCGAAGCGCTCAAAGAGCAAATTGCCCTGCAAGGCGGCCCCATAACCAAAGCCCAGCAAGAAGAACTCAAACGCCTGGGCGAAACACTCGCCGCCAAAAAAAGCGATGCCGATGCCAGCAACGCGCAGGCCGAAGCCGCGCGCGCCGCCGCCGATGCAGCCTCCTTGCATGCCGAAAAATCCAAGGACAACTCCGCCAAACTGGGTGAGTACACCGCCACGGTCAAGGAGGCGCAGAAGCAGGTCGATTTTTACACCCAGTTGCAACAAACCGGTGCCAATGTCGCGTCAGAACTCAAAGACGCAACTTCCGGACTTACCACATCCGAAGCCTTGCGCCGGGATGCGCTCTCGGATTTGATCAGCCAAATCGAAAACAAGGCCAGAATCGAAAGCGCCGAATTACAGACAATAGCCGCCCAGGCCAGCGCGCGCCAGAAACACCTCGAACTGCTGGCCAAAGAAGCCGCTGCCAATGGCGACCTGGTCAAGGCCCAGGAACTGGAAACCCAGGCCAAACAAGAATCCATCAAGGCGCTACAGGCCAAATATGAGGCCACCAAAACCGAGATCGATGCCGAACTCAAGTCCATTGCTCTCAAAAAAGACCACGTCAGCGGCACCGACGACGAAAAACGCGCGCAACTGGCAGCCCTGGCCGCCCAGGAGCAGATGACCAAGGCGCGCCAATCCGACAACGAGGCCATCAAGGACCAGATCAAGGGCATCAAGGACGAAATCAGCCAGCTCAACGGACTCGAAGGTGCATTCAAAACCCTGGGTGTCACCAGCGACAAAGAACTGCGCGCCACAGCAGACAAGTCGTTCGAGGCCTTTCAAAAAATAGCCTCCAGCGGCCAGGCCAGTGCGCGGGAAGTGCGTGATGCCTTCAAGAAGTTTGCCGAAGATGCCATCAAAGCCAACGACGGTGTGGCCGATGAATTCATCAAATCACAGGCATCAGCCCACGGCCTAACCATCGAAGTGGATTCCACCGGCAAGGCCATCGTCAAGGCGATGGATTCCGGCTCCCAATCCATCAAAGGTGCTACCGGCTACATGGATGCTTTCAAGCAGTCGGCATTGGCGGCAACCGCTGCACTCGAAGCACAAAACGCCGAGTTGGAGCGTCAAATCTCCGCCCAGGAAAAGGCCAACGAACTCAAGGAACGCGCCCTGGAACTGGAGCGAAAACGCAAGAATGTGGACAAGGATGGCTTTGTGCTGGACAACAATGGCAATCGTCTGCAAATCAGCGTACCCACCAGAGCCGGTGTGTTCGAGCAGGCCAAAAGCAGAGGTCTGAGCGAAGCCCAGGCGCTGCAAATTGCCGACCGGTTTATCGGTGAAGACGGTAAGCAAACCGGCTGGCAAGGAACCGGTAAAACCTGGAGTGTGGCGTTGAACGAGGCCATCGAAAAACTGATACTCGATAACGCGAGAAACACCGCCAATGGCAATGGCTGGGAACTTGGTTCAGCAAACAATACCAGAAATGGCACGCTCGATAGCGGCAACTCCACCAGCCATAGCGTCACGGTCAATATGGGTGGCAACAAAAGGGTGATCGAGACCAAAACGGCCAATGATGCCTCGACGCTCACCGGCATCCTGGAACAACTCGGCAAAGACTCCCGGCGCGCCGCTTGATCCATGCATCTCAAAAATCTGTCCAACAGGCAGGAATTGACCCTGCCCGATGATTTGCTCTGGAGTGACGAATACACCTGGACCCCCGCAGTGGCTTCGGTGTCGTACCTGATCACCGGTGCTTTGCTGATTCAATCTGCCGTTCGCCAGAGCGGGCGGCACATCACATTGGTGGGTGCTCCGGATATGGCCTGGGTCACACGTGCCACTGTGGAGCAGTTGCGCACCTGGGCCGCGACTCCGGTCAGCGAAACATCTGGGCGTTTTACCTTGGCTTTCAAGGGTCAACGCACATTCACGGTGGCATTCCGCCACGCGGAAACCCCCATCGAGTCAGAACCCGTCAAGGGCATTCCGGCGCAATCGGATGCTGATTTCTACCGTTTGACCCTGCGTTTCATGGAAATCTGAACCATGCCTATTCGATCTGGCGACGTAAAACTGCTGGCATCTCAGGTAATGCTGGATGTGCCCGAAGGCGGTGGTGCCCCAACCGCCACGCTTATCAACGATGGCGATTCGAATGCGATTTTCTCGGACATCTCGGAACGGGATCGCGCCGGTGGGCGAGTCAACCTGAGTAAGGTGTTTGTTGCGGTGCAGACCGATTCGGTTGATGTTTATTACGGGCCGAACGTGATACTGGCCGAGCCTCCCAAAGACCCGCGTGTGAACGTGACGCTGTTTTTGACCAACAATTTTTTTGATACACGTACCAACGCAACGGCACGTGTCGAGGCTTACCTTAACAAAGGCCCGGAATGGCCAGGATTTCTCTACGAAAACCACATTGCCGGGCAGCGCATCATCCAGTTGTTTCAGTTTCCAGATGCCGAGCTTGTGCGGGTCGGGCACACGCTTGTATTGGTATATGACGAAGGCAAAGAGACGGAGTTAACGCAGTATGTTCGCGCAACGTCTGTGGATTGCGTGATTCGGAAGTTCTACAACCATTCGACAGATAGCTTCTATGACGCTGCCATTGTGTCGGTCACCATATCCGATGCCTTGCGTTACGATTTTGCCGGATCACCAGCAGCAAAAAGCTATACAAGGGCGGCAGGCAAGACGATTGTGCGCGATACAACGGTGTCTGATGCGGGGTCGTATGTGGGTGCTGTACCGCTTGCCATGGCTGCAAGCCGTAACGACTTCACGGTTGACGCAAAGGGCATCTACACACAGCTAGTGCCAAGCGCACAGATCGAAACCCCGCTGGTTGATGTGAACATGGCCGGAATGCCGAATGCGCTGGTCAAAACCGGTGCGGCTTTGACATTGACGATAAGCGGTGTTTTCAACCTGACACAGAAGATATTCATCGGGTCTGCCGTATTCCCCGGTACTGTGACCTTGACCAGAGGGGTTGTGAGCGTCACGGATTCCGCAGGTGTTTTGTTCAGTGCTGCCCAGCAATGCGGAACGATTGATTACGGTGGCGGCATTCTGACGCTGACGAAGGACCTCTTTGGTGCCACTGGTGGATCGCACACGATCACTTTTGTTCCGGCATTTGCTCCGAAACTTGCAACCAATAGCCAATCGTTCGATGTGACGCAAGAGAGTCGGCGCATGAGCTATGTCGTTACGTTGGAGTATTTGCCGGTGCCACAAACCCTGAGCGTTGCTTACATGAGCGGCGGGCGTTGGTACGTCTTGCGCGAAACAGGCGCGGGTGAAATCAAGGGGATAAGCAATTCGCACGGGGTTGGGACTGCCAATTTTGAAACCGGATCGGTGGTTGTCACTTTGGGCGCTTTGCCTGATGTGGGGAGCGTTGTCATTTTGACGTACTGCGGCAAGCTCAACGCAGAATACTATTTCGAGTAGACATCATGCCCAATCTGACCGTGATGGTTGACACAACCGGGGCGATTGTTGCGCCTGATGTTGATTACAAGACGCACCTGAGCGACGAAGCTGTGGACCCGACAAGAGGCGGGTTTATGTTCAACTTTGACAGTAGCAACGTGCCAACCGCAATGTTTTATCAACGCTGCGGAATCTTGCCACATGAAATGTTGTTCACACCGAGCGTTGGTGAAGATAGGCAGATCGAGTTTTACCCGATCAATCTGGTGTCGGGTGCGGCAAGTTGTTCCCCCCATGGTGGGTACCTGGGGGCTGTTGACATTCGACCGTACAGCATCAGGTTTTTCGCAAATTTGACACGCAAGTTTGTCGTCAGCGCATCTCCCGGTTATTTCATTCAACCAATACCGACAAACAACGGTTCATGCTGGAGTACCCAGGTTCGCCAGGTGATGGTCATTGACAAGCTCGATTTGTACAGGTACCCGACAGGTACTACCGGGGTACTTCTCACCGAATGGGATGGGCAGATGTTTGAGGTTGGTACGGTCGATTACTTGAGTGGCACCATTCAGATGGGGTCTGTAACGGTGGGGATACCGCATTATGCGGATTCGTTCGGACCTGAATTCAACATGGCAGTGACAAGCAATGGTGTTACGAACGTCAGAGCGTTCCCATGGAAAACCATAGCCAGACTTGCGGTGCAGACCGAAGTTGCGCACAGGGTTAACGTGCCGGATGTCGGCATTTCGGCCTACACCGAAAACTACACGCTTGAGGATGTAACGGGTATCAAGTATGCAACCGAAACAGGTGTTCAGGCAAAGACCATTACGGTGCATATTGACAAGTTGGGCCTGTCGATACCCGTTCAACACGATCAACCGCTTGCGGGTGTCCAATTCCGCGTTGGGGCGACATTGTTTACAGCACAGGCCGATGGGACCATTGTTATCGGCATAAACCCTTCAACGGGTCAAGGAACGGCGGCTGGCACGGTGAACGTCAATACCGGCGCGATAACCATTACGAATTGGACTGCCGGTGTTGCCAATTCGCTGGCTGATTTCCATGTCGCTGCTGCTCCTGCATCGACCAGTGCGTTTTGCAGCGAAATCACGATCCGCACAGCAAGCGCTCCGCTTCGCCCTGGCAGTTTGTCGGTGATGGGTGAGACTTTGACGCACCGGGGGAATGTTGGGAGCTTTAATGTCTGTGCCGATTTGGACGGAAACATCGTAGATGATTTTGTGATTGGTAAGGTTGATTACGCGCATGGGGTCGTCAGACTTTGGTTTACTGCCCCTGCGAGTTCTTTTTACGATCAAATCAACCCGCCTTCTTACTTGTCAAGGAACTTTTCTTTTTTGGAAATTCCTGGTGTGACGACCCGGTATGTTTGGCACGCCAGGACATCATCTCTCAGGTACAACGCGGTTTCGTATTCCTACTTGCCACTGGATGCCGATCTGCTGGGTATTGACCCGGTGCGTTTGCCAAGCGATGGGCGTGTGCCAATCTTCCGGCCGGGTGGCTTTGTTGTTGTGGGGCACACCGGCGAGGTGACGGCGACTGTCAGCAATGGCCAGACGATCAATTGCGCGCGTGAGAGGCTTTCCAGGGTGCGGGTTGTTGGTCACGATGGTAGTGTCATCCATACTGGCTACAGCGCCAATTTGAATGCGGGAACGGTGACGTTCTCGGACGTTTCGGGCTACAGCCAGCCGGTGACGATCCAGCATCGTATCGAGGACATGATGATGACCTCGGATGTGCAGCTCAATGGCCAGCTTACGTTCACCAGGGCGTTGACGCACGATTATCCGCTGGGGTCGTATGTCAGCAGCGCATTGGTGGTCAACGATCTGCGGGCACGTGTTTCGGTGGTGTTCGATCAGGCGAGCTGGGATGGAACGACATGGCAGGATTCTGTCATTGGTTCTCCCGCTACTGCAACATTCAATGATGCGCAGTTCCCGATTGTGGTCACTAACAGGGGTGCGTTGACTGAGCGCTGGGCGATAGTTTTTACGTCCGCAACTACGTTCAAAGTTATCGGGGAGCATGTTGGTGTGATCGGCACTGGAAGTATCAACGCCGATTGTTCGCCAATCAATCCCGCTGCCGGTGTTCCGTACTTAACCATCCCAGCCCTCGGTTTGGGCCAGGGTTGGTCAACAGGCAATGTTCTGCGCGTCAACACCATTGGCGCGATCTTTCCTATTTGGTGCGTGCGTACCGTGCAGCAAGGGCAGGAAACCGTCACCAATGACAACTTCACCATCCTCGTTCGTGGAGACATCAATACACCATGACAATATCAACCGCAGTCAAATACCTGTCCAGCACGATGCAGGGCGCACCGCAGCTTACCAATGCCTGGGGCTGTATGACGGCTTTGCTGGATGCGTGTCTTGTGACGGGTTTCAATCTGAAGTCCATCGATACGTTGACAGCTGTCGAGGGAATCGCAACGGCCAGCATTTCTGCGGGGCACCAGTATCTGGTCGATCAGGTGGTGCTCATTTCCGGGGCGGATCAAGCTGGGTACAACGGCGAGTTCCGGGTGTTGGGTACGACGATGAACACGTTTGCCTTTGCGGTGTCTGGATCGCTGGTTGGTCCTGCTACGGGTGCGATCAGCGTCAAAACTGCGCCATTGGGTTGGGATATTGCTTTCACTGGGACAAATAAACGCGCATACCGCAGCAGGAATCTGTCCAGTAACCGACCCCTGCTTCGCATTGATGATGGATGTGACCCTGTGTACACATCTGCGTGGGCGAAGTATGCCAAGATCACGATGGCCCAGGACATGAGCGATATTGACACGTTCATCGGGGCCAGGGCACCGTATGACCCGAGCAATCCGACCAAGAATGAGGTTGGCAGTGGCTCTGGGGCATCGTGCTACAACGGGTGGTTCAAGTGGTATTACGCCAGAAACACCAATGACAATTGGCAAGATACCAGCTCAATTGATGAGTTCAACCGCCATTGGGTTTTGGTGGGCGATGATCGCGGATTTTATCTGTTCAACGAGATTGGCTTGGCGTGGCGTAGTCGTTCAGCGCATTGCTTTACGGACTTTGCGAGCTTTCGGCAAAACGATGGTTTCGACACGCTGCTGGTCGCCAAGGATGGATACACCCAGGCGTCGGCTGGCAATGCCATCTGGCGTAGCAATGCCACGGGGTTCGTCTGGTCACTGGAATACAACAACAAGATAGTGATGCGCGATCATACGCAGATTGGATTGCAGCAGCGTGTAGGGTTTACCTCGCTCAATACCAATAATGGACAAACCGTCAGTGGCTGGAGCACCGGTATCCCCTGGCCCAATCCTTCTGACTACGGTTTGATTTTGCATCCGGTGTATTTGATGCAGGAAAACAGCAAGGGGCTTCGCGGAAAACTGCCAGGATTGATGTGGATTCACAATGACCAGCCTCTGGCCGATCTGGCGGTGGTGGATAACGTTGTGGGGTATTCGGGGCGCAAGTTCCTGATCGTGGGCGTTAGTGCGTCGGATGGGAACATGGCCCGCGTGGCGTTGGACATTACCGGGCCGTGGTGGTGACATGAACTGGTGGGAGGCTGTGCCTGGTTTGACGCCTGTGGGTGCGTGGGATGCGGCACGGGTGGATTCGACGATGCTTTTTGATGGCGTTGGCTCCAATCACATCGTGCGCTCTTCGGTGGTGGCAGGCAGTGATTTTTTGTATCGGGGGTTTGCTGGAAACGGCAATCCGATGGTGCCGGTTACGCCCATTCCAGTGCCCGCGACAGGGGTCGTTGCGGGTTTTTGGAGTCCGAAGCGGCGTAATGTGCTTTTGCAGGACACCGGGCAGCGTTATGCGCTGCATCTTTCTGACAATGGGCAGGGCTGGCATTCTTCGGATGCGGCTTATGGAAAGTATGGCGCCATTGGCGTGCGGTACTTTGTTGCGATGGTGATGCGCGGCAGCGATTCCATTTTGTACGTGGATGGGAATCTAGTGGGTAGTCCGCTGAGTAGCGTCTACACCATTGGGTACATCCGGCAAGTCGGCTATGGTGGAAACGGCAACGAATACAACCTGGACGCGGATGAGTTTTTGCACGGTCTGGGTGTCTGGACAGGGGTTGCGACCCAAGCGGATGTGCAGGCGCTGGAGGCTGCATTGCGTCTGGCGGTGGTTGGTGAGCCTGCCTCTTACCGTGGTTTTGAGGTGTTCTCCCGGTGTAATGCGGAGGCTCCGGGTGCATTACAAGCGCCCAAAGGCTGGAATTACGATGCCATGTGCCGCCGTATATCTGCTGGCAACTATTACACGGGCAATGGGGTGATTGTCGGGACGGTCAAGGAAAAGTCCACACCGATGAATCGCCCGCTCAGGCGCCGGGTGCGGCTCTATCTGGAAAAGACG
Organism: Rhodoferax sp.; assembly: GCA_041910275.1. GTDB lineage: Bacteria > Pseudomonadota > Gammaproteobacteria > Burkholderiales > Burkholderiaceae_C > Allorhodoferax. The sequence goes on from JAYRRD010000009.1 coordinate 43,424, forward strand.
GGTGAGTTTCTGGATGAGACCTGGAGCGATGCGGCAACAGGTGCCTATACGTTCACGGGTCTTGATCCGGGGCAGATTTACACCGTGATCGGTTATGACCATTTGCACAATTACCGCGCGGTGGCGGCGGACAATTTGACTGCGGAGAATAGGCCATGGGCGTGACGGAGTCTCAAGCGAGCAAGAATCTTGCGCTGGCTGCACGGTTGGCATTCCTGGATACCGGGCATGGTGCTGCCAGGATTCGGTTGTACGACGGGGCGCGTCCGTTGGTTTCAGCTGATCCAGACGCTGGGAATACGCTCATTGCGGAGATCGTGCTGACAAAGCCTGCGGGGGCAGTTGCGGCCAATGCGCTGCGGTTGTTTACAGATGGCGCGGGCAGTGTTGTGGCTACGGGCACGCCGACCTGGGCGCGTGTTGTCAATGGTGAAGGTGCAACTGCGTTCGATATGGACGTTGATATTGCTGGAAGCGGGGCCAACTGCATTATTTCTGATGAGATTGTGTATGCGGGCGGCGTGGTCAGTGTGCTTTCAGCCGTACTGACTTGAGTGCTGATCTTGTTTTTGAGGCGCCACCGGCCAGTGGTGCGGATCTGGTATTTGGTGAATCGGATACGCAGCAGACAGATGCCGCGCTGGTGGCGACTGGAGAGTTTGATGATCTGTCTGCCTGTGTGCTGGTTCGCAGGCAAGCGACCATTCGTGCTTATGGGTCGTTTGATGATCTGGCGGGTGGCATCAATCTTGTGCGGGGGCGCGAGCTTGAGATTTGTGCGTCATTCGAGCATCTGTCTGCTAGCGTCAGTGTTGCGCGGGATTATCCGGCGGGTATCGATGCACGATTTGATGGGTTGGATGTGGTTGTTGATGCTGTCTACGATGCTCGCGTAGAGCGTCCAGAGGTTGGGCAGACTGCTGCGTCTTGGAGTGTTGCTACAAAGACTGAAGAAGGTTCGCTGGTCACTGAGCAAATTGCCCGTCAGTTTCCTGTTGGATGGCAGGATAAAAGTCAGATTGGCGCGTTCCTTGTCGGCGGTTTTGAGCATCGTCTGCCGGGTGTTTTTGCGCCAGATGAAGCACGGTATGGGGCGCTGATTCAAGAAGGCTGTGCTCTGGATTTTGAAGTTGGATCGGTGATTCAGGATGGTGAACGCAGCGTCCGTACATCAGGCCGTGGATGGTTTCAGGATGGTACGCCGGTGCGGTACGCATCGTTGCAACGCTTTCAGGACGGCGGCCATGGCTCGCGTGCTTGGCGCAAGGTGCAGCACCAGGATGCCACACAGCACAAGGGGCGCATGCACACTGGATCACCCAAGAGCGGCACCTTGTTCTCGTTTGCGCGCACTGCGCGGTTTCAGGATGGCATGGTGCCGCCTCCTGGTATCAGCAAGGTTGTCGTGCCGGTTGTTCCGCCGGTAAAGGTCAGCGCAGATTTGCTGTTCGTTGACCTGTTTGCAATCGATGCAAATCTGGTTTTTGGAAAAACTGGCGCTACACAGCCAGATGGCCAGACGGTGGTTGTGCCCATCAGGAGGGTGTATTTCGTGATCAACCATGTGTCTTTGCGCCGTATCAGCGATGGTGCTGTGGTGCCAACTTTATCGATGTCTTTGAGTCTGGATGTATCCAGCTGGACTTGGGGCTTTGATGCTTCGCTGCCTGGCGTTGCGCAGGGTTTGGTGGAACCAACAGCAGATGGCCCGGTGGAGCTTGAAGCGGTGGTCAATGGTGCGGTGTTTCGGGTGCTGGCGGAAAACATCAGTCGTGAGCGCACCTTCGGGCAAGTCAGTATCAAGGTATCAGGTCGAGGGTGCAATGCTGTGCTCGATGCGCCGTACAGCGCGCAGCAGGTGTTTCGCAGTCTGCAAATGCGCACCAGTCAGCAGTTGATGGAGGATGTGCTGACCTTCAATGGAATTCCTCTGGGCTACGGCATCGACTACGGGCTTGATCCCTGGGAGGTGCCGGCTAGGGTGTTCAACCACCAGGGCACCTACATCACAGCGTTGTCTGCGTTGGCGCAGGCTGGTGGTGGTTATTTGATTCCGCATAGGGCGAATAAGTCGTTCGCTGTACGTCACCTTTATCCGGTCAAGCCGTGGGAGGTGGCCGCAGTGGACGTGGTGTTGCCTGCTGATGTGGTGGTGCGTGAGTCGATTTCCTGGAAGGAGATGCCAGCCTACAACCGTGTGTATGTCTCGGGTCAGGAGCAAGGAGTGTTGGGCCGGGTGACGCGCGCGGGCACGGCGGGTGAGATTCTGGCGCCGATGGTGACCGATGCGCTTATCACGACAGCGTCTGCAGCCCGGCAGCGGGGTCTGGCAGTTCTTGGCAATACCGGGCGCAAGCTGGAAGTGGGTTTGAGTCTGCCGGTGTTGCCAGCCACCGGGATCATCGATCCGGGCACCTATGTGCAGTATCTGGACGGCAGTATCAGCCGCATTGGCATTGTGCGCTCGACGCAGGTCAGTGTGGGCTTTCCTGAAGTCACACAAACCCTGGGAGTCGAAGTGCATGCGTAATTTGTATCGGGCTTTGCTGGATTTGATTCCTGACCCGGCGTTGCAGGTGGGGACTGTGGTGGCTATTGAAAACACCATCGCCACGGTGGCTTTGCCTGGCGGCGGCGAGATCAAGGCTCGCGGGGATGCGGCGGTTGGAGCGAAGGTGTTTGTTCGCGGTGGGGTCATTGAGGGGCCTGCGCCGGATTTACCGGTTGAATTGATCGAAGTGTGAAAGGAGGATTCAATGATTGAGACTTTGCTTGGTGGGCTGTTGGGTGGGGCATTCCGGCTGGCACCGGAACTGTTGAAGTGGTTGGATCGACAGGGTGAGCGTGGGCATGAACTTGCGATGCAGGACAAGGCGCTGGAGTTCGAGAAACTGCGGGGTGCGCAGCGCATGGCTGAAATCGGGGCCAGTGCCGATGCGGCTTGGAACGTCGGGGCGATGGATGTCTTGAAGGAAGCTGTTGCAGCACAGGGGCGGCCCTCCGGGGTGAAGTGGGCTGATGGCTTGTCGATCAGTGTGCGGCCTGTGATTACGTACTGGCTGATGCTTTTGTACTGCTCGGCCAAGACGGTGGCATTCGTGGCTGCGCTGAACGCAGGGGCTGGATGGAGTGCTGCGGTGTTGGCGGCTTGGTCAGAAGCGGATCAGGCGTTGTGGGCTGGGGTGCTGAATTTTTGGTTTTTGGGCAGGGTGTTTGATCGGGTGCGGCCATGATTGCAGTGCCGCAAACAGCCATTGAACTTGCCAAGCGCTTCGAGGGTTTTGAGCGCAAGGTGCACCGGGGTACGGAAATCATTGCCATTCCCTACGTCTGCCCGGCAGGGTATCCGACGATTGGTTACGGCCATCTCTGCGATCTGGCACATCCGCCGATCACCGAGGCCGAAGCCGAGGTCTATCTGGCGCGCGATCTGCAGGTGGCTTTGGATGCCACGCTGCGTTGCTGCCCGGTGCTGGCCACCGAGCCGACGGGGCGACTGGCAGCCATCGTCGATTTCACATTCAACCTCGGTGCCGGGCGGTTGCAAACGTCCACCCTGCGGCGGCGAATTAACCAGCGCGATTGGCCTTCTGCCGCGCAGGAACTGCGGCGCTGGATTTACGGCGGCGGGAAAGTGCTGCCAGGACTTGTCGCTCGTCGTCAGGCCGAAGTGGCCTTGATTCTCTCTTCATCTTGAAAGTATCCATCATGTCAAAAACCACCCTGGTTACCAAGTTGCACCGCACGCTCGACGTTGCCGATTTGGCAATTCGGGCCTTGCACTCTGAGCGTGGTCGTTTGCTGGAGTCGTTCTTCGGCCCCAGGAAAAGCTGGTTGCCGCCCTATGACGAGGATTGCGAATTCAACATCATTGATCCCTGGCAGCCGTTGCGAGCGTTGCAATACCTGATCGAGGTCAGTGTCCCGGCATTCAACAAAGCCCCAGGGCCGTGGGCGCGCACATTGTTGCCGCCACGTTTGCAGCGGCTGTTCTGGCGTCAGAGTGTCTTTTTCAACGAGCCCGATCCCTTCGGGCATCCGGCTTCGCATCCGCAGGAGCGCTGGTTCTTTATCAACGGCATCGGCACCAATCTCGATGTCGCCAGGATGAATACCGCCAAGCTGGCAAAAATGCATCGGCGCCCGATTACGGGTATCTACAACCCGACCTGTTCACTGCTGCTCGACCTCTGGGAATGCCTGGATGAGTTGGTGGACAAGTCTGATCCGGTGTTGAACAAGTCGGCCACGATGAACGACCCCGATTATGTGGCAGCGAATGCGGTCTTTGCAGCCTTGGCTGAGGAGCATGTTCAACGGGTGGTGCTGATTGCGCATAGCCAGGGCACGATCATTGCGGCCAATGTGTTCAAGGCACTGGTATCGGTGTTTCGCACTCTGCAAAGTGGCGGCGTTGAGCAGTTGCTGCGGCAGGATGTTGCTGCGCTGGAGGGCAAAGTTTGCTTGGATGCCCTGGCCTATCGGAGGGTAATTCCAGCACGGATTCGTCAGAAACAGCAGCCTCACCAAGTGGCGCATTTGATTCAGGCGTTATCGAAACTTGAACTGCATTTGTATGCGACCTGTGCCAGGGAGGTACGGTTTCATGCAGTGGAAAATCCATCCACCGGGGAGCGGGTGCGCTTGCCGAGGGTAATTCGGCACTATGCCAACGAGCAGGATGTGATTGCGCGTTTGGGAGTGTTGGCAGATGCCCAGGGTACGGTCAGGATTGAGGGCGAGCAGGAGGTTTATGCCAAGGCCGGGCATTTGTTCAATGCGAACTATCTCGGGCAGTAGGGATAGCTTGCTACCGGACTATGCACCATCGAATTACTTCGGATTGTCCCAGCTTGGTACGGAATCTTTGGCCGCCAATTGAAGCAGCAGGTTTCCGCCACGATCTTCGTCAAAAAGTTCTTGTACAAAACAGTAGGCCCTGTTGACTACATCAGTCATCAAGACTTTCATTTCTGCATCGTTGAACCTTGAGAGTTCATTCCACGGGATTTGGCCGAAAGGTGTGCTGACGAATACATCCGAGTAGTCTCCGGTCTTTGATGCGGGCACTTTACCGGCATGCAAATCTTCCAGTTTGGAGTTGCGAAAGCACGTCAAAACCAGATGTTTGGAGATGCGCTGTTGTATCACTGGATCGGTGACAAAAGCTCTAATCAGGTCATCTTTTGAGGTCGGCATATCGGCAATGATAGCGCCAGTGCTTGCTGCTGAAGGTAATTCCGCACTATGCCACCGAGCGCGATGTGATTTTGGCTTGGCCGATGCCCAAGGTACGGCCAGGATCGAAGGCGAGCGGGTGGTCTACGACGGTAGGCTTGGGCATTTCCTCAATGCCAATTATCTTGGGTAAGATGGGTAGATCGCTAGTCCACCCGATGCTTTTGCCCTCCAATGAACTCGATCAAGTCCTTTCGAATCAATGCGTCACGTGTCTGAATGGCTTTCTTGATGTCCGCAAAGGCAGATCCGTCCGGTAATGTCAATGTGGCAGTGAGCGCGAGGGCCGTTTCCCAGTCAGTCATCTGCACCTTGCCATCCTTGAATTCGTGAACCTGTTGCAAGAAGTGGCGCATTGACTCATCGCTCTTGGAAATGTTGAACGACTTGTCCAGCAGAGAGCAATTTCCAAGCAGGTTGATGAACGCAATTGCGTCGTAACGCGACTCAAAGTCGTTCGGGGCAATTAGTGCCTTTTCCTCATCCGTGCCAACGAAAGTGGCTTGCTTCGCCTTGATTTGCTGTTCAACCAAGCGTGCCCACCAAGCGTCGGCAACCGTGTGGTCCACTTCGAGCTTGCTGGTTCGCTTGCGGCCCGTGCGCATTTGAATGGAAGAGTTCTTCCATCGGTCATCCTCCAGACGATGCCAGACCCAAAGGAATGGGTGGTACGCGTGAACACGACGTCGATCTCGAACAAGCACGTTGTTGATCTGCTCGACGGCCTTCGTCGAAACACGCGCCATCATCTGATTGATGCCGTCGTCAACAGCGGCAATGAGTCCGGATGCTTGCGCAGTCTTGAGCTTGCCGAAAATGGTGTTCAGTTCCGTTGCAAAGTTCTGGAAGTTCAGTACAGCACCGTCACCCCACACATTGGCCCACTGTGATCCGAACACCCAACGGTCCAAGAACTGCGCGGCGCGCAGATTGAGTTGCTTTTCGAGACTATCTCGCTCAACTACAGAAACGCTGCCGGCAACAGCATCGAATCGGTCGAACGCGAGACGATACCAAGTCAGGTAAACGATGATTGCGTTGAACGAACCTTGGTTCTCAAGCAGATCCCGCTCCTTGATCAAGTCCGCGCAGCTTTCGACTCGCGGCTTCAACTTCGTCCATGTGCCAGCAACAGACGCGGCCATCGATCGAACGATTTCTCCCTTGAGCAAGTCCTTCGAGTCGAGAAGCGTTCCACCCCTACATTCGACGGCCCAGACAAAAGAGATGAGACGAACGATCTCATCAGTCTCGATGCGAAAGCCGCGATCGCCAAGCGCTGTCCTCAGTTCATCAAGACATTGTCCGGCAGTCTTGTTGTCGGCCTCTTCCGGTAGCCACCCCACCTTGAGCCAAGCCAAGGTAATTTCCTCACGGGTCAACGTGCGGCCGGCCGTGTTCAGTCGCGTGAAGATGTTGACGATCGCGTCGCTGTAGTCGTCCTTGCTCCATTGTGGTGTCAACTCGAACGACTCGATCTGGAGCGCATGAACGAAGCTGTTAATCTTGACGTTCTCGACCACCTTCATAAACTCCGCCAGTGGGTCCAGAAGATCAAGGCGAACAGGGTCACTCACGCCGTGCTCTTTGAGCATGGGCTCCAAGAGCTTCTTGTACTCACGCTCAGAAAGATCCTTTTGAACCAAGTCCCAAAATCTGGATAGGCGAATGAACCGACCGGGATTGCCTTTTGTGGTTTCCAGGGGGTACACATAGTTGGCAGGACGCGGCTCGACAGACTGTCCGGCGACTGAGTCGAGAATTGCCCACTCCAGAATCTTGCCGGTCTCAATCTTGCGAACGATGTCGTTCTTTGCTTTTAGCTCGACTGTAAACTTCTGCAGGTCAATGCACATCGATGCCTTGGACCAGTGGTTGCTTGGCTTCACTCTGCGGTCTTGAAGATCCAACGCCCACTCCGAATCCAGCAACTGGAAACCCCACTGATCGCCACCCAACGCGAGGATCAGACTCTGGACGCGTTGCTGACCATCCAAGACCATTTGGTAGGTGGCGGGTTGACCGAGTGCTGAGTTCTGCGAGCCTTTGTCATTCCCGGTGCGATCCACAACCTGCCAGAACGGGCGATGTGGAATCCCTTCGTTGGCTTGAAAGCAATCCGGTTTCACTTCCCACAACAGCAATGAACCAAATGGCCAGCCTCGGAACAGCGAGTCAACAAGCATGGTGACTTGCCGAGGGCTCCAAACGTACGGGCGCTGAAGATCCGGGATGACGTAGGTCGCATTGATAGTGGCCTTCTTGATGATCTCGGCCAGCGGTTCACGTTTGGAGTCGTACTTGATGCTCATCTTTCGTCCTTCAAATAGTGGCGCGCAGCGCGACAAGCTGGTTGCTGGAGCCTTCCGATCGCAATTCTAATGCGGGGCTATTGGAAGATACGTACCCTAGAGGTTGTTCCAACATAAATGGATAGATGACAGTCGCCGACTGAAGTGTGGCCACTGGGATCGGCTTACCCGCGTATCGGAGTGCAGCTTCTATCAGCCATGCAACGGCTCGATCATTTGCCACCGAGATGGGTGCTTTCCGAACCAAGCGCTTACCTTTTTCCACCCGCTCAATCGCTCCCCAGTTGGCCTGCGATTGCAGAACCATGTTGGTCATCCGATACGTTCCCTCGCGTTCTCCGTAGAGCTCGCTCATGCGCCGGTGCACCTCTGCTGCGGCACAGTCACCCTGGAGTGCGAACAGTCGCCCCACCAACTCGGCAACCTTGCCGAAAAATGGGTATGTCGCGATTGCCATCCCCCAGGTGAGGGCAGCGATTGAAACGTCGGTGCTGCTTCGATGGATTCCTACGCCGCGATTTGCAAAGTCTTCGAGCTCGTGACGTGGCTCCAGCCACAGACGGTTCAGAACTGTGCGCGTTTTTTTGCGAGCGGCCACACCAAGGCCAGCGACATCTAGCAATTCATTCAGCTCATCAAGGCTGGCCACACCTGCGCGTAAATTCAGCGCAGCAGCCACCCAATCCAGATGGATGAACCGGTCGAAGCCAATTTGAGGGGCTGTCGGAATCATTCAGTTCAACTCACATAACTAATTTTTACGAAAGGCACCAACAGCTCTTCGACCGAGATGCCGCCGTGGACGACGGCTGGTTCTCCTTGTTGCATGAAGGCCGTGCGTCCGCCTGCAAATAAGGCCATTAAGTTCGCCGGTAGTCCAGCGACATCAAAACGGTAGGTGTTCGGATTTGCGGCCACCGACTCGGCCACCAGGGTCTCGCTGCGGTAAGTCCGCACGCGCTCGCCACGCAGCTCTGGGGCCACACCCTGGTTGGGTCGCCCCTGGCCGACCGCTTCCACATTTCCGTGGTCGGCGGTCAGGTAGACGTGGAAACCTTTGTCGAGCAGCAGCGAGAACAGTTGATCGACGAAGCTGCTTTCGCACCAACTCTCAACTTGGGCGGCGATGCCGCGCTTGCCCAATACGGCGCCGTGCACGATCTCATCGATGGTGTCCACCACAATGCCCGCAACCCTGATCGATGGCGCTGAAATGGCCGCACCTAGTTCCGCCAACTGATCCGTTCGCTTGAGGCCCTTGCGATACATGACCTCATTGGCGCGCAGTCCCTGGTCTTGCCAAAAGCGCGACCACTGCGTCGGCTCTGGCGAGGTGGACTCGATCGTGTTGGCGAACTCTCTCGGCTTGAGTCCCGAAAACAGCGCCTGCCGGGATACCGATGTCAGCGTGGGGAGCCAGGCAAAGCACGCGCTTTCCTCGAATCCGAGCTCGGGCGCTCGTTTGGCCAGAGCTTCGCGGATCTGGACCCACTGGTCGACGGCAAGACCATCGAATACGAGCAAGGAAATCTTGGCCTCGCCAGCACCACGCCGCATCGAAAGGAAGCGCGGTATGTGGTGTACCATGACTGGCCCCTTGGCGACTGGCAGCGAAGGCAGGTCGGCATAGCGCTTGGTCACCCATTGCCGCAAATGATCGTCGGTGGTGGCTTGCAGCTCTGAGATGGCGGCTTTCAGTCCTTCAGCATGCACCGTGTCCAAGGCATGAAACCTGGCAAGCACCTCGCCGTATCTGCGGGACAAGTTGGCCCAATCGCGGTAGGACGATTCAAGCGTTGGCAGCGACTGAAGAATGCCTTTGATGCCTTCGACGACCAGGTTCCTCAGCGCGAGCGGATCTTGGATGATGCCAACTTTCGCCCACTCAGGGATGCTGACAGCAGCGCCCTGAACCGCGAGCGGTTGAAGTAGACCGTCCAGGAACATCGAGTCGACCAGCACCCGAACATCAGGGTGCTCAAACGGCACGTCGACCTTGGCAAAGAAGTCCGCTGGCGTGGGTTCACTGGTACGTGTGCCCGTCAAGCCAAGACGTGTCAGGTAACCGTACCAAGCATCCTGCACAACGCGAAGCAAGGTGCCCTTCGATGCGAACAGCTCGTTGATCGGCAGATACTTGAAAGCCGCATGGTCACCAAGCACGTGCGCAACATGGTCTGCCAGGACCAGCGGCAGACCGGAGTTGCGGTAGTGCGACCGCAGCAACTCTCGCCACAGGTCCTCAGGCCGCGAAATCAGGTGCGGGCTGATCTTGAAGATGTGGGTCAGGATGAACTCTTTGGTCGCGGACTCGCCCAAGGTCTGAGACGCATGCTTCGCTTGCGCTGCGAACAGGGCCTCGTGGTGCTCTGCGCCTATCTGTCGAACGACCGGATAACTGAGCATCGGGAACAGGTTGGCAAGGCTCAGACTCACGCGGCGCGCCTGCCTCAGGTAGTCCCAGGGCAGATCACTGATGCTGGTGTCACGCAGATGCAGCACCAGGGCCTTTGCCGGTGCTGCTTCTCCACGGTCCCAAGCGCTGCGGTACCGATCCTCGTACTCGGCGCGGAACGCGACCGAGTCCTCGAACGGCAGAACATCAAAGCCACGCTCTCGCAAACCGGACAGCACCTGCTCATCCAGCAGCACATCGTCGGGGTCGGCTGCAATCCACAAACGAGCAAGGTCTGCCGGAAACTCCTTGAGGATGCGTTCAATCCACGGGTTCATACGGCACCCACGCGAAGCATCATTATGGCGTTGAGATTCGGCACGCTGGCCTCTGCATCATCCAGCGTAGCCATTCGCACCTGGTGTTCGGCATCCAGCCGTTTGCGGCGATGTTCGCGCACTGTCGGCAGACCAATTCGGCTAATGGCTTGATAGCGGGCGTCATAAGCGTACTTGGCGCGCTCCCGCTCTTCCTTCAACCGTGAACGGTGTTCCCCTAGAAGTTCTGTGAACAGGCGCTCACCTTGAGTCTTGGCCGCCGTCATAGATGCCTCGAACCACTGCACCGCCTGCTCGGTGGTGGTGGCGCCGGAGATATCGACCGCCTCAGTCAACAGCAGGTCCCAGATGCGTTTGGCCGTGGGCACAAAGGTCCGCCCGTCGTCCGTTGCGAAGACTGGCAGGAAGCGCTTTCGGTTGAGACCTTCAGCGGACAGGTTGATCTCCCACAGTGACCAGACACCCTGCACAGCTTCAGGCAGGCCGGCGATCTTGACCACTGGCAAGGGTTGCCCAGCAACGCAACGTGACAGCTCGCTGATGACCGCCCTGGCGCGTGGGTCCTCCAAGGTGACCCATTCCAGATTCGGGTTCTGCTCCGCCGTCCTGGCGTCAAAACAAACCTTGGCCGACTCGCTGCCGTCCACCCATTTCACGCGCCAAGCGTCCCCCGTCTTCATAGCGCTGCCGCCACGTGCTGGCAAACCGGAGGTGATGGCGCGCTCCAGCCAAAACTGCGCCGGATGGTCGCGCCATTTGCGGGCCTCAATGGCATCGAGCGCATGGGCATCGGCCAGCATGTCGCTGTTTTTGCGTTCGTCGGCGACCTTGTCGCGCACCTGATTGATCACGGCATCGCACGCCTTGTCGATCGAACCAGGGTCTTGCAGACCCCGCACGAACACCTCGTCGAACATCGCCTCCGCCTCGACCGAGTCCATCACATCGGAGGCCTTGTCCACGCCGAATTCCTGGGCGATGACTTCGAGCTTGGTCTCCAGCACCTGGCGAACGCGGTGCTCCACCGTGTCTTCAAGAACGAAGTTGATGGCGCGCACCACATGGCACTGGCCGATGCGGTCCACGCGGCCAATGCGCTGTTCGATGCGCATCGGATTCCACGGCATGTCGAAGTTGACGATCACATGGCAGAACTGCAGATTCAGGCCCTCGCCGCCAGCGTCGGTCGAGACAAGAACCCGAACGTCTTGCGAGAAGGCCTGCTGTGCCTTGGTGCGCGTATCCATATCCATGCTGCCGTTGAGCAGGGCCACCGAGAACCCACGGCTTTCCAGAAAGCCCGCCAGCATGGCTTGTGTCGGCACGAACTCCGTGAAGATCAAGACCTTCATGGTCGGGTCGTTCTCGTCCTGCTGCAGCTTGTAAATCAACTCCAATAGGGCCTCGGCCTTTGCGTCGGTGCCCTGGGCTTCGGTATCCCGAGCCAGGTTCAGCATTAGGTCAACCTCAGCATTCTCTTGTACCCAGCCCGAGGTCTGCATTGCGATGTCCACTTGGCTCTGACCGTCCAGCTCGGCCCACTCGTCCATTTCGGTCGAATCGAACAACGAAGCCTGCGGCTGGGGTTCATTGAGCAACGCCTGCCGCTTCTCCAGCGTGGTGCGAATCGCCGCCGTGCTGGACGTCACCAGTCGCTGCATCAGGATCATCAAGAACCCGATGTGCCGCTGCTTGGCCGCCAATGCCTGGTTGTAGCCATGGCGCACGTAGTCGGTGACCGCCTCATACAAACGCTGCTGGGCACCGTGCCGGTCTTGCCAGGCCACGGCCTGGAGCCGAGTGACGCGTGGCTTGAACAGCGGTTGGCCTTCCGCATCGATGGCGTTGCGCTTTTCGGTGCGAATGACGAACGGTCGCACACGATCTCGGCTGACGCTGCCTTCATCCGGGAAGGACTCGCGGTCGATCAACTGCATCAGGCGCAAAAACTGGTCGGTCTTGCCCTGGTGCGGCGTGGCCGACAGCAGCAGCAGGTAGGGCGCTGCTTCGGCCAAGGCGGCACCCAGCTTGTAGCGGGCCACCTGGTCGGTACTGCCGCCCATGCGGTGCGATTCGTCGATGATCACCAGATCCCACGAGGCCGAAATCAGATCCTCAAACCGCTCGCGGTTGTAGTTGTTCAGTTGCTCCAGGCTCCAGCCTTTGCGACCTTCAATCGGCTTGACCGAGTCCAGTGAGCAGATCACCTGGTCGTGGAGCCGCCAAAGGTTTTCTTCATCGTTGCGCCATTGTCGGAAGGCTGCCAGTTCCGCCGGGTCAATGAATTGCAGCTTCTCTTTGAAGTGCAGGCGCATCTCGGCCTGCCACTGGCGCACCAGCCCCTTGGGTGCCACCACCAGCACACGCTTGGCCATGCCGCGCAATTTCAGTTCGCGCAGGATCAGCCCGGCCTCGATGGTCTTACCCAGACCGACCTCATCTGCCAGCAGGTAGCGAATGCGGTGCTGGCTCATGGCGCGATTGAGTGCATAAAGCTGGTGCGGCAACGGGACCACGCTGGACTGGATAGGCGCCAGCAACAGGTTGTCCTCCAAGGCGTCCAGCAGTTTGGCCGCTGCTGCGGTGTGAAGGATATGCGCGACCGTTGGCTGAACGCTGTCGAGTGTGGCCAAGTCCTGCGAACGCGCCCGCACCACTGCGTCCTTGGTAGGCAGCCAGACGCGGTAGGCGGTTTCGCCCCACATGTCTTGCCTGTCGACCACCCGGCAGGGCGCGGCGTGGCGCGCGTGCCAGCACCACGCGCCTTCGTGATGCCCAACCGAGGATTGCCCACCCTCCGCCATCAGGCATCTGCCTCGGTGCGGGTCAACGCCTGGTCGTACCAGAGCAGCAGCTTCTCGTCTTCTTGAAGCGTTTCTTCAGGCAGCTTATTGGCGACGCTGATGATCGTCGCGTAGTCCTTGTTACCCCAAGCAAATCGGAAACCTGCCCGCAGCACTTCGAGACGAGATTCCTTGATCTTACGGCCTGTGAAAGCTTTATAGGCATCAAACTCTTTGAGTAGCGACTTTTCGCGTTTTTTCTCCAAGTCCTGTGCCTTGTTGGGGTCGGGAACGTACCAGCGATCTTTACCTCTTGATATCAAAATAGGGTCGTCCTTTTCTAAGCCACGGCAATCATGGAAATTCTTCGACAGGTAGTTAGAAATCTGATTGGGTACGTCACCATCTCCTTCGTATCGAAGGAAATTGTCTTCCAGCAGATCATCGAGCTCCGGAATAATCTCGCCCTTGCGCTTCGCTGAACCGATTTGTGGGATGTATTCGTGAGCAACCTCAGCCCTTGTTGACGGTCGTTTGAGAAGGAAGCTGGTCAACCAGTCGATCGCGCTTCTCTCATCCGAGACAAACAAGTCAGCTTGCTTAATTTGTGGAATTCTCGATCGTGCCTTTTCGTACTCAACCGCCTGGTCCGCCAAAAATACCATTCCATCAATAATCTTGAATCGAGTGACCAGTTCGGCGATGAAATCTGAGCTGGAGAATGGAACCATTGCGCCGTGCCGGATGAACCATGCGTCAAGACGATCCTTGATTCGTCGCGCGTCACGTTCGACGTTGAAAAGCAACTCGGGAAAATCGCCACCTGATACCTTTACCACCGGCAGTTGCTTAAGATGTGTCTGAACAAAATCCCAAACAGATTCCCCAGTTGCACCGCTTACTGTAAAGCGATCCTCAAGCCCACCGTTCGGCTTGTACGCTGAAATTACCAAGTCTTGCTTCATGGCTGTGGCCGAAGTAACTTGCCGGTAGCTACCCTGCACCTTGTCGAGTGCGGTCACCTCTGCCACCACAAATCCAGCCTGCTGCAATGCGACTTGAATCGCATTCCAAACTGCTGCCTTGCTGTTGGAAAAGACAACAGTCATCCAGCGCCCAGGCTTAAGCACACGGTAGTACTCCGCGAAGCAGCGTTGCATCAGGTGCTGATACTCTGGGAGCGCCTTGTTCTTGAATTTATCGACAATCGCCTCCGGAGCTGCATCAGTCGTAACGCCGTGCCACGCCTCTGTCAGAAAATTCAAATCCGCATAAAAAATGTTTTCTCCGAAAGGCGGGTCAGTAAAGACATAGTCAATCGAGGCATCAGGGATGGGCAAATTTGCTGCGCTACCAACATTTACTGCGGCCATTCCTTCGTATGTATTGTCAGCTCGGAAGGTCTTGATCAGCTGTTCGAGCTTGCTGTCAAAGCGATACGCCACAGATATCTCTGCGATCTGGGATGGAACGTAGAACACACCAGTAAGAACCTGATTGGACTGCGAGGTCTGGTTGGCACGGAATCGATTCAGTACCGACATTGGGGCAATACCTTGTTCTACGAAAAACAACAGCATTTGCCTAATGCGCCCATCGGGATGTTGGCGAGCCTTTCGCCACAAGATCGACATCGCATGTGCTGCACGAGTTAGAAAAAAGTGATGGATTCTCGAAAAGCCTTTAGGTGCTATTCGGGATCCGTGATACATACTTTCGATGGGGAAGCGACTTGTGGGAATATCATCAGGAAAGTTCAAGCTCTCGATGCGCTGCAGAACTTTAAGATCACCAGAATCAGGCTGTTTTTGATATCGCTTCCCACTGACAAGATAGCTGATCAGGGCAGGACGAAATTTCACTCTCTTCCATGGCTCCCCCGTACTGGGATCAATGCGAGCCTCCATGACACGATCTAAAGAGTCCTTGGTTACATCTGCGTCACAATGATGGCATGGAAATGAATCTCTTACTTTCTTGCTTTCATCATCGAGAGCTTCCTCTAGAAAATTCACTTCTCCTGCGCAGTGTGGGCAAGTGAAAATTTCACTCCATACCGTAAACTCGATCTTGCCTTTGGCCTTGCCGTCGGTATGGGTCGTCTCGTACATCCAGCCAAGCTCTTGCTCCACTTCTTTGAGTAATTGTTTGCCTGCCTTGGCAAATGCCTCAACGTCGAATGGAAGGTTGTAATTAGCTGCGATAAATGTGGCAGCTGGTGATAAGTCGTTGAGTATGACGCGGCGAGCGCCCCACTTGGGCGCGGCCTTACCTTGTTTCTTCCATTCGATTTCCAGCTGGTGGCGATATGTCGTTGTGGCGGAACCGCACCACTGAGCCGCAACGCCCGTCATGCCAGAGCCGCCGAACCCATCAAGAACGATGTCGCCCGGTTCCGTGTAGTGCAGAATCGACGGCACGATCGCAAGGTGCGGCACCTTCGTGTGATACGAGTGCGCTTTGTAGATTGGATCTGTTTTACCGACCGAGACGTCGATGGTCTGCGGCTCGCGGCTGTACTTCACACTCGGGTCGTAGGGCTTACTGTACTGGCGCGCGAATGATTCGAGGAAGGGGTTCGGGCACGCGGTGTAGTAGGGCGGATCGGACATCTCAAGAATCGCTTTGTCCGACCCAATAGGAAAACCTTCGGTCTTCCGAAACTCAGGATCTTTGAGCTTCTCTGCAAGCAACTTCAAGTAGTGCTCGCGCCGCGTCGCATCACTTGGGAACGTTTGCCCAAGGCATTCAACCGGGCCTGATTGAGCCACGTGGTTCTGGAATAGATCGCTCATCAGTTCATCCTTAAATTCATGTTGTTATCGCCGTCTCGCCAGCGCCGACTTTTCGATTGGTTTCCAGGGGCATCACTCAACCACGAATCGCAGCTTGCTGGCGTCCTTGCCCTTGCAGCGATCATTCAGGAAGGCTTCGAACCGCTTACGCAGGTCGTCCGGCGTGGCTGGTGAGCCGCCCTGCAGTAAGGCCTTCTTGATGTCGTCGCCGCTGACGCCGATCTTCTCCAGCCCTGACAGGGCTTCCTGCACGGCGCTGACAAAGTCCGGGGTCACGGGATCGGCCAGCTTCTTCGACGCAACGAACTTCTTGATCAGCTCCCGGGCGGATGCCTTCAGCAGATCAAGGTTGGCCTGGATGATCGGGTCGTCCAGGTTGTCGAGCAGCGTTTGCTGCCAGCCGTCGAGCAACTTGTCCAGTTCCTCGTCCAGTTGTTTGAGCACGTTGGCGGCCGGGAGGAAATCGCCTTGCTCGTTGGCCGGCCGGAAGCTGCAGTGTGGGCAATAGGGGCTGGAAGATAGCTCCGACTCCACCAGGGATGCGCAACTTTTGAGCTTGTCGAGCTTGTCGTCGAAGGCGGTAAGCTGGCTGGTGGGCATCAGTGAAATACCGGCCAGTGCTCGCATCGCGACGAGACGTGAGTCCTTGCGCAAGGCAGACTTGGTCTTGTCTTCGGTCACGCCCAGGCGTGCCTTGCTGTGCTGGGCGATGTAGGCGTTGAGGAAGACCTTTTTGAGCTGGGCCAGGGTCTGCCGGTATTCGGCGGCATGCTGTGCGTTGCCGTCAAGCGCGAGCTTGTCCAGGATGTCCTTGCGGGCGCTTTGCGCCTGCTTGACCCATGCGTGGTCGCTGGACAGCACCATCTCGGCCTGCGACAGATAGGCGGCTGTACTGCCCAACTCGGTCACCAGTTCCAGCAACTTTTCGACAGCGGCCAGAACCTCGAGGTTCTTCTTCTGGGCGTCGATGTCGTCGGAGGCGAGGCGCAGGTTCTTCAGTTTGCCGACCGTGTTGTACGGCGCCAGGCCCTCGGTGAAGGTCTTGAGCGCTTCGAGACGGGTGCGCCAGTCACGGATTTCGTCGTCCGTGAGTAGGGGCTTGCCCCAAAAAGTGAGCTTGCCTTGCAGATCGGTACCCGCCGTCAAAACACGACCGACTAGTTTGGAGACGGCTTCGAGAAGCTGCTTGACGGGTTCCTCGGAGCCTTGCGTGGCCAGTTGCGCCAAGCCGGGTGACAGGCCAAGCAGTTCGAACAGTGACCGCAGAATGGCGACGTTGATCTCTTTCGGTGCTTCGACATGCTTGAACTGCTTGAGCTCTTCGAGGCCGCGCTCGGCCAGTAGCGTGATCTTGCCAGAGTCGATCTTGTCGCCAGTGATTGCCAACACGATATCGCCGGAGTAGACGAGGCCGCCCAACACTGCCACCAGCAGATCAGGCTCCAAGCGGAATTTCACCGGGTGGAAGTATTCCACGTCGGTTTGTCCGTTCAGCAGCTCGCTGCGGTTGAGCACCTGGCCGTGTCCCTTGGCCTTGAGGCGGCTGAGCACTTCTTGCGAGTAACGCGAGCGCCCTGGCTCGATGCGGTCGCCATCCAGCATCTCCAACGCATCGAGAATGGCATTGGCGTCCTTGGTGCGAGTACCTCCCGCCAGCGCCTTCAAGGCATTGCCCACCAATTGCTTGCGGTTGGACTCGGTCACCAGCACCGGGAACGTTGGGTACTCTGGCGACACCTCGGCAAACTGTTGGCTGAGCGCTAGGCCAGAGACGACGTTGACGATGTCGCGGAAGTTGGCGCGCTCGTCGCCGCCAAGACGGAGCCTGTCCCGGACGTTGACGCCTTTAACCCATCCTTGAAGGGTTTTGGTTTTGCCTTGGTAGCTGACTTCGAAAGCGGTCATCTGTATTTCCTGCAGCCACTTGCTCATGTCGAGTAGAGCGGTTTTGACCTTGCCCAGGTAGACGCCCTTGGCGCCGCTGCTGGCGGTGGAGGCAAGCTCGTGTGCTGCGGCATACCTTTGCAGGATGTGTTTGATCTCTTTCTTTCCAACGTCATCGAGTGATTTACTGAGTCGGAAGAAGACCTCATCGGGCTTGCTTTCGTCGCGGAAACGTGGCGGCTCAAAGGGCTGGATGAAGTAGACGTAGAAATCGCGCTCGGGCTGGGCGGTGGGTCGATCATTCGGGGCGCCGAAGAACAGATAACCGTTGCGGTCGACGTGGCGGTCTTGCCACTCGATCTGGTATTGCCAGATCTGATGGCCAGTGACGTAGGTGCTCTCGTCGGTGCGCTCCATCAATTGCTTGATGGCCCCGTAGTAGGCACGGTCGAGGGCGTCGTCCGACAGGGCCTCGGCACGCTTTTCGATCTCAGCGTCGTAGTCGAAGTCCTTCTTGAGGTCGAGGTAATACTGCTCAGTGTCCGGAGCCTTGGAGATGAACTGGCCGTTGACCGTCTTGACGATCTCCCGCAGGGTGGTCTGCACGGCGGTGAGTAGATCGTCGGCCGGGTCGCCGCCCATGTCTTCGATGCCGGGCTGGTAAAGGCACAGCGTGTCGCGCAGCTCGGCAGCGGTTGGCCCGACAGGTACGTAGATGTCGCCACCCGTGGTGAGCCGATGCACCGACAGGCCAGCAATCACGCGCTGCGCCATGGGCTTGTAAGCGGGGCGGGTGAAGGCCTTCAGCACGCGCTCGGCCAGAACCTCTGAGACCTTCAGGACGGGGCCGATGCTGGGGTCAGCGCGCAGCACCGAATTCGAGGTCACGGTCTGCCAAAACTTGTCGTAGCCGATGAGCCCTGGGCGATCGTCAGGAACTTCCTCATTCAGGACGACCTGGATCTGGTCGCGTAAGGTGACCAGTGCGCCGCGCTTCTCGGTGAAGATCAGCCGCTCGAAGGTGCCGATGTACTCGGGGTGAACAGGAAACAGCCGCACGTACTCGTCCATGCGCTCGTTCATCGAGCTGTAGAACTTGGCGAACTTGGTGAGGTAGGCCCGTATCTTGTTCTGCTGGTCAGCGGTCTTCTTGAGCAGGCGTTCGGCGACCACGAAGCTGACGTCTTGCCGAGCCAGCAGCACTTGCGTGAAACGGTCCTTCACACGACGCAGGCTGTCTGCGACGTGCTGAAAACGGTTGCTGTCGAAGATGGCTTCCTGCACGCCGGCGACGAAGCGGAAACGCAGATGCTTGGTGACCTCGCCAATCTCACGCAGGAACGACAGATCCAGCACCAGATCGTGATCTTTGCGGGACCGCAGGTAGTCGAGAAACTCGTCGACCATCAAGAGCACGCCGTGGTTGGGGTGAACATCGGCGAACGCGGCCATCATCTCCTCGAACGCCGCCTTGTTGTTGACCACCTTGTCGGCGGCCGGAAACGAGTAGCTGACACCGTTCTTTTCAAGGAAGAGTTCAAGCTCCTGAGTGATGATGCCCCGTAGCGACATCTGGCTGGATATCTCGATGCGGTGGACCTTGAACTTGCCCGCGATCTTCCCCGCTGCTTCCGCAACCTTGGGGTGACGGATCATGGGCTGGTAGGCCGCGTCCTCAGCCACAAGGGACAGGACCGACATCAGGTGCGACTTACCGGTGCCGTAGTTGCCGACCACCAGCACGCCCATGTGGTCGACGGACTCGTCGAAGGAAAGCTGCGGAACCATTTGCTTGGCGATCCGCTCGGCCATGTCGTCCGACATGACATAGGTCGCGACGAGCTTCTTTGCCTCGTCCGGACGATTGGCGTCGAGCAGTTGGATGACCGATTCTATCGGTTCGAATTGAATGAGATCTCCGTAGCGCATATATTCCTCTCTTCCCTGTTACTGAATTTCAAAGGGGACCAAGCCGGCAAGGCTGTAGTCCTGGTGTTCTGGATGTCCCATGTCGGCGTAGGTCAATCGACCCGTTCTCGCATCGCCCTGCAACTCGCCTGGCCAAACCGCCACGACGCGTTTCGCGTGTGCGTGACGCTTTAGCAGATCGAGTGGATCGAGCCGGAGTGATCGGTCGAACAAGAGTTCAATGTTGTCCAGAAGCAGCAAGTCACCAGTGGCATGTTGATCGGCCAGCTCACGCAGGATCGTCGTAGTCTGCAGGTGGCGCTGTCTCTGCGGCATGCCCGCAAGACGACCACCCAACTCAGCCCCGATATTCAGCGGCGAGACGCCCTTATTTTGCGCGAGGTTGTGCAGCAATGCCGTCTTGCCGGCATTGGGGGACCCGACGAGCAATATGAGCTTGCTTTGCAGTGCTCCGACTTCATTAACTAGGCGCTCCAGCGTTTCGATCATTTGGATATCCACCATCAATCCACCTCCGACTCGATGCTCTGCTGATTTGGTGATCTGTACCCAGGGGCAAGGATCGGGTTCTTGACGCATTGCATAGCGAGGTGGACCTTAAGCCAGAGTCGGTACTCTGGCCCTCGAAGGCTGTTGTCGGTGGATCTGACGACGTTCCACTCGCGCAGGATGTAGCCGACAGTAGCCGCACGGAGCTTCATCGACAAGGCTCCGTTCTGCATCCCGTAGTCCATCTCGGTGATCTCCGGCCGAGGTTGATCCGGGTGCGGCACAAGGTCCAGTCGTTGGACTCGTGAGACACGACCGAAGATCCCCGTAGCGCCCGTGGGTCCTTGATCTGGGTGATGACGAAGTCTCCAAACTCCTGAGGCCTGCGGTCAAACGCACTGGCATGCCAACGGAACCCGTTGTCGATCAGCGCGAAAGGGACAATCTCCCGCTCTGTGCGGCCGCTCGAAATCGTGTGGTATTCGACGGCCAGGGGACACTCCTGGTGGATGGCTCGAGTGACGGCCGCCAGAACATCGAGATCGGGATAAGTCAAGCGGGAGGGAGTTTCACTCGCTACCAAGGCCCGAAGGCGTATCGGTTCGCCGTCACCAAAGCCCTGGATTAGCCACGACAGCACCTGCTCTACGGGGAAGTCGAAGACCGGATGAAAGCTCGGCACCAGGACGTAGGACTTGCCTTTGGAGTCGTAGTCGATGTTGCCAAGGGCTAACTCCTTGTTCAGTGCCAGATCCCTGGTTGCAGCGGCGGACTGGATCCCAAACCGCTTGACCAAGTCCTGGCGACGTATCTCCCCGATGAAGCTCACACGCAACTCAACGAACGCGAGCCGGTCGCGTTGTGGCTGGGTTAGATCTGCAAGCTGTTCGGTTGGCATCTTGTGCGGCTCACGCGATATTTGGTAGCACTTGTGCGCATTGTTGCGGGGAAATATATATAAACCATCACTGTTCGCTGATTTTTTAGGACTCGTTAGATTTTTTGGCCCTAAATGAGCGATTTTTCCCACTTTCGATGCAACCATGGCATGGTTCGCGCGCAGACCTTCATCAAGGTTGCCCCGCAGCCTATGACGATTGTCTGCCACTAGCGGATATTCAATACGTTTCAAAACGATTCAAATCGACAAAGTAAATGGCCTTCTTTATCGGCAACATCTCCTGTTGAAAGAGTGCACCATAGCGTTCCAGTTGACCCGCATATTCAGTCCGTTTTGCTGTGATGAACGCATCCACATCCCCACCAGTATGCTGGCCGGTTTTGTAGTCAATCACCCAGCGTACACCATCTTCAACAAAAGTGCGGTCAACGATATGATTTCGTATGACACCATTCTCAACACTTGAAATCGCCAACTCTGAAGCCGCTTGTTCTCGCCTATTCAAAATCCAGCGTCCATTTGGGTCTGTGATTGCATTGATGAGTGCGCGTTTGACCCTATCTGCACCAACTACGGCCTGCGACATCTCGTGGCCTTGCTGTGTAAGCCATTTCACGAAGATCGGGTGCAACACAAGAACACGGCCATCGTGCCATTTTTCCAGTCCATCCAAAGCAATGAGTTCGAGATACCGATGCACCAAAGTTCCAACATCAGGTGCAAGACTAGACTCTGCGTGATACGGTGATCGAGCTTCCGATGCCTCAGAAACTGCACCAATCAACTGCACGGGAACACTCAAGGCTTTCGGCAGATCCTCACTGCACAATCGCCACAGTTGAGGGATAAAGTTTGCTATATTGAGTCTTGGTTTTTGATTTATTGCATCGTCACTGCGAATTTCACAAAGATTGATTTGCTTCTGAAGCTCCCCGGCATAGATATCAGATACTTTCGACCACAGAATCGAAAGCGGTGTTCCGGTGGTTGGTTTTTGCAAAATGAATGCACCAGTCTTTTTATTACGCTTTGCTGTCGCAACCCCCAGCAAATGCAGGCAACGAATAGCCCGTGTCGCCGCCACATATAAAACGCGCCGATTTTCTTGATCAATCCGCACTTTTTCCAGTTTGTTTATGTAAGCGCGAATCGTTTTGCCGTTATCGTCCGCAGTTAAATCGACCATTTCGTCTTCCACCCGCTTGTAGGGGGCCACCACAAGATGATTGCCTGTTTCGTCACTGGTTCCTTCCCACAACAACAATTTTTGTTCATCACGTCCTGCTTTGCGATGTAGCCCAGGAAGGATGATCGTGTCGAACTCGAGCCCTTTCGCTTTGTGCACCGTCATGAACTTGAGCTTTCCCGCATTTTTATCGGTACTGGGGGCCGCAAACAAATCCTTAATTTCCGCGTCCAGTCGATCCAAATCGAAGCGCCCACCAGCGTCAAGTTTGTCGAGCAATCGAAAGAAGCAGTTCACATCCTCGACATCCGATTGGGATCCTACGCACAGGTTCCCACCAAGGCGCAACCAAACGCTCTCAACTTGCCGCCTCAGCGAAAGTCGATCAGGTGTATCCATGACATCCCGCAACGCTTGACGTGCATGTTTCAACCTAGTCTGTCCGTTCGCGGATAGAAGTGCGACTCGCGTTTCATCGAGCATTAGTGACCATACTGTTGGCAACAGTGCGCGCTTCCCCGAATCAGAATCATTGGCAAAATCCGGTTTTGCCAAGCGAAAGAGATCGTCAAGCGTTAATCCGCACCAAGGAGCACGCAAGACGGCGAGCCAGTTAACGCGGTCACCACGGTGTAAGATTGCTCGTGTCAGAGCCATCAAATCTTGAATTGGCTGCCTCTCTGCCAAACTTTCGATCTCTACGGCCTCGTAGCGCAGAGTCGGCCTACTGCGGCGGATTTCAGCAACCAACGGTGCCAGATGCTTTCTGGCGCGAACAAGAATGCCGATTTCCCGCTCGCGATTTCCTTTCCACTCGTTCTCTATGATGTTTAGTATTTCCCTTGCTTCGATCTCATCGCCATCCTGGGGAGTTTCGATGATTGTTTCGGCTGGATCATGCCCGTCGTTTATTTCGCATTCATCGCCTTCGTCACCGCTCTCAGCAGTCGCGCTCACGCCAACGACTATTGGGTGAACAAAAATGCCACTATCCGTTCCTGCATCTGGCTGCGATTTAGTCGCAATGGATGGTGAATAGGTCACCATCCCACGTTCAGGATCTCCCACTTCGGGGAAAATCGTCTTGAAGGAAGTGTTGATCCAATCGATTACCTTCGGTACCGAGCGGTTGTTTCGATAGAGTTTGAGCGGATTTAACTTGATATCGCCGATTCCATCAGACCAGGCGCGTAGAAACAATCCGACTTCGGCCTTACGGAAGCGATAGATGGACTGCATAGGGTCTCCCACGACGAACATCGTACGACCGTCTTGCTGCGTCCATCCCCGTGTCAAACCTTTTAGTAAACTAATCTGGTGGTGATTGGTGTCCTGGAACTCGTCAACCAACAAGTGGCTTAACGAATAGTCAAGCTTCAGATTCAAATCGCTTGGTTCGTCATCATGACCCAAAGCAATCAACGCTTTGCCAGCCACTTCCACAAAATCCGTTTCACCAGCCTCCTGAAATACCAACCACAAGTGCCCGTAAGCTGCTATCAAAACCTCGATAAACGCCTCGATGGTTGCAAGATCGGCATCAGTATAAAACGGCATAGGGCAGGTACCTACACCAACGAGTGCAACCCAAGCTTCCGGATTAGCCTCCAGGTAAGTTGCGGTGGCCTTGAGCGATGCCTTATGCGCCTTGAGGGTGTGCACATCGGATGACTCTCTTTCCGAAGGAAGACCTACATCGCTACCAAACGTCCTGCGCGGTGTTCGCCTGCCCGTCCTAGTAAGTAATATGAATGCAAGCGCCTGCCAACGACCAAGTTCCTCAACACTTCCAACTAGGGGCGTGTTCCAGTCGCATAACGGAAGTAACTTTGTGGTGATGGAGTCAGAACCTGTTGCAGCGCAATCCGCCGCGTAACGTGTCGCGGCCATCAGTTCTGGTGTCTGCATTTCCTTCATCAAATCAGCAGCAACGGCAAGGTCGCGCTCAACCAGTCGACGCAAGCCCTCGGTGAGGGTCTCCCGCAAAGCGGCTAAAAGGTTTTCACCACCACCTGTCATCACACGAGGCAAATGGACCAACCACTGGTCACGAGAGCCCAACATGGCTACCAGAAGTTGTTGCAATTTCCCCGCATCGTTATCCAGGTAGCCCAGTGCCTTCGCAATCGCAGGAATATCCTCGACGGCCACTAAAGTGCGACGTGCCGCTTCCTCGTAGTGGATTTCCGGTTTCTCAGCGATTTTCGGCATGCCGCCAAACTGGCTCAAGTACGGCATCTGACGAACGAGGCTTGCGCAGAGCGAGTCAATGGTTGTGATGCGCAGTCGATCCGGGTTGTTCAAAATTTCCCAGCCACTAGCTTTGTCAGCCTGCATTGCTACCCGGGCAAGCTTCCAACTTTGCCGTTCGTGATCGGACTCTGGCTCATGACTAGACGCTGTTTCAAGCCGCTTGATGATGCGGTTGCGCATCTCAGCGGCTGCCTTGCGGGTGAACGTGATGGCAATAATTTCCTCGGGATTCTTGACACGGGAAAGCAAGCCAATGAAACGCTGTGTGAGCAGTTCGGTCTTTCCGGCGCCTGCCGGTGCCTGAACGATAAAGGATTGATCTAGGTCAAGCGCTTTAAGGCGATTGGCGGAATCGAGTTTCTCAAGATCAATGCTGTCGTCAGGCTCGATGCGATCATTCATGACTGCACCTCCTGTTGTTCAAACTGCTGCTGACGTTCTGTCACGCGCAATAACGGGAGAACATCGCAATACATTAAGTCCTTGAAATTATCAAATCGAACCGCAGCTTCTCCAATGTGAATCTCTTCGGCAATGGCCTCAAGTTTCATTTTCCACTGGTCAAGCAACTGCTGCCAATCATCGACTCCGGTAATATCTTCCGCTTCTGAACTCTCGACTTCAGCATTTGACATCTGTGATGCACTGGACACGTCGACAACGTCTGCTGCCAAATTCTCTGCTTCGTCAGGATCAGCGGTCGATGGACGCATGCCATTTACACCAGAGAGGATGCCGCTTTCGGCAGCAACCCCGGAAAAATGGCATTCGCCGAGCCGTACCTTGGCAAAAGCAACAGCAGCAACTGGTGGCTGGTTTGGTTTGGCTAAAACGATGGATGCATACAGCGGTAACTGAGGTTCGGTTAGTCTCTCTTTGTGCCAACTTGTTGCATCCACTTTGCTGCCAGTCTTATAGTCCAATACTATGCGCCGCCCATCACGGATCAGTTCATCAATCCGATCAATGACTAGGTTGATGCGAAGCTTCCCAAGCTCAACCGTATGCTTCTCTTCACAGGCAACAACCTTGAACTGAGCCCTGCGACCTTCCATGGTTTCCGGATTCCATCGCTCGATTGCCAGCCATTGCAAACAAAGCCGATGGAGGCGATGTGCTTCCAATTGACGAAATGTCTGTGCTAAGGGTTCACCCATCCCGGTCTCGAATGTATTCAGGGCAACTTCAACAGCGTTGGCAATAGTCGCTTGAAGCTGCTCGCCCGTCATGGCCTGCAATGAAGAAGAGTCACGAACTGACTTCCAAAACGCTTCCAGCGTGGAATGCACTATCGTGCCTCGGCGGCTGGCATCGAGTCCTTCAGTGGGTGTCTCCAACTTCTTGGCTCCGAGCCGATAGCGATAAAAGGCCCATGCCGGACAAATGGCTTGTGCCTTTAGCAGACCACTACCTCCAGAGACTTTTTCCCCGTCAGCCAGTGGTGGAGCCATATGGTCTTCGAGATGCTCGAAGACAGTTCTGGTGTGTACTTCCGAATCAAGATGGTCGAATATTGTCGATATCAACGAAGTATCAAACACAGATGAATCAGTGTCTAACAGAATGCCTTGAATAAGTGGACTCGCTCTCAACTCCCGCTCTCCGTCCTTTTTTGCATAGCTAAATGTGACGTTTGGTGCGCTATGAAGTAGTCGCTGATGAATCGCCTGCGCAAACTGGGTTTGAACCTCTGCTGAAGCCCCCGGTGTTCTATGTTGACGTTGCATTTCAGCTGACAACAATGGGTTTGGCCGCGCTGGCGGTGGCCAATGCTGATCATTCATACCCATGACCCACAACGCGTCAAATTCTGCACCCTTGGCCTCAATCAGTCCAAGCACTTGAACGGCGGGTTGCCCGACCGTCTTTGGCTGAAATACTTTTTCCTGACACAGACGTGTGAACTCGTTTGTAGCCGACAAGATGCTGATAGAACCAAGAAACACATCTAAGTCTGCAAACGCATCCAGTGTTTCAAGAAAAGCTGCTCGCGTTTGGAATTCGGTCGAAGACAGTGTGCGCTCACCGGGCCAACCAACTTGGTTCAAAACCTGGCGGAATTCCTTTGCCCAATCATTGGGCTTTCTCGATTTCAAACATTTTTGCTGAGCTTCACCAAGAAAACTAAGATGATGCAACAACTTGCTATCGGCACCGTCACCAATAGATTTCAACACACGAAGTACCGTATTGATGCCCAAATTCTTTCCGGGTCTTTCACGCAACGCTACATCGATCTGTGCACGCAAATCCGCTTCTGATTGGTCTGCCGACCAATAGGGCATCCGTAACAGGTCGCCAAACTCGGTCAGCGGCATTCCGCGAGGGGAACCGAGAAATCTAAGCAACGCCAATGCAGTACGAACCATACCGTAGCGGGTCAATGGTAGCCCCAGTGAGACGTTGTAATGCTGGGATGGTGCGTCGTCCGCATTTACAAGTGATGCGGGATTGAGCGCTTCGTCGAGAATGGGAATGATGGTTGAGCGACGTGCTTCCAAATCAGCTACAACGACTCCTATACGCTTGTTAGGTTCTGACTTCAATATCTTTTGTGCCCACGCTCCAGCAGCACGGCACTCCGCTTCGGCGTCGTCGCAGGCGATGGCACGAGTATTGTTTCCAGATATGGTCGATTCGTCAAAACTTGATATCTCCACTCCCCGCCTCGCAAGCGCCTGCTGCAAATGCTGCAAGTGTGGAGAAAATGCGTCGAATCCGGCAAATACCACTCGTTTTGGCAATATGCCTGCGCCATTTTCTAACCATTCAATAATGCGTTGTTGGTATTCAATGACATTGACCCAGCCATTGCTTTGGCAGGTCTCTGTGTAACTTTCACGCCATTTGATGAACTGTTGGGTTTCTTCTGATGCAATACCATCGGCTATTTGAAGCTGCCAAGTGCTGATAAGTGCATCCCCTTCGCTCGCAGTTCTGGCGAGACTGTGCAAATCGAATAGCAACAAGGATGAGTTCTCACCGTGGGAAGCCTCAATCGATTGCTTCCAGACAAGAGCTTCTTGAAAAGGTGTCAGCACTCTATTGGGAATCTGGTCGACTGGAATTTCACTGAAAAGTGAAATCTGTTCGCCGAGACTGCTGAGCCAGGCATCAATCGTCGTTGCTTGTGGTGTTGACCAAAGCAACGCGCCGCTCTTCATTTGACTTTGGCCGAAGGTAAGTCGAAGGTTTCGTGCCAAGCGATTTGTAGCGCAAAGAATCACTCCAGATTGATTAATACTGCGGTCAGTAAACACTGATATATCAGCTATTTTATCGTTCATATGACTTACACTCACGGTTCGCACATTTTTGTTAATGGTTCAGATGATCGGCATCAAAATAATCAACAACTTAGCTTGCGCAACGATCTGGGATTGGTTTCAATAATTGCTATGAAAGATATTCAGGTTCGGTAAATTGGCGGCAATGGCATCTCGGTACTCTGCCCATCGCCATTTGGATACAAACAAAGCGTCTTGCAAATAATTTCTTCATGTCCATCGTAGAAGTACGCAACTGGAAAGACGCTCGGGTCGGTTCGCATCAGCATTTCTTGGTACCACCCAGCGTAGTACCAGTCGGAGCCAAGGCTACCACGAGCAATGGATGGGAATCGCTCAATGAAGAGATCCGCCAGACTGGATACTGACATCCGCGAAATATCTCGTTTCCAACCGAACGGACGACAACCACATCCCCTCACGAAACTTGCGACCAAGCCGCCTCGTTCATATTCGGGTTTGTTTACTAGGAATGCTCCGTTATACGTGTCAAACAGTTCAGATGGAGCCAGTTGGCATACCCATGTCCAGCCAACCCAAGGGAAAATCCGCAATTTTTGGTAGCCTCTTGAATGTAGATGGCCCACCATCTGCAGAATCTTGTAACAGCAGACTAGACTGGGATTCTCTGCCAAATTGTTTCCGAACAAATCGGCTGGAATACAATCGCTTTGATCGCTTTGATCGCTTTGATCGCTTTGATCGCTTTGCCAAACGTCGCTGCTGCAAACCCGGTAACGTGCAATTGGCCATTGGTCGCTCACTTCATGGACTTTTTTGGTGCCTACTGCGAAGGCACTGGAATAAGAAATATATTCACGGGCTATATGTAGTTGGGCATTTCCTGAGCGAGATTTCTCAACACGACAGGAATTCCAAAAAATGGAGTTGCCAATATTTATTAGCTTTTTTCGCGCATTGGTTGATAAGTCGTTCCATTTGACATCAATTTCGATGACCATGTTGCACGCGGCATCCTCCGAGTGTCCTTGCCCCGGTGCCTTTGGACTTGCCTCCGGACGCGATATACCCTGCTTTGCATCAAGTGCGGCTTCAATGCACCAAAAGTCAGACCTGCACAGATCTAGACCTGATATTGGCCAGTCCCGTTCGATTGGTTCTATGTTATCAATCACCTCCTCTGAAGCTCTGTACCAACCGCGTTGCTTACATTCAATTGTCAGTATTGTGGTACCAAGTCGAGAGCGCCCAACAAAACTCTTACCAGGAAACTGGTAACTGTTCAATTGCCTTCTCTGTTCTTCGGTGACATCGTTCCAATCTATGTCAATTTCTACGATGAAGGTGAACCCGGGATCCCCTTGGGGAATGCCATAAAGGCCAAGTTCACTTTCGTTAAATTTTTGCGTTGATCGATTCATTATTACCTCTCCGGAATTCACTACTAACTCTCTGTCTTGTAAATGGATTGTTGTGGTTGCATCTTATTTGTTAACGCGATGTGCAACTTTCCGAGGGTAAGTTGCTGTACTGAACAGAAAGAAAGGCGGGCACGGCTGTCAGCCAATACATAGTGGGTTTGTCTGAAACCTACACTACAGAGGAGACGGCCATGCCCATCGAGGACTTTATCATTTGTGTGTATTGCGAAGTATGCGCGGCATTTGAAGCCGTTGTAAAGACGCAATTGCGGCGACGGGGATTTGCTCCTGCGTTGAGCGATCAGGAAGTTTTGACTCTCGAACTGGTTGGAGCCTTTCTGGGCTACGACAACGACAAAGCGATCTGGGATTATTTTGTGCGGCACTGGAAAGCTTGGTTTCCGGCCTTGGGGGAGCGCACAACGTATGTGCGGCAGGCGGCGAATCTTTGGGCTGTCAAATGTCAGATTCACCGTCATTGGGCTGACGCGCTTGGCAGCACGGGATACGCAGTTCACTTGGTCGATGGTTTTCCCGTACCAGTGTGTCACTTTCGTCGGGCGAACTTCAGCCAGATCTTTTGTGGCGAGGCCGCCTTTGGCTTTTGTGCCTCCAAGGCTGAGACCTACTACGGCTTCAAAGGCATGCTGCTGACCACTGAGGACGGAATCATCGAGCAAGTTGCGTTGGTTGCCGTCAATATTGACGAACGCGATGCCCTGGTTGACTTGGACTTGCACCGCATCTGCGGCATGATTCTTGGTGACAAAGGGTTTATCCGCCCCATCCTGAAGGAAGAGCTGGCACAGCAGGGACTCAATCTGCAAACGCCACTGCGGGTCAATATGCAGGAGTCTCGTAGCAAGAGCTTTCGCAACTGGATGATGAAAACCCGCCGTCTGGTCGAAACCGTCATCGGGCAGCTCACTGAGCGTTCCCAGATTGAAAATATTCGCGCACGCGATTTGTGGCATCTCACCTCCCGCATTTATCGCAAAGTAGCAGCTCATACCCTTTGCATCCTGCTCAACCGCCAACTTGGCAGACCCAATCTCCAGTTTGACGGTTTGGTCTCAGCGTGAAAGTTGCACATCGCGTTTGTTACCTTATTCCAAATCACAACATCACTTATATCCTGTGGTGAAACACATCAATGCTATCTGATAATCATCAGATTATTGTCGATCTTTGCGTCTCTGCACAAACCTCACCATTCGGTTGCTACCAACCCATAGGTTTTATTCTCTTGGAGAGTGTTTACAAATGCTTTGAGTTCAACAACTCGACCCACCAACCATGGAAGCATTTCATCGACGTGATAAGTCTCAGCAATGAAGTCAACAAGTTCTGACTTTGTGACACGAGCCACCCATCCACCAAAATCTGTTTGTTGACACGCAACACCGTTGGCCTTGACCCATGCATGGAATTTCGAGTTGTAGTGGCCTGACATCGGTGGAAACTCAGGCGAAAGGTGTGCTGGAATATTGTTGTTCCAATCTCCTTCCCAATCGAACCCATCAAGATCACCGATGTACACAACGCATTCTGTCATGTTGCACCTCCACTATTAAAACAACAATGGATCCACAGCATCGATATTGTTACCGGTCGCAAGGTCCTGACGGGATTTTTTTCTGCAAAATGCTGTACCGTTTAAAAACACCCGAACACACTCCCTCATGGTGTTTTCATGAATTTCTATCACCGGACGGATGGAGCCTTGTTTGTCACGCTGATAGCCACCGGCAAGATTCCAGGCAACAGGAATTCCAAGCCTGGCCAATCCCTCGAAAACAAGACGATCACGTGTGCGCAACTCCTCAGTAGTTAACCATCCACCCAGAGGATCGGCAATATGTGGGTCGGCACCTGCTTGGTAGAGAACCAGATCACAGTCCGCAAATCCGGCAACGATGGTCGGCAGGGACTTCAGAAACCGCGCAGCGTCGTAGTTACGACGAAAATCCATTGTCGGATGGTAATGGCGTATCTTTTCCTTGACTCCAAGATGATTGATGATGTCCTGGGTGCCGTCACCCCAGTGTTGGTCGAGATCGAGAATACCGATGCGATTGATGAGTTTCTCATCAAGCAGCGTCATAGCGGTCACCATCAATCCGTTGAACGTACAAAATCCGCCACCATGCCCGTAGCCGGCATGGTGGAAACCCGAGCATGGCGCAGCGGCTACACGGCCATTGCCAAGGGCTTCTCTGGCAGCAGTCAACATCGCCCCGCTGGTAAAGATCAGGGACTGAGCGACTTCTTTGGAGCGATTGCCAAAACCATTTTCCGTGGCACAGCTGAGAACGTCGACGACATAGGTACCCTGATGCGCAAGCTGAAGTTGCTTTAATTCCGCTGCAATGGGTTCACGCATCGAAACCGGGAATCCGGCTTGCTTCCATGCCGCAACAACTGCCTTTGGTTTGGCTGCAGAGGGAGAATAACTGGCTGAATCGGCAACCATTCTCTCCGAATAGAACACCGGTATGGCATCTGAAATAAAGCATTCTTTGTCAAACATTATTTTTCTCCCCATTACGATTTACAAGATGTTGGATAAGCTGCCTACGTTCGATCAATTCCAGCATTGGCTTGCGAAAGTCGGGATGGACATAGCACGGATACAGATTGACCCAGTAGGGGAAATTGCTATCCAGAACCGCAATTGCCGCATCCCATGATGTAACCATGCTGGTGGTACGACTAATGGCATCTTCATCCAGAAGAGTCGGTGTCCAATCGTTCATGTCGCTCCAGAACGTCCAATTCCCCTGGCCATCCGACTTGCCATACAGATCCACCCCACCACCTTCTGCTGCCATATCGAGGATCAATTCATACTCTGGATGGCTTTTGCTAAAGCGTTTTTCAATCAGTGCATGGGGGGCACATGCTTCGCGCCACTTCTCTGGCAGACGAAAAGGTTTTGATGCTCTATTGCAAACCGCAGGAGTTATTGCCGCTTCAGGTTTGACTGACAGGCAATTCGTCTGTTCGTGCTGCATAGCCTTGAATTGCTTTTCCCCCTTTTTCTTGTCACCCATTGGTATTCCTCCTCTTTTGTCCTTGTCGGACATGATTTCGTGTAGCCGACAATAAAGCTCGGCACTAAAAGTCTCCTGCGAAGCAGAATTTTTTGCATCTGCCCACAGCAACCATGACCATCCGTGGGCCCTGGCTCCAGGCAAGTCGAAATAATCGAAAAACAAGTCGGAAAGCATCAGACAATCCTGTATGTCTCCCTCGAAGGCCAATTCTTCCAACTCTGGTACTTTCCCGACCAGGAATTCAACTGCACGTTTATCGCCACCCGCAGCACCTTGCATCGCGAGTCGCAATGCCTTCGTGCGATCCGGCTTACATCCATCTCCATACAGATACATGAGACCGAGGTCAAAGAAGGCAATGTAGTAACCTTGATCAACCGATTTTTTCAGCCAGGTCATTGCCTGAGCGTTATCGACAGGCACACCCTGCCCGTGGATGTACCGCATACCAAGGTTGTACTGGGCAACATCCGATCCTTTCTCTGCACTCTTGCGATACCAATAAACCGCTTTTTCAAAATTTTCCGGACAATGAAGACCTTCCAGATAGAGCGTTCCCAGGTTGTTTTGTGCCTCCATATCCCCGGCGCGAGCCGCTGCGCTGTACCAGCGAAAAGCCTGCTCCCAGCTTTGCTCTACCAGTTCGCCCTCCCTGTAGGCATCTCCAAGACGACTTGCAGCAGCACTGTCCCCCGCATTTGCTTGCTCCAACAGAGTGTTGATATAGGTTGTGTTAGCCGGTTCATTCTTTGACTTTTTCATACCCTGACTCCTTGAATTTGCACCATCAAACCTGTCAAACCTCAAGTATGAAGATAGGTTGCGATGAAATGGCTCGTACAGAACCAATAATTCACTTGCGATTGCCGCCTATCGAAAGGCGCACAGCGACCATCAGCGCAATACCGACTTCCAGGCTGTTTTTGCCGGCTTGAACGAGCCCAGATCAACATTAAGCTGCCTGCTGGTCGTACTGTTATCGCTTTGATGCGTGGTTACAACGATGGTTCCGGTGGGCAGACGGGATATCGACGGGCGCGCTGTCAGCGTCGAGTTGAATTGCACACCAAAGAAAGGCGTGTCAATAAATCTGTTATCAGCCAACTGCATTCCGGTATTCAAATCCACCAGATACAACGCCGAGTCAGAAGAACAGGACACAGCCGAAGGACTGTTGGTCGTGAAAGACAAGATGCCATAAGCAATGGATGCGTCGGTATTGGCTTTCTCCCCAACAGGCAAGTCCAGATACCAGCCTCTTTTGGTAACCCAGTCAACAACGCTGCCCGTCACGGTACGGTTCGCTCCACTGACCGTCACGGTGCCGCTTGTCAGAGCAGTTCGAACATTCGAAATTGCCGTGTTGTTGTCCCAAATGGCAAAAAATGACTGAACACGTGTATCACTGAAGTCACTGAGTCCCAGCATCCTTCCTGTGCCCACAAATACCATGCGTCGGCCACTGACCGTGGCCAGTTCCGGAGCTGCAGTCACGGGCAATGCCACACCGCTTCCATCAATCAGCGTAGCCACTTTGAACACACTTCCGTCTGCAATACTGAAGCGCCACAGGTTGCCCAGCAAATCACCACCGTAAATAAAGTTAACGGATCCATCCGCTTCCGCAAATCCAGAGAGTTGCGTCAAGCCTGCATCGCCCGTTCCCAATGACCCCGCAGTGGTTACAAAGGTCGCTTTGAGTGCGCCCGTCAATGCATCCAGCACATAGACACGACCTTTGCCATCAAGCGTGCTGTTGTAACCCGAACTCAGAACCACCACGAAACCATATTTGGCGGTATTGATGACAAGCGGCTTGCCACTGGATGTTCCCAGAGAGCTTACTATGGTAGATGGCGTTGCAGAAGTGGGAAACTCCCATAACAGTCGCAAAGCAACTACTGCATCCGTTACACCGCCTGTCGACGTTCCCTTGGGATTGGTGACATCGAGTGCATAGAACCCAGTCCCTGCAGAGCCCCGGCCACCGACCAGAATCGTTCTGCTACCCACCTTGCCCAGCGTCGGTGTTGCATCCAGAATGGTCTGGAATGTCCACGCCTTCTGCGTGGAAGCACCTACATTGGCCAGCGCAAATCCGGGCATATACGCCCAGAGTTCATTGCCACTGGCCTGGTCCAGGGCATGCACCATGCCATCGTTAGATGTCGCATAGACGACAGCGTCCGTGGCGCTGGATACCGGCTCGGCATTGATGATGGCCCCCATCAACCCGGTGCGTACACGAAAACTGCTTCCTTCGAGGGTTCGGTTCCCACGAACATAGTCCACCAAGTCGGAGTTGTTGCCATAAGTACCTCCCGGGTTGAGCAGATTTCCCACGTTGGTTGCGGTAAGTGGAACACCTGCCGAGCCGTTGGAAGTAGCAATGGCGCGCGTCGTGTAGTCTCGACTTTGCAGCATTGCATCAGCAGACCAGCTTGCTTGGGTCGCCAAACCACCTGTAGATGTATTCACAGCGTAGGCAGTGATGTCTCCGGACCAGCCTTGCGGCTTATAACTACCCACATAGCCCAGTGCGCTACCCGGTCTGAGGTTCATTGTGCTGAATGCAACAGCACCTTGTGAACCCGCGAGTTTAAGGATTTGCGTCAATGCGTTTTCCACTGCCGCTGCAGTCTGGGTGGGATTTTGCGATGTAAACATGGCGCCACGGCCGTTGATGGTCGCATGCCACAGGTCGTCTACCGACAAGGGGGAACGCGAGTTAACCGGGTTTGGCCAGGAGATGTTCCCCACAT
This sequence comes from Rhodoferax sp., assembly GCA_041910275.1. Lineage (GTDB taxonomy): Bacteria > Pseudomonadota > Gammaproteobacteria > Burkholderiales > Burkholderiaceae_C > Allorhodoferax. Next base: position 78,414 of record JAYRRD010000009.1, read on the forward strand.
AAGGGTCACCAACGGAGGGCCACAGTGTCCCCTTTGCTCCCAGCGTAATCGCATACGTATTCATATGCGGATTAGGATTGTTGTCAGCCCCCGGATTTGCAGTGGTGGGTGCGACGGTGGGAACGCGTCCTGCCTTGAGATCACTGCGCAGATTATTGGTGTAGAAGGACAGGGCGATGTCAGCCAAGGTTCCAGCATAGGTAGTCTGGTAAGGGGAGCCCGTACCCCAGGTTGTTGAGGAATAACTCGGTGGAGCAGAGGCCGTGTTTTCGGCAAAGCCATCGGTTACGATAAAAGCGGCGTTTCTCTGGCAACTGTATTGAACAATAGCAGTATTGGTCTTGTACTGATTGCCGATGTAATTAAGCAGTGAGCGTGTCGGTGTCCCGCCACTGGCACTATTCTGGTAAAACTTGCCAATCACCATTTGCCCGTTGGAAAGTGCTGATGTGCTATCCAGGTCATACATGGTGGGTACACTTTGTGCGTTCATCGACACTAGGCCCACCCGCATGCCAGTCAGGTTGCTCAACACCGTGCCCATGGATGCGCCGAGCATGAGCTTGCGTTTACGGTAGTAGGTGAACCAGTTGGCAAAGTTCTGCAATTCATCGGTATAGGTGCGACCCGATGGAAACGTGACACCGGTTTTGACTTCGTAGCGTTTGAGCGTGGCTCCATCGGGCGCTCTCGTGCAATTCACATTGTCAACACTACAAGCTTCCTTCATCCAGTAGGTAGCCGGATAGTAGCCAATGGCTGCGGTGTACGTAGCTCCCGATGGAATGACCAATGGACTAGCCTGGGTCTTCCAGGATTTACCACCGTCTGTGGACAGACTGGTGCCAGCAGGTACGGTCATACCCGGACGCATCATGAAAGTGGTGTCGGCTGCAGTTGATAGGACGAGGGCCGCAAGATTCATGCTGATCGTCGTCGTCAGAGGGGAGGACAATGCTGCAGTAGGAATGGCAGTTGCAAAGGATTGACTTACTCCCGAAACAACGCCTGGTGACCAAGGCACGTAAGTGGTGAACGGGTCGTAATACAAGGGGTTGTAGTCCTTGGAGCGCAAAAAGGCGAACTGGACGGTTGGAGGCGTTGCATAGTGGCCACTGGCATCGCAGTTTAGCTTTTGCGCCGCACCGCAACCATTGGGAAACAAATACGGCATCTTGATCCAACCGCTACCGGAATTCCCCGTAGCGTTGTAAAGCGGCGCGCCAGCGCTGTCCCAACCGCTGCCATTGACACCGGAGAGCACCGTTGTGTCGTTCCACCAAAAAGCACCGTCATTGGTATGGAGCATGACCTCAAAGTCCATGGAACCGCTGTCATCCATGCCAAAGATGACATTGGGCTTTGCAACTGCAGTTGCAAGCAGTGGTCCCTTGTAAACGTCGGTTGCAAAGGCCGACGGCAGCAGCGCCAAAAACACCGAAAGTGAGAAAGTCCTGACAAATAAATTGCGGGACATTACGTGTACATAAGAATTCATGATGAAACCTTTCCGGTTATACCTTGCGCGGTCACAATCTGAGTTTGTAGGTTGTTGATTTTCGTGGGTAAGAAATCGTAGCATCCCCGGTTTTCATCGTATTGGGGCTGAATGTGATTGATATCGAATTTTCAAATGAATCGATTGCTGAACTGCA
>JAYRRD010000010.1:0-7637 GCA_041910275.1 Rhodoferax sp.
CCAGGAACACGGCCCAGGAGACACATGAGGGCTGAAGGCCCGACCCATCTCACCGCGCGTAATGACTCAATCGCTCTCCTATCTCCTGATGCACAAATTGATAGCTGTCCCCGCTCATCCCATAAGGACTACAACCAGATTTCCTCATTATTTCCCCATCATTTCGGCCCATCACGCCCACCCATTCGTGCCCAAACGGCGCCTGGCGGCTCGTACAGGGCAGGTTTTTATGTGCGAATCGGCCTGCAAGGCTTATGGGACGAGCGGGAGCAGCTATTAAAAAATGATACGCCACGAGATGAGGCGGGCTTTCAGCCCTTTGGGAATTGTGTGACCTGCCCTGGGGCGATGCCCCAGGCTGGTATCAAGCCGGGCCTTTGGCCCTCCAATACCGGATTTATGCGCCTTACGCGCCTTACGCGCCAACGGCGCAATCCCATACCAGCCTGGGGCATCGCCCCAGGGACTCGATGCCACAAGGTCTACAACCAGATTTCCCCATCATTTCGGCCCATCACACCCACCCCACACCCACCCATCTGTGCCCAAACGGCATCCAGCGGCTCGTACAGGGCATGCTTTTATGTGCGAATCGGCCTGCAAGGCTTATGGGACGAGCGGGAGCAGCTATAAAAAATGATACGCCACAAAATGAGGCGGGCTTTCAGCCCTTTGGGGATTGTGTGATCTGCCCTGGGGCGATGCCCCAGGCTGGTATCAAGCCAGGCCTTTGGCCCTCCAATGGCCCGACCCGTCTCGCCAATCACCTACCCGGCTCCGCTGCAAAATTCGCCTTGTGGCCGATCACCAGGTTGTAGGTGCGAATGGGAGCGGCTTGCCCTTGCCGGAACACCGCAATGGGGGCTGCCTTGGTGGTTTCGGCAAAGAACTCCTCGTACGGACTGACCCAGGTTCTATGTCCCGAAGTCCAGAGGTACAGGCCGTCACGCCCTTCCTGATCGGCTGGCCAGCCCCACTGGCTCAGGGAGCTGCGCCGGGTGGTATGGTCGGTTACGGCGAGCAGGCGCTCCCGGCTGTAGTAGCGGATGGCCGCGCTGAGTTGGTGGTCGGGGGTAATCACCAGTCTGGCGCCATTGCTTCTGCGCTCCAGTTCTGCGGTGAGTTCGCGCCAGCCGTACAGCGCATGGGTTGCGTCCGCCTGCGCTGCTTCGGGCGAGAACGCGGCCAGCGGCAAGACGCCAAAACGGGCATGCAAGGTGATGACCAGCGAAATCAGCAGGCTCACGGCAAATGCACCGCTGAACAGGGCCTGGCGCCAGCGCGTTGGCTTTTGCAGCAGATACCAGGCGATCAGCACGCTCAAACCGACGTTGGCAAAGGCCGGCCAGTTGGGCGCTGCCGTTTTTTTCAGGGACGAGAAGGCAAAAAACACCAATACGGGCAGCGTGGAGAGCAGCAGCCAGCGCACGGCCTTGTCTTTCTGGAACAAGGCCACCACCAGGGCGCACAGCCCCACCCCCCAGGCCAGGGGTCCGACGATGACAGCCTGGCCCGCCAGATACTCGCCCACGCGCTCCAGCGCATAGCCATCACCCTTGAGGCCATGCCCGAGCTGGTAGCGAAACGAAATCCACTCGTGCTGGCTGTTCCAGTACACCACGGGCATGAACACCAGCACGGTCAGGAGCAAGGCCAGATAAGGATGGATAGTTTTAAGCCAGCGCCGCTCTTCGCCCACCAGCAGATACAAGAATACGCACGGCAGCAACAGCACCGCCGTGTATTTGGACAGCAGCGCCAGCCCCGCGCTCACTCCCAGGGCATACCACCAGCGCGCTTGGCCCGTGTGCACGATTTGCCAGAACAGATAGACGCACAATGCCCAGCATACGAACACCGGCACGTCGGGCGTGACAATCAACAAACCCAGCGCCGTCATGGGAAAGGCATTGAACAGCAATACGCTGGCGCTGGCCACCTGCGTGCTGTGAAACATCTGCACAGCCAGCCGCCAGATCAATACGCTGATGGCTATCGTGGCCAGAGTGCCTGAGAGCCGCACCCAGCCCTCGCTGTCGGCAAACACCGTGGTGGCGCGGATCAGGTAGCCGATCATGGGCGCATGGTCAAAATACCCCCAGTCCAGGTGGCGTGCCCAGAGCCAGTAATAGGCTTCATCGGGATGCAGCTGTAGGCTTGCGGCCAGATACAGTTTCCAGGCGATGAGGAGCCCGGTGATGGCAATGGTGGTGGATTTGTTGAGCGGGAAAGCCATGCAAAATCGTGTGTGTTCGCGGGGTATTGAGCGCTCGGGATTATCGTTGAGGGGTGTCATTACAATGGCCGCGAAGGAATATGCGTATAAAAACAGGCGCTATGGCTTATGGGCCGTGCGAGGAGCGCTATCGAAAATAAGGCAAATCTACCCATGGCAATACGTCAACCTGTTGCACCGCTGGCGGAAGCGTTGCGCCCGAAGGTTCTGGATGAGGTGATCGGGCAGTCGCACCTTCTGGGGGCAGGCAAGCCCTTGCGCGTGGCTTTTCAGTCCGGCAAGCCGCACTCGATGATTTTCTGGGGGCCTCCGGGCGTCGGCAAGACCACCCTGGCACGCCTGACGGCAAGCGCTTTTGACTGTGTGTTTATCGCCCTGTCTGCCGTGCTTTCCGGTGTGCGGGACATCCGCGCGGCCATGGAAGAGGCACACCAGCATCTTCAGGAGGGCAAGAAGACCATCTTGTTTGTCGATGAAATTCATCGCTTCAACAAATCCCAGCAGGATGCCTTGCTTCCCTTTGTGGAAAGTGGTCTGGTAACTTTTATCGGCGCGACCACCGAGAACCCCTCGTTTGAAGTCAACTCCGCCCTTTTGTCACGCGCCCAGGTGTACGTGCTCAAGTCCCTGACGGACGATGAATTGAAGCTGCTGCTGCGGCGGGTGCAGGACGAGGTTCTTGGCCATCTTCAATTCCAGGACCTGGCCGTTGACACCATCATTGGTTACGCCGACGGTGACGCCAGAAGGTTTTTGAATCTGCTGGAGCAGTGTGCCAAGGCGGCTGATGTGGCCGGACGCACCACCATCGACGCCGACTTCATCGCCAATGCGCTCACCCTGAACAGCCGGCGTTTTGACAAGGGGGGCGATAATTTTTATGACCAGATTTCCGCACTGCATAAGTCCGTGCGCGGCTCGCATCCCGATGCCGCCCTGTACTGGTTGACACGGATGCTCGATGGCGGTGCCGATGCGCGCTATCTGGCACGACGCATCGTCAGGATGGCATGGGAAGACATCGGTCTGGCCGATCCAAGGGCCTTGCAGATCGCCAACGACGCCGCCGCCACATACGAGCGCCTCGGCAGCCCGGAGGGTGAACTGGCACTGGCGCAGGCCGTGATCTATCTGGCGGTTGCCGCCAAAAGCAATGCGGGCTACATGGCATACAAGCAGGCGCGCGCTTTTGTGCAACAGGATAAAAGCCGTGAAGTTCCCGTCCATCTGCGCAACGCTTCCACCAAGCTGATGAAAGAGCTGGGCTATGGCCATGCGTACCGCTATGCACACGATGAACCGCATGCGTATGCTGCGGGCGAAACCTATCTGCCCGAGGGGATGCGAGAACCAGGATGGTACCAGCCCGTCCCAAGAGGCCTGGAGATCAAGATTGGTGAAAAACTGGCGCTACTGCGCAAATGGGACAAGGAAGCGGGTAAGGGATAATCCGCCCCCATGAGCGGCAATACTTTTGGTAATCTTTTTGCAGTCACCAACTTTGGTGAATCCCACGGCACAGCCATCGGCTGCGTGATTGACGGCTGCCCGCCGGGCATGGCCTTGTGCGAGGCCGATATTCAGGGCGACCTCGACCGGCGCCGCCCCGGCACCAGCCGCCACGTCACGCAGCGCAACGAACCCGATGCCGTGCAGATTCTCAGCGGCGTCTACCAGGGCAAAACCACCGGAACACCGATTGCCCTGCTGATCCCCAACACCGACCAGCGCAGCAAGGACTACGGCAATATTCTGGAGTCGTTTCGCCCAGGGCACGCCGACTACAGCTATTTCCAGAAGTACGGCCTGCGCGATCCACGCGGCGGCGGTCGCTCGTCTGCGCGTCTGACCGCACCCATGGTGGCAGCCGGGGCCGTGGCCAAGAAGTGGCTCAAGGAACACTACGGCACCGGGTTTCGTGGCTGCATGACGCAGCTGGGCGACATACCGATTGCCTTCGAATCCTGGGAACATGTGGCGCACAACCCGTTTTTTGCCCCTGTGGCCAACGTGCAGGGGCTGGAAGACTATATGGATGCCCTGCGCAGGGCCGGTGACTCGTGCGGTGCACGCATCCGCGTCAGCGCCTGCAACATGCCCGTTGGCCTGGGAGACCCCTTGTTCGACAAGCTCGACGCCAGCATTGCCTACGCCATGATGGGAATCAATGCCGTCAAGGGCGTGGAAATCGGCGCCGGATTTGCGAGCGTGGCGCAGCGCGGCAGTACGCATGGCGATGCGCTCTCCCCTGAAGGCTTCCGAAGCAACAACGCGGGCGGCGTTTTGGGCGGCATCTCGACCGGGCAAGACCTGGAGGTCAGCATCGCCATCAAGCCCACCAGCTCCATCACCACGCCGCGCGTGTCGATTGACGTGCACGGCCAGTCCACGCAAGTCATCACCAAGGGGCGCCACGACCCCTGCGTCGGCATCCGCGCCACGCCGATTGCCGAGGCCATGCTGGCGCTGGTGGTCATGGAGCATGTTTTGCGCCACCGCGCCCAATGTGGCGATGTGGTCCACACCCTGCCCGCCATCGCCGCACAAGCGCAAAATCCTGTTCCCGGATGAAAGTCCTTTACACTACGGGTATGGAAAGCTGGCCGAGCGGTTTAAGGCACCGGTCTTGAAAACCGGCGAGGGTTTACGCCCTCCGTGGGTTCGAATCCCACGCTTTCCACCAAATTCCACAAAGTACCCTTGTAAGTTTATGATTTACAAGGGTATTTTTATTGCCAGGCGAATTTATTTACTGACCGCCTCCAACGCCTTGATCGCCGTCTCGTTCTTGAAGCGCTTTGCCTGCTCAAGGGCGGTCCTGCCGGTAGCGTCGCGGTATTTCGTATCCGCACCATGGGCGACCAATCGCTCGATGATTCCCGGATTTTCATTTATTTCGGCAGCTATGATGAGTGGCGTCTTGTTGTTGCTGCCGACTTTTTTATCGACTCTTGCGCCAAGCCTTACCAGCTCGTCGATGATTGCCGGGTTTGATGCGTATCCCGCTGCGCCGCTCAATGGTGTTCCTGAAAAAGTACCCGTGTCAGACTCGTTCACGTCCGCTCCGCGCTGAACCAGGGCCTCTATGACCTTGGGGTCGTTTGTAGCGGTCGCTGCCCAAAATAATACAGGGGCATTCTTGTTTCCAGGAAGCAGCATGGCATCCGGAACGCCCGCTACGTCGCCAACTGTTGCCGTCTTCCAAAAGGCGTGTCCGGTGTATTTCTTGTTCGGGTTACCGAACTGCATGTAGAGCGCAAAAGCAACAACAGCGGCGAAGGCCAACAGCAATTTTGGATCGATCTTTCCCATTTGGTCCTATCTGAAGCAGGTGTGTCGTCCCCATTGTGGCATTTTTTGCCCCATGCAACCAAAGACCAGAGCAGCGACATCCGCGTAGCGGGTAGACTTGCGCACATGTTTGCCCGTTTACGCTCCGATATCCAATGTATTCTTGAACGTGACCCCGCTGCCCGCAGCGCCTGGGAAGTCCTCACCTGTTATCCGGGTCTGCACGCCGTGATATTGCATCGTCCGGCGCACTGGTGCTGGATGCATGGCCTGAAATGGCTGGGGCGCTTTATCTCGTACTGGGCGCGCTGGCTGACCGGCATCGAAATCCATCCAGGTGCCGAAATCGGAAACCGCGTGTTTTTTGACCATGCCATGGGCACCGTGGTGGGCGAGACGGCGGAAGTGGGCGACGGCTGCACCATTTACCAGGGCGTGACCCTCGGTGGCACTTCGCTGTACAAGGGGACCAAGCGCCACCCCACGCTGGGCCGGGATGTGGTGGTCAGCGCTGGTGCCAAGGTGCTGGGCGGGTTTGTCGTCGGCGACGGTGCCAAGATCGGCTCCAACGCCGTGGTGCTCAAGCCGGTACCGGCGGGAGCGACTGCCGTGGGAATTCCGGCGCGGATCATCCCCTCCAAGACGGGCGAGAGCGCCGATGTGGCATCCACGCATTCGGGCTTCAGCGCCTACGGCATCACCCGCGAGGATGACCCGGTCAACCAGGCCCTGCATGGCTTGATCAACTCCGCCAGCTCCCAGGAGCACCAGATCGCACTGCTGTGGCAAGCCATTGAAAAACTGTCGATCACGCACAATGCCGCCGATTGTGTGCCCGACGATGCAGCTTTGCGTGAGAATTTTGCAGCCGAAAAGCTCAACGAGCTGGTGGGAGATTAAAGCGTAGCTGGTGCCGCCAACCGGCTATGAGACGCCATGGCTCTGGGTGCAACCGCAGAGGAGCGTAGCGCCGTATGCCCATTCCCGCTTCCCCCGAGACTGAACACGCTCACCTCTCCCACCAGATCGGCGGCCTGATTTTGTAAACTTGAAGCCGCTGCTGCTATCTGTTCAACCATCGCGGCGTTTTGTTGCGTCGCTTGGTCCATTTGTAAAATCGACTGTTCAACCTGCGTAACGCTGGATGCTTGTTCATTGCTGGAGGCTGCAATTTCTCCCATGATGTCAGTCACCCTGCGGATGCTGCTGACCACTTCGGCCATTGTGCTACCTGCCTGATCCACCAGTGCAGTACCGCGCTCAACGCGCTCGACACTGGCGTTGATCAGCGATTTGATCTCTTTAGCGGCATCTGCAGACCGACCCGCCAGGCTACGTACCTCACTTGCAACGACGGCAAAGCCCCGGCCTTGTTCTCCTGCACGTGCGGCTTCAACTGCCGCATTTAAAGCCAAAATGTTGGTTTGAAACGCAATACCGTCAATCACACTGATGATGTCAGAGATTTTGCGACTCGATTCGTTGATGTCTTTCATGGTTTCAACCACCTGACCTACGACCTCACCGCCCTCTACCGCCACGGCGGACGCGCCCATGGCAAGCTGGTTCGCCTGGCGCGCCGAATCTGCGTTATGTTTGACCATGGCGCCCAGATTCTGCATTGACTGTGTAGTAGCCTCCAGCGCACCGGCCTGCTGCTCAGTACGCATGGATAAATCCTGGTTGCCTTGCGCAATCTCGGCACTCGCCGTCGCTACACTCTCTGCACCCTGGCGTACATGGGCAACGATACCTGCAAGCTGGTCACGCATGGACCGCATGGCAGCCATCACGCTGGTGGAGTCTTCCGCCGCGACGTGCAAGTCAATCGTGAGGTTCCCTTGCTGAATGGCTTGTGCTGCCGCGCGCACCTTCATGGGTTCAGTGCCTACGGAACGCAACACTGCCCGCGTCATCAGGGCCAGAACACCCACGGCCAATACAATGTTGGCACTCACCGCAAACAACAAGGTAACTACCAACCGTCCCCTTTGGTACCATCAGACATCTGGTCGAAGTTTGCCCTTCTGATGCAGTTACTTTGAAGCGCATAATGCTCCCTCTGATCGATTTGTAGCGACACTACCTCACAGCAGATTCGTGGAAATCA
>JAYRRD010000011.1:0-12099 GCA_041910275.1 Rhodoferax sp.
GGCGATGCCCCAGGCTGGTATGGAGTTGCGCCGTTGGCGCGTAGGTCCGGTATTGGAGGGCCAAAGGCCCGGCTTGATACCAGCCTGGGGCATCGCCCCAGGTATGCAGGTCGCAAAATTCCCAAAGGGCTGAAAGCCCGCCTCATTTCGTGATGTTTCATTTTTTGATAGCGTCTCCCGCTTGTCCCATAAGCCTTACAGCCCGATTCGCCATGCAAAAATAGCCGATAACGGCCCGTTTTTATCCTGCATTTATCCCTCATGGCGGTTATTGGCATCGCCTTGACCGTTTTGAAGGCCAAAATACAAGGCAAATCGGGCTGTACGCCTTATGGAATGTGCGGGGATGGCTATCAATTGGCGAGTTCCTGGGGCGATGCCCCAGGCTGGTATGGAGTTGCGCCGTTGGCGCGTAGGTCCGGTATTGGAGGGCCAAAGGTCCGGCTTGATACCAGCCTGGGGCATCGCCCCAGGTATGCAGGTCGCAAAATTCCCAAAGGGCTGAAAGCCCGCGCATTTCGTGGCGTATCATTTTTTATAGCGTCTCCCGCACGTTCCATAAGCCTTACAGCCCGATTTGCCATACAAAAACACCCGATAACGGACCGTTTTTATCCCGCATTTATCCCTCGTGGCGGTTTTTGGCATCGCCTTGACCGTTGTGAAGGGCAAAACACAAGGCAAATCGGGCTGTACGCCTTATGGGACAAGCGGTATCAGCTATGTTTTTTGCTGTCAATCGCCCAGTCGCACATCGAGTGTGTCGGCGACCCGGCGGGCGGATACGAGCATCTGGATCGTCAAGGGCGCCAGTATTCGCACCCCACCGGGTTTTCCGGTTCGCACCCGGTGCGCGTCGTCCAGGCGCCGCCATTGCACAAAGAAGTGCTCGGTAAAGCGCAGCATCAGGGCCAGTTGCAATGCCAGCCGGTCCGTTCTTATCCCTAAGCGTTGGAGCGGCAGGAGCAGCTGCTCAAAAACATGCAGCAAGTCATTGGAGCGGGTCGTCAAGGTCAGGGAAATACCCAGCAGCGCCGCACTGAGCAAGCGGGTGGCGCTGACCACACCCAGCATGGTCTGGCCCAGGAGGGTGTGCAACGCCACAACCAGCAGCCCGGCGACCACGAGAGAAAAAATCAGCTTGCGGGCCGCAAGGCAGGCACGGCCCAGCGACGCAAACATCGCGCAGCACGCTCCGGCGCTGAGGAACAGCGTGGTGCTACTTTGCGTCAGAAACAGGAAAGTTCCCAGCACGCCCAGCAGAATCAACTTGACGGCCGCCGGGACCGCATGCATCCAGGTTCGGTGTTCAGAGTACAGGCTTCCCATATCCCAATATCCTGTTGGCGGTGCGCTGTGCGACGTCTGCTTCATAGGCGGCGCACACTGCACGGCCCAGGCCATCGGCGCGCACTTGGCCTTTGTCGAGCCAGATCACGCGCGCAAAGTCGCGCACGTGGTCCAGCAGGTGTGTGGAGAGGATGATTTGCTGCGCGGCATTGGCAATCTCCTGACCGAGAAGGACTCTGCCTGGCAGGTCCAGACTGGAAAACGGCTCATCCAGCAGCAGCACGTGGGGCGAGGCAATGAGCAGAGCCAGCCAGCAGACGTGCTGGCGTTGCCCCTGGCTCAAGCTTCCGATGGTGCGCTTGGCCCAGTGCTCCAGGCCACGCGCGGCCAGAAATTCGTGCGTGCGTACACGCGCAACTTGCCGAGGCAGGTGCATGGCGTGCAGGCTGAACGCCAGTTCCTCTTCCACCGTCGGGAAAATGATCTGGTCTTCCGGGTTTTGAAACAGCATGCCGACCGACTGGGCACGCTGCGGGTTGGCTTGGCGTACGTCGCAACCACGCACCAGCACCGCGCCGGATTGTGGTGTGTCGAGCCCGCAGAGCAGGCGAAAGAGGCTGCTCTTGCCCGCACCGTTGTCGCCAATCAGCCCGATGCGTGCCTCGTCAAGTTGCAGTGTGAGATGATCAAACACGGTAGTCGTGCCGCGAACCAAAGTCACATCCCGGATACTCGTGTCGAAAGGGTTTGTCGGCGGGGGGCTGTGAAGCGGCATAAGTTCGAGCAACGACCAACAGATGCACAACAACCATGCACCAGGAAAAACAAAATAAACAATCCTATTCCATGACCACCCTTACCGACTTTGTTGGCACAAGCCTGGGGGTGTCCCAGTGGATGCCGATCACCCAGGAACTGGTAAACGCATTCGCACACTGCACGGGCGATTATCAGTGGATTCACCTGGATGTCGAACGTTCCAACAGAGAAAGCCCGTTTGGCGGGACTGTGGCGCATGGCTATCTGATGCTGTCGCTGGTGGCAAGGTTTGCCATGGAGATTGGCGTGGTACCTGCCGATGCCGCTGTGGCCATCAGCTATGGTCTGGACAAGGTGCGGTTTTTAAGCCCCGTCCGGGTGGGGGCGCGGGTGCGCGCTGAAGTGACGCTGATGCATGCCAGCGACCATGGCCAGGGCCGCTGGTTGATCAAAACCAGGAACACCATCGAAATCGAGGGGCAGAGTCGGCCCGCATTGATTGCCGTGGCGCAGGCTTTGCTGACCTGATATGGCCTGGCCTGGTAACTTCTTTACATCTTCTTTATACCCAGACCGCCACTCTATAGACCGTTTTTACGCCCGAATTCATACCATCCTGGACGTCATGTTGCACGAATGGAGGTCATTATGGATGGGGTGTTTTTAGCCGCTTCGGGATTGCTTGTTGTCCTGACGGTCGCGTTTGTCCGGGGCTGCGCGCGTCTGGGAGGAGACAGGCCATGAACGGGTTGACCTTGCTGTCCGGCATCGTTGCCGCCGGGCTGTTGATTTATCTGCTGGTTGCGCTGCTTTTTCCGGAGGACTTGTCATGAGCAACCATGCCTGGCTATTGCTGGGGCTCTACCTCACCCTGCTGGTGCTGTTGGCGAAGCCCCTGGCCAACTATATCAATCTGGTCATGGAAGGCCGACCGGGTTTTGCTGCGCGCATCGAGACGGTCGTGTTCCGCATCTGCGGCGTCCGCCGTGATGAGGACATGGGCTGGGCGAAGTACGCGCTGACCATTGTGCTGTTCAACGCCCTCGGGCTGGTCGTCGTCTACGCCTTGCAGCGCCTGCAACTCTGGCTGCCGCTCAATCCGCAGGCGATGGCCAACGTGAGCCCGGATTCTGCGTTCAATACCGCTGTCAGTTTCGTCACCAATACCAACTGGCAGGGCTACGCCGGTGAATCGACCATGGGCTACCTGACCCAGATGCTGGGCCTGACGGTGCAGAATTTTCTCTCTGCCGCCACCGGCATCGTTGTCGCCATCGCGTTGATCCGGGGGTTTGCACGCCATGCGGCGTCCGGCATCGGCAACGCCTGGGTCGATCTGTTTCGCGCAACGGCCTGGATACTGCTGCCGCTGTCGCTGGTGTTCGCGCTTTTCCTTGCCAGCCAGGGGGTGATACAGAATTTTGCTGCTTACAAGGATGTGGCGACGCTGGAAGTCACCAGGTACGACACGCCCAAGCTCGATGCCAACGGCCAGCCGATCCAGGACGAGAAGGGCAATGCGGTGATGGAGTTGGTCGAGAATTCGACGCAAACGCTGGCCATGGGACCAGTCGCTTCACAACTGGCCATCAAGATGCTGGGCACCAACGGCGGCGGCTTTTTCAACGCCAACTCGGCCCATCCTTATGAAAACCCGACGCCGCTGGTGAACTTCCTGCAGATGCTGTCGATCTTTCTGATCCCCGGTGCGCTGTGCTTTGTCTTTGGCCGCATGGTCGGCGACATGCGCCAGGGCTGGACGGTGTTTGCTGCGATGGCTGCGCTGTTTGTCGCCTTTGCCGTACCCGCCGTGTTCTACGAGCAACAGGGCAACCCGCTGCTGGCGCAAGTCGGCGCTAGCGAGACGGTGATGTCCACCACGGCATTCACCGATGGCAATCTGGAAGGCAAGGAAACCCGTTTTGGTATCGCTGACTCGGCCCTGTTTGCCACCATCACCACTGCGGCTTCCTGCGGTGCGGTGAACGCGATGCACGATTCTTTCACGCCGCTCGGTGGCATGGTGCCGCTGGTCCTGATGCAGCTTGGCGAGGTGGTGTTCGGCGGTGTGGGTTCAGGACTGTATGGCATGCTGGTGTTTGCCGTGCTGGCTGTGTTCATCGCCGGTCTGATGATCGGGCGTACCCCCGAGTACCTTGGCAAGAAGATCGAGGCCCACGAGATGAAGATGACCTCGCTGGCCATACTGATCACCCCGCTGGTGGTGCTGATGGGCACGGCAGTCGCGGTTACGACCGAGGCCGGGCGCGCGGGCATTGCCAATCCGGGAGCCCATGGTTTTTCGGAAATTCTCTATGCCCTTTCGTCGGCTGCAAACAATAACGGCAGTGCCTTTGCCGGACTGTCGGCCAACACGCCCTTTTATAACGTGCTGCTGGGCATTGCCATGTGGTTCGGTCGCTTTGGCGTCATCGTGCCGGTATTGGCGATTGCCGGTTCGCTGGCAGCCAAAAAGCGCATCCCGGTTTCCGGTGGCACTTTGCCCACGCATGGCCCGCTTTTTGTGGCTTTGCTGATCGGGGTCGTGTTGCTGATTGGCTTGTTGAACTACGTCCCTGCCTTGGCGCTCGGTCCGGTGATTGAACACCTGATGCTGTGGCCGACCCATTGATTTGCTGGAGAATGCAATGACACGCAAAACTTTTGCCCTTTTCGACCCCGTGCTGGTGAAACCCGCGATTCTTGACGCTTTTTACAAGCTCGATCCCCGCGTACAGTGGCGCAACCCGGTGATGTTCGTCGTCTACGTCGGCTCCATCCTCACCACGCTGCTCTGGGCGCAGGCGCTCGCTGGCCAGGCAGATGCGCCGGCAGGATTCATCCTCGCAGTGGCCCTGTGGCTATGGTTTACGGTACTCTTTGCCAATTTTGCCGAAGCCCTGGCCGAAGGCCGCAGCAAGGCACAGGCCGCTTCCTTGCGGGGGCTGAAGAAGGAAACGTGGGCCAAGAAACTGCGCGCACCCAAAGCGGATGCCCAGTGGCAAACCGTTCCCGCGACCGACTTGCGCATGGGGGAACACGTATTGGTCAGCGCTGGCGAAACCATCCCCGCTGACGGTGAAGTCGTAGAGGGTGTTGCCTCGGTGGACGAGTCGGCCATCACGGGTGAATCAGCGCCGGTGATTCGGGAAAGCGGCGGTGATTTTTCCGCTGTCACCGGCGGTACCCGCGTGCTCTCCGACTGGATCGTCGTGCGCGTCACGGTCAATCCGGGCGAGACCTTCGTTGACCGCATGATCGCCATGGTCGAATCGGCCAAGCGACAAAAAACGCCCAACGAGATCGCCCTGGCCATTCTGCTCGCTGCACTGACCATCGTTTTCCTTGGCGTCACGGTCACTTTGCTGCCATTTTCCCAATTCAGCGTCACGGTCGCAGGTTCTGGTTCGGCGGTCAGCGTGACCGTACTGATTGCCTTGCTGGTGTGCCTGATTCCGACCACCATTGCCGGACTCCTCTCGGCGGTCGGCGTTGCCGGTATGAGCCGCATGATGCAGGCCAATGTCATCGCCACCTCTGGCCGTGCGGTCGAAGCTGCGGGCGATGTGGACGTGCTGCTGCTCGACAAGACCGGCACCATCACCCTGGGCAATCGCCAGGCCGCCGCTTTCCTGCCCGCTGGCGGGGTGCAGGAATCCGAACTGGCTAGCGCAGCCCAGCTCGCCTCGCTGGCCGACGAAACGCCGGAAGGCCGCAGCATCGTCGTGCTGGCCAAGCAAAAATTCAACTTGCGTGAACGTGAGTTGCAGGGGCTGGATGCACAGTTCGTCCATTTCTCGGCCCAGACGCGCATGAGCGGCGTTGATGTGCAAGGCCGCCAGATTCGCAAAGGTGCTGCCGATGCCATCCGCAAGCATGTCGAGGCCATCGGCGGCGCAGTGCCAGCGTCGGTGCTCGGTGCTGTCGAAGAAGTCTCGCGCCGTGGCAGCACGCCGCTGGTGGTCGCGGAAGGTACCAGGGTACTGGGCGTTGTCGAGCTCAAGGACATCGTCAAGGGCGGCATCAAGGAGCGTTTTGCCGAACTGCGCCGCATGGGCATCAAAACCGTGATGATCACGGGCGACAACCGCCTGACCGCAGCCACGATTGCCGCCGAGGCAGGGGTGGATGACTTTCTCTCCGAGGCGACACCGGAGGCAAAACTGGCCTTGATCCGCCAGTACCAGGCTGAAGGCCGCCTCGTTGCCATGACCGGCGACGGCACCAACGATGCACCCGCTCTGGCCCAGGCCGACGTGGCGGTTGCCATGAACACCGGCACCCAGGCCGCCAAGGAAGCCGGCAACATGGTGGACCTTGATTCCAACCCGACCAAGCTGATCGAAGTGGTCGAAACCGGCAAGCAGATGCTCATGACGCGCGGCGCGCTCACCACCTTCAGCGTTGCCAACGACATTGCCAAGTATTTCGCCATCATCCCGGCGGCTTTTGTCAGCACCTATCCGGCCCTGGCCGCGCTGAACGTGATGCACCTGGCCAGCCCGAGTTCGGCGATCCTTTCTGCCGTCATTTTCAACGCGCTGATCATCATCGCCCTGATACCGCTGGCCATCAAGGGCGTGCGCTACCGTGCCGTTGGCGCCGCTTCGCTGCTGCGCCAGAATCTGGCCATTTATGGCCTGGGCGGAATCGTCGTGCCTTTCATCGGCATCAAGCTGATTGACATGGCGCTGGTCGTCACCGGACTCGTTTAAGGAGATATAACCATGTATACCATGCATACCATGCATACCATGACCAACCAAAATCATTCGCAGGACCGCTCCAGGAGTGTTGCATCCCCAGGGGGGCTATCGGGGCTATCGGGGTTGTTGCGTCCCGCCGTTTCCCTGTTTGTGCTGCTGTCCATCGTCACCGGAGTGCTTTACCCGGCCATCGTGACCGGCGTGGCGCAGACGGCCTTCCCGCTGGCAGCTGCGGGCAGTCTGGTCGTCAAGGACGGCAAGCCGGTCGGCTCTGAACTGATCGGCCAGAATTTCGCCTCTCCCAGGTATTTCTGGGGCCGCCCCTCGGCGACCGCACCATATCCTTACAACGCCTCGGCTTCGTCCGGTTCCAACCAGGGGCCGCTGAACCCGGCGCTCGTCGATGCGGTCAAGGGCCGTGCCCAAGCCCTGCGCGCTGCCGATCCAGGTAATACGCGACCGATTCCCGTCGAATTGCTGACCGCATCGGCCAGTGGTCTTGATCCACACATCAGCCCGGCTGCCGCTGCGTACCAGGTGGAGCGTATCGCACGGGTGCGCAATCTTGACAGCAAGATTGTCAGCCAGCTGCTTGTGCGCCACACCGAGGGGCGTGACATGGGTATTTTTGGCCAGGCGCGTGTCAATGTGCTCCGACTCAATCTGGCGCTCGATGCGCAAGCTGCTACAGGCCTATGAGCGTTGATGGCCGTCCCGATCCCGATGCATTGCTTGCGCGCGTGCAGGCAGCCGAATGGAAGGCCAGCCGTGGCAAGCTGAAGATATTTTTCGGGGCTTCTGCCGGTGTGGGCAAGACCTACGCCATGCTCAACGCCGCGCGCCGCCAACAGGAAACGGGAAGCCGGGTTCTGATCGGTGTGGTCGAGACCCATGGTCGCAAGGAAACGCAAGCCTTGCTGGCCGATCTGGAGCGCTTGCCGCTGTGTGCGATTCCTTACCGCGACCAGATGTTGCATGAATTTGATCTGGATGCGGCCCTGGAACGACACCCGGACCTTATCCTGATGGATGAACTGGCCCACTCCAATGTGGCGGGCTCCCGCCACCCCAAGCGTTGGCAGGACGTCAACGAACTGCTGGATGCCGGCATCGATGTCTATACGACGGTCAATGTCCAGCATCTCGAAACGCTGAACGATGTTGTCAGCGGCATCACGGGCATTCGTGTCTGGGAAACCGTTCCTGACCACGTGTTTGACGCCGCAGACGAGGTGGTGCTCGTTGACCTGCCTCCAGATGAACTGTTGCAGCGCCTGAAAGACGGCAAGGTGTATCTGCCCCAGCAGGCCGAGCGGGCCATTCGGAATTTCTTTCGCAAGGGCAATCTGATGGCCCTGCGTGAGTTGGCACTGCGGCGCACGGCGGATCGGGTCGATGACGAGATGCTTGCTTACCGGCGCGAGATTTCTGCCGACGCGGTCTGGCATACGCGGGAGGCTTTGTTGGTATGCATTGGCTCCGGTCCAGGTTCTGAACGTATTGTGCGCACGGGAGCGCGCATGGCTGGTCGTCTGGAAGCACCATGGCATGTGATTCACATCGAAACAGCGGATGTGACGCACGAGCGCGTTGTGCGGGCATTCGAACTGGCAGAGTCCCTGGGCGCAAAGACCATGACGCTGCAGGCACCCGATCCCGTTGCGGCCCTGGTCGATTTTGCACGGGAACACAACCTCGCGCGTGTCCTGCTTGGCCGCGACCATCCACGTCCCTGGTGGCGCCCCTGGTACCGTTCCTTTGCCGACCGGATCGGCCACGCTGCACCAGACCTGGACGTCATCCAGGCCGCCCGCGATGAAGAAGCCCGTGGGGCGGGAAACGCCACACAATCAGCCATTGAACCTCCCGACGATTGGCGTCCCTATCTCGAAGCCGTCGTGATGTGTGCCGTTACCACGGTATTGCTCACGCCCTTTGCGGACGTGTTCGAAATCACCAACATTGCGATGTTGTTTTTGCTGGGTGTTGTGGTTGTGGCGGTCAAACTCGGCAGGGGGCCAGCCCTTGCGGCGGCTTTTCTGGCCGTGGCGGCATTTGATTATTTTTTTGTACCACCACGCTGGTCGTTTGTTGTCAGCGATGTCCGGTTTTTGACCACCTTTGTTGTCATGTTGCTTGTCGCACTGATAGTCGGGCAGCTCACTGCGCGCTACAAACACAATGCCGAGGTGGCCATCCGCCGTGAACGGCGGGCGCGTGCACTGTACGAAATGGCCCGCAATCTCTCTGCTGTGCTGCTGCCGATGCAGGTGGAGGAGGTATGCAGCCGGTTTTTATCTGCCGAATTTGGCGCACAGACCGTGCTGCTGCTCGCCAACCTGGAGGACAAACTCGAAGTGTGTATGGCGAACCGGCATTCCGGCAGCATGGGCGCAGAGATGGTTGACGAAGGTGTTGCGCGCTGGGCCTTCGACCATGGCGATGCTGCCGGACTCGGAACCGATACCCTGCCGGGCAGCCAAATGCTGTACCTGCCGCTGAAGGCGTCGATGCGCACCAGGGGGGTGCTGGCCATCGCGCCGCGCGATCCCCTGGTGATCCGGGAGCCCGAAGCGCGGCGCCAGCTGGAGACATTTGCCAGCCTGGTGGCCATCGCGGTGGAGCGTATGCATTATGTCGAGGTCGCCCAGAATTCCTTGCTCCAGATGGAGTCCGAGAGTTTGCGCAACTCGCTCCTGGCTGCCATCTCGCATGATCTGCGCACACCGCTGGCCGTATTGGTCGGCCTGGCCGAGTCGATGGCATTGACCCAGCCTGCACCCACCGGCGCCCAGGTAAAGATTGCAACGGCAATGAAGGAGGAAGCCGTGCGCATGAGTGCCCAGGTCAACAATCTGCTGGATATGGCGCGCTTGCAGGCAGGCAAGGTGGAACTCAATCGGCAATGGCAACCGCTGGAAGAAGTCGTGGCTGGCGCATTGCAGGCAAGCGGACACATCCTGGCTGGCCACGTGGTGCAGGTTCATCTTCCCGAAGACCTTCCCTTGCTTGAACTGGACACCGTATTGATCGAGCGGGTTTTATGTAACCTGCTGGAAAATGCAGCGAAATACACCCCCCCAGGTACGCAGGTGGAGATAACCGCCTTGGCAAAGGAGCGCGATGTCGAGATTCGGGTGGCGGATCGCGGCCCCGGATTGGCAGCAGGCCGGGAGGATGCCATCTTCCAGAAATTTGAACGCGGGGAGCGCGAGAGCAGCAAACCCGGCGTGGGGTTGGGGCTGGCCATTTGCCGGGCTATTGTCGAGGCACACGGCGGAGTGATACGCGCCGAAAACCGGGCAGGCGGTGGAGCATGCTTTATATTCACCTTGCCGCGCGGTACGCCCCCGGATGTTGCTGCCGAAATGGTCGTATCGGGAGAGGACGTATGAAGGAATGGGCTGGAAATGTTGTCGTGGTGGAGGATGAAGCGAATCTGCGCCGCTTCATCAAACTGGCGCTTGAAAACGATGGTTTTCAGGTCTTTGAAGCCGATGGTGTCAAGCGGGGATTGATAGAAGCGGGAACACGCCAGCCCGATCTTGTCATTCTCGATCTCGGTCTGCCGGATGGTGATGGCAAAGACTTCATTCGTGATCTGCGCACCTGGTCCGGTATTCCGGTCATCATCCTGTCCGCCCGGACAGCCGAGTCCGAGAAGGTCGCTGCATTGGACGCCGGTGCTGACGACTACCTCACCAAACCCTTTGGTGCTGCCGAATTGCTGGCCAGGGTTCGTGCGCATCTGCGACGGCAAAAAATCGGCCCTGGCAATACCCCACACATCGCATTCGGGGATATTCGCATCGACTTGTCCAGGCGGGTGGTCGAGAAAAACGGCATGCCACTGCACCTGACCCCCATCGAATACCGCCTGTTGAACTACCTGGCTGCGACCCCGGATCGCGTCCTGACCCACCGGCAGATATTGAAAAGCGTCTGGGGACCATCACACGCCGAAGATAGCCACTACGTGCGGGTCTATATGGGGCAATTGCGCAAGAAAATTGAAACAGACCCCACAAGGCCCAGGCACATTCTGACCGAAGCGGGTATGGGATACCGTTTTGTTGCGTCTTAAAGATGAGAATGATTCGTATTTGGTGTATGATCCGGCCACCCCATCATTCTGTTTAACTCTGTTTTTTACACCATGCGATTACCATTTTTTGCCACTGTCTTGAGCACCACCCTGGGTTTTTACGGACTTGCACACGCCCAAAGCCAGGAGTTGAACCTGTATTCGGCCCGCCATTACCCCACCGACGAAGCCTTGTACAGCGGTTTCACCCAGGCCACCGGAATCAAGATCAACCGGGTGGATGCGGACGATGCGGGCATCCTGGCTCGGCTGCGTGCCGAAGGGGCGGCATCGCCTGCCGATGTGATTTTGCTGGTCGATGCGGCGCGCCTGTGGCGTGCGGACGCGGATGGCTTGTTCCAGCCGGTGCGCTCCAAGGTGCTGGATGATGCAGTGCCTGCACACTTGCGTTCCAAACAGGCCGATGGCGGCGGCTTCTCCTGGTTTGGCCTGTCCACCCGTGCGCGCATCGTGGTGTACGACAAGGACAAGGTGCAAAAGTCCGACGTGGATACCTACGAAAAGCTGGCCGATCCACGCAACAAGGGCAAGCTGTGCCTGCGCAGCGGCTCCCATCCGTACAACCTGAGTCTGTTTGGCGCCATGCTCGAACACCTGGGGGAGGAGAAGACGCAAGCCTGGTTGCAAGGATTGGTCGCCAATATGGCACGCGCGCCCAAGGGGGGTGATACCGACCAGATCAAGGGCGTGGCCAGTGGTGAATGTGGCATTGCTGTCACCAATAGCTACTACTTGGCACGTCTGATGCGCTCCAGCAAACCGGAAGACCGCGCCGTTGCGGATAAAGTCGGCGTCGTGTTTCCCAACCAGTCCAGCTGGGGTACGCACATGAACGTGGCGGGCGGCGGCGTGGCCCACCATGCCAAGAACCGTGACAACGCGGTGAAGTTTCTGGAGTACCTGGTCAGTCCGACTGCACAAAGCCATTTTGCCAACGGCAACAACGAGTGGCCCGTCGCCAAGGGCGTGAAACTGGACAATCCTGCCCTGCAGGCCATGAGCGGCGGCGACTTCAAGAGCGAGCTGCTGCCCATCAGCGCCGTGGGCATGAACCAAGTGAAGGTGCAACAAATGCTGGACCGGGTGGACTTTAAGTAAACGTAACTACTCAGGTTTCTGTCCGCTCTTCAACGGACAGTGAGAGCAGTTCACGTGGGCGGAGATCCCCGGTAGGGTACGCAGGCTAGGTCGCTGCGGGTATGAACGGTTTGCCGATCAACGCGTCTTTGATGGCACCGA
>JAYRRD010000012.1:0-17440 GCA_041910275.1 Rhodoferax sp.
CACCTGCGTGCCTTGCTGCAATACGTTTTGTTTGAAAGCTGGCAGGAGTTGTTTGACCTCATGCTCGAAGCACTCAAACCTGCAGCACCCAAGCGCAAAGCACCCCCGGCTACAGGGTAAAGTCAAATTTGGAATTGCTGCACCAAAGCAGCCAGTTTTGGCGGATCGGTGGTGGCCTTCATGAACGGTGGCGGCGTGCGCAGCCCCGGCTTCACGTTTGCCTCCAGCGCCGCTGGCGAGGGCGAGGGCAACGTGACCTACGGCGAAGCCTTCACCGTGCAGCCGTTTGGCAACAGCCTGGTGACCATGACCCTGACCACCACCGACATCAAGGACTTTCTGGAAGAACAGTTCGCGGGCTGCAAGGGCCAGGGCGCAGCAACCACCCGTTTTGTATTGCCATCGGCTGGCTTCAAGTACAGCTGGGACGGCTCCAAAGCCTGCGGCGCACGCATCAGCAACGTCACTTTGCGCAATGGCAGCACCACGGAAACCCTGGTGGACAGCGCTGGTGTCGTGCAAAACCCCGGCAAAACCTACCGCGTGACGGTCAATAACTTCATGGCCGATGGTGGCGATGGCTATTCCACGCTCAAGAAAGGTACCAACCGCCTGGGCGGCGCGCAAGACCTGGATGCGCTGACGGCCTATTTGGCCAACTTCAAGGCGCCCAAGGCACCCTACACACCGGGTAGCAACGCAAATGATGCCGGCAGCAAGCGGATCAACCGTGTAGGCGGCACCGTCTGCCCGAGCGGCGCGGATACCAATACCTGAGCTGCTGCTTTTGTATCGTATGTGTATGCATCTGTCGGATTTGCTGCGCGCGGGTCTGGTTACGGGAATACTGCTGCTGTCCGGTGCCCTGGCCGTCGGCCAAAGCGCCCACAGCGATGCAAAGTTGCGCCAGATCATGGAGCGGGTGCAGTCGGCCAGTTCGGCACCCGGCCAGGGCGTGTACCCGACCCGCAACGCCCTGAGCGCAGAACAAACCGCTGCACGCGCGGCGCTGCTGCGTGATGGCGAGGCCGCCTTGTCCCGATTGGAGCTGGACCAGTCGGAACGCCTCTTTGACCAGGCCGCCAACCTGGTGCACGCCGCCGACACCGAAATCGGCCTGGTGCGCACCTATATGCAAGGCGGAGCCTACCGGCGCGCGCTCGCCTTTGGTGCCCATACCGCCGGGGTGCATCTGGATGTGATTGGCGGCTCGGCCCTGTACGCTTGGCTGTTGCACATGGGTGGGCAAACCGCCGTGGCCCGGCGCCTGACGGATGAGGCCCTGGCACGCCAGCCCGACAACCGCTTCATGCAGGCCGTCGCCCGGCAGCTGCAAGACAACAAGCCGCTGGCCGATGGCGCTTTGCTGGCGCCGCCAACCCGTCTGGCGCCCTATGGCGAACAAGACGGCCTGCCTGCACGCGCCAGGGTGGTGGGCAGTGCGGTGCTGCTTTCCGACGGCACCCGTGCGCTGGCACCGCTGGCCTTGCTTCCTGCCTCCGGCAAGGTCTGGGTGCGCAACGGCATGGGGCAACTCCGCCAGGCGCGCGTGCGCCAACGCCACGCCGCCCTGGGCATTGCCGTGCTGGGCCTGGACCGCACGCTGCCCGTTGCTACGGAATTACTGGCGCACAGCGGGCCGGTGTTTCCCGGCAGTGCCGCTTACGCAGTGGAATATGTGGCCCAGCCCGAGGCTACGGCAAAGCCGGCTTGGCCCTTGCTGAACATCGGTTTTCTGGGAGCCCCCATCGGCAACACCCGACAGCTGGCACTGGGCATCGAACTCAAGGATGGCAGCGGCGGTGGCCCGGTGTTTGACGCTGCCGGGCGGTTGCTGGGCCTGGCGCTTGTCGGCAAAGCAGGTGGTGCACGCACCCCCGCGCGCCTGGTCAGCACCGAGGATTTGCGTCCGCTGCCGGACATTGCCCTGGCTCCTGCGGCACCCGACGCCCCGGCAGCGCGCGCGATGCTCGACCTGATGTACGAATCCAGCCTGCGGGTGGCACTGCAACTCATCACGGCGCATTAATCGACGCCGTAATAGCGGCTATTTCAGCTTTCCAGTCAGGAAATAAGCCTGCGGCCCGTGCAATTGCATGAGCCTTGCATTTGCCTTACATGAGCCCGGACGGGTGGTTTCTCTTCTGAATGAAAGCATGAAGTCAGCTGGTCTGAATCTCGTGGATACGCACCTGACGAAAGAGCGCACAATGCGTTTTCGCAGGCGAGTCTGTGCTTGGGCCACGGCACGGTGTGGTCGATTCCACCGGCTGGGTAAAAAATCACGCTGGTGCCAACATCCTCTTTGCCCGTCATCTCAAGCTCACCCCGGTTTAACAGGAGAATCCGCCATGTCCCTTATCGCCCAAACCCCAACGCCACCGTACTACGCCGTCATATTCACCAGCACGCGCACCGACGGCGACCACGGCTACGGCGCCATGGCCGAGCGCATGGTGGCGCTGGCGGAACAGCAGCCTGGATTCCTGGGTGCCGAGTCGGCCCGCAACGAGGTGGGTATTACCGTGTCCTACTGGAAAGACCTTGAGTCCATACGTGCCTGGAAAGCCAATGCCGAGCACCTGGAAGCGCAGCGCCAGGGGCGTGCGCGGTGGTACAGCGCCTTCACCACCCGCATTGCCAGGGTGGAGCGCGACTACAGCCTGGCACCAGGAGGTCACAGCATCGCGCAGCCCTCTGAATGACGAGTGGAGTACACAGCGCTATGTCCTCTGGAGACTGGAAAGAACTCTTCGATGCCGCCTGCGACGGTGATCTGGACCTCGTACGCTACCACCTGAATGCAGGCGTCGATGTCAATTACATTCACCCGGAATACTCCGGCACTGTGCTGGTCGCCAGCGTGTTGGCACGGCAGGAAGCGGTGGTTCATTGCCTCCTGGACCATGGTGCCAAGCCGGACCTGTTTTCTGCGCTGGACGGCCTGACCCCGTTGAAGGCTGCGCATCAGGTCGGCCTGGATACCGTGGTGCAGCGTTTGCTGGCTTTGGGTGCAGTGGATGTTTCCTCAGTACGCCCTGCTCCCACCACTGGTCGCTGGTCTTGGAAGCGGCTGGTGGGTTGGGGTAATGCGCTGTTTTGCAGGGAAAAATAGGCCCTTCCCCTCATAAAACATGCGTAGCCAGATACCCCTGTCTTCATTGGATGCATGCACGATAGCGTTTCATGCATTCCCCGAAGCAGCGCCGCGCTCATACCAAGCCTTGGAGTTGTTGACGATATGAACGACAAACAGCATGACCGGCACTTCAATCAGCACGCCCACCACGGTTGCCAGCGCCGCCCCGGAGTTGAAACCGAACAGGCTGATGGCTGCCGCCACAGCGAGTTCGAAGAAGTTGGATGCGCCAATCAGGGCCGAGGGGCAGGCAATGTTGTGTTTCTCGCCCACGGCGCGGTTCAGCCCGTAGGCCAGTGCCGCGTTGAAAAACACCTGAATCAGGATTGGCACCGCCAGCAATCCAATGACCAGGGGCTGCTTCAGGATGGCTTCGCCCTGGAAGGCAAATAACAGCACCAGCGTCAGCAGCAGGGCCGCAATCGACCAGGGGCCGATCCTCTCCATGGCCGCATCAAAAGCCGTCTGCCCCTTTTGCAGCAAGGACTTGCGCAGTATCTGGGCAATGATGACCGGGATGATGATGTACAGCCCCACCGAGATCAGCAGCGTGTCCCAGGGAACGATGATGGCCGACAGACCCAGCAAGAACGCCACCAACGGCGCAAACGCCACCACCATGATGCTATCGTTCAGCGCCACCTGGGACAGGGTGAAGAGCGGGTCTCCGCCGGTGAGCCGACTCCAGACAAACACCATGGCCGTGCAGGGGGCAGCGGCCAGCAGGATCAGCCCGGCGATGTAGCTGTCAATCTGCTCGGGCGGCAGCAAGGGCGCAAACCAGTGGCGGATGAACAACCAGCCCAGAAACGCCATCGAAAACGGCTTGACCAGCCAGTTCACAAAGAGCGTGACGCCAATGCCTTTGCCGTGCTTGCGTACCTCGCCCAAAGCGCCAAAGTCCACCTTGACAAGCATGGGAATGACCATGACCCAGATCAGCACACCCACGGGCAGATTGACCTGTGCGATCTCCATACGCCCTATCGCCTGAAACACGGCAGGCAGTATCTGGCCGAGTGCAATGCCGACAACGATACAAAGAAACACCCAGACCGACAGGTAGCGCTCGAACACGCTCATGGGCGCAGGCTTTTTACGTAATTTACGCACGTCACGCATGGTTACGGACCCTTGGCCAGTTCACGGGCCGTATTTTGAATGAATGCCTTTTCCAGCTTTTCCTGCGGCAGCGCAGTCAGAAGTTCCAGCCGACGCCTGAGCGCGTACAGTGTCTGGCGAAAGGCTTCGAGTTTTTCTTCGTCGGTGCCGCTGCCCGCCGAGGGATCAGGGTAGCCCCAGTGCGCGGTTGCCGGCTGGCCCGGCCAGTGGGGGCAGACCTCGCCAGCGGCGTTGTCGCAGACGGTAATCACCAGGTCCATCTGGGGCGCATCGGGTTTGCCAAACTCGTCCCAGGACTTGCTGTGCAAACCTTCGATGGCGATTCCGGCGCTTTTGAGTACCTGCAAACCCAAAGGGTTGGGCTGCTGGTTTTCCCTGGGACTGCTGCCAGCCGAAAAGGCCTTGAAGCGGCCATGGCCGATGTGGTTGAGCAGGGCCTCAGCCAGAATGCTGCGCGCCGAATTGTGGGTGCACAGGAATAGGACGTTGGTCACTTTTTTAGTCATGCATAACTCCGGTTGCCCACCACAGCACTCGTCTGTCAGGTAGGAAATAAGGTCCATCACCAATGGAATATTGGCACGGTAGCGCTGGAAACGCCCCTCCTGGGTCACACTGACCAAGCCAGCATGCGCCATGGCCTTCAGATGAAAAGACAGGTTGGTGGGCGGAAGTTCCAGCGTAGCGGAAATTTCCCCTGCCACCATGCCTTCGGTGCCTTTCTTCACCAGCAGCCTGAAAACATCCAGCCGAACACCTGATGAGAGGGATTCAAAGACAGCGGTGGCAGAAGATTTGTCCATGCGACAGTTTACATCAATAATTCAACTATTATTGAATAGTTGAAAACTAGCCAAACGCCCAATCAATCCTTACCGTTGGCAGTATCGCCGAGGAAGTTGTGTTGACCAGTTCCTGCATGGCCGGTTTTCCGTAACTGCCGTTTTCCAGCACGTAGATAGTGACAATGCGGTCCACCGGATGCACAAGCCAGAATTCACGCACGCCGACACGCTCGTACAGGGCGCGCATTAAGTAGTATCTATAAGCACACGACCTGGTTCCTGCCCGCCTGCTTGGCCTGGTACAGCGCTGCGTCGGCAGCCTGGATCAGATTTTCCGGCCCCAGA
This sequence comes from Rhodoferax sp., assembly GCA_041910275.1. Lineage (GTDB taxonomy): Bacteria > Pseudomonadota > Gammaproteobacteria > Burkholderiales > Burkholderiaceae_C > Allorhodoferax. The sequence continues at coordinate 5,392 of JAYRRD010000012.1, forward strand.
TCGGGTGCGGGCAGCATGCAAGCCACGCCGATGCTCACGGTCACGTGTCCGAAAGACGACGGGCTGTGGGCAATGGCTTTCGCCTCGACGGCCCGGCGGATCTCCTCGGCCACGGTTTGCATGGCGCCGCGTTCGGTTTCTGGTGCGATGAAGGCAAATTCCTCGCCGCCGTAGCGCGCCGCCAGGTCGGCGGCACGCCGTGCGCAGGAGCCCAGCGCCCGAGCCACTGCCTTGAGGCAATCGTCACCGCCCTGGTGGCCGTAGTGGTCGTTGTAACGTTTGAACCAGTCCACGTCGATCATGGCCAGCGCCAGCATGTGGCCCGAACGCGCGGCACGGCGCCATTCGGTTTGCAGCACTTCGTCAAAATGCCGCCGATTGGCAATGCCGGTCAGGGCATCGGTCAGACTCAGCCGGTGCAAGTGGGCGTTGGCTTGCGCCAGTTCCTGGGTGCGTTCCTGCACCTTGGTTTCCAGAGACTGGTACAGCAGCGCGTTTTCCAGCGCAATCGCGGCCTGTGCGGACAGCATCTTGAGTATCTGGGAGTAGCCGGTGGCAAAAGCGCCTGCCGTCAGCCGGTTTTCAAGGTACAAAACGCCGTTGAGACGGTTTTGCACCATGAGTGGCAGGCACAAAACCGATTTGCTGCCACGGCTGCGCACAAAGGGGTCGTTCTGAAACACCGCATCCTGGCTGGCATCGTCGAGCACCAGTTCCCGGCGCGTTCTGAGCACCAGCCGCACCACGGCTTCACACACCCATTGCGAGTCGGCCAGGGCGCTTTTTTCAAAATGCATGCTTTGATCAACCGCCTGCGCCCTGGCGGCGATGCCCCAGTCGCCTGCGGTTTCCAGCAATAGAAAACCTTCCTCGGCACCGGCATTTTCCAGCACGATGCGCAGCATGGTCCGCAGCAGTTCATCGAGCTGGATGGCGCCGGAGATGGCCTGTGCCGCCTTGAGCACCGATAAGAGGTCCAGCCGTTCATGCGACAGCCTCTGGCTGCTGCTTTCTATCGGATAGGTGCTCGTGCGCAGGTACGCATGCATCTGCTCCAGATGCTGCACCTTGGCGCCAGCCCCCCAGCGCCGGTAGAGACGCTGCGCCTCAACGAGGTAGGCGCGTGCGGGAAGGGGTTTGTCTTGCGCCAGCCAGAAGTTGGCAGCCAGTTCGCACGCCAGCGCCTGCTCGTGCACGAATCCGTGGGCTTTGGCAGTGGCGATGGCTGCTTCGTACTGCTGCACGGCCTGCCAGGGCTCGCCCAGGCAACGCTGGCGCTCGGCTTCCACCAGATGCCACTTGTGCTGGAAATTGGCCGCACAATGCCCGGCCCATCGCTTCAACTGGTTCTGGCTGACGTCAATGGCGTCCCACACGTGCTGGTGTTGTTCGGCAGATTCCCCGGACAGCACGGCCAGCCGGGCCAGGCAGTGGTAGAAATGCACGAGGGGCACGCCCGCCAGGCCAATGGCCGCCGACAGGGTTGCGATAGCAGCTTGCGCTGATTGCACGGCGTCTTCGTGGCGGTAAAACACAAACTCCAGCATCACCTTGCTGGAGTGCAAGACGTACAGGGTGATGGTGTCGTGCGCCGGTATCGCCATGGAGGCATCGAAAATAGCGCCATGCAGCATCCAGGGGGTGTCGGATGGCTGGACCAGCTTGCATACCGCCTGCCGGTAGATATTCGTAAAGCGCAGGGCAATTTCCTGCTTGACGCTGTGCATCAACTCCGCACCAAAATCCATTTCGGTTTGCACCTTTTCCAGCGGCGCTCCGGCATAAAAAAGGTGCTGCAAATAGCTCAGACGGGTCAGGCAAGCGTATTCGGGATCGCCCAGCTCCAGGTTCAGCCGGGCGCTTTCGAGCAGATCGGCCAGGGTATCGCTCAGGGGAACCTTGTGGTGGCGGATGTTGTTGTTGAACAGGAAGACGATTTTGCTGTGGACTTGCCGGGCTTGCCGTTTTTTCGCCAAGTCAATGGCCATCTGGCCAAAGCGCACGGCCAGATCGTAGTCCTGCAGCAGACCCGCAAGAATCATGGCATACGTCATGTAACCAAAAGCCGAGAGGTCGGTATTGCCATGGTCGAGCGAAATGTTGATCTGTTTGCACACCACCAGCGGAAACAAGACGGGATAGGACTGGTAGCAAGGCGCACTGATGGCCACCAGAATTTCCAGCGCGGCGCGCTGGCTTGCATCGTCCATGGCGGGCAAGTCCAGCAGTTGCTCGGTGGGCAACAAGGCCAGCCGCGCTGCCGTATGGTCCAGCGCGGCTTCAATGTCTTCATTGCCGGGCTCTGGTGGGAACACCACTCCAAGTTCGGCCAGGATCGGCAGCACCGTGAAAATGCCGTCACGGTTGCGCTTTTGCGACACAAACACATCGCTCCTGGCCTTGTATACCCCTACCCGGTCCACCACGCTGCGCGCGTGTGCCAGTACCGCTTCGCCATAGACTTGCATGAGGGCGTAGTCACCCGTGAAAAAAGCCGCCGACAGGGCTTCGTTGTGCAAGACCAGACACTGGGCGTAATCAGCCTCCCAGCCGTTTGCGGGCAAAAGTGCCAGCGCAATCTGGAAGTAACGCAATGCTGCCGTATAGGCGGTTGCACGCTTGGCCCGTTGCCCCGCCCGACCATTGAGATCGGCCAGGAAGGCGCGCTCCGGCACTTCGGTGACCAGATCCAGCGCCTGGTTGAAGTGCGCCAGCACATCAAAAATTCCGGTATCTCTCAAGGCCTGCGGATCGCCCGCTGCCAGCAGCCGCCCTGTTTTCAGGTGCAAAGGCCCCAGTTCGGCGGGCACAATCAGCGAATACGCCGCTTGCTGCACCCGGTCGTGCAGAAAACGAAATTCGCTGCTCGTTGGCTGGATTGGCTGGATCAAGCCCTCGCGCAGTGCTTCCCACAGATCGGTACCGGTTTCGGTTTCGGACTTTTCGTCGATGGTCGCCAGCACCTTGAGCGAGAAAGGATTGCCAATGCACGCGGCCAGTTGCAGCAAGCGCTGTGTGCGCGCCGAGAGCCGCCCTATGCGCTGCACCATCAGATCGACCACGTTGTCGCAGAGTTGCATGGACTGCATGCATTCCAGTTCCCAGTCCCAGCCAGACTGATCGGTGCGTGCCACAAACAGGCCATCGCGGTACAGGGCATTGAGCGTCTGGATGAGGAAGAACGGATTGCCGCCGGTTTTTTGCTGCAACAGCTGCGCCAGGGGCCGTGTCGCTGCATTTTCCTGTCCCAGGGTGTCGCACAGCAGCTGCGCTATGTCCGCCAGGCCCAGCGGCATCAGATCAATGCGGGTCACAAGCGCTCCAAGCTCATCCTGGTGGCGCAGCATTTCCATCAGCGGATGGCCGGTCTGGACTTCGTTGTCACGGTAGGCGCCCAAAAGCAGCAAGGCCAAGCCCTTGGAACTGGTGCACAGCTGTTCGAGCAGATGCAGTGAGGGAACGTCGGCCCATTGCAGATCGTCAAGAAACAGCACCAGCGGATGTTCGGGTCGGGCAAAAACACCGACAAAGCGCTGAAACGTCAACAAGAAACGGTTTCTGGTTTCCTGCGGAGCAAGTTCATCCAATGCGTCCAATTCGTCCTGTGCCGCTTGCGCGCCCAGGACGATGCCGAGTTCGGGCAGGACATCGGTGATGACACGCGCATTGCTCCCCAGGGCGTCGCGCAAGGCCTGTCGCCAGGCGGCCAGTTGTGTTTCGCTTTCGGCCAGAATCTGCTGCAACAGCTGGCCAAAGGCGGCCAGCAGCGCGGAAAAAGGAATGTCGCGCTGGTACTGGTCGAATTTGCCACGCACAAAGCGGCCACGCCTGCGCGCCAGCTCCAGATGCACTTCATGCACCAGGGCGGTCTTTCCCACGCCCGAATAGCCCGCAACCAGCACCATTTCCGGCACCGTGCTGGTCGTCACACGCTCAAAAGCCGACAGCAATTGCGCCGTTTGCACCGCGCGTCCATAGAGTTTGCGCGCCACCTGAAAACGCGGCGAAACGTCAGTTTGTCCAGGAATAAAGTCCTCACGTACTTCCCCCAGTGCCCAGGCCGCCTGCAAGACCTTGAGATCGTGCACAACACCCTGGGCGCTCTGGTAGCGCTGTTCAGGCTCTTTGGCAAGCAGTTTGAGCACCATTTGCGACAAGGGCTGCGGCACATCGGGCACCAGCGTGTGCGGTGCGAGCGGCTGGCGTGCAATGTGGCTGTGAATCAATTCCAACGGGTCGGTGCTGGTAAACGGCAATCTGCCGGTGAGCATCCTATAAAAACACACGCCCAGCGCGTACAGGTCACAACGGTAATCCACCGGATGCCTGGTGCGCCCGGTTTGCTCGGGGGCCATGTAGGCCAGCGCACCTTCGAGCATGCCCGCACCCGGTGCTTCGGACATTTCGCTGTCAAACAGACTCGACTGACCAAAGTCGCTCAGTTTGACAAGCCCCGAGGCCGGGTCTACCAGGACATTGCCCAGGTGCAGGTCCTGGTGGATGATGTTGTTGCGGTGCACCTGCGCAAGCCCCTGCGCCATTTGCCGTGCCAGGGCGAAAAACTCGCCCGCAGGCAGGGCACGGTTCTGCAGGAACTGCCCCAGATCGCAAGCGGAAAAGTCTTCCTCCACCAGAACGAAACCTTCTTCATGGGCCAAGAGCGCATGCACCCGGATGACATGGCTGAGATCGAGCGACGCCAGCAAGCGGTATTCGTGCTGGTAACGCAGGATTTCCCGCAGAGGCAAGGCGTTCGACACCGGCATCTTGAGCACGACGGCCAGGCCATCACTCTCACGCCGGGCACGCAACACCAGGCTGCGCTCCCCGGCAGAAATTTGCCCAAGAATGGTGTAGCCTGCAACTGCAACCATGGCGTCTCCTTTCAGCGCTGGAAGGCATCAACGATGCCAGCAGGCATGCGGGCCGGGCGGTATGTGCTGCCGTTTATCCAGCCCACCCGCACGCTGGCGGTGCACAGCACCTGGGCTGCACCATCAGGGTAGGACAGACGTACCTGTTGTTCGATAGAAAAAGAGCTTCTGCCCATTTCACTGAGCCGAGCGGTGACGTGCAACATATCGTCCAGCCGCGCCGGGCGCAGGAATTTGATGTTGGCTTCGCTCACCACAAACAGACCGCCCGTGGTCTCCTGAAGCTTGCGCTGCTCCAGCCCCAGCGCGCGCAACCACTCGGTCCGGGCGCGCTCCAGATACTTGAGGTAGTTTGCGTAGTACACGATGCCACCGCCATCCGTGTCTTCCCAGTACACGCGCACGGGCCAGGAAAAAACATCATGGGAGGGGGGTTGGGCAGGAGCGTTCATCCGCGTGATTGTTGCAGATCAGCGCCATGGCAATGGTATTGGCAAACTCCTTCACCGGGCGCAGGTTTACAAACTGTCGTCCCAGGCAGGTTCCTCGTTCACTTCCACCATTTCGTGTCGCGCCAGTTTGTTCAGCAGTACGCGCGCTTGTCGCATCAGGTCTGGGTCACCCGACTCCAGTACTTCGCCCGCCAATATCCGCGCCGCACTCCATGACTCCAGCCGTTCTGATTCATACGCCAACGACAGTGTGATGGAGTAGTCACGCTCTTTGAAATCATCATCGCCGCCAATATCAATTGCATAGGGGTTTGTCAGTTCCTGCTGGCTTGTTTCCTGGGGCGATACCGACGGCAATGGCGACGGCACCAATGTGGCCGCAGGTGCCACCGCCTGGATGGTTGCGGGTTGTGCAGGCAATGAAAAGCTGATGGTTTCATCAATGGGTTGCGGCGGTTCTTCTGGTTTCTTTGTTGTTTTTGATGTTTTTGATGTTGATTCTTTCCTTGAATCCTTGTCATCCAGTTGCCAATGCTCCGGAGGCAGCGAATCCAGGAAATCATCTGGCCGTGGCATCACTGCCTCCACGGGTTCGTCAGAAACACTGTTTTGTTGTTCCGGGTCAAGTCCCAGGTCAATATCCAACGCCGCTTTCTTGTCACGCGCGATCCCGTTCTCGCGCATGCGCGCCATGCGTTTTTGTGCGAGCGATTGGCGCACCCGCATGACATCGCTGGCAGCGGCTTCGGAATCAAAGCCCGCTTGCGCCGTGTCTACGCGATGGAGCTGTCCAGACCGGGTATCGGCGACGGACGTGCGCGGCGTCGACGCATACAGTTCTTCCGTTTCGTCATCCTGGGATTGCGGTGATTGCATGTCCTTGGGCGAAAAGGTGGTGTCCTGATCCAGAAATTGCTCAAATTCGCTGGCCGACGGCAAAGAGGGCATGGAAGTATTCTGCGCATCAACGCTACCGGAGGGCACACTGTTTCCTGCATACCTGCGAAACATTCCCCAGACGAACAGCAATACCAGTACCGTACCGAGGGCCGCAGCGCCCATGGTCCAATCTGGCTGGTGGTCGGACAAGACATGCAACGCGCCCGCAGACTCACGCTCCAGCAGCAGCTGGATGGCAGCTTGGTCGGCCAGCGCTTCTTGCTGCAAGAGCCTTAACTCCGAAGCGACACGTCCAACCTGGCTGGAGCTGGCCTGTATCTGAAGCGGAGGCAGTTCTGATAGTAACGGTGAAGAAGGCACTATGGGCTCGCTAGGCTAGGATGCGGATGCTGCACAGATGCCCGGTTTCGGGCGGCCACGGATGATAGTACGCCTTTGTCCATCCAGTGCCAATTGCCGCCCGAATTTTATCCAGCACATCATCAGGCAAGACTCATTTGGTATGCGCTTTGAAGATTTTGTCGTAGCTGCCATTTTTACGGATCGCAGTCAGCCCCTTATTGAAACGCTCCAGCACATCCTTGCCGTTTGGCAAGGCCTTGCCGACGATCAGGTACAGTGAGTTGTCAGCCAGCGGCGCAGATTCGGCCATCACCACCGCTCCCGCAGGAACGCCCCCGGTCTTGAGTGCAGCAATACCCTGCGCCTCATCGGTCACAAAATAGTCAGAACGGCCTGCGTCAACCATTTTCACGCAGGTTGAAATGTCCTTCGGTCGGCTGGTCTTGATCTGTTCACTCTTGACCATGTCAATCAACTTGGGGGATGCAGACCAGCCCAGCGGCAAGCAGAGCGTGGTTCCCGCCAAACTGGGGATGTTGTTGAAATCCAGCTTTTTGTTGCCCGCCTTGATGAACGCCCGATCCTGAATCTTGACGACCACATCAGAATACAGAAAATCTTTTTCGCGCTCAGGGGTTTTCAGGTAAGGAAATGTGCCGGCAAACGCCCCCTGCTTGGTTTCATCCAGCCCCCGTGCCCAGGGACGCCACTCGATTTTCACCTCGGTATTGACCGCCGCAAACGCATTTTTCACCAGGTCGGTCGTCATACCGCCTTCGGGCAATTTGCTGTCAGCGTAAGGCGCGTAATCATCGCCAGAAACCAGAACTAGAGGCTCGGCCAGGGCCAGGCTTGAGACAAACAAAGTTGCAAAAAGAATGCTGCAACGCATGGAACGCATGAAAAGTCTCCTGATAATAAAGTGTTGAAATGCATAACGGCGGGCGCACGCACTGTTATGGTAACGTCAAATGCAAGCGCCTTAAACGTTCGATTCACACAACGCTTGCAAAGCACTCCGTCAGGAAAGCTCATTTGGTATGGGCTTTGAAAATTTTGTCGTAAATACCATTTTTACGGATCGCAGCCAGCCCCTTGTTGAAACGCTCCAGCAGCTCCTTGCTCCCTGGCTGGCTCTTGCCGACAATCAGATAGAGTGAATTGTCAGCCAACGGCGCAGATTCGGCCATCACCACCGCCCCCGCAGGAACGCCCCCGGTCTTGAGTGCTGCATTACCCTGCGCCTCATCGGTCACAAAATAGTCGGCACGACCCGCGTTGACGATTTTCACACACGATGAAATGTCCCTTGGTCGGCTCACCTTGACCTGTTCATTCTTGATCATGTCATTCAACCAGGGAGATGTCGTCCAACCCAGTGGCAGGCAGATCGTGGTGCCTACCAGGCCGGGAATATTGCTGAAGTCAAATTTGTTATTACCCGCCTTGATGAAAGCCCGATCCTGAATCTTGACGACCACATCAGAATACAGAAAATCTTTTTCGCGCTCGGGAGTTTTCAGGTAGGGGTAGGTGCCGGCAAACACCCCGTGCCTGGTTTCTTCCAGCCCCCTGGCCCAGGGACGCCACTCAATTTTTATCTCGGTGTTGACAGCCGCGAATGCATGTTTCACCAGGTCGGTCGTCATACCACCTTCAGGCAATTTGCTGTCGGCATAGGGCGCGTAATCATCGCCTGAAACCAGAACCACAGGCTCGGCCAGGACCAGACCCGATGCCCACACAGCTGCAGCAAGAATGCCGTAACGTATAAAACGTATAAAGCGCATAAGAGGCCTCCTGACAATAGCGTATTGAGGTACGTAACGGCGAGCGGACGCATGGTTATGGTAACGTCAAACGTTCGATTCACACAACGCTTTCAACCATGCAATCCGAATCCGGCACCCACGATACCACCCGCATTGACGACACCCGCATCCGTGCGGTACGCCCGCTGATCACCCCGGCCTTGCTGCAGGAAAAACTTCCCGTTCCGGATACCACCGAGGCGCTGGTCGAAAGCAGCCGGGTTGCCATTTCCACCGTCTTGCACGGCCAGGATGACAGGCTGATCGTGGTCGTCGGGCCGTGCTCCATTCACGACCACGCCCAGGCGCTGGAATATGCCCGCCAGCTCAAAATCCAGGCCGATGCCCTGGGCGAGGATTTGTTGCTGGTCATGCGCGTGTATTTCGAAAAACCCCGCACCACCGTCGGCTGGAAAGGCTATATCAACGACCCGCATCTGGACGGCAGTTTTGCCATCAACGAGGGGCTGGAGCTGGCCCGGCGGCTGCTTTTGCACGTACTCGCCCTGGGGTTGCCGGTTGGCACCGAGTTCCTGGATTTGCTCTCACCCCAGTTCATCAGCGATCTGGTGAGCTGGGGCGCCATTGGCGCGCGCACCACCGAAAGCACAAGCCACCGCCAGCTGGCCAGTGGTTTGTCGTGCCCGGTGGGCTTCAAGAATGGTACCGATGGCAACGTCAAGGTGGCCACCGATGCCATTCTGGCGGCACAAGCCGAGCACGCCTTCATGGGAATGACCAAGATGGGGCAGGCGGCCATTTTCGAGACGCGCGGCAATCAGGACTGTCACATCATCCTGCGCGGGGGCAAGCAACCCAATTACAGCCATGCAGACGTGAACGCCGCCTGCGCCTTGCTCAGGACGGCTGGTTTACCCGAGAAGGTGATGGTTGACGTCTCGCACGCCAACAGCAGCAAACAACACGCACGCCAGATTGCCGTGACCACCGACGTAGCCGGCCAGATTGCTGCGGGAGATACCCGCATCTGCGGCGTGATGATCGAAAGCCACCTGCATGAAGGCCGTCAGGACCTGCTGCCCGACACGCCGCTGCAATACGGCGTCTCCGTGACCGATGCCTGCATCAGCATGGCACAAACAGCGCCGCTGCTGCAAATGCTGGCAACGGCGGTCCAGGCGCGGCGGAAGTTGGCCAAGGCAGAGCCTATGTCGCTTGACATCCGTGCACCATTACGTTAAGTTCATCTTACCAAGTAAGACAGGGGCACACCATGTTGACCGTTACCGTTTCACACAAAGGCCAGGTCGTCATACCGGCTGACATTCGGCGCAAATTGGGCATTACCCCTGGCTGCCAACTCGACTTCCACCTGGAGGGGTATGTCATCCATGCCGAAGTGAAACGCAAATTGGCGCCCACCCAGGCCGAAGACGGCTTTGGCATGTTGGTGTGCAAAAAGCCGGGCAAGCGCAGTCTGGCCGATTTTGACGTGGCGTTGGCCATGCGTGAAGGCGCTGATGATCGCGCTTGATACCAACATATTGGCCCGTTTTTATGTGGAAGACCCTTCAGACCCCGAGGCCGCCACGCAGCGCCCCATAGCCCGGCGTCTGCTGACCCAGACCCGGCCCCTTTTCGTTCCGCTGACGGTGGTGCTGGAACTGGAATGGGTGTTGCGTGCTTTTTATGGTTTTGCGCCGGACGATTTTGTGCGCGTCGTCCAGCATTTGCTGGGGCTTGCCCATGTGACGGTCGAAGAATGGGCGCGCGTGAGCGATGCCTTGGCCTTGCACAAAGACGGACTGGATTTTGCCGATGCGCTACACCTGCTGGCCAGCAGCGGCTGCACGGAGTTCATGAGTTTTGACGACCGGCGGTTTGCACGCCGCGCCAAGCGCCTGGGGCTTGCACCTGCAGTTGTGGTGCCGGTTCGCTAGCTCGATCAGAACTTGTGTACTGACGACCGCATCACCAGCGCTGCTGTTTTTCGCGACCAGAGTTCGCGCCCTACTCTGCTTTCCGGGTGTGGTGCTATCGGTGCAGTACACCAGCACACTGGTATCAAAAAAGACGCTCACGGCTTATCCGTTGCGGTGTCGCTGGCGGAGATGGCGGACTGTGTGCGATCCCGTGCGCGAAAGTCATCTGCGTACAGTTCTTCCCGCAGGGTTTTGCGCGCGGTTTCTCCGCCATCCTGTGTGACAGCCTTGGTCTGCGTTTGCTGCGTGGCATTCTCGATGGCAAACATGAGACTGACGGTTGCATCCAGGTGCTGCCTTTGCATGGCGTCATCGGTTCCATTCACATATTGCTGCATTGCGCTTAGTGCCTCCAATATCCTCCATTTTCCTTCGTCAAAGGGCGGAATTGAGGGTACGTGATACGCAAATACCCCCAGCCGCCGACCACCTTCGCTACACTCGAAACCAGTTCACCCATTTCTCTCATTTCTCTCATCTCCAACCGAAGATCATCATGAAAATACTTTTGGCCGTTGACGGCAGCGAATACAGCAAGAAAATGCTGGCCTATCTGGGCACGCATGAATCCTTGTTCAATCCTGCCAACGATTATTCGCTGATCACAGCCCAGCCGGCCTTGCCACCCAGGGCGTGTGCGGTGCTGGGCAAGGAAATTGTCGATACGTACTACCGGGAGGAAAGCGAAAAGGTGCTCTCACCCGTGAGCAAGTTCCTGCTGCAACACGGTATCGACGCCAAAAGCATCTGGCAAGTCGGCCCGGCAGGCCCCACCATCGCCAAGGTCGCAACCGATGGCCAGTTCGACCTGCTGATCATGGGCTCGCACGGCCATGGGGCCATAGCCAATCTGGTCATGGGCTCCATCGCCACCCAGGTTCTGGCCAAGTGCAAGGTTCCGGTACTGCTGATACGTTGATACGTTGATACGCTGATTCACGTTGTCCGCATTGCCGCATGGTCGGCAAAGGCACGGCCAGCACGCTCGAACACACAATAGGTGTTGCGTCCGCTTTGTTTGGCCTGGTACATGGCGCTATCGGCGTACGCCGTCAATTGCTCCAGATCGGTGCTATCGTCTGGAAAGAGCGTGATGCCCATGCTGGCGCCCACCTGAAGTGGGTGACTGTGGTAACTCAGCGGGGAGGCAATGGCGGCCAGTAACTTCTTTGCGATACGGCTGGCAAGCTCGCGGCTGCCCATGTCGTGCAAAATCACACCAAACTCGTCGCCCCCCAGCCGGGCAACGGTGTCCGCCTTGCGTAAAGTGTCGATCATGCGCCGCGCAACCTGCTGCAACACGTAATCGCCTGCCTCGTGACCCAAGCTGTCGTTGATCGGTTTGAACTTGTCGAGATCAATGTAGAGCAACGCAAAGGGCGTATTGTCCCGCTGGTATTTCAATGCAGCCTCTTGCAAACGCGCCTGAAACAGCGAACGGTTTGGCAAACCCGTCAGCACATCATGGTGTGCCATATGCGATAGACGGCGCGCCTCGTGGTATTGAACCGTGACATCGGTACCGGCGCCAATGATGTACCGCAGGCCTCCTGTAGCCTCGGCAAATCTGGTGAAGGTCCACTCAACGACGGGTGCGATTCAAAGTGATGCGCCTTTTCAAGCCAGGTAGCGATAGTTGCTATTCCAATACGCGGCCCACTCACCGTTGGCCCGGCTGGATCTGAGCGAAAGCATGTATTCAGCATTGCTATCCTTCCACCAAGCGC
>JAYRRD010000013.1:0-35058 GCA_041910275.1 Rhodoferax sp.
CCATCAAAGACGCGTTGATCGGCAAACCGTTCATACCCGCAGCGACCTAGCCTGCGTACCCTACCGGGGATCTCCGCCCACGTGAACTGCTCTCACTGTCCGTTGAAGAGCGGACAGAAACCTGAGTAGTTACAAATTTTGTATAAATTTCAAGTAGCAGTTAACTAGCCCACTGATGTGGATTTCAAAGGTTGCGCGAACCCGCATCGCGGGCATGGCCCGCTCCTACAGAGGTGAAACATAACATCCGTTTGAATCACACAAGTTTCATATCACCCGTGATATCAAAAACACCCAAACCGCACTACAGATGATCCCCGCAAGCCTGTGTGGCTCGTTTTTAGCCTGAATTTGGCCGCAAATCAGGCATCAAATAGCCTGTAGACACCGTGGGACAAGCGGGAGCAGCTACTGAAAACATAGTGACAAGAACCAGTGCATCACCATTTCCGCAACGCTACCTCTCCCGCAAACTCTCGCTGCTGGCCGTTTGCACGGGACTGAGCAGGAACTCGATCACCCGGCGCTGGCCGGTCTTGATCTCGGCGGTGATGTTCATTCCCGGACTTAAATTCACCCGCTTGCCGTCGACCAGCATGTCCTTTTGGCCCAGCGTCAGCGTGGCTGGGTAGTACGAGCCCTTCTTCTCATCCGTGACCGCATCGGCTGTCACCACACTCACCGTGGCGGGCACCGTGCCGTATTTGGTATACGGGAACGTCTCCAGCTTGACCTCGGCCTGCTGACCGGCGTAGACAAAGCCGATGTCCTGGTTGGCAATAGTGACCTCGGCGGTGATGGTGGGGCTGTCGGGTACCACGACCATCAGCGGCTGGGCGCTGGTGACCACGCCGCCGACCGAGTGAATCGCCAGCTGCTGGATGACCCCGGCCACCGGCGCCGTCAGCTGCGTCTGGCGCTGGCGTTGGCTGGCCTTGCTGGCGTCGGCTTGCAGCTGGTTGAATTTCGCCAGAGATTGGGCCAGGCGCTCGCCCAAAGTGCGCGTGGTCTCGGCCCGGTAGGCCACCTTGGCCTGCTGGCTCTCCCGGAGTGCCGATTGCACCTCGTTCAGCCGCGCACGCTGCACGCTGAGGTCGCGCTCTTGCTCCACGCGCTCGCGGGTTCTGTCCTGCGTGGCGTGGTCGGAGACGTAGCCGTTGCCCACCAGTTGCTGGTAATCCGCCTCGCGGCTCCTGGCCATGGGAACGGTGGCCTCCAGCTTGGCAATGCTTTGCTGTACGGTGGCGATCTCGGCCTGGCGGCGGCTGACTTCGGCATCGAGCTTGACCAGCCTGGCCTGAATGTCCTGCCACTCGGACGCAAGCTGGGCCTGGAATTGCAGCTCCACAGTGGGATCATGGATCAAATCGGCCATTTGCGCAGGCAGGACGTGCGGGGGCAGCTGTTGTTTTGATAGCATCTGCAAGAGTTCACGGCTGCGCAATGCTTCGGATGCCTGGGTCTTGCGCTGTTCGTGTACGCTGGCACTGTCGGCGCTGGCCATGGTAGGGTCCAGCTCCACCAGTACCTGGCCCATCTGCACCCGCTCGCCGTCCTTGACCAGCACGGCCTTGACGATGCTGGCTTCCAGCGGCTGAATGAGCTTGGTGCGGTCCGAGACGATGATGCGCCCTGGCGCCACGGCCACGATGTCCACCTGGCCAACGATGGACCATACCAGTGCCAATACAAACAGCAGCATCAGCCCCCAAGCCAGACGGCGTGGCGCCGGGTGTACGGGGGTTTCCTGCAAACGCAAGGCAGCGGGTAAAAAAGCGGCTTCGTCGGCCAGACGCTCTGGCCCGGCCAGTTCGCTGCGGTGTGCCCAGACGTACTGGAAGACGCTGGTGTAACGCGCCAGCAGTTCGCGCACCGGGTGTTTCATACCGCTTGTCCTCCGTCTTGCATGGCCCACAGGTGGGCGTACAGGCCGCCGGGTTTTTGCACCAGGGCGTCGTGCGGTGCGCATTCCACAATCTGGCCCTTGTCCATGACGACGATGCGCTGGGCGCGTCGGACGGCAGATAAGCGGTGGGCGATGATGAGCACGGTGCGATTGTGGCAAATGCGCGCCATGTTCTGCTGGATGATGGCTTCACTTTCATAGTCCAGCGCGCTGGTGGCCTCATCCAGTATCAGGATACGCGGGTTGGTGAACAAAGCACGGGCGATGGCGATGCGCTGGCGTTGGCCACCGCTCAGGGAGCTGCCCTGTTCGCCCACGAGAGTGTCGTAGCCCTCGGGCAGTTCGCTGATGAAGGTGTGGGCACCCGCTAATTCGGCGGCGTACATGACGGCTTCCAGCGGAGCGGCGGGGTCGGTGATGGCGATGTTTTCGCGCACGCTGCGGTTAAAGAGCAGGTTCTCCTGCAAAACGATGCCGATCTGGCGGCGCAACTGGGCGGCGTCGATCAGGCTGATGTCGATGCCATCGACCAGCAAGCGGCCACCCTCGGGGCTGTAGAGACGCTGGATCAGTTTGGTCAGGGTGCTTTTGCCACAACCCGAGCGCCCGACGATGCCGATGACTTCCCCGGCTTGAATCTCCAGGCTGATGTTGTGCAACACCGGGGGTGCTTCGGGCCGGTAGCGAAAGGTTACCTGGTCCAGGCTGATGTGGCCTTTGAGCGGGGGCAGTTGTGCAGCGCTGCTGGGGGGAATTTCGGTGCGGGTATTCAGAATGTCGCCCAGACGCGCGACGGAGATACCCGTTTGCTGAAAGTCGGTCCACAGTTGCGCCATGCGCATGATGGGCTGTGCCACCCGTTGGGCAAACATGTTGAAAGCGACGAACTGGCCCACGCTGAGATCGTTGACCATCACCAGATGCGCGCCGTACCAGAGTGTGCCCGCATTGACCAGTTTGCCAATCAGGTTGACGCCTTCATGCGCCACGCTGGCCAGGTTCTGGGTCTTGAAGCTGGCCGATACATACGCCGCCAATTGGCTGTCCCAGCGTTTGGCAAAGGCGGGCTCCAATGCAGTGGCCTTGACGGTTTGAATACCCGTGACGGTCTCGACCAGCATGGCCTGGTTTTCTGCGCCACGGGCAAACTTGGTGTCCAGCCGCGCGCGCAAAATGGGCACCACAGCCAGACTCAATCCAAAGTACAAGGGCAAGCTGACCAGCACGATCAAGGTCAGGGGTACGCTGTAGAACAGCATGACGGCGACAAAGACGATGGAGAAGAAGACATCCAGCAGCACGGTAAGCGCGTTGCCGGTGAGAAACGAGCGGATGTTTTCCAGCTCACGCACCCGAGCCACCGAGTCGCCCACCCGGCGTGCCTGAAAGTAGGCCAATGGCAGGCTCACCAGATGGCGGAACAGCCGCGCGCCCAGCTCCACGTCAATGCGGCTGGTGGTGTGGCTGAACACATAGGCGCGCAAGGCGCTGAGTACCGATTCAAACACGACGACGATCACCAGCCCGATGACCAGCACGTTGAGCGTTGTCAGCCCTTTGTGCACCAGCACCTTGTCCATCACCACCTGAAAAAATAGCGGCGACACCAGCCCGAAGAGCTGGAGCATGAAGGAGATCAACAGCACTTCGCCCAGCAGTTTGCGGTATTTGACCAGCGCCGGGATGAACCAGGAGAAATCAAACCGGGCCAAGGCCCCCGCCATGCTGACCGGGCTGCTGATGAGCAGGAGCTGACCGCTCCAGCGTGCGGCAAAGGCGTCGATGGGTTCGATGCGCGGGGCGGCGTGGTCCGTGCCCGTACCCGTACCCATTTCCTGCACCAGCACCCGCTGGCCATCGCTTTGGGCCAGGATGGTGACGTGCAGGGGCGGGGTTGAGGCTGTGGCTGTGGCTGGGGCGGAGGTTGTTGCAGCATCCTGCGCGGTGTGCATGAAGGCCAGCGCAGGCAAAGGCGTGAGGTTCAATCGCTCGATCCGGGTACGGCTGAGTTTGGCCTTGAGACCCAGGTGTTTCGCCGCCGTCAACAAGTCGGCAGAGGTGAGCGGCTGGCTGGCAGACAAGCCCAACTGGTGCGCGAGCGTGGCCGGGTCTGCGGCGATCTGGTGGAAACGCGCAATGGCACACAAGGCGGTCAGCGGTGCCCAGGGGTGGGCTGGGGCGGGTGGTGGTGGTGGCGGTGCGTTGGGGTTGGGCGTCACGGGCACGTTCGGGTCTTTCGGGTTGCGGCGGTGGGCGGAAGCGCGGAGCCGGTTGATTTGTAACACACAGGGTGGTGGATTTTGTGCAGCTCCTCTAATTCAGCGTTTGAAAAATCGCACGGTCGTTCGTATGCTCTTCTGAGCAGCAGCTTGGTCGTGTCAGGAATCCAGACTCGGGCATGTCAGGCTGGCTAATCAGGCTTTAGCGGACTGTTTCGACGGGATTGCAGTTCGGTGGTGCGGTGGTTGAGGTTCCGTCAGTAAAGCTAATTTTTAAAGTTGGGTTAATCATGTCTTCTTGTTCGTTGTTCATGTTTGGCGCTTTCTCGCCGCATTTTCCACTCCAGCGCTTACTTGTGCGTGCTATTGGAATAGTAGCTGCTTCCGCATGTTCTACGGGCGGTATAGGGCATTTTTCATTGTAAGCAAGCTGGAGTGAAACCATGTTGAAACACAAGCAAATGAACAAACCTTTACGGGGGGGCAATACTGGATTGCAAGACCTTGCCCCGAAGGGTACGGAGGAAATCATGCCATTTAACTTTGGCGGTGCCGCTGTATACGCGATCTTTGGCATCGTTTGCTTGCTAGTACTTGCCGCCTATCACCTTGTCGGAAAAAGACAAATCACAAAAGTCGTAGAAGAAAAGGTAGAGGCATTCGTATTTCTTACGTTCATATTGGCCTTAATTATTTTTGTTATCTTGAAGGGTTAAAAATGGAAATCTTTGGTGTACCCTTGAAATCAGGTGCTTTGCCGTTGCTACAGGCACTACCTATGAACATCGCATCAAATGGACTCATCGGAGTTCCAATAATAATAAGTTGGGTTTCCTCTGGCATATTTCTATTAACGTTTACTCCCTCAGCGGGGAATGGGAGTAGTACCCTCCCTCCTGTTTCTGTACAGGGAAATTACTGGCGTGACTTCCAAACGGGCACTTGGTATCGAACCTTAGATAACACGCCTGTATCTCCGACACAGCAGCAGAGGCTTACCGACGAATTCCAACGAGCCGCAGTTGAATTAGATCGGTTGTTGCCACCCGAATATCGAATGTACCCTGATCAAGCATCCATTGACCCCACCGTCAACACCATCTACGACGCAATCCGAAACCAGCGTTTCCATGACCCCCTGGTACTTGACCTGGACGGCAACGGCATAACCACTAGCGGCATCAACCCCAACGCGCCCTTGCTTTTTGATCAAGACGGTGACGGTGCACTCACGGCTACGGGGTGGATTGGCTCAGGTGAAGCCTTTGTGGTGCGCGACCTGAATGGCAATGGCACCATTGACTCCGGACGCGAACTCTTTGGTGACTCTACGGTGCTTGCCAGCGGCGCTCACGCTGGCGAAAAAGCCGCCAACGGTTTTGCCGCACTGGCTGGTCTGGATAGCAATGCCGACGACAAATTTGATGCTGCGGACGCTGCCTTTGCCAGCGTCAAGCTATGGAAAGATGTCAACCAGAACGGCATCAGCGAAGCGGGCGAACTCTTTACCTTCGACCAGCTGGGCGTAGCCAGCATCAACGTCACGGGCAGTACCAGTAATGTGGACCTGGGCGGTGGCAACACCCAAACTCTGGCAGGCAGTTTCACACGTACCAGCGGCCAATCCGGCGTGGCAGGTGCTACCAGTCTGGTCGGCAACCTCTTGTTGGCCAACAACAACTTCTACCGCCAGTTCACCGACGACCCGGTGCTCACCAGCGCAGCAACGGCCTTGCCACAGATGCAAGGCAGTGGGTCGGTGCGGGATTTGAGACCGGCCATGAGCATGGGAACCCCACAGTCGGTTGATTTGCAGGCCAAGCTGATCGAATTTGCGGCAAGCACCACGCGCCAGGGGCAGCAGGCCTTGGTGGACGACTTGTTACTGAAATGGGCCGACACCTCGGCGGGTATGGTGCACGACGTTTTTGCGTACAACTTGGTACTCAAAGATGGCCGGTATGTAACCAGTGACTTGGTGAGTAACAACGTTGGCGACATCATTTTGAAACTCCATCCGTTGGGCATGGAAGAGCAATATCTCGACAATTACGGCAATCTTGCCAAGCGGCCAACCGCAGAAGGCAAACGATTGCTGTCGAAATTAAATGTGCTGGAAGCCTTTAATGGAGCCAAATTCCTGCAATTTATCCCACCAGGGTCAACAAATAGAGTCGGCGGACTGGGACTCCAAATTGATGCTGGGAGCGGTGGGGCAACCACAACGGCTGCGCAGGCCATCGCCACGCTGTGGGCGCCGCAGATTGTGTTGCTCAACCAAGCCTATGACGCACTCAAGGATAGTGTCTACGGAGCCCTGGCGCTGCAGACCCGCCTCAAGCCCTATCTGGACAGCATCGGACTGGTGATAGATGAGAGCGGGGTGCGGTTTGATACGACACCAATGGTTGCAATGCTTGAGGCAAGAAAACTGGAAAACGAAGGCGAGGCCTTTAACGATTTGGTGGACTTGAGCCGCTATGCAGCGTCAACCCTCATGGCAACAGGTTTTCGCGTACCCACGGACTCGCCGTTGCGTGTTAGCCTTACCTCGCTTGATGTGTATGTAGATGGCGCAACCAACGGCAGTGCACGTGACGATATTTATTTTGGAAATTCAGTCGCAAATACTTTTGCCAGTGGTAATGGAAATGATCTCTTGCACGGTGACGATGGCGATGACCGTTTATTCGGCGGTGGGGGCAACGACATCTTGCACGGTGGCGATGGTAACGATGTCCTATACGGTGGCAATGAATATGAGTATGAAGAAGCAGGAATTGACTGGCTGTACGGCGGTGCTGGCAATGACCGGTTGCGAGGCGAACGTATGGTCGGTGGTGCGGGGGATGATTACTACGAAATCATCAATCCAACCGACACCGTGACCGAACTTCCCGGTGAAGGAGTGGACACCGTGGCCGTTTCGGACGCCAGTTACACGCTGAGTGATAACGTGGAAAACGTGGTTTCCTACATCTACCAAGGCAGTCCGATCACCCGCATCGGCAACGCAGCGGACAATACTTTTTATCTGAAAGGTTCCAGAGGCAACAGTGTGCTTGACGGCTTGGGTGGGTCGAATACGGTTTCGTATCGTGACATAAAAAGTGGTTATGTCCGGGTAGACCTTTCGCAGACCGGGCCTCAGATCACCCGCCCTGACCCACGTGACTGGGCGTCCACCTATTACGGCACCGACGATTTGCGCAATATCCAGAACGTGGAAGGCAGTACTGCCAACGATATATTGTTTGGCAACCAGATGGCCAATCAGTTGTCAGGGTGGGACGGCAACGACAACCTTATGGGCAAGGACGGCGACGACACACTGTACGGCGGCAGGGGCAATGATAATTTGAGTGGCGATGCTGGCAATGACACTTATTACTGGGGCCAGGGGGATGGAAATGACTCCATCACTGAAAGTGCCGGACAGGACAAAGTGGTATTGAGCAACCTGAATCGGGTTGACGTGGACATCGTTTCGAACAGCAACGGTGGTCTGCATATCCAAAATCGTCTCTCCGCTGAGTCGCTGTTTGTTGGAAGCGTAGCAGATGAATCTTCCTGGGTAGAGCAAATCGTCTTTGCCGATGGCAGTACCCTGGACCTGGCCAACCACATCCGGCAGATGTACAACAGCCAGAATCCGAGTTCCAACGTGACCTTGACACTTGGCGCAGACCAGAACAACCTGACGCTGACCGGCAGCGACAACGTTGATGGCACCGGCAACGCGCTGAACAATACCTTGACAGGCAATAGTGGCAATAACCGGCTGTACGGACTCGATGGCATGGATACGCTCGTGGGCGGCGTGGGCAACGATACCTTGAGTGGCGGCCTGGCGGCCGACAGCATGACGGGTGGCGCAGGCAACGACACCTACGAGGTGGACGATGCAGGCGACAGCGTTGCTGAAAATGCCAACGAAGGCACAGACCTCGTGCAGTCCAGCATCACCTACACCCTGGGCGCCAATGTCGAAAACCTCACTCTCACGGGTACCAGTGCCATCAACGGAACCGGCAACACGGCAGACAACGTGCTCACGGGCAATAGTGCCGCCAATGTGCTCAAAGGTGGCGCGGGCAACGACACCTACATCGTGGGCACGGGAGACACCACCACGGAAGCAGCCTCTGCGGGTACGGATACTGTAGTTTCATCCATAGCCTGGACACTGGCCGCCAACCTGGAAAACCTCACCCTGACCGGCACCAACGCCATCAACGGCACCGGCAACACCTTGAACAACGTGCTCATTGGCAACACGGCAGCCAATACGCTCTCGGGTGGCACGGGTGCCGACACCATGAGCGGCGGTGCCGACAACGACACCTACGTGGTGGACAACACGGGCGATGTGGTAACCGAACTGCCCAACGAAGGCACCGACCTTGTGCAATCCAGCGTGACCTACACCCTGGCCGCCAACGTGGAAAACCTCACCCTCACCGGCAGCAGCGCCATCAACGCCACCGGCAATGCGCTGGACAACGTGCTCACCGGCAACAGTGCAGCCAATGTGCTCACAGGTGACGCCGGCAACGACACCTACATCGTGGGCACGGGAGACACCACTACGGAAGCAGCAGGCGCAGGAACCGATACCGTGCAAAGTACCATCACCTGGACACTGGCCGCCAATGTCGAGAACCTGACGCTGACAGGCACCAGTGCCATCAACGGCACCGGCAACACCTTGAACAACGCACTGACCGGCAACAGCGCAGCCAACGTCCTGGACGGGGGCACCGGCGCCGACACCATGAGCGGCAGCGCTGGCAACGATACCTACGTGGTGGACAGCTCGGGCGATGTGGTCATCGAACTACCCAGCGAAGGCACCGATCTGATCAAATCCAGCATCACCTACACCCTGACCGCCAACGTCGAAAACCTCACCTTCACCGGCACCGCTGCCATCAACGCCACCGGCAATGCGCTCAACAACACGCTGACCGGCAATTCCGGCAACAACGTGCTCGACGGCGGCACGGGCGCCGACACCCTGGTGGGTGGAGCGGGCAATGACACGTACTACGTGGACAACACCGGCGACGTCACTACCGAAGCCGCCTCTGCGGGTACCGATACTGTTGTTTCATCCATGACCTGGACACTGGCCAACAACCTGGAAAACCTCACCCTCACCGGCACTGCTGCCATCAACGCCACCGGCAATAGCGCCGCCAACACCCTCACCGGAAACGCGGGCGACAATGTGCTTGACGGAGGTGCCGGTACCGATACGCTGATTGGCGGCGCGGGCAACGACAGTTATTACCTGGATGTTGCTGCCGATGTGGTCACTGAACTGGCCAACGAAGGCAGTGATACGGTCAATATCGGCGTGACCTACACCCTAGGCGCCAACCAGGAAAACCTCACCCTCACCGGAACCAGCGCCATCAACGGCACCGGCAATACCTTGGACAACGTGCTCACCGGCAATAGCGCCGCGAACACACTCACCGGCAACGCAGGCAACGACACGCTTGATGGCAAAGCCGGGGCCGACACGCTCATAGGTGGTGCGGGCAACGACACCTACTGGCTCGGACGCAGCTACGGCGCCGACACCGTCACCGAAAACGACGCCACCGCAGGCAACCTGGATGTGGCCCGCTTTGAGGCCAGCGTGGCCACCGACCAGCTGTGGTTCAGCAAGAGCGGCAACAACCTGGAGGTCAGCATCATCGGCACCAGCGACAAGTTGAGCTTGAGCAACTGGTACCTGGGCAACCAGTACCACGTGGAGCAGTTCAAGACCAGCAACGGCAAGACGCTGCTGGACAGCCAGGTGCACAACCTGGTGAACGCCATGGCAGCGTTTTCGCCACCAGCTGCCGGACAGACCAGCTTGCCCGCAGCCTACGCCTCGGCCCTGAACCCGGTGCTTGCGGCAAATTGGCAATAAGTCTGCCCCACGACCATGAGCGGCTGGGCGCTTTTCATATCACCCGTGATATTAAAAACACCTAAACCGCACTACAAATGCCCCCGCAAGCCTCCGAGGCACGTTTTTAGCCTCAATTTGGCCCCAAATCAGGCATCAAATCAACCTGTAGACCCCGTGGGACAAGCGGGAGCAGCTGCTAAAAACATAGTAACAAGAACCTGCCTACAGACATAAATTGCCAGCCACACAAGCAAGCGCTATGGCCGCACGATCACAGCCTCCAGCCTGAGTTCCTGAATGGTTTCCACTGCCTCCTGCGCGCCTTCCTGGCTGATGAAGGGGCCGACGCGCACACGGGTCATTGTGCCCTTGGTTTCGGATTTGAACTCCCTGAGTTGCACCTCCAGATTGGCAGCGCGCAAGCGTTCCGCTACGCTGCGGGCATTCTCGGGGACGGAAAACAAGCCCACATTCACAAAATAACCCTTGTCCCTGGCTGCTGCACCTTTCGCGGGTTCACGGGTAGCCGCAGTAGTAGCCGCGCTGGCCGTAGTAGCCGCCGGTTTCACAGGCGGTTTGGGCGCAGGTTTAGGCGTAGGCGTGGGTACGGCCCGTTTTTCATTGCTCACGGCGGGCTTGGACGCAGCCTCGCTGGCCTTGGGTTTTGGCGCGGCGGGAACAGTAGGTGCGGCAGGTGCAACATTCCCTGGCTTTGTTGCAACGGCAACTGCGGTGGAGGCGACTGGTTTAGGCAACGCTGCAACGGGCGCAGGCACAGGCATTGATGCCACCGGGGCAACCGTGGGAGCGGATACGGGCGCGGCAATCTGGGATGCAACCTGGGCGACGGCAGATGCCACGGAGACCGGCGCCGTCGCAGGCAGGGCCGGTGCGGAAGCAGCAGCACTTGCGGCACTGGATGCGGCACTGCTTGCTGGCGGCGCTGGCGGAGGTGGTGCGACCGACGCCGGTGCCGATGCAGGCGCCGAAGTCGCTGTTGCTGCCGGTGTTGCCGGTGTTGCTGGCAGGGGGTGTTTGCTGGTGGTGATTCCCAGTGCGGGGGCTTCCTGGGTCACTTGGCCTGACTCCAGTGCCCCCTGGGGCATAGCGGATACGTTGGTGAACAGTGCATATTGCACGTACAGGAACACCGCCAGAATCAGCAATACCACATTGATGCCCGCCTGGATCATGGCGCGCCGGTGGGTGCTGGCCTGGGCCGTGAGTTCGGCGCAGGCATCGGCTATCTTGGCATTCGCCGCCAAAGCCCTCTCCATACGTTTGCGGCATTGGGTGTGCAGCAGCACATTGCCAAAAAGTCCCGGCAGAACAAAGGCCAGCACCGCAAAGCCCAGCAGCAAGGCCATTTGCAAGGTACCGGAAAAATGCAGCACCAGACGGCCAATGCCCAACACCAGCACGAGAACGCCCGCCACAATGCCGGCGTAAGCCAGGGCCGCACCCCAGAGCTGGCGGAATATCAACCAGTTCAGTGTCAGAAGGCTTGCAGCTGTGTTCCAGGTGATGCTGGCGCGGTCAGCGGCTTCAAAGCGTGTGAACAGTGGCAGGTAGTACGCATTGCTGACCGGGCCGATGGCGGCACGGTACAGCGTGGTGGTGACGTCTTCCTGGGGCGATGCGGGAGTCGGCGGGAGGGAGTCGGTGGTGTTAGGCATGGTTGACACGGTTTATCATGGTTGACATGGTTTAGGGTGGCATGGCCGCAGCCACTGCCTGCCCAAGTTCAATCACGGCCAGCGCGTAATAGCTGCTCCAGTTGTAACGGGTGATGGCGTAGAAATTATCGGTGCCTGCCAGATACTGCGGGGCGTCAGTGCCATTTTGCAGCTCAACCAGGGCCAGCAAGCCGGGATGTTGCAGCGCCGCAGCGTCAAGCTGTGCTCCCAGGGCGTCAAAATCAGCCGGTGTGAAGGTCGGAACAATGTCCGGCGCCAGCAGGGCCGACTTTTCCAGCCCTTGCGCGACCAACTGGACCGGGTAGTGCGTGGGCATGTCGCGCTGCCAGTTGAACGCCTTGAAGTAGTTGGCGACCGAGCCGATCACATCCACCGGGCTGTGGAACAGATCGACATGGCCGTCGCCATCGAAGTCAACGCCGTACTTGTCCCAGCTCGACGGCATGAACTGCGGCATGCCCAAAGCCCCTGCGTAGCTGCCACGCAGCGCCAGCGGATCGGTATGGGTGCGCTGCGCCAGACGCAAAAAGGCCTCCAATTCCGAGCGGAAGAAGGCGCTACGCCGCTGCGCGCGGGGGTGCGCTGCGGGGAAGTCGAAGGCCAGCGTACACAAGGCATCCATGAC
Source organism: Rhodoferax sp. (assembly GCA_041910275.1). Taxonomy (GTDB): domain Bacteria; phylum Pseudomonadota; class Gammaproteobacteria; order Burkholderiales; family Burkholderiaceae_C; genus Allorhodoferax. The sequence continues at coordinate 12,356 of JAYRRD010000013.1, forward strand.
ACGGTAGCTGCCGGTTTGCGTTCCATAAATGGATTCGACGCCAATGATGCCCACAATGATGGCCGCCGGAACGCCGGTCTCCCGCTCGGCACGCGCCAGCGCCGCACGGTTGTCGCTCCAGAACTTGACGCCTGCGCGAATGCGGGTCGGCTCGATAAACCGGCTGCGGTACGCCGCCCAGTTCTTTGCCGTCCCCTGCGCTGGCGGCAAGACGGCCTGGGCAATGGCAGGTACGTAGCGCGCCTGGCTAATCGCGTGGCGCACCCACTGGACATCGAGTTCCAGACGCTGGGCGATCTCCTGTGACTGCTGCATCACGTCTGCACGGGTGGCGTACAGCGCACCAATGGCAAGGTGTTTATTTTTACGAGCCTTTTGCCCTGCAAAGCTTATGGATAGAGCGAGAGCAGCCATCAAAAATATAGCAAACCGGAGCATCACGCAAAACTTTCATCTGCGGCACGCACGGCAGCGACAAACTGGCGGATCTTGGCCGGGTCCTTGATTCCCTTTTGGGGTTTTCCCGCAGCGTCAATGGCTTCAACACCCGAGCTGACGTCCACGGCCAGCGTGTGGCAGCGCGCACGCAGCTGGGCGATACCGGCGCCGACGTTGGCGCTGGTCAAACCACCGCCCAGGACCAGATGCGCGGGAAGCTTGGGTGGCAGCCGTGACCAATCGAAGGTCTGGCCGCCGCCGCCGTAGCCATCCACATGGGCATCGAGCAAAATGGCCTGGGCACTGGAAAAATCATGCGCAAACCGGGTCAGGTCGAAGTGGACGGCATCCGCACCCAGGGGAATACGGGCGGCACGCAGATAGGGGCGTGCGGCGTTTCCGGTTGCCGCCAGGCAGTCTGCAACACTTTCATCCCCATGAAATTGGGCGATAGCGCCCGGTACACGTTCGCAAGCAGCTATTACCTCTGTAGCAGACGCATTGACAAACAGCAACACCGGCGTGACGAATGGCGGCAAGCGCCCGGCCAGTTGCGCTGCACGCGCGGGCGCCACATGGCGCGGACTTGCGGCGTACAGCACAAAACCGATGGCATCAACCCCCGCGCTGACGGCGGCGTCCACGTCCTCTTCACGGGTCAGGCCACAGATTTTGATGCGGGTGCGCAGATTCATGGTAAAGAGTCGTAGGCGGCGGTGCGCTCGGGCATGCCCCATTGCGCCGCGTAGCGCGGGCCGAGAAAGTACAGACCATCGGGGGAAAAGGTGGGCGCGGCATATTTGCGGCTGCGCGCGGCCAGGACTTCGGCCATCCATGCAGGCGGCTTCTTTCCCTGGCCGATTTGCACCAGACAGCCCATGATGTTGCGAATCATGTGGTGCAAAAAGGCGTTGGCTTCAAACTCGATGCGCCAGTAGGCACCCCGTTTATGAAAACGGATGGCATGCAGGGTTTTCACCGGACTTAATGCCTGGCATTCGGACGCGCGGAACGAACTGAAATCGTGCTCGCCCAGCAAACAGCTGGCGGCTTCTTCCATGTGATCCTGTTGCAAGGTCTGAAAGGACCAACCGACACGCCCGGCTTCAACGCTGGGACGAACGTTTGACTCCAGCAGGACATAGGCGTAGCGCCGCGAAAGCGCGCAGGCCCGGCAGTGAAAATCGCTGGACGCCAGCACCGCCCATTGCACTGCAATGTCGCGTGGCAGGTAGGAGTTGGTGCCACGCACCCAGGCATAGGGGTCGCGCTGGCGGTCGGTGTCGAAATGCACCACCTGCATCAGGGCGTGTACACCAGCATCGGTACGACCGGCGCACAAAGTCGAGATGCGCTCGTCGGCAAAACGGCCCAATGCAGCTTCGATCCGGTCTTGAACGGTCTGCCCGCAAGGCTGGCTCTGCCACCCCCGGTAAGCCAGACCGTTGTAGCTCACCCCCAATGCCACCCTCACGGTAATGCCAAGGAACGCAATTTACGCAGTTAACACAGTTAACGCAATCTGGCCAGAATACTCTGCGCCTTGGCACGCATCTCACCGCTGGCTTCCGCGACCACTTCCTCGACCAGGGCACGGGCACCGTCTTCATCACCGATGGAAATGAATTCCTCGGCCAGAGCCAGTTTGGTCGCCAGGGGGTCTTCGCCATCGCCATCGCCATCGGCGGACTGCTCCGCTGTCGCATCCTGTGGGGCATCGAGGTCAAGCGACAACGAACCCAGGTCGAATTCCAGCATTCCTTCTGCTGCTGCGGGTGCTGCAGCTGCCGCAGGCGGTGCAGAAGGTGCGGATGGTATATCCAGGCTTGGCAGATCATCGGTGGAAAATTCGAGGCCACCCGATGTATCCTGCGCCGGCGCCTGTTTGGGCGTCTCTTCCTGTTCTGGCGCAAGCGGTATGGCACCAGAAACATCAAAATCCAAATCCATCGAGTGGGCATCATCCTGCTGTGCTACGGGCATTGCAACAGTCTGCATGGCTTGAGGCACAGTGGCGGGCGCAACAGGAGTGGCTGGATTGGCGCGCAAATCACCAGAAACGCTGACGGGTTCATCGTCAATGGAGAAATCGAGATCCAGGTCCAGATTGGAAGCCCCGGCTGGTGCCGGTGGAGCACCCACCTTGGGCATCGCGGGCATGGCAATGGTACTGTCGAAGCTGGATGCGCCACCCATTGTCGAGCTGGATGCACCATCTCCCGGTTTTCCACCGGGCTGGTACAGCGGATTATTCGGGTCCAGCACCAAGCCCATATCGCAAACACGATTCCAATCAGGACCCGTACCGCCAGTGAGCCGGTAAGCCTGTGTCGCGCTGGTTTCGAAGCTCTTGGCATCGCGCCGCTTGTAATAGATTTCGAGCAGTTTGGTATGCACTGCCAAACGGCCTGGGTTGGTGCGCACGGCTTCCTTGAGAATTTCTTCTGCCTGCACATCGCGGCCATAGGCCAAGTACACGTCGGCTTCGGCAACCGGGTCCACATCGTCCGCTCCGCCATCCATCTGGCTGGCCAGAAACACCATGGAGGAGCCGCCAGTGGCCGGGTTCTCATTGCTGGTGTCAATCTGCTGTCCGCCGCTCGTACCAAAGAATGACTCGGGTTGCAACCGGCTTTCGAGGTAGGAGCTGTCGTGCGCCGACCCCTTCTTCTTGCGCCGCCGCACACCCCAGAACACCAGGCCAGCCAAGACCGCAAGCAGACCACCAGCACCTATGGGCAACCACGGATTGCCCAGCAATTCTTCCATCAATCCCTGTTGCTCGATCTCCACTCTGGCCGGAACGGGTGTGGTTATAGCGTTTGATGCCGCAGCTTCGGGGGCTGAAGCAACGGGGGCGGGGGCGGACACTGGCACGGATGCTGGTGCAGCAACCGGCTCTGACGCCGGTGCGGATGCCACAGGCATTGCGGGCGCAGGGGGCGGTGCCGACGCAGCGGGAGCAACAGGTGCCACGGGCACAACAGGTACAGCAGGAACTGCCGGTGCGCTACCCGGTTTGAGTGCCTCGGATGCGGGTGCCGACGCGGCAGCAACCTTGTTCAGATCGTTGATATTCTTGGAAATTTCAGCAGCCCGTGCCGCAGCCTCTTTCTCGACGCGCTCCCGGGCGATCTTGTCATCACTCGACTTGCCCTGGATGGCCCCCTTGGACAAGGTCAGCTTGTCAGGCGATGCCGTTGGCGTCTTCTTGTCTTCTACCCTGGCGTCGATACTGCCGCTGGCTTTGCGGGTGGAAGAACCGACTTCTGCCACAGGCGCATTGGCGGCAAGCGAGCGCCGGAAAGTGCCGAAGTCCTTGCTCTTGGCCACCACGACCTGATTGGCCTCCGGTGCCTGCTGCTGGGCATTGGCATTTTCGGTGCCAGGAACATTCAGCACCGCACCCGAACGGATGCGGTTGATGTTGTTGTTGATAAAGGCATCCGGATTGGCGCGCAACAAGGCCACCAGCATCTGATCGAGCGAGACACCTGCGGGTTTGACTGCGTTGGCAATCTTGCTTGCCGTATCGCCCTCTTTCACGATCACCCGTTTCATTCCGTCGACGGGAATTGGCGCAACCACGGGCCGCGCGGGCGTTGCGCCTGCCGAAGGTGCGTGTGGTGGCGCCGCCGCTGCGCTGCGTGGTGTGGCAGCTGCGGTTATTTGCGGCAGGGTCGGGGATGTTGCCGCTGGTTTGCGCAATGTCGGCGGATCAAACAGCAAGGTGTAGTCCCGCAGAATGCGCCCGGATGACCAGCTGGCCTCGATGATCATGTCCACAAACGGGTCATTGACCGGGCGGTCACTGCTGAGACGCAAGTAGGCACGCCCGTCGGCGCGGCGCTGCAGTGTTATCTCCAGTCCGGCCATGATGGCGTTGTATTCCAAACCCGCCTTGGAAAACGCTTCAGGACGCCCAACGCTGGTACTAAGGGACGATGCTTCCTCGGCAGTGATTTCCGACACGTCGATTTCGGCGCGCAAAGGCTCGCCCAAAGCCGATTGCACGGTAATTCGACCCAGGGACAAACCCCAGGCACCAACCGAAGATAGGCCGAGGAATGCAGCGGCTGCGGCCGCAATGGCGGTCTTTTGCCAACGATGTGACTGTGCAATCAATTTATATGCCTCCGCTGCCGCCCGATTAAGCAGCAATTTAATGCGCATTGAGAAACCATGCCGCTGACCTCTCAAAAGAAAAAAAAGACCATAACATCAATGTCCTGGCCTGACAAGCCAGGATACCCACAACAACCAGGGCACTTGCCGAAGTTTCGTATCCATGCACCAAGCCGTTGTCAATCAACAACAATGCACCCAGTATCCATATCAAGAGTCCAGCAGGATACGCAACATTCTACGCAGTGGTTCCGCCGCCCCCCATAACAACTGATCGCCAATGGTGAAAGCCCCCAGATACTGCGGCCCCATGGCCAGCTTACGGATGCGCCCGACGGGAATGGCCATGGTACCCGTGACCGCCACCGGCGTCAGATCGCGGATGCTGGCCTCACGGGTATTGGGAACAACCTTGACCCAGGCATTATCGGCAGCAATCATGGCTTCAATGTCGGCCACCGGAACATCTTTTTTGAGCTTGAAAGTCAGCGCCTGACTGTGGCAACGCATGGCGCCAACGCGCACGCAAAAACCGTCCACAGGGATGGCGGCGGAGCCGAACTCTTCCCCCAGGCCCATGATCTTGTTGGTTTCCGCCATGCCTTTCCACTCCTCCTTGGACTGCCCCCAGCCGGGCTCGCCAGGCTGCTTGCCCAGCCCCATGTCTTTGTCAATCCAGGGAATGAGTGAGCCACCCAGCGGGACGCCAAAGTTGGCGGTTTCTGTGGCGCTGAGTGCACGCTGCCTGGCAATCACTTTACGGTCAATCTCCAGAATGGCGCTCTTGGGATCGTCCAGCAGGGTTTTCACCTCCGCGTGCAGTGTGCCGTACTGGGTCAGCAACTCGCGCATGTGCTGTGCGCCGCCACCGGAGGCTGCCTGGTAGGTCTGGGTGCTCATCCACTCCACCAGACCCGCCTTATACAACGCCCCCACGCCCATCAACATGCAGCTCACGGTGCAATTGCCCCCGATCCAGTTTTTAATCCCTTTGGACAAGGCATTCTGGATCACGGGCATATTCACCGGGTCCAGGATGATGATGGCGTCCTTTTGCATGCGCAGAGTTGAAGCAGCATCAATCCAGTGCCCCGACCAACCCGCACTGCGCAACTTGGGAAACACCTCCGTGGTGTAGTCTCCCCCCTGGGCGCTGATGATGATGTCGCACCGTTTGAGCGCATCCACGTCAAATGCATCGCGCAGCGTAGTTTCGTTCCTGGCTTGGGCGGGCGCTTGACCACCGACGTTGGAGGTAGAAAAGAACACCGGCTCAATCAGCGCAAAGTCGCCCTCGGCTTGCATACGCTCCATCAAAACGGAGCCAACCATGCCACGCCAGCCAACCATTCCAACCAGATTTCCAGCAGCTTTCATGTCTTCACCTCCATTCAAAATAATTTTAAAGTTCGCCAGTCCCGATCATTACACATAAAAACGCCCGCCGACGTTGCCGTGCGGCGGGCGGCAGCGAGGTTTCAACTCCAATCAGCGTTGTTCCAGCGGCACCACATCGCGGTGCGCCGAGCCGGAGAACAACTGGCGCGGACGGCCAATCTTATACTCTGGATCAACAATCATTTCATTAAGCTGGGCAATCCAGCCGACCGTGCGCGCCAGGGCAAAAATGGCGGTGAACAAACTCACAGGTATGCCAATCGCACGCTGCACGATACCCGAATAGAAATCCACGTTCGGATAGAGTTTGCGCTGGACGAAGTAGTCGTCTTCGAGCGCAATCTTTTCCAAAGCCATGGCCAGTTTAAACAAGGGGTCATTCTCCAGCCCCAGCTCCGCGAGCACTTCCTTGCAGGTTTCCTGCATCAATTTGGCACGCGGGTCATAGTTCTTGTAGACACGGTGGCCAAAGCCCATCAACTTGACTCCGGAGTTCTTGTCCTTGACCTGGGTCATGAACTCGCCAACCTTGTCAATGCCGCCCATTCTCTGGATGTCCTCCAGCATGTTCAGGCAGGCTTCGTTCGCACCACCGTGGGCAGGCCCCCAAAGACAAGCCACACCTGCGGCAATCGCTGCAAACGGATTTGTACCAGAAGAGCCGCACAAGCGCACGGTCGAGGTCGAAGCATTTTGCTCGTGGTCCGCATGCAGCACGAAAATGCGATCCAACGCCCGCTCGATCACCGGGTTGACCACATACTCTTCGCACGGAGTCGCAAACATCATGTGCAGGAAGTTACCCGCGTAGCTCAGATGGTTCTTGGGATACATGAAGGGCTGGCCCGTGCTGTACTTGTACGCCATGGCCACCAGGGTTGGCATTTTGGAGATCAACTGGTACTCGGAGATTTCCCGTCGCTTCTGGTTGCTCAGGTCAGACCCCTCATGGTAGAAGGCAGACATGGCCCCCACCAATCCGGTCATGATGGCCATAGGGTGTGAGTCACGCCGGAAACCACGCAGAAAATACTGCATCTGCTCGTGCACCATGGTGTGCGACTTGATCATCTTGACAAAGGCAGCCTTCTCTTGCACGTTGGGCAAATCTCCCTGCAACAAGAGATAACAGGTCTCCATAAAGTCGCAACTGGTCGCCAACTGCTCGATGGGATAGCCCCGGTACAGCAATTCCCCCTTGTCGCCATCAATGTAGGTGATGGTCGACTGGCAGGCAGCGGTGGACAGGAAACCCGGATCGTAGGTAAACATCCCGGTTTGCGCGTACAGCTTGCGAATGTCAATGACATCCGGACCCACGCTGCCCTGATAAACAGGCAAATCGACGCTGGGGCTGCCGTTGCTGAACGACAGGGTGGCTTTATTGTCAGATAGCTTCATTTTCTTGCCTTTTCAACGGGTTTCTCTTAACAGACTCAAAACTTCGGATACATCCTCGCATACCAGATGCGGCTCTACCTGTTCCAGCGACTTGCGGGCCAGATGCAGGTCCAACAAATCATTGTCACTCAAATCCATCAACACTTCCAAGGCCTTGGCCTGCCTGCGTGTCAACGTCTCGCCAAAGCGCTTGAAGAATCGCTCAATGATCAGATCATTTTCCAGCAAACCACGGCGGCAACGCCACCGCAACCGACTCATGCCTGGTGCATCAAGCAACACATCATCCGCATACGTATTCATGCGTATTAGACACTACGCAAAACCATCATTTCCTTGATCTTGCCAATTGCCCGGGTGGGATTGAGCCCCTTGGGGCATACATCCACGCAATTCATGATGGAGTGACAGCGAAACAGCCGGTACGGGTCTTCCAGGTTGTCCAGACGCTCGCCCGTTGCCTGGTCGCGGCTGTCCGCCAGGAAACGGTAAGCCTGCAGCAAGCCCGCTGGGCCAACAAACTTGTCCGGATTCCACCAGAAGCTGGGGCAACTGGTGGAGCAACTGGCGCACAGGATGCACTCGTACAGGCCATTGAGCTCTTCGCGCTCCTGCGGGCTTTGCAAACGCTCTTTCTCGGGCGCAACCGAGGTATTGATCAGATAGGGCTTGATGGAATGGTACTGCTTGAAAAACTGCGTCATGTCCACGATCAGATCGCGGATGACCGGCAAACCCGGCAAGGGCTTGAGCACCACCGTGTCGGGCAGGGTGAGCATATTGGTCAGGCAGGCCAAGCCGTTCTTTCCATTGATGTTCATGGCATCCGAGCCACACACACCTTCTCGGCACGAACGGCGAAACGAGATGCCGGGATCAATGGCCTTGAGCTTCATCAGCGCATCCAGCAACATGCGCTCGCTGCCATCCAGTTCGACCTCTATCGACTGCATGTACGGCTTGGCGTCCTTGTCCGGGTCATAACGGTAGATGGAAAAATTGCGCTTGCTCATGGTCAGAATGTCCTTACTTTCAGGGGCACGGAGTCAACCGTCAACGGCTTCATCTGCACGGGTTTGTAACTCAGGGAGTTGGTCTCGCTGTGCCACAGGGTGTGCTTGTGCCAATCCGTGTCATTGCGGCCATTGGGATGCGCCGGCGTATCGCCATAGTCATTGACAGTGTGGGCGCCACGGCTTTCGTGGCGTGCAGCAGCCGACACGATGGTGGCTTGCGCCGCCTCGATCAGGTTTTCAACCTCCAGCGCCTCGATACGCGCCGTGTTGAACACCTTGGATTTGTCCTTGAGGTTGATGGCGTTGACACGTTTGCGCAATTCGGCAATCTTGCCAACCCCCTGGTCCATACTGGCCTGGGTGCGGAAGACACCGGCGTGCAATTGCATGCTGGCACGCAAGTCGTCGGCAACGGTCTGCGCATATTCGCCACTGGTCGCGCCATCCAGCCGTGCCAGCCGCGCCAGGGTACGCTCCGCCGCATCGGCGGGCAAAGGTTTATGGGCTTTGGACTTGCCAGCGAACTCGACGATGTGGTTACCGGCCGCACGGCCAAACACCAGCAGATCGAGCAGGGAATTGGTGCCGAGCCGATTGGCGCCGTGTACGCTGACGCAGGAACACTCACCCACAGCATACAGGCCATTGACCACCGCGTTGTGCACATCACCCTTGGGAACAACCACCTGCCCATGGATATTGGTCGGAATGCCCCCCATCTGGTAGTGGATGGTGGGAACCACGGGAATGGGCTCGCGGGTGATGTCCACATTGGCGAAGTTGACCCCGATTTCATACACCGAGGGCAGGCGTTTATGAATGGTTTCGGCGCCGAGGTGGTCCAGTTTGAGGAGCACATAATCCTTGTTCGGACCGCAACCACGCCCCTCCTTGATTTCCTGATCCATGGAGCGCGAAACGAAGTCGCGCGGTGCCAAGTCTTTCAAAGTCGGCGCATAACGCTCCATGAAACGCTCGCCATTGCTATTGAGCAAGATGGCACCTTCCCCACGACAACCTTCGGTCAACAGCACGCCAGCACCTGCGACTCCGGTGGGATGGAATTGCCAGAACTCCATGTCCTGCAAGGGGATGCCCGCACGCGCCGCCAGTCCCAAGCCATCACCCGTATTGATGAATGCATTGGTGGACGCCGCAAAGATGCGCCCTGCCCCGCCAGTTGCCAACAACACCGTTTTGGCATGCAGGACGTACAGATCGCCGGTTTCCATCTCCAGCGCAGTCACACCCACGACGTCACCGTCGGCATCGCGCACCAGATCCAGCGCCATCCACTCGACAAAAAAGCTGGTCTTGGCTTCCACATTTTTCTGGTACAGCGTATGCAGCATCGCGTGTCCCGTACGGTCAGCAGCAGCACAGGCCCGCTCCACCGCCTTTTCGCCGTAGTTGGCCGTATGGCCACCAAAGGGGCGCTGGTAGATGGTTCCATCCGGATTGCGGTCGAACGGCATGCCCATGTGCTCCAGGTCGTACACCACCTTGGGGGCCTCCCGGCACATGAACTCGATGGCATCCTGGTCGCCAAGCCAATCCGAGCCCTTGACGGTATCGTAAAAATGGTAGTGCCAGTTGTCATCGTTCATATTGCCCAAGGAGGCTCCAATCCCCCCCTGGGCTGCGACGGTGTGCGAGCGGGTGGGAAACACCTTGCTCAAAACGGCCACATTGAGCCCGGCCCGGGCCAGTTGCAACGAAGCACGCATGCCGGAGCCGCCAGCCCCGACGATCACGACGTCAAATTTTCTTGTACTGATGTTGTTGATGGAATAAGTCATGGTGGGTCTCGTGGATGGGGTTGCTTAAAGACGCCAGAGAACCTGAAGCGCCCATCCCGCGCAGCCCAGGAGCCAGACAATGGCGAAAACCTGCAGCGGCAAACGCCATGCTACCGGCTTGATGTAGTCCATGAAAATTTCCCGCATACCCACCCAGGCGTGGTACAGCAAGGCGATGATCACGCAAAAAGTCAGGGTTTTCATCCACTGGGCGGAAAAAATGCCAGCCCATTGCTCATAACCGATCTTGCCCTTGACCAGCAAAACCTGCGCCAGGACAATAAAGGTGAAAAGGGCCATCAGTACCCCCGTCACCCGCTGGGCGAGCCAGTCGCGCAGACCATAGTGCGCACCCACGACAAGACGCTTGGAGCCAAAGTTAACAGACATGAACAGTTCCTGTGAAAGGGTTGAGAAACGATAGACAAGGCCGCACCGGGGCGTGCCCTACGCGCGTTGAACGATCAATAAAACAACTTGGCACCAAGAGCCAGCGTCAGCCCCAGACTCAGCACCAGTGTCACCTGTGCTGTCGTCTTGCCATCTTCCTTGGTCACGGTATGAAAAATGTCCATGCGGATGTGCCGAATACCGGCAAAGAAATGGTGCAGATACGCCCAGATCAACCCCAGCGCCGCCAATTTGACCAGCACACCGGGGACAAACCCGACACCATTATTGAAAACCGAGGCAAAACGCGCAAAAGAGATCTCGGAGCTCACAGACATGTCAAACATCCAGACGATGAACGGCATGCACAGGAACAAAATCAACCCGCTGGCACGGTGCATACCCGAAACCAGCGCCGCCAAGGGCCAGCGATACCCCGGCAAATCGCCAAAAGCATGGATATTGCGAAACTCTGGCCGGTTGGCACGGGAAGAAGAACTCATCTCAGGCATAGTCAGGCTTTCTGGGTGTTTGCTCGTTTGTTTGTTTCAATCCACACCCCCTTCAGGGGCGGAGAATGAATTTTATCCCCCCGAAGGGGGCGGTTTCGGACCGAAGCTGGTTTTTGTTCAATTTAACGCATTCCGATAGTGATGCCGGTCCGTAAGATACAGACCACGACGCATTTCCATCGGCGTATCGTTGTAGGTGTAGGCAATGCGTTCGACACTCAACAAGGGCGTGTACTGCCCGACTTGCAGCAACTCGCATTGCTGTGCGTCGGGTAAAACAGCCCGGATTTCCTCTTCTGCGCGCACCATCCGTACAGCAAACTCTTTTTCGAACAACGCATACATCGGGCCATCGTAATGGGTGAGCCGCTCGGCAGTCAGCCCTTTGAACGGCGCAGCAGGCAACCACAGATCCTCCAGAATGGTGGGCACCTGGGAAAATGACAGCACACGGCGCACCTGCAGCACCGCATCCCCGGCTCGAATGGCCAGTGCACGGGCCACCTCCGCCGAAGCGCGGGCACGCTTGCAGTCGATGATGCGACGCTGCGCCGGCCCCTCGCTATTGGCGTTGCCATTGTCAGGGATCAGATTGAGGAAACGGTACTGGACATGGTGTTCGGCGTGGGTGGCGACAAAAGTACCCTTGCCCTGGCGCCGAACCAGCAGATGCTCGGCCGCAAGCTCATCAATTGCCTTGCGCACGGTGCCCTGACTGACCTTGAAGCGCGCGGCCAACTCGACCTCGCTGGGAATCGCCGTGCTGGGCTTCCACTCACCCGATTGGAGGCTTTGCAAGAGCAATACCTTGATTTGCTGATACAAGGGGCTGAATGCCGGGGTTTGCTGCACGGCAAGCACGTCGCCCCCACCCGCGCCCGGCACGACCGGATTACCACCATTCGCGGTGGAAACCATGGGAACTATGGGTGCTGCAGACATAGGAAAGGGGCGTGCAAATCAGCTTGAAATCAATCGTGAATCCAGCACCAATCATATCTTATATAAGACATAAGACAAGTTGACTTTGCGACAAATTCGCGGGTAAACTCGGCGCCGTTGCACGGCATCTCGGCGTGCGTCCGGCTTGCTCGACAAGCAGCCTTCTTTCAACCCTTCCTGGAGCATTTACCATGAGCAAAAAACCCGTCCGCGTTGCCGTCACCGGAGCAGCCGGCCAAATCGGATACGCTATTCTGTTTCGCATCGCCTCGGGGGAAATGCTGGGCAAGGACCAGCCCGTAGTGTTGAGTTTGCTCGAAGTGCCAGCCGAAAAAGCACAACAGGCATTGCAAGGCGTGATGATGGAGCTGCAGGATTGCGCGTTTCCGCTGGTGGTCGGCATGGAAGCCCACAGCGACCCCATGACGGCGTTCAAGGATGTGGACTATGCGCTGTTGATCGGCTCGCGCCCACGCGGCCCCGGCATGGAGCGGGCGGAACTGTTGGCGGTCAATGCCGAAATCTTCACAGCCCAGGGCAAGGCACTCAATGCAGTTGCCAGCCGCAACGTCAAGGTGCTGGTCGTGGGCAATCCGGCCAACACCAATGCGTACATCGCCATGAAGAGCGCGCCGGATCTGCCGCGCAAGAACTTTACCGCCATGCTGCGCCTGGACCACAACCGCGCCTTGAGCCAACTGGCAGCTAAAACTGGCAAACCCGTGGCAGACATCGAAAAAATGGTGGTATGGGGCAACCACTCACCCACCATGTATGCCGACTACCGCTTCGCCACCATCGCTGGCGCCAGCGTCAAGGACATGATCAACGACCACGAATGGAACGCCAACACCTTCTTGCCCACGGTGGGCAAGCGCGGCGCGGCCATCATCGCCGCACGCGGCGTCTCGTCTGCTGCATCGGCAGCCAACGCCGCTATTGACCACATGCGCGACTGGGCCTTGGGCACCAACGGCAAATGGGTTACCATGGGCGTTCCTTCGGACGGCCAATATGGCATTCCGAAGGACACCATGTTCGGCTTTGCCGTGACGTGCGAGGGCGGTGAGTACAAAGTGGTCGAAGGCCTGCCAGTTGACGCATTCAGCCAGGAATGTATCAATAAGACGCTCAAGGAACTGCAGGACGAACAAGCCGGCGTCGCCCACCTGCTCTGATTTGGCCAAGGGCGCACCGCCTGATGCACGATGTCAGGCGACGCGCCCTACACCGCACCGAAACTGCGAAGATAGCTAGTAATTTTGTAGTAAATTAACCAACATCGCCACGCATATTGGCTGGCAGAAGGGCGTTATCATGATGCATCGCTTGTTATTTTGTGGTTTTTTGGCCCTGTCGATCGCCCAGCCCGCGCAGGCCATGGTTAAACCTTACGCCAAAAACAAAACCGCTACCAAGACGGCGCGCGCACCTGCCAAGGTTGCGGCACAGCCAATGGAAAAGTCCCCCGCTACGGCATTGCTGCCCGACCTGTCGCCGGAACAGCTGGCCATAGCCGAAAAAGTGTACCTTGGAAAGATTCCGTGCGAACTCGGCGCCCATGTCACCATGAAGGCGGACCAACGCGCAAGCGGGCGCTTTCTGCTGGAGGTCGGCCCAAAGCGCTACACCATGACGCCGGTGGTCACCAGCACCGGGGCTGTGCGCCTGGAGGATGCCACGTCCGGTGCGGTTTGGGTACAGATAGCCAACAAATCCATGCTGATGAACCAGAAGCTGGGTAAACGCCTCGCCGATGAATGCATGCACCCCGAACAACTGCAAGTCGCACAGGCTCTGCGTCTCGCACCGGCGCCCAGTTTGTTCGCCCCCGCACCAACCACGCCAGCCGAATCGGTTGATTCCGCGCAGACAACGCCTGCTGCCGATACCGTCACCACTACTGAATAGATAGCTGCCCCCGCACATTCATCGGGGGTTTCAGCCATTTTCGTTGATCATTGAAGGGATAAATACCGTGTTGAAGACCTACCGTGAACATGTGGCCGAGCGCGCCGCACTGGGCATCCCGCCACTGCCTTTGTCCGCACAGCAAACACAGGAGCTGATTGAACTGCTGAAAGCCCCACCGGCTGGTGAGGAGGCCACGCTGCTCGAACTGATCACCCACCGCATCCCGGCCGGCGTGGACGATGCTGCCAAAGTCAAGGCCAGCTACCTGGCGGCAGTGGCGCATGGCAGCGAGAAGTGTCCGCTGATTACACCCGCACGCGCAACCGAGCTACTGGGCACCATGCTGGGAGGCTACAACATCAGCCCGCTGGTGGACTTGCTCGACCATGCTGCCGTGGCCGCGCAAGCTGCCGAAGGTCTGAAAAAAACACTGCTGATGTTCGACCAGTTCCATGATGTCAAGGAAAAGGCCGACAAGGGCAATGTGTTCGCAAAATCGGTGCTGCAAAGCTGGGCCGATGCCGAATGGTTCACCAGCCGTCCCGAAGTGCCCAAGAGCATCACCGTGACCATCTTCAAAGTCACCGGCGAAACCAACACCGATGACCTCTCGCCCGCACCCGATGCCTGGAGCCGCCCCGACATTCCGCTGCACGCCCTGGCCATGCTGAAGAACAAGCGCGACGGCATCACTCCCGAAGAGGATGGCAAACGTGGCCCGGTCAAGTTCATCGAAGAGCTGCGTGCCCGTGGCAATCTGGTAGCCTACGTGGGCGATGTGGTCGGAACCGGCTCTTCCCGCAAGTCTGCCACCAACTCGGTACTGTGGTTCACCGGCGAAGACATCCCCTATGTACCCAACAAGCGCTTCGGTGGCGTCTGCCTGGGGTCCAAGATCGCACCGATTTTCTACAACACCATGGAGGATGCCGGTGCACTGCCCATCGAACTCGATGTGGGCCAGATGAACATGGGTGACGTGGTGGAACTGCGCCCCTATGACGGCAAGGCGCTCAAGGACGGCAAGGAAATCGCCACGTTCCAGGTCAAGAGCGAGGTGCTGTTTGACGAGGTACGTGCTGGCGGGCGCATTCCACTCATCATTGGTCGGGGCCTGACCGCCAAGGCGCGAGAAGCACTGGGGCTGCCACCCTCCGCCTTGTTCCGCTTGCCACATGACCCGGACGATACCAAAAAAGGCTTCAGCCTGGCGCAAAAGATGGTGGGACGTGCCTGCGGGCTGCCCGAAGGGCGCGGCGTACGCCCCGGCACCTATTGCGAACCCCGCATGACTTCGGTTGGCTCGCAAGACACCACCGGCCCCATGACCCGCGACGAACTCAAAGACCTGGCCTGCCTGGGCTTCAGTGCCGATCTGGTCATGCAGTCGTTCTGCCACACCGCAGCCTATCCCAAGCCTGTGGACGTGAAGATGCACCACGATCTGCCCGAATTCATCAGCACACGCGGCGGCGTGGCCTTGCGTCCGGGCGACGGCGTGATCCACTCCTGGCTCAACCGCATGCTGCTGCCCGATACGGTGGGCACCGGCGGCGACAGCCATACCCGCTTTCCGATTGGCATCAGCTTCCCCGCCGGCTCCGGTCTGGTGGCATTTGCCGCTGCCACCGGCGTGATGCCGCTGGACATGCCCGAGTCGGTGTTGGTGCGCTTCAAGGGCACGATGCAACCCGGCGTTACCCTGCGTGATCTGGTCAACGCCATTCCGCTGTACGCCATCAAGGCGGGCTTGCTCACGGTGGAAAAGAAAGGCAAGAAAAATATCTTTTCTGGTCGCATTCTCGAAATCGAAGGTTTACCCGATCTGAAAGTCGAGCAGGCATTCGAGCTGTCCGATGCCTCTGCCGAGCGCTCCTGTGCTGGCTGTACCGTGCATCTGAACAAGGAACCGATTCAGGAATACATCACCAGCAACGTCACCATGATGAAGTGGATGATCGCCAACGGCTATGCCGATGCCCGCACACTGGCACGCCGCATTGCGGCCCAGGAAGCTTGGCTGAAAAATCCACAGTTGCTCAAGGGCGATGCAGATGCCGAATACGCCGCCGTGATCGACATTGATCTGGCCGACATCCATGAACCCATCGTGGCCTGCCCGAACGATCCCGATGATGTCAAAACCCTGAGCGAGGTCTCCGGAGCCAAGATTGACGAAGTATTCATTGGTTCGTGCATGACCAATATCGGTCACTTCCGCGCAGCTTCCAAACTGATGGAGGGCAAACGCGACATCCCGGTTCGGTTGTGGATTGCACCACCGACCAAGATGGACGCCAAGCAACTCAGCGACGAGGGCCATTACGGTGTGCTCGGCGGTGCGGGTGCCCGGATGGAGATGCCCGGTTGCAGCCTGTGCATGGGCAATCAGGCACAGGTCAAGGAGGGTGCCACGGTGTTCTCCACCTCAACCCGCAACTTCCCCAACCGCCTGGGGAAAAACAGCAACGTATACCTCGGCTCTGCGGAACTGGCCGCCATCTGCTCCAAGTTGGGACGCATTCCAACCAAGCAGGAGTACTTGGCCGACATGGGCGTATTGACCGCTGCCAGCGACAAGGTGTACCAGTACCTGAACTTTGACAGGATTGCCGATTACACCCAGGCGGCAGCCAGCGTGTAACGCAGCTTTTGCTGGCGCTCACACTCTGCGCGCATCGGTGATGGTTATTGGCGTGTTGTTCTTTGGTTGAGGAGAATGTGTTGCTGTTTGGAAAATTCATGCCCCGTGAGGGCAACTTCTTCGAGATGTTCAACCAGCACGCCAATCGCATTGTGGAGGCGGCACATGCGTTTTCCAAACTGGTCGCCAACTACGGCGACCTGGATTTGCGTGCCAAATACAACCAGGAGGTCGATGATGCCGAACGTGCTGCTGACCGGGTGACACACGACTGCAACAAGGCCATCCACACCACATTCATCACCCCCTTTGACCGGGAACAGATTCATTCACTCATCAACACCATGGATGATGTGACGGATTTGATCCAGGACTCGGCTGAAACCATGGCGCTGTACGACGTGCGCCACATGACGGATGAAATTTCCCGACTGACCGATTTGGGCGTCAGGTGCTGCGAACGGGTGCGTGATGCGGTCAGCCTGCTGGGTGAGATTGCGGAAAGCTCCACGGCGGAGGCGGCACTCAAAACCTGTAACGAAATTGATCGGCTGGAAGGCGATGCAGACCGCGTGCTGCGCACCGCCATGAGCAAATTGTTCCGTGAGGAACCCGATGTGCGGGAAGTCATCAAGCTCAAGGCCATCTATGAACTGCTCGAAACCATTACCGACAAGTGCGAAGACGTAGCCAACGTGATTGAGGGCATCATTCTCGAAAACTCCTGAGCCGAACACACACGATCACCCGATGGATGCCGTACATACAACCCTGTGGGTCGTGGTTTTGCTGGTAGCGCTGGCCTTGCTGTTTGACTTCATGAACGGGTTTCATGACGCAGCCAACTCGATTGCCACCGTGGTTTCCACCGGCGTACTAAAACCTGGACAAGCCATACTTTTTGCAGCGTTCTTCAACGTCGTTGCGATCTTTGTATTCCAGCTCAGCGTGGCCGCCACCGTGGGCAAAGGCATTGTGCAGCCTGGCGTGGTCGATACCCATGTGGTGTTTGGCGCATTGCTGGGGGCTATTACCTGGAACGTCATCACCTGGTACTACGGAATTCCCAGCAGTTCCTCGCATGCATTGATCGGCGGGATTGTGGGGGCGGTGATCGCAAAGTCGGGCGCCGAAACCTTGATAACGGCAGGTATTCTCAGGACAGTGGTTTTTATCTTTGTCTCGCCCCTGCTCGGTTTTTTACTCGGATCGGCCATCATGCTGGCTGTTGCCTGGACATTTCGCCGCGTTCGCCCATCGCGCGTCGATAAATGGTTCCGGCGCTTGCAACTGGTGTCCGCAGGCGCTTATAGCCTGGGACATGGGGGTAATGACGCACAAAAAACCATTGGCATCATCTGGATGTTGTTGATCTCAACCGGCTACGCTGCAACGGCAGACAAATCTCCTCCCAACTGGGTCATTGTGAGTTGCTACGCCTCCATCGGATTGGGCACGCTGTTTGGTGGCTGGCGCATCGTCAAGACGATGGGGCAGCGCATTACCAAACTCAAACCAGTCGGTGGTTTTTGTGCAGAAACGGGTGGTGCCATCACCTTGTTTTTGGCCACTTCAATTGGCATTCCGGTATCCACGACGCATACCATCACCGGCGCCATTGTGGGGGTTGGTTCCACGCAACGTGCCAGTGCTGTGCGCTGGGGTGTTGCTGGCAATATCGTCTGGGCCTGGGTACTCACCATCCCGGCCAGCGCATTCATGGCCGCCGTGGCCTACTGGGTCAGTCTGCAAATTTTTTAGGGTGCGATTCAAAATGATGCGTCTGTTGTAGGGGCACCCTACATGCATCACATCGTGAATCACGCCAGTTTCATATCACCCGTGATATTAAAAGTACCAAAGCCGCACTACAAATGCTCCCCGCAAGCCTGTGTGGCACGTTTTTAGCCTCAATTCAGCCTCAATTCAGGCATCAAATCAGCCGCCAGCCCCCGAGGGACAAGCGGGGACAGCTACTGAAAACATAGCAACAAGAACCAATGCATCACATTGAATCGCAGCACCCAATTTTTTAGCAATTTCTTCGATCCGGTTACAATGCGCGGCTATTCAGAGTGTCGCTGGCCGGGTGGTCAGTCGCGTGTCTCAACTTTGAATGTAATACTTCACACTACTTCAAGGCAATTTCTGCCACCCAAAGGATAAATCATGGTCGTCATCCGACTCGCCCGTGGCGGTGCAAAGGCACGCCCGTTTTTCAATGTTATTGTGGCCGACAAGCGCACCCGGCGCGATGGCCGTTTTATTGAGCGTATCGGTTTTTATAACCCGATTGCAACCGCCAGTGAAGAGGGCTTGCGCATTGCCCAGGATCGCCTGACCTACTGGCGCAGCGTGGGTGCGCAGGCCTCGCCCACGGTAGAGCGTCTGATCCAGCAAGCTGCCAAAAAAGCCGCTTGATGCCTTGTGCTGCCCGAACTCGAAGCTGCTGAACTGCCGGCGGATGCCATCGAAGTCGGGCGCATTGCAGATGCCTGGGGAATCAAAGGCTGGTTCAAGGTTGTACCGTATAGCGCCCACCCACAGGCGCTTTTTTCTTCCAAACGCTGGTTCCTGTTGCCCTCCGAACGGGGAAGACAATCCACATTTTCCGGTGTGGTCCGTCTGGCGATAAAAGAAGCCCGGGAACATGCCGATGCAGTAGTTGCAACCGCACACGACATTGATGGCCGCGACGCCGCCGAGGCCCTGCGGGGGGCGCGCATCTTCATTGCACGCTCCAGTTTCCCGACCCCTGCCGAAGATGAATACTACTGGGTTGATCTGATCGGGCTGGAGGTCTACAACCGCCAGGATGAACCACTTGGCACGGTGCGTGAACTGTTGTCAACGGGACCGCAAACCGTGCTCGTACTGGAACATCTCCAGCACGGCAAGGTATGCGAACGCCTCATTCCCTTTGTTTCCGCCTACATCGACGCAGTGGACCTGCAGGCGCGCCGCATTCGCGTGGATTGGCAAACGGACTACTAGGGCTGTGCGAGCACATGCGCTTTGATGTCGTGACCCTCTTCCCGGAGCTGTTCGCGCCGTTTTTGCGCCTGGGCGTGACCCGCCGTGCCTTTGCATCCGGGCAGGTTGCGGTGCAATGCACCAATCCAAGAGACTTTGCCGAGGGCAACTACCACCGCGTCGACGACCGCCCATTTGGCGGCGGACCGGGTATGGTCATGATGGCCGAGCCATTGAAAAAGGCGGTTGAACACGCAAAATTGCAGCGCAATGATGCCGCCCCGGTGGTACTGTTTTCACCCATTGGTCAACACCTGGACCATGCCATGGTACAACGCTGGTCCGCAAGTACCGGCGCCATTCTGGTTTGCGGTCGCTACGAGGGTATTGACCAACGCTTCATTGATACCCAGGTGGATGAGCAGATCAGTCTGGGGGATTTTGTGCTCTCGGGTGGTGAAATTGCCGCCATCGCCTTGATTGACGCAGTGGCCCGCCTGCAGCCTGGCGTGTTATCGGATGCGGCCAGCCACCAGCTGGATAGCTTCAGTCCATTGCTGAATGGCATGCTGGATTGCCCCCACTACACCCGCCCGGAAAACTGGAACGGCAATTTGGTACCAGACGTTTTACGCTCTGGCAACCACGCGCAAATCGAACGCTGGCGCAACAACCAGCGCCAACATCTGACGGCTTTGCATCGACCAAATTTATTGAAGGAAAACGGTTAACGCCTGCTCCAGGTCGGCACGCAGGTCTTCCACAGCCTCCAGACCAACGGCAAAACGCACCACCGTACCACGGGCAATATGGCTTGGCCAGATTTGGCGCATGGAGTTCAGGTTATAGGGCACGACCAGGCTGATGGGGCCGCCCCAGCTATAGCCAATACGAAACAAGCGCAAAGCCTCACAAAATGCATCAACCTGGTTTTGTGCGTAACGCGGAGAAATTACCACGCTGAACAAACCGGCAGCAGCACCCATGTCCGCTTTGCACAAAGCTTTCCAGTAAGCATGCCCTGGAGAGTCCGGCAGCGCCGGGTGCAGCACCTGCACAAATTCAGAACGGGACTGGCACCACGACGCCAAGGCACGCGCACTCCTGTCGTGCGCTTGGTAACGCAAAGACATGCTGGGCAACGCACGCAATACCGCCTCGGCATCGTTGCCGCCCACGTTCAGCCCCAGACGCATATGTGTGAGCTTGATCTTCATATGCAGGTCCGGGTCGCGCGTAACCACACTGCCCATCAGGACATCGCCCCCGCCGCTGGGGTACTTGGTCAAGGCGTGGGCTGAAATATCAACACCCAATGGCTCCACGCCGGGCAGCAGATCAAACGGATTGAACGCCAACCCCGCACCCCAGGTATTGTCCAGGGCCACCAGCACACCATGCGCCTTGCAGATACGCACCAAGGCCGCAACATCCGGGAATTCCAGCGTTACCGAGCCGGCAGCCTCGATCCATACCAGGCGTGTCCGCGCCGAGATACGCGCCTGCATGTCAGCAATCTCCATGGGGTTGTAGACCTGGCAGGATATGCCCCAACGCTTGAGTTCGCAGTCGAACAGCGGCTTGTAGGCGCTGTAAGCGTTGTCCGGCAGCAGCACCTCGTCACCCGATTGCAATACCGCCAATGCCACCAACGCCAGCGCCGCCAAGCCGCTGGGGGCCAGTACACACTGCAAACCACCCTCCAGGGTACTCAAACGCTCTTCCAGCACGAAGGTGGTGGGTGTGCCGTGCAGGCCATAGGTGTAGGCAGACTTGTCTTTCCATTCACGGCTGCGCAAAGCGGCCACGGTCGGAAAGAATACGGTCGATGCCTTGAATACACCTGGCATGGGTGCATCGAACCCCTGTGGAGCGGTATAGGGGTGGTGTATCAACCCGGTTGTCGGATGCGTCAAGCGTTCCATTTTTGCACGAGTTGTTCTGGCCGCATGGCATCATAGCTTTCAAATGGCTGATGAATCCAGGGATTGGTAGGCAAGAATTCAACGCTATAGTCGGGGTGAAAAACCGACAAGGCCTTGATCCACAGCACGGCGCTGCGCAATTCGCTGATAGCAGGGTATTGGGTCTTCAGTTGCTGGATCACAGCCTGCAAAGTATAGCCAGAGTCCGCAAGGTCATCCACGAGCAGAACACGCCCGGCAATCTCACCTTTGGGGGTTGTGATGTAGTGGGCAATATCCAGATCGCCTTGCACGGTGCCACCTTCGCAACGGTAAGAACTGGTGGACATGATGGCCAGGGGTTTGCCAAACACCCGCGACAGTATGTCCCCAGGACGCATGCCTCCGCGTGCCAAGCACAAGATGGTGTCAAACTCCCAACCCGACTGATGGACTTTGACGGCCAATTTCTCGATCAGATTATGGTACTCGTCGGAGCTCACATAAAGGTGCTTACCGTCTTCAGTCAACATGAGATGCTCCTATATTTATTGCTACCCCCGCTTGATATACAAGCGACAGAGGCCAATTCAGCCGACAAGGTAAGGATGGTGCAAGATGATGGTATGGTCCCGATCAGGACTGGTGGACACCATATGAACCGGCACACCAGTGACTTGCTCGATGCGTTCCAGATAGCGCCTGGCGGCAAGCGGCAAACGTGCATACTCGGTAACGCCGACCGTGCTTTCACTCCAGCCAGGCATGGTTTCGTAGACCGGGGTGCAACGCGCAATGTCGTCGGCACCCATGGGCAGAATATCCAGGGTACTACCTTCCATGTGATAACCCGTGCATAACTGCAACTCCGGCAAACCATCAAGTACATCCAGCTTGGTAATGCACAAACCGGACAAACCATTAACTTGGGCCGAACGTTTGAGCAAAGCGGCATCAAACCAGCCGCAGCGCCGCGCGCGTCCGGTGGTCACACCTTTTTCCGCACCCACGGTGCTCATGTGGTAGCCAGCTGTCCCCGGCGTCGCCCAATCCAGCTCTGTGGGGAATGGCCCCCCACCCACGCGGGTGCAATAGGCTTTGGTGATACCCAGGATGTAGTGCAACATACCTGGCCCGACCCCTGCACCTGCAGCCGCATTGCCTGCAACACAGTTACTGGAAGTGACAAAAGGGTAGGTTCCATGGTCAATATCGAGGAACGTTCCTTGCGCCCCCTCAAACAGCAG
>JAYRRD010000014.1:0-3988 GCA_041910275.1 Rhodoferax sp.
GCAGCCTCAGCCGCAATATTGCCCTCAAGACGCGCGAAGGTGAACGCTTCATCTGTGATCGTCAACTCAAAGTGTTTGGCCACCTTGTATCGGTTGACCACCTTACCCGTTGCTACGCCAATCTTGTCCTTGCCCACGAGCTTGGAAGAGTCAACGCGAGCCTGGATTTTTGCCAGCTCTTTCTCCGTGGCCAGGAGCAAGTCATTGCGGGTATGCACGCGCAACTTTGCCAACTCTGGATTGCGACACACTATCAGTCGCTCACCGGGAAAGTCCGGCGAGCTTATTTCCAGCAAATTTCGTTCATCAAAGAGCCCCATCTGCACATGCCCTTGCTCCACAAGGGCGCGGATTGATGCGCTACGCAGAGCTGTAATCCAGGCCAAATCGCTGTCTTTGCTCATCTCATCAATGGTTTTTTGCGAGATCATGCCCCTATCACCCACCATGACTATGCGTTTGAGGCCGAATTTCTCACGCAAGTGCGTAACTTGCGGAATAAACGTCGTGCTGTCCGATGTGTTGCCGTCATGAACAGAAATCGCCACCGGACAACCTCTATCGTCAGTGAGTAATCCATAGTTGACCTGCAAAGTTCCACGTTTGCCATCACGGCTGTAACCCAGCTTGGCCAATGGACAATGCGAACCCTCAAAGTAACTCGAAGACAAATCGTAGAGCACCAGGCAGTCTTCCTTGAGATGACGTGCTGCCAGCTTCTTTTGAATCCGATCCTGTCCCGCCAGCAGCCAATCCATGGCGGCGTACAGATCATCCTCGTTGGCATCGCTCACACCAAACTCCTGAGCCAACGTGTTGGTGCGCCATAACCGCGTCGTGGCAAGTTTGGTGGCCGGAGAAATGATGCGTGAGGCCACCATGGCCAGCACCAGATCGCGCTCACGACAAGGTTTTGCAGCCAGCATCGAGGCAAAGCCCAAGCGTTGCATAGCCAAGCAGACGGCCTGAACATGACCATGGGCGGGAGAGGCGATGACCTCAAAGGTTTTGTTGACCGGCTGCACAACATCGCCACGCAATGTGACACGAATCATCTGTACTTGCTCTGGCGACAAAGCCGACAAGTTAGCCAGCGTGCGCTTGTGAACTTTACCCCCTTCACGGTAAGACTCGCGCAGCAAAACGGTGGGGGGTGATCCGCGATTTGGGATGATATTGATGTGCATGTCTACATTATTTGCAATTTGCCAATTATATTACCACAAATTACATGTCTACATATTTGCAAGAAAATTGCGCTAATGCATTGATTTATAAGAGAAATTTGGAAAAACAGGAAAGAACTTCAGACTAACTAGAAAATCCCATTCCAGATTCTCAGCCAGCGCCAGCGATACCCCATGATTGGCAATGTTCAGCACATCCTTTGCTGGGTCGAATATCACACGCATCGGGTAATTGTAGTTACGTTATTAGCATGACAAGCCACTGCCACAGCCAAAAACAGGGGTTTTGGGGTTTTTGGGGGTACCCTCCTGGGGCATATTCAAAAATCACGCGGCCCTGCTGGGCAAGCTCACCACGTTGGTGCCGGACTCCAGCTCCTCCACCAGTTGGTCCCAATCGGCCATGAAACGCCGCCGTTCATCGAGGTGCTGGCTGCGGGCATAGGCCGCTACCGCTGCATTGGCTTCCTTGTGGTCAAGCTGGCGCTCCAGGGCTTCGCGCTGCCATCCCCGCTCCGATTGGCTGCAATGGGCCTGGCCCCGATGGCCGGGAATATGTGGTTCTCCAGCTGGTTCAGCCGCTTGTCCGAGGTACTGGCAGCACAGCCCTTGGCCTTCATGGCCCGCCACTCCAGGGCGATTGTCTGGAATGTGTTGGCGCCCAGTGCTGCCTTGGCTGTGCGCTCCTCCTGTTTGGCAGTGCTGGGGTCGGTATCAGCGGCAAGTCTCTCCCTGGCCTGGGCTCGTGCCTTCCTTGCCTGCGCCAGCGACACATCCGGGTAAACGCCAATGGACAGCGTCTATTGCTTGCCATCGAATCTGTAATTCATACGCCAGTATTTGCCGGTGCTTTTCACCGCAGGTACATGCCACCGCCGTCTGCGTACTTCTCGCCCGCAACGCTGCCCTTGTGTGGAACCTGCTTTACAAATGTGTCTGTGAGTGCCATGCCAGCTCCTTTTGATGGTATGGCATGGTACCTCGTGGGACTACCTGGAGCAATAAAAAAGCCCGCTCTCCTATGAGGATGCGGGCTTTTGGGACGTTATGAAACGTCGTGAAATGATGATTTGGTGCGATTATCGGAGTCAATAGATGTGCTGTACCCCGCATGAATGCTAGGTTCTTGATTTTGAAAATGCATTTTGTTCCCCTATTTGTTCCCCGGTTTTGCCTTGGATACCCCTTTCCAGGCAAAAGTGGGTACCAAAAGCGGACCCCATTTATAGATTGATAGGGGTTGTGACATTTTTCTGAATTGTGGGCATTTCCCTACAAATTAAAGTCAAAAAAAAAGCCGCTGTCAGCTGCATCAAAACCAGGCACCAGGCCGGTCGGCATCACGGTCATGGGCACGACCACGACCTGCGTCTGCTCACGACCTGCGTCTGCTCACGACCACGACATGCGTCTGCCCACGACCACGACCTGCGTCTGCTCACGACCACGACATGCGTCTGCCCACGCCAACGACCGTAGCGTGGTGTATCGGAACCAGGCCGATGATTTTTTTTACCCAGGAACCGGCACTCTTGGGCGAAATTGTCCCTCAGTGCGAAAGACAGGTACGAACGCGCATCGGGGGTCATTGCGGGCAATGATCGCTGGTTTTCCGCAGCCGGACTCCCGCGTAATATCGAATTTGACATAAGTCGAGCGCCAACTTAGTTGAAATGCGGTATTAAGGACGCGAAAAGATACCGCAGTGCGAAATCAGTGGTTCCAGTCAATGATCGGGGTTGTTTTTAACAACGTCCACGACGTTACAAGGAGCCCTAACATGCAACTTCTGAGATTACCAGCCGTCCTCGCCCAGCACGGGCGCTGTGCGGCCTCTATCTATGGCGACATCAAAAAAGGCTTGTTCCCAAAACCAGTGCGCATCGGCGCCAGGGCGGTCGCTTGGCCTGCTCATGAAATCTCAACGCTGAACGCCGCTCGCATTGCCGGGAAATCCGATACTGAAATCAAGCGACTCGTTTCGCAAATGCACGCGAGCCGTGCTGGCGCTCTTGGATTGGAAGTCTGAACATGACGCAGGCCAGCAAAAATGAAATTGCCACCGTTCGCGCGGTGGCAAATCCGAATTCAACAACAAAGACCAGCGTGCATATTTTCGGGCAAACAGCCGAACCGATCAAGGCTTTTTGCACTGCAAGCCGTCCGGCGTGGCGACACGGACGTGAAAACAAGCAATGGTCCTTGGTGGTGGACCGCTGCCCCCTTTGTGGCCACCGACACGTTCATGGTGGCGCGGACGGTGAAACGCCGATTCTCGGGGACCGCGCTGCCCATTGCGTTGACGGGACGGGCGGATATACCCTGGTTGATGCAAGCGGGGTGTACAAATGAGCGATACCACCAAACCAGTGAGCAACGCTGAATTTTTCGGGCAATTGGCCGCGCAAGGTGAGCCGCATGTGGTGGGTGCTACTGAGATCGAGTGGTTTCACTTCGACACGATGCTAGGCTTTGGGCAAGACCTCCTGCCGGTGGTTGCCAACCAGAACGCCAAAATATCCAAGGGCAGCAGCATTAAAACGCTTGGCAAAGTACCCAGCCGATACAACGGGCGCGGTGAAGTCTCAGGCTTTGTTGACTGGGGCAATCACAGAGCCACCTATGCTGAGATCAGAGCATGGAGCCGCCAGCCTGATTATGGACTGAAGTTACGCACTTGCCTTGATCGCCTGCAACTCTTCAAAAGCAGTTCTTGTGGCTTTGATGTAGAGCTTGGCGCGCAGTGCGAAATGGTTGAGTTTGTGTTTGATCTTTAGTGCTTCCAGTTTGAGCACAGCGAC
>JAYRRD010000015.1:0-15458 GCA_041910275.1 Rhodoferax sp.
AAGGACTTCAAGTTGTCCCGGAATTGGTTTACGCTCACTGTGTCCATGGGTCACCGTCGCTTATGTATATATATGTACTGGATTGCCGTACCATTGTAGTGGAGAGGTGCTCAATTGAACGTAGCCCTGAAACTGTCAACCATCGGTGCCTGATTGCGTCGGGCGCTGCGTGTGGGCTGCGTTGCGCTTGCAGATTCCACAAAAAACATAGCGTACCCCGCTTGGTACATAAGGCGTACAGCCCGATTTGCCTTGAATTTTCCCCCTCCAAACGGCCCCAGGCGACGCCAGAAATCGCCATTTGGGGTTTTTGGGGCCAAAACTTGGCGTCATCGGGTGTTTTTACGTGGAAAATCAGCCTGTAAGCCTTACGTACCAAGCAGGAGCAGCTACTTTATCAGGAGCGTTGATAAAATGGCCGCTGTGGAGGAGCCGTGCAAATGAATACCTGGGAAAACAAAGTTGCCATCGTCACGGGCGGTGGTTCCGGCATTGGCCGTGCGTTGAGCCTGGCACTGGCCCGCTGCAAGGTGCGCGTGCTGGTAACGGATATGAACCTCGCCGCAGCGCAGCAGGTGGCGTCCGAGTGCGGCGCCACAAACGGCCCCGGACGATGCCAGAAGCCGCCATTTTTGAGCTTTGGATATGCTCTCTCGTACTACGCAGCCTCGTGTTCAGCGACATACTCCCGCAAAACTTCGTTCATCCGGGTTTGCCACCCCTCGCCGGTTGCTTTGAAGTACGCGAGAACTTCGGGGCTGTAACGCACCGTGACCGCCACTTTCGTTGGGCGCTTCTGTGTTCCTCGCTGGCTGGGCAGACGGACTTTTCCCCTCGCCCAGAATTCTGCCACCGCCTTCGCATCGTTCGGGTCATATGGGCATTCCGGGTCATCTGCACGTTCAGGCGCGGCAGTTAGTGCCGCTGCTATTTGTTCCTTGCTAAAGGCCAAGGGCTTGGAAGTACGCTCTCGTTTCATGCTTGTCACCATACCGACAGGAAATTACTCGGGCGCTGTCGTCGCGCTCTGTCCACACCAGGAAAACGACCCGTCCTTGAAACCAACCCAAACTCTGCAACCGCTTTTCGCCGTAGGCTTCCGATTCGTCTTCCACCGTGACCAAGGGTTCGTCAAGCACGCATCCAATCTCTGCAAGGTCAATGCCGTGGTCCTTCAGATTCTTTGCACGCTTGCTTTCGTCCCATGTGATCATGGCCTGAATGTAGTTACAACCAACAGGCATTGTCAATTATTTTGTGGTTACAAGTTTCGGGATATTTATCAAAAAACATAGCGATACACGCTTGGTACATAAGGCATACAGCCCGGTTTGCCTTGAATTTCCCCCTCAAAACGGCCCCAGGCGGCGCCATGTGGTGTTTTTTGGGCTTTTTGGGGCCAAAACTGGCCGTTTTCGGGTGTTTTTACATGGGAAATCGGGCTGTATGCCTTATGTAACAAGCGGAGACAGCTATTTAATAAGTAGCACTGATAGAATGGCCGCCACGTTCGTCCCCGCAAGATTGACACAACCGCCATGCCACCCTCCCCTCCCATTATTTATGAATCGCTGGAAATACAGGTCAAATTCAAGGTGCGAAACATGCCCATCCGTCTTGATGCCGATACCGAAAAGTGGGGAGTCCAGATTCTTCACCGTTTATCCGTCGCGTTCGCCGGGTCAAGGAGTTGGAGGCAAGCCTGTTGATGGTTTCGGCCTTGCACCAACCCGACTGTTCATTTTCTGAAAGCCGCCAGCGCTTGGCCAAGCTTATTCTCGTCACCGGCATCTATAAAACCCAAGGGACTGAAACCCAGCATTCGTTCAAACAGGATGGAGATGGTGTCCGTATCCAGAAACGTATCCAAATGCACACTGGCAACTCCATTCTCCAGTGCCGTGGCGCGATTGAGAATGAGATCGCGGTGTAGACGGTCTTTCAGCGTCAAAAAGCCAAACAGCAAGATGCCGCCTGGCTTGAGTGCGCGAAGGCAATCTTTGGCGTACAGGAATATTTCTTCCAGCTGCAAATGGGTAAACAGACTCCACGTAAAAACTATGTCCAGGGTATTGTCTGAAGCGTTGATGGAGTAATCGGAATGCACAAAAAACCGCAAGCCGGGGTTGGTCTGCTCTGCATAGTTCGCCAGCTCGGCGATGATGTCCGCGCCCCGGTAATCTCCGCTCCATCCATGGCGTAGGAGCGCAGCTGCGGTGCTGCCTGAACCACAAGCCAGATCGTAGATGGCGTACCCGTCTTCCAAGCCAAACCGGCGTAACACCTGGAATTGCTTCTCGCCCATTTCCCGGAAGATGTCCAGCGTCTGCGCGCCAACTGCCTTGGCCATTGCCAGACCCAGGTTGTCGGGATGCTCGGCAACCAGCATGCGCACCAGACGCGAATAGTCCCGGATCAAATGGCTGTTATGTTCAAAACGCGAATCCCTTCGCCCCTCGAATTTGCCATACTTCTCGTAATGATCCCACCCTGACTTGAAGTCGCCCCGCTCCACTGCAAGCCGCACGTCTTGGTGCAAATTCAGGTACATCAATTCGTTAAACTTTGTTTCCGTCATTCCAATATCCATACAAATTGCACAGGGAAAAGCGTGACATGACATCTGCGCGCGTGCAAGCTCCCTGGTCGCCAGAAAAACGCGCTTCAAACTGGGCTCGAGTTCTTTCCAGGCAAGCTCGCCAAAACCCTGAGGACATCGCGTGCCCGTCAGCGACCACAGTGCATTGGGAACATCTTTGATAGCAAAGGCCAGCCGGGAGGGTGAACTGGGATCTTGTACGGTGAGCAGCGAACCTTTGAAACTTGTCTGAATACGGTTCAGAAACAGGTCCAGAAATTGATTGCTTCCGGGCAGGTTGGTAACGAAGACACCGCCAGGGTTCAGCACATCACGGCAGTTGTCGTAAAACAATGGGGTGCTTAGTTCCTCTGGCAGGCCGTCAATATCAAAACCATCGGCGAGAAGAATGTCAAATTTCTGTTTCGTTTCGCGCACAAAGTCAGCCCCATCGCCTTGCACGATTGAAAATCTTTCATTGTCCAGGGGCAGCGCGAATGCATCCCTGAGCGCGATGACATGAGGGTTGATCTCAATCACCGTGATATGGGTCTGCGCCAGATAGCGATAGCAAAACTTGGCCAGTGAACCGCCACCCAGCCCAATCATGGCAATGCTGGCGGGTGAGGGGTTGTACAGAAGAAAACCCATCATGATTTTGTTATATTCAAACTGCAGCTCCCAGGGCCGCTCTTTGTGCATTCTGCTTTCCACAATGCGCGCAGAGAAATGCATCGATTTGCTGGTCAATGTCTCGTAAACCACGGGCTTGACGTGATTTTTGGTTTTAGGTAGCTTTTCCGCCGTCATGTCTGCCTGGGTGTGGGTGTGAACTAAAGATTCGGGGTTCATTTTGCCCCTGCATATTCCGGTGAACGTGACCGAGGGTCGGTGTTGCGCAGTTTGACTTTAGTGAATAGGAAGTTCAACCGCACGCCCCCAAGTATCGCATCCTGGCCCATCCTCACCCCCCAAATACCGCCGGTGTGCCCCTACCTGACAGCAGGTCTGAATTGCTGGTTTTGTCTGTCACGTCAGCCGGCGCATCACGGTTACCCCATAGTGGTGGCTTGCGCGGCGGGGTGATGTCAGCTCAGGACGTTTTGCGCAGCACGTGGGCCTCCAACCCCCGCCGTGGCGAAGGCCCAATGGGAGGCGCATAGCCCAGACGTGCCCACATTTGCACGGTATAGCGCGGGGAAGGCGCTTGGAGTAACGCGTGGATGTCCGCGTAGGGTTGTGCTTGTTCCGGATATTCTTGCAGGGCCTGGGACAACGGTTGCATGGACAGTCCCGCTGCCGTGGCCGCCAACTGCGCGCGTACATAAGCCCGCCCGGCATTGATTTGGGTCTGGCGGTCATTGCCCTCGGTTACCAACCAGAAAAAAGCGGGCGTCGCGGTGATCTTGGCGTCAAAGTCCTTTATCTGGCCGGTGACGGCTGCGTCGTCCGCACCTGGCGCCTTGCTCCGGTCAAACAAACCAGCAGCCACCAACGCGCGCACCATGGGGGACATCAGTGAAATGCCGTCGCGGTGCTGGGCGATCTCACTGGGGCCGACGCGCAATACCTTGAAAGATTCGAGCATGGCGCGGGGCGTAACGGCCTCGATGCGATTGGCTTCTGATGCAATGGTGCGGTGCCGCTGCATCAGCTGCGGCTGATCATTCCACACAAAACCCGTGCGCAGGAAGGTAGGGGATGAAAGGCGCTGTGCCAAGCACGTAACACTTTCGGTAATCGCAGCGCGTGCCTGCGGTGAAGGGTCGCGCAGCGCATAGGAGGCTCGGTTCGTGCGGCGTTTGAAAACTTGTGAAAACAATGGGTCCGGCTGCACTGAACTGTCGGGCGTGAGACGAATGTGTGCCGTGGGACGCCCATCGACCGTGTATGGCGCAAATGCACCTTGCGGGAACAGTGTGATGTCGGCGCGCAGCTTGCGTTGGCGTGCGGCCAAGTCAAGAATCTCCAAAAATGTGCCCTGGCTCATCATCATCTGGCGGCTCCAGGGATCGGTTTCCGGGAGAAGCCGAGCGGGGCTGCGGTCCAGGTAAAGGGTAATTTCGTCGGGTGTATTCAGATCAACCAGCCAGGACTGCAAGTTATGGGAGTGCGGCGCCAGAATGGCATGGCTCAGAATCCATCGCCGTACGTCGGTGACGTTGGCGGCAGGCCCGGCCCAAGCGGCCACGGCTTCGCTTGGAAGTTCGCTGGAACATCCCGTCACGCTGACCGACGCGGCTGCCATGATCGCGCTGCCCCCGGCGACGCGTAAGAATTGACGACGTTGCAGCATCATATTGACTCCTGCTTTGGTTACGGTTGGTTTGGCACACTGGTTTGGACCAACTTGGCAAATTCGGTGACCGCATTTTTCAGTGCCAGATTGGCCGGTGAAAGCCTCGAAAACCGGGCCTTGAACTCCGACAATGGAGGATAGTACGCAGTCGACAAGCTGGCCAGTGGCAGGCGGGTCTGGGCATCCAATAGTTCCATTTCGACCGCCGCACCCCCTCGGTCCAGGGGTGCAAACAAGAGTAGGGTGGAGACGGCGTTGAGCGTGGGTGAAACAACTTCAGCACGGGTGATCGCCGCGCGCAGAATCACGGCTTTGCCGCTGCTGACTGCGGGCAATGCACCCAATTGGCTGGATAGCTCATCGCGCAATGTACCGAGCAGTTGGTCTTTCTCGGGTGCCGATAGGTCGCTACTGCCTTTGGCGACCCACTCTACCGTCGTGTTGCGAATTTGATGTGTATCGATGGGCTCCTGCGCACGATAGCGACCGGCACCACCATCTTCGGTAAAGGCCAGGTTATTGCGCTGGCTGAGATAGCCGCTATCGGTGGCCTTCATGGTGGAGCAAGCACCCAGCGTGGCGAAAGAGGCGACAATGAAGACACGTAAGACACGTTGTAAGAAGCGGTAGGTCGTCATAGCAGGCGTTCCAAGTTTTGTGGTGGTGAATCATTACCATCCAACACACGCGTTATTTCAGGATGCAGATGGATGCAGTGACTGTATTTTTTTGTCGTGTTTTTGGCTTGACTCTGCGTGCCAATGTTTGAACCATTCATGCCATGAAAGATCTTTGGCTCCCTGCTGGTCCCCTGTGGGTGCAATTGCACGGCTACGAAATATTGGGCCTGGATACCAAACGTTTGCGCCGCGAGATCGGTGTTCTGCCCGATGACCCCAATGCCCAGGTCCCTACCAGTATGTATCTGACGTTGTGGGACTGCGCCCTGCGTCAATATGATGGCCCGAGCCTGCCGACCGCGCTGGCCGCTGCCATACCGTTTGGCGCCTTTGGCGTCTTGGACTATCTGGTGGGGAGTGCCGTCAACCTGGGCGCCTGTTGTGAGTCATTGGCGCTGCACTTTGACATGATTGCCAATGACATTCGTGTCGAGCTGGAGTTTTTGGACACCACGCGGTGGCTCCGCCTGCGTGCCGATAGCCATGTACCTGCGAACGCCATTGAATTCACGCTTGCCACGGTTGTACTACGCATGCGGCATTTGGTGGCCGTTGGATTTACTCCGTTGCAAGTGTTTTTGACGGGTTGTGCACCGGTTGACGCTAGCCTGCACCAAGAGGCGTTTTCTTGTCCTGTCGTTTATGGCGCACCTGTGGCCGGGTTCTGTATGGCTGTGGCGGATTGGGGCCTGCCGATCAAACAGGCAGATGCCTATTTGCACGCCACGCTTAGAGACTTGGCGGCGCAAATGCATCTGGGGCGGTCGGAGTCGTCGGGGCTGGAGCAGGCGATGCGCGCCCGCTTGCGCGATGCCTTGCCGTCCGGTGACGCCAGCCCGGCCCAGTTGGCGCGCCTGATCGGACTGTCGGAGCGCACCCTGCAACGCCGACTGGCCGATGCGGGACGAAGTTTCAGTGCCGTGGTGGAAGATTTTCGCCATGAAGAGGCCTTGCGATTGTTGTCGGACCCACAATTGGCCTTGGTCCACATTGCGGGGATGCTGGGCTTTTCTGAGCAAACATCGTTCACCCGCGCTTTCAAGCGTTGGACTGCGACCACGCCGGCTGCCTGGCGCGCACAGCATCGCACGTGAGCTTGTCAGCCTGGGTTGCTACGGGAGGCATTGTCAATTATTTTGTGGCTTGGGCAACATCGACACTGAAAACGGTCGATTCAACCGACCGTCTTCGTCTCTGCCGGCACGGTGCTTGCGGCCGGCGTGCAACTGCTGGTGCCGATGTTCTCACTGCGGTTGATCTCATCGATCAACTGCGGTGCCAGCACTTTCAATAATTGTGCTGGCAGCGAGCTGGTGAAGCTGTAGTTGGCGGCTTCGGGTCCTTTGACATAGGCGGTGACGGCGCCGAAGTGCCGATCACCAATGTAGAACACGAGCGTGCCGGAGCGACTCACGACGCGCTCCGAAATCAGCACCCCACCTTTGCCATACACCTCGAAACGGTGGTCGCCGGTGCCGGTCTTGCCGCCCACCCGGATGGGCGTACCGTCGGCGCGCTTGAACACCCCGCTGAGGCGCTTGGCCGTGCCGTTCTCGACCACCAGTGCCATCGTTTCGCGTGCGATACGTGCGACTTCGCTTGGCAGCACCCGTTCGCCTTTCGGTGGCACGTAGGCCAGCCTTGTCTCAAAAGGCGTCGCCTTGGCAAACTGCATCTGGTCGAGTCGAACCGTTGGTAACCGGATGCCGTCGTTAATCAGCACGCCGACGAGTTCGGCCAACGCAGCAGGGCGGTCGGCGGAACTGCCGAGTGCGGTGGCGTACGAGGGCACCAGGGTATCGAAGGGGTAGCCGAGCCGTTTCCACATCTTGTGGATTTCAAGGAAGGCTTCGACTTCCACCAGCTGCTTGATGCGCACGTCCTGCGCGCTCTTGAAACGCGTTCTGAAGAGCCAGCGGTAGACGTTCTGGCGCTCGTCGGCACTGTCGGCGATCACCTGCGACAACGTTGCCTTCGGGTGCGTGCGCAGGTAGCCAACCAGCCACAGTTCGAGTGGGTGCACGCCGGCGAGGTAGCCGCGATCAGCGAGATCATGGTGATCGGGCGAGTACGCTTCATAGAGCCGTTCGATACTGGAAGACTCGACCGATGCGTTGGGCAGATTTTGTGCAAGGAAGGCGCTGAGTTGTGCGGCGTTGGCCGTGGGATCCAGCGAACGGAAGATTGTTGTGAGCCGTTTCGGTGTCGGATGGATGCCCTGCAACAGGCCTTCCAGCACCTCGCTGCCGGTCTTTCCCTGGTATTTCTTGTAGAAGCGCAGGATAAATTCCTTGCCCTCGCGGTCCGCGAAGCGCGCCAGGTATTCCTGACGTTTCGGATCTTTGTGGTCGTCCAGCAAGGTGGCGCTGGAACTGGGCATGTTGAACATCGTGTGGCGCACGATGTCGCGCATGATCCGGATGAACGCAAGGTTGATCGAGCGCTGCAGCGCTTCGCGCACGGTCACGATGCGGTCGTTATCCCGCTTGTCGAAGTTCTCGAAGGTCAGCGCGCCGCCGCCGGTGAAGAAGCTCTCGGCAGGGCTTGCCGAGTAGGTGCGCTCCATCGCAGCTTGCAGCATTGCTTCAAGGCTGCGGTCCTTGGCGTCGGCAAGGTAGCTAACCGCCCATTGGGTGAGGTGGTCCTGCTGTCCGACCGGCAGCTTCAGCACAGCTTTGCGTTCGAGTGGCTCAAGCCGTTCATGCAAACGCGCGACGATTTCAAGGTAGGAGACCAGCGTACGCAGCTTGGCAGTCGAGCCAAGGTCGAGCTTGGTGCCCTCGTTGATGTCGAAGGGTTGGTCGAAATTGTCGGTTTGCACGCGTACAAGGTTGGCGCCATGGGCGCGCTCGAACAACGTGAAGCTATAGATCACCTTGGACGGATCGCCACCGCCCAGCATACGTTCACCGACCAGTCCGGCTGCCTTGGCGGCCTCGGGGGTGGAGATCGTACGCAGCGTTTCGGTGACCTTGCGCTGCAGCCCGGTGTCGAGTGAGCTGGTGGCGCTCATGTCCATGTGGTCGAGGTCGTAGAGCCGCTGCACGCCGAGCAGACTTGCGAGTTGCGTGCGCGTCACGACGGCTGCTTTGCGCCCGCCCAGCGAATGCGTCACCACGCTTTGCACACTGCGCTGCAAGTGCAGGGGCTGCGCGAGCGCCGCGTCGCGCAAGTCGACCGGGATGATGCCTTCGCTCGTGAGAAAACGCAGGTGCGCATTGGTGAGTGATTCAAGTCCCTTCTGGTCGGCGAGAAAGCCACTGGGGCGGCGCTGGGAGATCACCAGAGACAGGGCCTGTTTGTAGGCCAGGCCGCGTTGCGCAGGGTCGGCTTTCGGGTCACGCAACAGCGCATTGACTTCGTCGAAATCCCGCCCGTACCACGCTGCCATGCCATCGCCAATGCCGATCACCTCTCCGTAACCGGGCTTCGCAGCCAAGGGCACGGTGTTGAGGTAGTCCAGCACAAGCTGGCGTCGCACCGCAGAGGTGTCTTCGCCTTGCAAATAGGCGCGCAGCGAGGCCGACGCCATCTGCTGCAACTTTTCGCGCGGCGAACTGGTGCGACCTTCGGGCGAATGGCGGTATTTCTCGATTTGCGTAGCGAGCGTGCTGCCGCCGTGGGCATCGTGTTCCGCATCGATCTTGTGAATCAATTGATCAACCACGGCTTTCGTGAAGCGATCCCATTCAATCGCCGGGTTCTTCGTGGCGTGTTCGGGGCTAAGGAGATCGCGGTTTTCGATGTACAGCAGGCTGCGCACGAGCAGGTCTGGCACCGACTCAAAGCGGTCGTAGACCCGTTCCGGGAAGTGCGCCGTGAACAGCGTTTGCCCGTTGCAGTCCGCAATGGTCAGACCGCCTTGCGTTTTCTCGCGATACGGCACGAACAGCCCGGCGTCTACGGCGCGTGCCATGTCTACCGAAATTCGCGCCTGATCCGTCACCACATAGCCGCGCGTGGCAAGGCGTGGAATCAGCTGTGGCAGTGCGCTGTAACCAAGACGTTGATCAAAGGGGCCGTTGGTCGGGAATCGGATCGCATCGCTCGCCCCAGGCGCCACCTTGAACGACATGCGCTGCCCCCACTCGGTGAGGTAGCGGGACTGAAAGTACGAGGTGCTTGCCTCGTACCAGGCGGCGCAGCCGATTGCGGCGCCACCCAAAACCATTACGCCTGCGATCCCCTTCAGGATGCGGCTTTGGCGTTTGCGCCGGGGCAAACCTGAGCCTTGCGCCGCGTTCACCATACTCTGTTCTAACCGTGTTTCAGGGTTCAATGCAATCTGGATGTTTTTTTGCATTATCGCGAAACGGAGGATAGGAAATCCAACCGCACGACGGCAAATATCACATCCTGACCCGCTCTCAAAATCCCCATTTTCCAGTCCCCTGCCCTCACACCACCCACCACCCACCACACGATCACACAAAAAACATAGCGCACCCCGCTTGCTATACAAGGCATACAGTCCGATTTGCCTTGAATTTCTCCCCTAAAAACAGGTCAAAGCGCCGCCAGCAACCGCCACAGAGGCCAAAACTGGCCGTTTCCGGGCGTTTTTACATGGCAAATCGGGCTGTATGCCTTATGTACCAAGCGGGTACAGCTATTTAATAAGTAGCACTGATAGAATGGCCGTTGCGTTCGTCCGTTCGTCCCTGCAAGATTCATTCATAGACTGGCTCACTCGCTCTTGGTTGAATGCAGTTGCAATATCCCCCCGTCATTTCCCGCCATTTTTTTGAGACGCAACAACTGAATCTCTGCCAAAGACGGGTACAAAGGTGCGCTGATGAGTCTAGAAACCCCGCTGGCCACCATGGCGCTAGCCATCAAACTCAACACCAGCGCATGCCCGTCCACCATCTCCATGACGATGATGAAGGCCGTCAGTGGAGCCTGCGTGACTGCTGCAAGAAAACCTGCCATACCCAAGGCGATCAAAGTCGGCGCATTGGCGTATGACGTGAGTTGTGCAATGTCGTGTCCCAATGCTCCGCCAATGGCTAGTGAGGGCGCAAATACGCCTGCGGGAATACCAGCCCACGTGGAAAGCCAGGTTGCTACAAACTTCAACAGCACGTACAACGATGAAGTGTTATTGCTGTTTTCCAGCATGGCGCGGTTATGCGCATAGCCACTTCCGTAGGTCTCCCCATTACTGACCAGGCCCAAGATTGCAATGGCCAACCCGCAGCCTGCGGCGAAAATGATGGGGAAGTTGCGCCGGGACTTGGTGAACCAGTCGGGTGAGACGCCAGACAGAGACACGATCAGCAACCGCGAAAAGAGTCCACCAGCGACTCCGCAGCACATTGCCACCAACATCGCCGGAATAATCAGCGCGGTGCCAAAACTTTCCACACGAATAATTCCGAAGTAACTTGCGTTGCCATAGGCGGACACCCCCATAAGTCCGGCGACCACAATTGCCACAATGACCAGACTATTGCTGCGCTGCTCGGTCTTTTTGGAAAGTTCCTCTATGGCGAACATCACGCCACCCAGTGGCGTGTTGAATGCGGCGGCTATTCCTGCGGCTCCTCCAGCGATGAGCAGGTTGTTGTCGGAAATGTGCGCACGCTTTGGCATCCAGTGCCTGGCATGGTGCATCACTCCAGCTGCAATCTGGACCGATGGACCCTCTCTGCCTATTGATAGACCCGCCAGCAAACCCCATGTCGTCAATAGAATTTTGGCGACTGACAGCTTCACGGATACATACAATTTCCGGGCCTCCTCACCGACTTGCGGCTCCAAGGCTGCCATGACCTGGGGAATTCCAGACCCCGCAGCTCCGGGAGCGAATCGCATCGTCAACCAGACAATGGCAGCAGTCGAAACGGGCATCCAAAGAAGCGGTCCCCATCTATAGGCCCTTTGAAATGCGAAGAACTGGAACAGCGCATGTTCTGCAAGCCAAGTGAACGCCACAACAGTCATACCCGCCAACGCCGCAAGAACTATGACTACACCGCGCCCAATCCACATATGACGGTCAGATAGCTCCTTTTTGAAAGCCGTAGGGATATGCGGATGGCGCTGGTGGTGGGAATGGGGGTGCATATTTGCTGCAACTGCAACTCAGAAAATTGTCATCGTCAGGCATGATAATACATTGCAACAAATAGATCAACTACATTGCAGCAAATGTAATAGTGTATGCAGCCAAAAAACTGTAAGAAGCGCATAAAGATAGTGTGCAACAAATACATTTGCTGCAATACAATAACATTTGTTGATCTCAAGTTGTGCAAACATGATTGACCAAGTGAGTTGAGTTGGAGCCCCTCGGGGCTCCTTTTTTGTCAGCCATTTGACATCTATCATCGAGGGGTCGAAATTTATTCATAGAAACGCCATGGATTCCGCAACCCACTTGCCCGATGAGTCAGTCACGCCAGCCAAGGTGCTACGGCGTTTTCGCGTGGTATTTAATGCCGTGCGCACCCATTTCCGTCAAATGGAAAAGCAAGCAGGTCTGGGTGGTGCTCAGGTGTGGGCATTAAGTGTTATCAAGGCCAATCCGGGCATTGGCATGGGTGGCATTGCATCCAGCATGGATATTCACCAATCCACGGCGAGTAATCTGGTCAAGACCTTGCTGGGTAGAGAGCTTATCAGTCTGGAAAAAGCACCAGATGATCGGCGCAATGTGCGCATCAAGATTCTGCCTGCCGGGTCACGGCTCTTGAAGAAAGTGCCCGGACCATTTGAAGGGCTACTTCCAGCAGCATTGGGCCAATTGAGCGCGGAAACACTCCAGCGCATGGATGAAGACCTGGGGCAACTTATTGGGCTGTTGAACGCCGACGAGTCCGCTGGGGAAACGCCCCTGGCGCATCTTTGAGTACTGAAAGATCACGTACCATCACATGATTCTTGATTATTTAAGGCAACGTTTCCATTACCGCTTTGATCTTCAGCCAGATCAAGCCGAAACTTCGGAAATAGACCAGACTTTTCGTAGTGGTGTCGAATTTCGCGGAACCAATCTTTGGGTGCTTATTTTTGCGATATTCATCGCCTCCATTGGATTAAACGTCAATTCAACGGCTGTGATCATTGGTGCCATGCTGATTTCTCCCTTGATGGGACCCATCATGGCCTTGGGCTATGGGGCGGGCATCAACGATTCGGCCTTGATGCGCGCGTCCCTTTTTAACCTGGGATTAGCGGCTTTTCTCAGTTTGCTCACGTCTACGGCCTATTTTCTGATAACTCCGCTGTCCCTGGCCCATTCGGAACTTTTGGCACGCACCACGCCGTCGATCTGGGACGTATTGATTGCATTTTTCGGTGGTTTGGCAGGAGTCATTGGCGCCACGCGGCGTATCAAGTCCAACCTGGTTCCTGGTGTGGCAATTGCCACGGCCCTCATGCCGCCGCTGTGCACTGCGGGTTATGGGTTAGCCGTAGGTAATTGGCAGTATTTTCTGGGTGCGTTCTATCTTTTCACCATCAATTGCGTGTTCATTGCCATTGCCACGCTCATGATGGTGCGGCGAATGCATCTACCCAGCGTCAAGTTACTGGGAGAGCGCTCACTGATCAAGCGCCGGACGGTGATTGCTATTGTTGTTTTATTGACCTTGATACCTAGCTGTTTCCTGGCAATCAACCTGGTACAAAAAGAAGTATTTGACGTGAACAGCGCACGATACATTCAGGAAGTAATCCGTGTCAATCCCAATGTGCTGATACTGGCACAAAGCACAGACTACCAATCACGGCAGATACGGGTGACATTGGCGGGTGACCGGTTAGCGGATGCCGCGATCAAAAGCATGGAAAAACAACTGCCTGAATACGGCATTGGCGATGCTGCATTGGTATTGGAACAGTCAAGTCAGGTTATGCCCGACATCAATGCGGTCAAAAAGGACATTCTGCAAGACTTCATGAAATCCAACCGGACAGAAATTGTTGAGCGTGATGCGCGCATTGCTTCACTCCAAGAGGAATTGGAAAAAATTCGCAGAGCAACAGCCAAGCAGCTTCCGTTGCGTGATATTTACGCAGAAATCAGTGCACAATTTCCACAGGCCTTGCAAGTTAGCGTGACATCAGGATATCGCGCTACCGAGAGCCTTCAAGACGCATCGAATAGGTCCATGCTGGAAAGTCCCCTATTGCTTGTGCAATTAAAACTCGTGACCCCGTTGAGTCCTGCCGAAATAGAGCGCTTGCGTCTTGGTTTGCGTGTGCGTGCGGGTCTGGAAAATATAGACGACGTTCAACTAGAGGTAAGCATCGCATCGGTTGAAAAAAGCAAGGCAAAAGTGGCGAACCGTAAATGACCATGCACGCATCACATAGAATGCGCCCAGGGTGTACGCGCTGCCTGTTGCGGCGTGACAGGTTTATGCGTTGGTCGGGCCGCCACGCGGAGTAACCTTTTCTATGTACCCACTACAAGACACCGCCGCCGTCCTTGTTGTCCTGTTTGTTCTGACCTACGGGGCGATTGCACTCGAACATCCACTCAAAATCAATAAGTCAGGCTCGGCCTTGGTAGGAGCCGGACTCCTCTGGACGGTTTACGCCCTGTCGCTGGGAAACTCCCACCTGATTGGGGAACAACTTGGCGAATCGCTCATCGGTACCGCACAGATTGTGTTTTTCCTGATGGGTGCGATGACCATCGTCGAGGTGATCGATGCCCACAACGGCTTCGAGGTCATTACCACGCGCATCGAGACCACCAAACTAACCAGCCTGATGTGGCTGGTCGGGTTTGTAACTTTTTTCCTCAGCGCCATCCTGGACAACCTGACATCCACCATCGTGATGGTTTCATTGATGCGCAAACTGCTGGACAAACGCGATGACCGGCTGTTATTTGCAGGCATCATTGTCATTGCAGCCAATTCCGGCGGCGCCTGGTCACCCATCGGCGATGTGACGACCACCATGCTCTGGATCGGTGGCCAGATTACCACCCTGGCCATCATCAAGGGGCTGCTGTTGCCCGCACTGGTCAGCATGCTGGTGCCTTTGGTCATGGTTGCCCGTGGCCTGCGTGGTCAGGTTGTTGTGCCGCCCGTTCACGTAGAAGATACCGATTCACCAAACACGACCGCATTTGAACGCAATGTGATGTTCTTCCTGGGACTCGGCATTTTGGTGGCTGTACCTGTTTTCAAAACGGTTACGCATTTGCCACCATTTCTGGGCATTCTGTTTGGCTTGGGAATTTTGTGGGTGGTAGGAGATCTGATACATCGCCACAAAGAAGAAAGCACAAAAAGGCACCTGACCCTGGCGCATGCCATGAGCAGGATTGACATGGGATCACTGGTGTTTTTCATCGGTATCCTGCTGTCTGTCGCCACCCTGGAGCACACGCTCATTTTGACGGCGTTGGCCAAATGGCTGGATCAGACCGTGCGGCATCAGGAAGTCATCGTGCTGCTCATTGGCATAGCCAGTGCAATCGTGGACAACGTTCCACTGGTAGCCGCATCCATGGGCATGTACAGCTTGACACAGTATCCGCCAGACCATTTTTTCTGGGAATTTCTAGCTTACTGTGCAGGCACCGGCGGCTCAATCCTTGTCATTGGTTCGGCCGCTGGCGTCGCTGCGATGGGGCTGGAAAAAATACACTTCTTCTGGTACGTCCGAAAGATAAGCGGCCTGGCACTCATGGGTTATCTGGCTGGAGCCGGAGCCTACCTGATACAGCACCACCTGTAATCGCTTACACCATATCAAGATTAAACTCAATACAAATCAACAACTTACATTGCCATACGGGCACTGGTTCAGTTGGGTGGGAAGGGTTTATGCGGCCATTGGGATCATGAAAAGTTCGTTCCAAGTAAGTTTCTTATCGAGGATTCCCAAGGCAACTGCGGGCACTTTTTTGGTAGTGAAATGAGGTCGCATGAAGTTG
>JAYRRD010000016.1:0-4960 GCA_041910275.1 Rhodoferax sp.
ATTGTCGCTGTGCTCAAACTGGAAGCACTAAAGATCAAACACAAACTCAACCATTTCGCACTGCGCGCCAAGCTCTACATCAAAGCCACAAGAACTGCTTTTGAAGAGTTGCAGGCGATCAAGGCAAGTGCGTAACTTCAGATCGTAACTTGGCGCGCCTGCGCTCCAGTCGCTTGCATCATCGAAGCTAATACCGGCATCTTTTGCTGCAGCCAAAACCTTGACCCAGGTTTCACGGTCACAGCCTGGGTCAATGGCCCGTAGTGCGGATAGCGCACGACCTTCTTGGCTTGAAAAGGCGTTCATGCTGCACCTCCTGCTGTCCAGCGTTTCCCGGTTTGGCCTGAAATCCCCTTCCTGAAATGACCGTGCATTTTTGCTTGATTTACGGACCTGTGACTGGCAGAATTCGGCGTGTTGGTGTCAGTGTGCAGGCCGTTGGTGATTGAAGCGCCAGCGGCCTTTTCAATGGTGCTATTCATTGCACACCTCCTGCTGCCAATTGCTCCGTGGTTCAAATGGTGCAGCGCACTAACAAGGTGCTTGGTTGCGGGCAATGCGCCCGGTTTGATGGTTTTCATGGTTTTTGTTCCTACGTGAACTGAAAAACCACTATGGACGTTTCGATGCGCACCGGGTGGGCAGGGTATTCTAGACATGGTGCCCCTCTCACGCTGTAGCCAGCCCGCGCCGGGTTACTGACGGTGGTGCAGATGGTGTTGGCTGTGTCACCGGCGCTGATTGCATCGGCGGTGACAGTGTGGCGCGGTCGGCGTGCAAAGCCTTTACCAGTTGCCGGATTTGTTCGTCAGACTTGCCAGCGATACGCGCCGCCGCAATGGCCTGCACCTCGTAGTCAGGCCAGCCTTTTGCACGCTGCCCAATGGCCACCCCGGTGGGGAACAACCCATCACGGATTGCAGCGTAAACCGACTCGTCTGCACGGTGCCCTAATGTCGATTTGACTTCGGGAAGTCTCAAAATTCTCATTGTTAACCCCTTTGTGACTCGCTAGCGGTTGCTGGCGATTGGGGTAATATTCCTTTCCCTGTCCTGTTCTGTCACTGCAATTGCAGCAAATCACACTGCAATTACAGTATCAATCTAATAGCAGACTGCGCTTTGCCTCGGCAAACTTACCCATCAATCCGCGCTCGCTGATTCCATATTTTTCTGAGTAGTTTTCCATCATTTCCTTGATGATCGCCGCTTCGCTATTTCTTCCGGGTCTAGGGGATTTCACAAACTCCAAAAGAACAGCAATGGTATTCAGGTAAGCCGTACGCTCGCGCACGTCAAGGGGTTTGCTTGGCAAAGGCGAATCTTTTTCAAAATTCTTTACTACCCAGCTATCGAAGGATTCGCGTTCGATTGTCAGTATTCCACGTCCCTTTAGGTCTGTAGGTGAATCACGAAAATCCTTGCCATCACTTCGTCCGTACCTGATTTCCTCTTTCTCGCATGCTGCCACGATTGCTGCAATTTTTGCTTCCCTGCAATGTGCTGAATGGAACCCTGATTTTTGACACCAGTATTCAACGATTGTTTCCACCGGCAAAAAATCAGCCAGTGCCCAGTATTTCTTGCAATCTTCCACAAACGTTCCCTGAAACGCCCCGATAGAAAACCAGCGCCGCCGGGTCAGGGTGTCCCAGTTTTCGCCATCGGGAAGCTACTCCGTGGCTAGGCGTGGTCTAAAAACTGCTCTATAACGCTTTAAGCTGGATTACAGTGCCGCCCACTGCTAGCTTGTCCAAGTAATCGGCCCATTGCTGCATCATGGTTGTCCGGTGTTTCATGTACTGCGTGCGGTTGTATGCCCGGCCATTGGCATCTTTTACCGCGTGAGCTAGTTGCGCCTCGATTACCAGCGGATCAATGCCCAGCTCCTCGGCCAATAGCGTGCGTGCAGTTGCCCTGAACCCGTGAACACTTTGCACATCCGGCCCATAGCCCAGCGTACCCAGCGCCGCCCGTAGGGTGTTATCGCTGATTGGTCGGTCGTGACTGCGTTCACCGTAAAAGCACAATGTACTGTGCCCGGTGATTGGATGCAGCTTGCGCAGTATTTCCACGGCCTGCGTGGGTAGTGGCACCTGATGCGGGTCGCCATTGCGCTTGCCGTCCACACTGCGCTTCATGCGTACCGCTGGAATAGTCCACATTGCTGCATCAAGATCAAACTCAGCCCATGCCGCCGCCCGTAGTTCCCCAGGTCGCTGGAACAAGATCGGCGCCAGTTGCAGCGCCGCCCGTACTATCGGTCCACCTTGATAACCACGAATCGCGCGGATCAGTTCGCCCAGCTTTGCCGGGTCGGTAATGGCTGCAAAGTGTTTGCCGTGGTGTGGCTTCAATGCGCCGCGAATATCGGCACTCACGTCCCGCTGGCACCTGCCTGTCGCCACCGCATAGCGCCAGACTTGTCCCGCTGTGGTCAGTACCCGGTGTGCTACGTCAAGAGCCCCACGTTCTTCTACCCTGCGCACCGTTGCCAGCAGCTCGATTGCTTCAATGTCGCC
The DNA here is from genome assembly GCA_041910275.1 of Rhodoferax sp. Taxonomy (GTDB): domain Bacteria; phylum Pseudomonadota; class Gammaproteobacteria; order Burkholderiales; family Burkholderiaceae_C; genus Allorhodoferax. Next base: position 2,523 of record JAYRRD010000016.1, read on the forward strand.
GATGCGCCGTGCCCCAAGGAAGGGGAACAGGTCTTTTTCCAGGTTGCGTTTTTCCCGGATGGCGTAGTGGCTGCTCCAGCTGTCCAGCTTGATTGCGTACCACTCCAGTGCCGTGACTTTGAAGGTATCTGCATCCGGTGTGGTTGATCGCAGCTTTTCAACCTTGCGGGCTTGTACCGGGTCGATTCCTTCGGACTTTTGCAGCTTTGCAGTATCCCGTGCTTTCCTTGCCGCCGTCAGACTCACGGACGGATAGCTGCCCAGCGCCAGTTTCTTTTCCTTTGCATCAACCCTGTATTTCAGAAACCAGCGCTTTGCCCCTGCCGGACTGACTTCTAAGAAAAGTCCACCAGCGTCGTACAGCTTGGATTGCTTCTTGTCTGGTGGGCATGTGGCATTGCGGCATTGGGCATCAGTCAGCATGGGGGTACAGCTCCAGGGCAAGGTGGGGGTACATGGCATTTTTCATTGGTAAGTGGGGGTACAAATTCGCATTCACCCCCGTTTTTCCCTTTTCGTACCCCCGTTTGTACCCCCGGTTTGCCTTGGCTGTCAATGGCTTTCGTTAGCGGTTGCTGGTGTGTTTATGCTTGATTTACCAATGAAAAAGGCCGCTAGGTGGTGTTCCTTAGCGGCCTTTAGAGTGTCTCATGGTCGGGGCGAAAGGATTCGAACCTTCGACCCTCTGCTCCCAAAGCAGATGCGCTACCAGGCTGCGCTACACCCCGACGGGCGCTATTCTAACCCGCATCGGCTGGTATTGGGTCTTGGGGATATCACAATGGCTCGACTTTGGCAGTTGGGGCGCGCTGCCCAGGATCGGCGGGCGCGCGGCGGATTGTACAAACCACCCGATGAAGGGCTACTGCTGTTCCTATAAGATGGACAGCTGCCAGAAAATGATGCTTTCACCCTTCGCTCTTCCATCCATTGACCCATTGCCATGAAAAAGTTACCCCCCTTGTTGCATGTGATGGCAGCCGTGCTGGCGTTGCTGGTGTGCAGCCTTGGTCTGGCGGCCAGTGGTGGCGGCGCCAATCCGCCGAGTGCCAGCGTGCGTGTGGCGTTGACCGAGGCCGAGCGCGCCTATCTGGCCCAAAAGGGGACGCTCAAGATGTGCGTGCAGCCGGACTGGCTGCCTTACGAGCGCATCAACGAAAAAGGACAGCACGAAGGAATTGGTGCCGAGATGGTGGCGCTCATGCGCAGCCGGCTGGGGGTGAACATCGAGCTATATCCCACCTTGCAGTGGGAGGAATCGCTGGCGGCCATTCGGGAGCGCAAATGCGATCTGTTGTCCATGTCGGCCAATGTGCCCAGCCGGCGCGATGCGATGAACTTTACCCGGCCCTACATCATCCAGCCGCTGGTGATTGCCACCCAGGCCAGGGAGATGTTCATCAAGGACGGCGCCGAAATCGGCAGGCGCAAGATCGGCATCATCAAGGGCTACGTGTTTGTCGCCATGCTGCGTGACCGTTATCCCGACATCCAGATCACCGAAGTGCGCAGTGCCCATGAAGGGCTGGAGCTGGTGCGCACGGGCGAGCTGTGGGGGTACATCGACACCATGCCCACCATTGCCTACTCCTTGCAGGAATTTTCCATGCTGGACCTGAAGATTTCCGGCAAGCTCGACTTCACGCTGGACCTGTGCGTGACCACCCGCAGCGACGAGCCGCTGCTGGCCGACATCATGCAAAAGGCCACCGACACCATCAGCGATGAAGAAAACCGCGCCATCATCAACAAGTGGATTTCGGTGCGCGTGGACCAGGGGTTTGACTATGCGCTGCTGTGGAAGTTCGCGGGTGGTGCTGCCGTCGTATTGCTGGGCGTTGTCGTCTGGAACCGCAGGCTGGCCCGGTTCAACCGGGAGATTGCCGAGCAGCACCGCATCGTCGAGGCCAAGAACCACACGCTGGAAGTCACGATTGCCCGTTTGAACGAGCTGCGCGAGCACAACGCCCGGCTGTTTGTGGAAATCGAACAGAAAAACCGGGCGCTGGAGCTGGCAGACCAGCACAAAAGCGACTTTCTGGCCAATATGAGCCACGAGATACGCACGCCGATGAATGCGATCATCGGCATGTCGCTGCTGGCGCTCAGGACTGATCTGAACGACAGGCAGCGCAACTACATCGAAAAGGTCCACACCGCCGCGCGCAATCTGCTGGGCATCATCAACGACATCCTGGATTTTTCCAAGATCGAAGCCGGGCAAATGACTTTTGAGCAGGCCGACTTCCACCTGGAAGACGTGCTGGAGCATCTGGCCGACCTCAACGGCATCAAGACTAGGCTGTCCAAAACCACCCTAAGTTTTTCCCCAATTTTTGGCCCTCTGTAACCACTCCCCTCCGAGGGAAAGTACCCCAGATAACATCTTCCATGGCAAAAGACTAAATGTGCTGAAATCGGGTAACGTCGTATTGGGC
>JAYRRD010000017.1:0-2753 GCA_041910275.1 Rhodoferax sp.
CAAATCTTCAACGTTTACGCCTTTCGTGCTTGCTTTCCCGGTAGCGATATCTTTCGTATCCATCATTCAACTTTCGCATTCTGTGGTGATAGCCAGAATTTTCTCACCATCGGTATAAACGCTGCTGGAAATCGCCTAACTACTACGGTGGCGCTGGCAATGACACCTACATCATCAGCCCCAACACCTTGCGTGGCGGCGTGACGGCCAAGGTCATTGATAGCGAGGGCGATAACCTCATTCAGCTGGTCGATGGCATGGCTATTGCCGCAAGCAGTTTCTATACCGATGCCGCGCAGATCACGCTCTCCAGCGGTGCCATTGTGCAGATACTGGGGGCTTCGAAGTTCAAGTTCCAACTGGGTGCCAATGCGCTGGCGGGCGATGCGGCAGCGGTGCTGACCTACAGCCAGTTTGTCTCCAGCCTGGGTGCCTCCTTGACCAGTGGAACACTTCCGGCATCGGGTACCGTGGGCTATGTCGTACCCACGGGCTTTACGCAGGCAGCCGCACCTGTGCCAAGTGTTGCAGGCAGCTCCTACACCGTACCGGGTACGTTGGACGATGATGTTCTCGTGCCTTCGGGCGGCAACAGTTACCTCGGTGGCGGCGGGAATGATGTCTACATCATCAGCCCCTACACCGTGAGCGGTGCGGTGACGGCCAAGATCATCGACAGCGAAGGCAGCAATGTGATCCAGTTGGTAGGTGGTTTGACGCTTGCATCGAGCACCTTCTACAACAATGCCGTGCAACTGACGCTCTCGAACGGCGCCTCGGTGCAGGTTCTGGGCGCATCCGGCTTTAGTTACCAGTTGGGGGCCAATGCCCCGGCGGGGGTGACGGCCACCAGCCTGAGCTACGTGCAGTTTGCCGCTGCACTGGGCGCCAGCGTTCCGGCAGCGGGCGCGTCTGCGGTGAGTGGCAGCGCCAACTTTGTGGTGCCTTGAGTATCCCCTGCGGGAGCGCCGCTCCCATAAGGATAATGTACGCTATGGGGCTTATGGATCATGCGGGTGTAGCTCTCAAAAAGAGAGTGTTTCAGTCCTCCTGGGTGTCCACGTCTTCAAACACGCGCCCCATGTCCAGCGTCAATTGAACCGATGCAAAATGGCAGGCGGACTCCCCCGTGTAGTCATGCAACAGCCATTCGTTGTCACTCTGGCGGCGAAAAACCTCGACACTCCGGGCGTCAACGTCAACCAGCACATATTCCTGCAGCGCGGCAATTTTCCGGTAAGCGGCAAACTTGGCACCCCGGTCATAGGCTGCGGTCGAGTCGGAGAGCACCTCGACAATCAGCTGCGGATGCTCCACAAACAGATCGGCGCGGCGGTCACGCCCGTCACAACTGACCATCACGTCAGGGTAGAAAAATGCATCGGCGCTGGCCACACGCAGTTTCATGTCGGCGATAAAGGGCAAGCAGGGCGTACCCCGCAAGTGTTCACGCAGGGCGGCGCCGATGTTCAGGGTAACGGTGGCATGTACGCGCCGCACGCCCACCATGGCGAACACTTCGCCCGAAACATACTCTGATTTGTCCGCCTGTTCGGCCTCCCATGCCAGGTAGGCATCGGCATCAAACGGTGTCTGACTGAGTGGTAATCCCATAAATTCTCCCTGAACGTACCAGCGCCCCGCAAGCCGCGCATTCTCGCATTCCCGTACCCTGCGCCGCTCCTGCAAAGCAATATACGCTACAGGACTTATGGAATGTGCGGGAGAAGCTCTCAAAAAGAGAGTGTCTCGACTTCAAACCCGACCACATTGCGGCTGGTTTTGCTGAACTCCACGCCGATCAGATGGATCGGCTCACCCCTGGAGCGGTACTTGTCGGCATACGCTTTATCCTTGATTTGCTGCAAGGCGTGGCCTTCGGGTTCTTGCTCCACTACCTTGAATTCAAAAATGAAAACCTGGGCGTTCAAGAGTACCGCCATGTCGATGCGACCGAGGTTGGTTGTCTCTTCGAGCCGGATGTCCAGACCCAAAGCGGCGAAGTAGCTATAGAAGATGCTGGCGTAGTAGCCCTCGTACTGTGCAATCGGATTGTTGGTCTGCCACTGGTGGGGGATGCTGGCGTAAAAAGCGTGAAACAGACTTTTAAGACCGGCAAAATCACCATCCAGCAGTAGATCGTACAAATGGGTGGCGTGGATGCCGTACTGCGCGGGATTGGGCATCATGTTTTGCAGCAATACGGCATTCAGACTGGTGCGTACCTCCAGATTGGGGTAGCGTAGCGTGACTTGTATCAAGCCCGGAATGCGCCGCACCTTGTCCACCGTGAGGTAGCCGGTTTGAAACAGCAAGGCTTCGAGTGGGATATTACCGACATCAAAGGTGGACAACAGCGTCTCGGGGGCTACGATGCGGCCAAGATCGGGCGTGAACTGTTGGCGCTCCAGCAGGAGCTTGACCAGAAACGTCGGCGTGCCGGTTTCAAACCAGTAGGGGCGAAATTCGCGCTGGTCAAACAGCAGCAACAGATCAAACGGGTTATAGACACTCTGGCCCAGCCAGTTATAGCCGTTGTACCACTGGCGCATCTCTTCGCGATCCAGTCCCGGCAATTCGGGCGCAAATACCGTGTCCACATCGGCATCGGTATAAGGCGATTTCCAGCAGCGTTTATACCGATGGTGAGAAAATTCTGGCTATCACCACAGAATGCGAAAGTTGAATGATGGATACGAAAGATATCGCTACCGGGAAAGCAAGCACGAAAGGCGTAAACGTTGAAGATTTGA
>JAYRRD010000018.1:0-27101 GCA_041910275.1 Rhodoferax sp.
CGCGCCCCTTCTCCACAATCTTCACCAACCCCGCCCGATCTTCCTCTGTCAACTCCAGCACTTTTAGTTTCATTGTGAACATCTCCGTTTGCCTGATGGCAGGCATCATATTACGGAAAAACTTCCCGGTAAGCGCTTAGCACCGCGCAATTCTACGTTACATATCAATCAAGGAAAAACAATGGGCAAAGTATCATTAAATCCCGCCCTGCGCGAGGAATATGAAAGTCTTTTCAATACATGCAAAATCCGGTCAGAACACGAGCGGGATGTTGAATCCGTAATCGAGAAAATTAATTTAAACAAGGCGACTTATATCTCTGTTTCCGACAAAACCAGTATTCCATGGTTTTTCATAGCATCGGTTCACAATATGGAGGCCAGCCTTGATTTCAAGACGCACCTGCACAATGGAGATCCACTGACAGCGAGAACAATCCATGTTCCCGCAGGGCGACCCAAGAACGGAATTCCACCTTTCACCTGGGCTGAAAGTGCAATCGACTCGCTAACATTTCAAGGATTGACAGCGAATACGGATTGGAGTTTGTCAAGCCTTTTGTTCCACCTTGAGGAATACAATGGGTGGGGCTACCGGACAAAGCACCCGGATGTTCTGTCTCCATATCTGTGGAGTTTTTCAACCCACTACACTTCGGGGAAATATATCGCAGATGGAAGATGGTCTTCGACTGCAAAATCCGATCAGGTTGGTGCAGCAGTGATATTGAGGCGTATGGCTGAACACGGCCATATCGAATTCCCGGATCAGCCCAATCCCAACACAGCCGAAAAGATAATCGTCAATTATTCAATGTCACTGTCAGCCGACCCCGTGCAAGTTGCCGCTTGCATTCGATTACAAGAGTGGCTTAATACTTTTCCGGGCATCTTCGTAAAGATTGACGGCGTCCCTGGCTCAAGAACATCATACGCTTATAAAAAAGTTACCGGGACATACCTGCCCGGAGATCCAAGGGCCTGACCAAACGGTCAACCGGGTTTCGAACGTGTGGACACCATCTCGTCATGCCCACATGTTTTCCGCCGGTTAACTCGTTAACGCAGCAAGTCCACCTGTGACCATGGCCATGACCCGAAAAAATCTCGTAATCAATATCCTGGGCCTTGTGCTGACCTTGGTCGGCGCCGCTACACTTCTCGTTAGCATCGTATGCTTGGTAGCAGCAGCCATGAAGTTAGGCAAATCGATAATGCCAGGAGACGAGATCGACGGATTCCTTTGGCTTACGTATATGTTTGTATTTTTCAGCATATTTGTAATTATTTCGATTTTGCTTTCCAGAAAACCGTTCAACGGTTACATACTTGCTCGAAATCCATCTTCTGCGAAAGGCTATTACAGCTGGATGTACAAACCAATGTCGTTGGGGAAGATTGGTGGTCTAAACCCGACAATATCGTTGCAACCACTTGGCCTGCCATTTATTGGGTTTTGTCTCGGTTGCGGTGCGGCAAGCTTCTTTGCCCATTTATACCTCCAATCCATTTATGATTTATTCCGATATGACAGCGCGGCCAGACTCGCAACTCTCCCATCCACACCGGCCTCCGCTAATAAAGGTCCGTATGCCAGTTATTTCTTTCGTGCTGGCGGAACAGGCAAGTCAGATTTGATTACAGCACAGTACAGAGATTTTTCGGCACGGGGCGGCGGCTACGAAGACTTTCAGGCGACAGCCTCTGCACAATTTCTGTCAATTCAAGCAACAACTGCTTATGTTGAAATAATTGGCAATGCTGACGCTTCTGGCAATTCAACCGACAATCAAAGATTGTCTGAGTATCGTGCCATTACCGTTCGAGATATGCTGATTGAAGCCGGAGTTCCACCAGACATTATCAGTACGCGCGGCTCTGGAGTACGAAGAAAGTCGTGCTTGGAAGGGGATATTGATAAACACCAGCGAGAAGGCTGCCTTGCACAAGATCGCCGAGTTGACGTCTACTATTACAAGGCCCCAAAGCTCATTTCGGAAATGCACTAAGCGGTATCACGTCAATATTTCGTCCAACCCATCATGCAACCGGAGCGCAGAATACGGTCCTTCGCGTTGGCCTGGTTGATTGATACTGTTTTGATAGCTTCTCCCGCTCGTCCCATAAGGGATACAGCCAGATTCATCCCTTTTTTCGGCCCCATTTACCCCCAAATCCACCTCCAACCTGCCCCGCCCCACCGGGCGCGGGTGCATGGATGGGCTATTTTATTAAACAAATCGGCCTACAAGGCTTATGAATCAAGCGGGTACAGCTATCAAAATAGGAGTTATTCGGTTTACTGTAAAACATCTACAGCGCTCAACCCACGTGGATGGTGCATCTGGCCGTTGCGTCCATGCCAACGAGCAAAAATCTCGCCCAAAATGCGGGCAGGCGTCTTTGGCTCTGCGGCTATAGTGCGGGTAACCCATCATTCCAAGGGACGCGCCGCAATAAAACCGCGTCGCGCCCCTGAATTCAAACGTTGAACTGAACCACAGTCGAAATCATGAAGCGGAAAGTCTACGTTGAAACATCCGTTATCAGCTACCTGACAGCCAAGGCGATAAATCCCGCTGCTGTTTATCGGCAACAGCAAGCGCAACTGCTTTGGCAATCCAGGCATTTTTCCCCCGTAATTTCAGAGATTGTCGTGGATGAAATCTCTCGTGGTGACGTAGATCGGGCGCGTCAGCGATTGGAATTAGCCGCCGGTGTCATGATTTTGCCAACAACAGAAGAAGCAATCTACCTGGCACAACTGCTGATTGACCGAAAGGCTTTGCCCACCAAGGCATTTTCGGATGCTTTGCATATTGCCATTACCACCGTTCACCGTGTCCCCGCTATCGCCAGTTATAACTTCAGGCATATTGCCGGGGCTTTTTCCCGTAGATTGATTGAACACACATTGCAGCAATTGGGCTACGCTCCCCCCGTGATCGCCAGCCCGGAAGACATCGTAGGAGGTTTGCCATGAAGGATTTTCACCCAGCCACGACCGACGACGAAGTATTGCAGGAAGTGTGGCGGATTAAGGATGAGACAGCCAAACGCTTTCGCTCCGTTGCGGACTATGTGCAGTCGCTCCATCGACCGTCGCCTGCCTCACCTGTCATGCCTAACAGCACGCCCGCAGGGACGCGCAGCAAGCAGCGGCGCACCCCTGACCTTGGTCGTTAGCCTGCTTCGCCCTGGCCTTCTTGCTCTACGTTTTTGGCGCATCCCATTCAGGTGCCAGAGGCTTTGTCTTTCTCGGCGTCATTCTCGAACCCGTGGCCTGGATGAAGGAATGGCTAGATTCTTTTTTGATAGCTGCTCCCGCTCGTCCCATAATGGATACAGCCAGATTCATCCCTTTTTTCGACCCCATTTACCCCCAAAACCACCCCCAACCTGCCCCACCCGCCGGGTGCGGATGGTGTGGATGGGCTATTTTTGGGACAAATCGGCCTGCAAAGCTTATGGAACGAGCGGGAACAGCTATTAAAACTGAAGTTCTCTGGTTTGTTGTGGAATCTCTACAGCACCCAGCCCGCGTGGATGGTGCATCTGGCCGTTGCGTCCATGCCAACGAACAAAAATCTCGCCCGCAGCACAGGTAGGCCTCTTTGGCTCTGCGGCTATAGTGCGGGCAGCGAATCTGCTCATGTAACCGATTCGGCAGCCGGGTTGACGTAAAAACCGGCATGCTGCTTTTTCTGGGGGTGTTATGACTGCTCATTTATACAGTGCATCGGCTGCAAACCTTATTGCAAGCGGGTTTGCGTGGATGTCGCACAGTCATACTACGAAGACGCGGGGATGTATCCCTTCCCTGTGAGTTGGACTGCATGAAACGACACTCTCGCTCTGGCACGGCAGATTTCTCGGACGAGGCAGTACAACTTTCGCTTTTGGAGATTGAATCCGAGATTCGTCGGTGTCTGTGGGGCCTTAGAGAATGGCGGCACTAGTCAAGGCCGGAAGGCCTACTTCAAGCGCTTGGTGTGGCTGGAAAATCAGCGTGAAGAACTCTTCGGCATTGCAACTCCTCAACGTGTTTTCAGGAAAAGGTGAAGCAATGCCGCCCAACCCATCGCTGCAGCCGACCTGCGCCAGTTACGCTGGTGGGGCGGTTGAGCTAGTTCGTTAACCACCATGAAAAAGTCCCATGTCGCCGTACTAGCCTGTTTCGATCTGGTGTTCTTCCCTTCGGCACAGGCAATTCCACAACAAATCAACCTGAATCTCCCGTAAAACAAGCGGGAACAGCTCCCAAATAAAGAGTATCTCTCCAATTAAAATCCGCCTCTTTTACGGACCCTTGCGAAAAACACACCCCAGAGCGCACCGCACAACGCAGCAAACGCCCCTGCAAGCCATTCTGACTGGCAAAATCCGGGTGCGTGGCGTTCCACATGTGCATCATGCGCTTTGTGCGCCGCATGCGCCGCGTGCTCCTAATACCCCGTATCCTGCGAATTTTCCATCCACCCCTCAAGATTTGGCCCTGAATGATCTCTATTGGCATGTTGCGCGACGTTTGGGCGTTTCGCGGATTTATCTGGGGCAGTGTCAAACGCGAGTTTCAAACCCGCTGGCAAGGTACCCAGTTCGGCCCGATCTGGATTGTTGCCAACCCGCTGGCCACGATCTTCATTTTTACCGTCATCTTTGCCAACATCATGCGCCCCAGCCTGCCGGGGCATGATTCGCCTTACGCCTACAGCATCTATCTCTGCGCCGGGGTGCTGGCCTGGAATCTGTTTTCCGAGTTGCTCAGTCGCTGCGTGGGCATCTTTGTGGAACACGGCAACTTGTTGAAAAAAATGCATTTTCCCAAGCTCGTTTTGCCCATCATGGTCATTACGTCCGGGTTTTTGAATTTTTGTATCGTCTTCGCGCTGTTTTTGCTTTTTTTGGCTTTTTCCGGCAATTTTCCGGGCTGGATCGTATGGGCCACGCTGCCGGTTCTGGCGGTGCAGATGGCGCTGACTGCGGGACTGGGCATGTTTCTCGGGACCATCAATGTTTTTTACCGCGACGTGCAGCAAAGTACCGCGCTGGTGCTGCAATTCTGGTTCTGGCTGACGCCCATCGTCTATGCGGCCAGTGGTCTGCCGGATTCTGTCAAGCGTGCGCTCGAATGGAATCCGATGTGGCCACTCATTCGCGCCTACCAGACCATTTTTCTGGAACACAAGGCACCCGACTGGCTGGGTCTGGCTTTTCCCCTTGCGGTTGCCGTGGTTTTCATGTTTCTGGGCGTGCTTTCCTTCCATCGCCTGCAAGGCGAGATCGTGGATGAACTGTAATGGACTACCTACGGACGACCTATGGGCTATTTGACGGTTGACAATCTGGGCAAGGCCTATAAACGCTACCCGCGCAAGTGGGGCCGGGCGATGGAATGGCTGGGCATGGCCACGCAGCACGAGCGCAAGTGGGTGCTGCGGGGGGTCACGTTCAGCGTGGCACCGGGCGAGGCCGTGGGCATCATCGGTATCAATGGTGCGGGCAAAAGCACGCTGTTGAAAATCATCACCGGAACCACCCGGCCCACGACGGGCAGCGTGGCCGTGGGCGGAACGATTTCGGCCCTGCTGGAGCTGGGATTGGGTTTTCATCCCGACTTCACGGGGCGGCAAAACGTCTACCTGGCGTCCCAGCTGCGCGGCATGGGTAATGCCGAGATCGACGCCAAGCTGCCGGAGATTGAAGCCTTTGCCGAGATTGGTGACTATATTGACCAGCCGGTGCGCACCTACTCCAGCGGCATGCAGATGCGTCTGGCGTTCAGTGTGGCCACGGCAGTCCGGCCCGACATTCTGATCGTTGACGAAGCGCTGTCGGTGGGCGACACGTATTTCCAGCACAAGAGCTTTAACCGCATCCGCCAGTTCCGCGACGCGGGGACGACGCTGCTGTTCGTTTCGCATAGCGCCGGCGCGATCAAAACCCTGTGCAACCGGGCGATCCTGCTGGACGGCGGCGTGGTGCTGCGCGACGATACGCCCGATGCAGTCATGGATTACTACAACGCCGTCATCGCCAAGCAGACAGCCGACGCCGAAATCCGCCAGACCGAAGCCATGACGGGGCAAAAAACCACCCGCTCCGGCTCCGGCGATGCGTGTGTCGAATCCGTCGAATTGCTGTGCGACGGCAAGCCCGTGCGTGCCATCTCCAGTGGCAGCGCGGTCAGCGTGCGGGTGCGCGGCAAGGTGATGGCGCCGGTGGCTGAACTCACGGTCGGGATTCTCATGCGTGACCGCCTGGGCAACGATGTCTTTGGCACCAACACCCACCACCATGGCATCAGCAAAAATGATGTCCCCAAGGATGCGTCGTTTTACGTGGATTTCAATTTTTCCGCCCTCAATCTGGGGCCGGGCAGTTACAGCCTGACCGTGGCGCTGCACAGCCGGGAAGTGCACGTGGCGGGCAACTACGACTGGTGGGACCGCGTGCTGGTGTTTCAGGTTTTCCCCGGCGCAAGCCCTTTGTTTACCGGCGTAGTAGACTTTCCGGTAGCCATCGGATGGAATAACTGACGAACAATACGAAACATACAGAGACATACACATGAGTGAGCAGCCGCTCATCAAGGACCGCGCCACGTATTTGCGGCGCATCAAGGATGCCCGCATTGGCGATCCTTCGGCCCAATACGAAGTTGCCCTGATGTACGCCAACGGGATTGGCGTGAAGAAGAGCGTGGATGAAGCGCTGACCTGGACGCGCGCGGCGGCAGCAAAGGGCCACGTGGCAGCCCAATACATGCTGGGCTGCGCCTACCTGGGCGGCCTGGGGGTTGAAAGAGACGAGCAGGAAGCCCTGCGCTGGTTTTCCAAGGCCATCGAACAAGGCAATGACAAGGCGGCGGTCAAACTGGCCAAGCTGTTCGAGGGCTCGCATGCCACGCTGGCCTTCAAGGCCTATCTGAAGGCCGCCGAACAGGGCCAGGCCGAAGCACAAATGGCGCTTGGCGACTATTACGCCGCCGGGGATGGGGTGCCCCAGGACCAGCAGGAAGCCATCGCGTGGTACTACAAGGCTGCCGAGCAGGGCCATGCGCCCGCGCAGTTTGCACTGGGACACATCTGCGAGCACGGCGTTGGCGTGGATGTGGACTTGCAAACCGCAACGATGTGGTACGAAAAGGCCGCAAGCCAAGGCATGCCCACGGCGCGCGTGGCCCTGGAGCGCACCGTGGGCACGACGGATGCGCCCGAAACAATTCCAGGCGAGCGCAAACCCGGTGCGCGCGAACGCCGGGAAGAAGAGCAGCCGTGGATACGGTTTGCCGAAAAAGGCGGACCGCAGGATCGGTATTGCCTGGGCCTGATGTATGAATTGGGTCTGGGCATCAGCAAGAACATCAAACAGGCCAAGGCCTGGTATCTGAAGGCGGCAGAACAGGAGTCGGTCCCGGCCCAGCTGGCTTTGGCCCAGCTGCTGGAGACCTCCGATATTGAACAGTCCGTGTTCTGGTACCACAAAGCCGCCGAGCACGGCAATGCCGATGCGCAGATGGCCATGGGGACGTTTTATGCACAAGGGCGTGGTGTTGTTGCGGACCCGCTGAAATCCCTGTCGTGGTACGTGCGCGCCAGCGAACAAGGGCTCGCGCAGGCGCACTTTCTGCTGGCAACCGCACTCCAGGAGCAGGGGAAAAATGTCTCCATGCTCTCGGTCGCCCTGGCCGCCAAGGAAGGCATCCCCGAAGCCCAGTACGCGATGGGGCAGCGCTACGCCCTGGGCCAGGATGTCGCGCAAAACTACCAGGAGGCATGCCGCTGGTATCTGCTGGCGGCCAACCAGGGGCACGCCGAGGCGCAATGCACCCTGGGTGACTACCACATCGAAGGCAAGGGCGTCAAAGTGGACCGCAAACACGCTTTCCTCTGGTACGAGCGCGCAGCCGAGCAAGGCGTTGCACGCGCACAGTGGAACCTGGGTGAGCTGTATGCCACGGGCGTTGATGGCGTCCCCGCAGACACCAAGCAGGCCATGCTGCTGTGCAAGAAAGCCGCCAACGCCGGATTTGCCCCCGCCCAGGCGACGCTGGGTACGCTCTTCGCCCAGGCAAAGAAGTACGAACGCTCCCTGCATTGGTGGGGTCTGGCTGCCGAACAGGACGATCTGGAAGCTCTCTTCAACCTGGCCAACGTCTACCGTTTTGGCAAGGGCGCCCCCAAGGACGAGAAGAAAGCTTTTTTACTCCTGATGCGCGCAGCCGAAAAGGGACTGGCTGCGGCACAGGCGCGCGTCGGGTTGGCCTACGCAACGGGCACGGGGGTCGCGGAGGATCTGATCGAAGCCGCAAAATGGTTCATGCTGGCAGCAGCGCAAGGGGAAGCGTCGGCAATTGCCAACCGGGAACGCGCCCAGGCTTCCCTGCAGCCAGCCCAGCTCGAAGAGGCAGCGCGCAGGGCCGAACAGTGGTCTGCAACATTCCAGAAATAGCCTGAATCCAGGGCTTTTTTCTTGCTTTAGTTCAGAGTCGAACGTGGGACGATTCATCCATCTCGCATTTTCTCTCTGACCTGATCGGTGATGATTCAAATCGGTTAACTGCCATGGCTGCCCAAAAATCACATTCTGTTGTGCAGTGCCTCACGGCCATTGCGCAGCACCACGGCTTACAGGTAAATCCCGAGCGTTTGATCGAGGAAAATGCCCTGCCTGATGAAGAACCGCGTCCGGCGCTGGTCATTCGCATGGCCGCTGACATAGGGCTCAAGGGCAAACTGTCCAAGCTGACGTGGAAAGGGCTGTTCGCGCAAGAAGGCGTGTTTCCCTTCATTGGCCTGATGAAAGATGGCAAGGCGGTCATCATTGTCGGCGTGCGGGCCGGTGGCGGTGGCGCGCGCCCGGAAGTTGCAATTCTCAACCCGCTGATTCCCCAGGCCGCCGTGCACTATCTGGACGAGGAACTGTTTACCGAGAACTGGAGCGGCAACGTCATCTTTCTCAAGCGCAGCCATGCGCTGACCGACCCCAAGCAGCCTTTCAGCCTGCGGTGGTTCATTCCCGAAATTCTCAAGCAAAAATCGGCGTTTCGCGATATTGGCATTGCCTCGCTCGCGCTGACCATTTTGTCCATGGCCTCACCGATATTTTTTCAATTGGTCATCGACAAAGTATTGGTGCACCAGAGTTCCTCCACGCTGTGGGTGCTGGCCGTTGGAATACTCATTGCCATCATCTTTGAAACGGTTTTTTCGTACGTGCGCCAGCTGCTGACCATGGCGGCGACGAACAAGATCGACATGCAGATCACCCGCCGCGCCTTTTCCCACCTGCTCTCGCTGCCCATTGACTACTTCGACACCACCTCGGCAGGCGTGGTCGCGCGCGTCATGCAGCAGCTGGAGAGCATTCGCGGCTTTCTGACGGGGCGGCTTTTCTACGCCGCATTGGATGTCGTCAGTCTGCTGATTTATATCCCCTTGCTGTTTTCCTACTCCGCCTTGCTGGCGTCGATTGTGCTGGCGTCGGCTGCGCTGATTGCGATGATCATTGCGGCCTTGCTGCCCACCTACAAGCGCTTGCTGGACCAGGTCAACATGGCCGAGGGTTCCCGCCAGGCCTTGCTGATCGAGACCATTCACGGCATGCGCACCGTCAAAGCCCTGGCGATTGAACCTGCACAGCGCCGCACCTGGGACCAGATTTCCGCACAGACCATCACTGCGCACTTCCGCGTCACCCGACTGGCTCTGAACGGCAATGCCGCCAATGATTTGATCGGCAAGCTCGTTCCGGTGCTCATCATCGTGATTGGCGCCCAGGGCGTGTTCGACAAAACCATGACCGTCGGAACCCTGATTGCCTTTCAGATGTTCTCGGGCCGGGTCATGGGACCCTTGATCCAGCTGGCCGCGCTGGTCAATGACTTCCAGCAAAACGCCGTCGCCGTGCGCATTCTGGGCGAAGTGATGAACCGGCCTTCGGAAGGGCGCAGCGGTGCCGGTGGCTTGCGGCCCACGCTCACCGGAAACATCAGTTTTGATGATGTCACCTTCCGCTATCCCGGCGCCACCACGATGGCGTTGAACAAAGCCAAATTCTCCATCCAGGCCGGAACGGTGGTCGGAATTGTGGGCCGCAGTGGCTCGGGAAAATCCACGCTGACCAAGCTGATTCAAGGCCTGTATCCGGTGCAAGAGGGGCTGATCCGGTTTGACGGCATTGACGCACGCGAGCTGGAACTGGCGCACCTGCGCCGCCAGGTCGGCATTGTCCTGCAAGAGAATTTCCTGTTCCGTGGGTCGATACGGGACAATATCTCGATTGCCAAGCCCAGCGCCTCGCTGGAAGAAATTGTGCACGCCGCCCAACTGGCCGGCGCGGACGAATTTATCGAGCGTATGCCACAAGGGTATGACACCATCCTCGAAGAAAACGCCTCCAACCTCAGCGGGGGGCAAAAACAGCGCCTCTCCATCGCACGCTCTTTGCTGCTCAAGCCACGGATTCTGATCCTGGATGAAGCCGCCAGCGCGCTCGATCCCGAGAGCGAAGCGATCTTTATCGGCAACCTGTCCAAAATGGCCGTGGGCCGCACCGTCATCATGATTTCGCACCGGCTCTCGACCCTGGTGCATTCCGATGCGATCATGGTCATGCACCAAGGTCGGCTGGCAGACATGGGGCGCCACGAAGAACTGCTGGCCCGCAGTGAAACCTACCAACATCTATGGAATCAGCAGACAAGCCACCTGTAGCCCCCAAATCCCAGGCAGCCGGTGGCGATAGCAAAACCGCCATTGACTTCCTGCCGGATGCGGATGAAATCGAACGCCGCCCACTGCCGGGCGGCGCGCAGATGACGGTGCATATCCTGTTGTTCGCTCTGATCTGTTTCTTTGTCTGGGCCAACGTGTCCGAGCTGGATGTCATCGTCAGCGCGCGCGGCAAACTGGTCACGCCCTTGCCCAATATCGTGGTGCAACCGCTGGAAACCGGCATTGTGCAAACCATCGAGGTGCGCGCTGGCCAGGTGGTACGCAAAGGTGACCGCCTGGCCACGCTGGACCCCACTTTTACGCAGGCCGACGAATCCCAACTGAAAAGCCGACTCGACAGCCTCAATACCCAGCTGGCGAGTATCGACGCCGCATTATCCGGCTCCAGCTCGGCGTTACCGAAAGCCGATTCACCCGATAGCCAGATTCAGTCCCGCCTGTCAACCGAACGCCAAGCCACCTACGCCTCGCAGATGCGCCGCCAGAGCGAGTCCATCGCCCGGTTGCGCTCGTCGCTGGAAACGGCCCACCGCGACGAGTTGGCGCAGCAAGCGCGTGTGCGGGGCTTGCGCGAAATGGAAGCCATGACCAATGACCTGGTAGAAAAAAAGCTGGCCATCCGAAGCCGCCTGCTCGAAGTGCGCGACCGGCTGCTCGAAGCCGAACGTGGCATGGAAATGGCCAAGAACCGGCAGGTTGAGATCCGGCGCGAACTCTCGGCCCTGGAAGCGGAAAAAACCGCTTTTGAAACCGGATGGCGGCAAAAGATGCTGGAAGAATTGCTGTCGGTATCCCGCGAGCGCGATTCGGTCAACGACCAGCTGCAAAAAGCCACCCGCAGGCAAAGCATGGTGATTCTTACAGCCCCCGCAGACGCCGTGGTGCTGGAAGTGGCCAAACTCTCACGCGGCTCCGTCGTCCAGGGCGCAGAGCACTTTTTCACCCTGGTTCCCATTACCGACACGCTGGAAGCCGATGTCCAGATTGATTCGCAGGATATTGGCTATATCAAGCTGGGTGCCATGGCCGACATCAAGGTCGATGCTTTCCCGTTCCAGAAACACGGCACCCTGGCAGGAAAACTGCGCACGGTCAGCCAGGATGCATTCCGGCGCGATGCCGCACCCGGCGGATCGGAAACCTATTACGGCGGACGCATTGCGCTGGAGAACATGCACCTCGAAAACATGCCTGCCAACACCAAACTATTGCCAGGCATGACACTCAACGCCGAACTGGTGGTCGGTAAGCGCTCGATCATCTCCTACCTCCTGTGGCCACTGACCAAGGCGTCCAAAGAATCCTTGCGGGAGCCGTGATGGACAAAAAACACGCAGTAGCATCGGTATTGTTGATAGCGTTTGCATTGCTCGTCACCGGGTGTAAAACCCCCGGACCCAAGGCACGTGCCAACGACCTGCCCATCCCCAACGCCTACCGCAACGCGCCCGAGGTGTTAGACAATCCATCAGGCAATCCCTCGGCACCCAAGCCTGCGCGTAGCGATTGGTGGCGCCAGTATGGCAGCGAAGAATTGAATGCACTGGTGGACCGTGCACTGGCCAATAACCCCGAGCTGCGTACCGCGACCTTGCAAATTGTCCAGGCCAAGGTACGCCTGGAGCAGGCCCGCGCGGGCAAACTGCCGTCCATCTCCGCCCCCATTCGCCTGGTGGGACAAGGCGCCAGCAGCACAACCGACACGCAGCAAAGCACGCAAGCCAGCTTGCAGGGCAGCTACCGGTTCGACATCTGGGGCGAACAGCAGGCCCTGGTCGAATCGGCGCACATGCAGCTGTTGCGCTCCGTGTTTGAGCGGGAAAACGTGCAGCGCAGCGTCATTGCCAACGTGGTGTCCACCTACATCGCCTACCTGATTGCCGGTGACAGCCTGCGCGTGGCACACGAAAACGTCAAATCTGCGCAAGACATTCTGCACACCGTCGAACAACGCTTTGCCGCAGGCGACGCCACCGACAACGAAGTGGAACAACAACGCGCCGCCCTGTTCACACAGCAAGCCACCATCCCAGGGCTGGAAAGCCAGCGCGACGATAGCAAAACAGCACTGGCCAGACTGCTGGGCACAGTGTCGGCCAACGTTTTGCTGTCAGAAAAAGGCATAGACGAGTTGCAGATACCCGTGCTGGAAACCAGCCTGCCCTCCACCTTGCTGCTGCGCCGCCCCGACATCCGCATGGTCGAAGCGCGCATGCAATCGGCCAGCGCCAATATCGAGGTGGCGCGCGCCAGGCTGTTGCCACCGCTCGACTTCACGACCCAGTTTGGCTATAGCAGCGCCTCTTTGGTGCAGGTACTGCAACCGCAAAACCTGTTCTGGAACACCGCCACCACCCTGGCTGTCACCATTTTTGACGGCGGACGGCGCGAAGGCGAAAACACCATCGCCCAGGCGGCACACGAAGAAATGGTCATCGCCTATGGGCAAACCGTGTACCAGGCCATCCGGGAGGTGGAAAGCGCACTCTCCAACCTGCGCGCCACCAGTTTGCGCCTGGAAGCACAAAAGCAGAGCCTGCGCGCATCCTTGCACCTGTTCAGAAACGCCAGCGAAGCGTATACCCTGGGCTCTGTCGATTTGACCGCCTTGCATGAATCCCGCAGAAATTACCAGCGCTACCACGACGACACCCTGCGCACCAAGGCCGACGTGCTGCGCACCTACTCCACGCTGGCACAAGCCCTGGGCTCCGGCACCACGCTGGAGGAAACGCCAAGGGGCCAGCAACAAACCCCGATGGCCCTTACGGTCCGCCAAAACGCCGACATCATCGTAGCCAACCCCGGCACATCCTTGCGTCCGGGCGCCTGGGAGGCCGAGTTACCGGGGCTCTTCCACCGCTCGGCCCTGTTACCTGTAGCGCGCGATATGCGCAGCCGGTTTGAAACCGCAGTCAAAGACCGGGCCATTCGCGGCGCCTACCAAGGCGGACTGGCACAGGATTTCCAGGACCCGAACACCACCGAGTCGTGGTACCGCTTGTCCGTCACCGGATTTGGCTCCCGCCCCGACGCCGACGCATTTTGCGCCACACTGCATCAGGCACAGCAAGCCTGCCGCGTCACCCCGGCCCTGGACAACACCAAGCGAACCGCGCGACTTTGAGTAGTGCAGGTTTCAGAGCACTATCTTTCGACATGCATCTCGTCAGAGGAAAATCATAGGTGCCCTTTCAAACGGGACCTTGAATAATTGGACTTGGCCGTTACGGCATTGTGGTGAGACATGGCTGAAAAAGAAATCTTCTACGAAATGCTCTGGGACTGCGCCCAGTGCAATACCAAGGGCATGCTCGGCAGCAGTCATCGCCATTGCCCAACCTGTGGTGCAGCGCAAGACCCCACGCGCCGCTATTTCCCCAAACCTGGAGAAGAAGTCGAAGCCAAAAACCATAAGTTTGTCGGCGCCGATTGGAGCTGCTCCTACTGCGATTCTCCCAATTCGGCGGCTGCGGCACACTGTACCAATTGTGGTGCGGGCAAAGATGGCACCAAGCCCGTGGCCATCGTTGTCGAAACCACCAACGCACCAATGCCGCTACCCGCGCCAGCGCCCACAGCACCAGGCTCGCATTGGATGCGCTGGGTATTCGGACTCCTGGTGTTGGCAGTGGTTGTTATCGGAATGATGTTTTTTACCACCAAGGAAACCACGGCCACAGTTTCCCAGCGAAGCTGGGAGCGAAATATCCAGATAGAGCGCATGGTCAGTGTGTCTGACTCTGCCTGGTGTGAGAGTCTGCCGACAGATGCCTATTCCATTTCCCGAAGCAAAGAGGTGCGCTCGACCCGAAGGGTGGAAGATGGCCAGGATTGTCACGACGAACGTCAGGACAAGGGCGACGGAACCTTTGTGAAAAATCGGATATGTTCACCACGCTACCGCAGCGAACCGGTCTATGATTATTTTTGCCATTTTCAGATAAACCGATGGCGAACCTACCGTACAGTGAAAGCCACTTCGCAGGATTCACTGCTTCCGATGTGGCCAAGCGTTGGGCGGTTGAACAATAACGTCGGAGCCATGGATTCGATGACCACGCTGGGCGCAGAACGTCAGGGTTCGCGCCACGAAAACTATGTTCTCATCTTGACAGCCAAGGACAAGACCTGGACATGCAACGTGCCAGAGTCTGTCTGGATCAATCACCCCGAAGAAACCACAACGCCAATCAAGGTGCGCATGACCGGTGGTGCGGATTGTGGGAGTCTGAAATAAATCTGACACGACACCCGCGCACGCAGTAGAAAAATCCTTGTGGATGGAAAATCATGATCCGCCGCATTGCCCACCTGGACATGGACGCCTTCTATGCGTCGGTCGAATTGTTGCGTTACCCACAGCTCAAAGGCCTGCCAGTGGTGATTGGTGGTGCACGCCGAACCGAAGATGAAGCACTGCGACAAATCGGCGAACAACTTACCTTGAGTCGCATCCCATTGGAAGCGTTCCCCCGGTTGGCAGACTACACCGGACGTGGTGTAGTCACCACCGCCACCTATGCAGCCCGCCAGTTTGGTGTGGGGTCGGCCCTGGGTCTGATGAAGGCTGCCAAGCTGTGCCCACAGGCCATCTTGCTGCCCGTTGATTTCAATGAATACCGCAAATATTCACACGCATTCAAGACCATTATTCTGGACATTGCTCCGCTAATGGAGGACCGTGGCATAGACGAGGTCTACATCGACTTCACCCACGTGCCTGGCGGCCAACGCGAAGGCGGGCGGGTGCTGGCCCGCTTGATTCAAAAAGCCATCTTTGATGCCACCGGCCTGACCTGCTCGGTCGGCGTCGCACCCAACAAGTTGCTGGCAAAAATGGCCAGTGAGTTCAATAAACCCAACGGTATCGCCATCGTTCATGAAGCCGATGTGCAAGAAAAAATCTGGCCGCTGGCCTGTCGGAAAATCAACGGCATCGGCCCCAAGGCGGAAGAAAAGCTCAAAAAATACGGCATCGAAACCATCGGCCAGCTCGCATCCCGGGAGCTGCAGTGGTTGATTGACCATTTTGGTCAAAAAACCGGCGCCTGGATGCATGATGCCGCCAACGGCCACGATGAACGTCCCATCGTACTGGAAAGCGAGCCAGTATCCGTCAGCCGCGAAACTTCTTTTGAGCGAGACCTGCACGCCGTGCGCGACAAGGCCCAGTTGACGCGCATTCTTACCGAGTTGTGCGAGCAAGTGGCTGCTGACTTGCAGCGTAAGGGCTATGTGGGCAAAACCATCGGCATCAAGCTGCGCTACGACGACTTCAAAAGTGTGACCCGCGATCAGACCTTACCCACCTACACCGACAATGCCCAAACCATTCGCCGCACCGCCCGGCTGTGTCTCAGACGGGTTCCCTTGGAGCAACGCCTGCGTTTGCTGGGCGTGCGCGTGGGTAACTTGGCCAAGGTGGGCAGTCCCGAAAATCATGCAGGAGAACAGAATTACACACCTGGGGAAGATGAAAAGAAGACTACTGACCCAAAGGCTATCGAGGGGCAACTTTTTGAGTAAGTGCACATAGTGCTGCAGGGCATGCTTTTCAACACTTGGTACACAAAAATATTCATGCAAAAAAAGTATCTTGAAATGCGTAAAAAGAGGCTCAACTTGGGTACATGCGGCGCTCGCTGTGAGGGCCGCGCAATGTACAAGGACGCATGCCATGTTTTTTGCCACGACCACCCAGCCTCTGATTCGCCGCCAAGCCTATGCCCAGTCGGGCCGCACGCTGGAGCGTTTTATGGATGAAGCCCTGCGCGCGACCAATAGCCGCAGTTGCTCCTACACCCAGGATGATTCTGCCTTCATGCTGTCACTGGATTTACCCGGCATCGCCAAGGACCAGCTTAGTATCGCGGTTGAGGGTGCAGTGGTGACTATTGCCAGCAAACAAGGTGCCAGCCGCAAGTACAGCGCGGCCTATGAGCTGCCGCAGGAAATCGACACCAGTTTGAGTAACGCCACCTTGGAAAATGGCGTTCTGAATCTGAAACTGGCGAAAAAATTACCGGTAAACAACGCTATCGAACTGACCATTCATTGAGTGTAAAAAAGGGGCCTGTACGTTGGTCGGTTACTCCGGCCATCGCATCGGTTGAGAATACACATGACGGGTCGTTCTGCGCGCAGTACACCATGCAAAACCTCTTTCTGCTCGATCCCTCTGTAGTGTTCCTGAACCACGGTTCATTCGGCGCTTGCCCGGCCGAAGTGTTTGCCAATTACCAACATTGGCAGCGCAAACTTGAGCGTAATCCAGTGGACTTTCTGGGGCGGCGTTCTGGCGCACTGCTGGCCGAGGCGCGCACCGTGCTGGCAAAGTACCTGGGTGCGCAGGCGCACGACCTGATTTTTGTTCCCAACGCCACGACCGGGGTCAACATCGTGGCGCACTCCCTGGCGCTGGAGCCTGGTGATGAAATTCTGACCACAACCCACGAATATGGTGCATGCAACGCCACCTGGACCCACGTCTGCCAGTACACCGGTGCCCGGATAGTGCCCGTGGATATCCCGCTGCCGTTTTGTGCGGGTGAATTTGCTTCCAGAATGCTGAATGGCGTTACGCCGCGCACACGGGTACTTTTTCTGAGCCATATCACCTCGGGCACAGCGCTGATCTTTCCAATTGCAGATGTGATTCAACGTGCCCGCGCTGCTGGAATTTTGACAATCGTAGACGGAGCCCATGCACCTGGACACATCCCTTTGAACCTGGATGCTCTGGGCGCTGACTTTTACACCGGAAACTGCCATAAATGGCTGTGTGCCCCAAAAGGATCGGCCTTTTTGCACACTCGCACCGAACACCACCATCTATTGCAGGCACCAGTCATCAGCTGGGGTTACACCCCGATGGATAACGGACACGCAGCTTATACCGGAACCACCGTGCTGGAACGCCATTTTCAATGGCAGGGTACGCGCGACATTGCAGCCTACCTGAGCATTCCTGCCGCCATCTCCTTCCAGCAACGCCACAACTGGACACAGGTGCAACAGCGCTGCCACGCACTGGCCGTTGATACTTTGGGGCGCGTGTGCGCCCACACCGGCCTGGCTCCGGTGTCCAGTGATGCGGACTTTGGCCAGATGGTTGTCATACCCGTTCCGCCGATGGACGCACAGGCCCTGGGGAAGCGCTTGCTGAACGCGCATGGCATTGAAATCCCGGTTATCTCGCACCAGAACCACCTGTTCGTGCGACTCTCGGTACAGGGCTACAACACACAAGACAATATGGATGCACTGGTACAAGCACTACAGCGGTGAACGGTGAAGCCAACGCCCAAGAACATCACGCACGATGATCCGTCGGTTGGCAGTGGCGATTGGCATGATCGCCCAATGGTAAAAACGCTCCGTGCTGAAAATGCGGCAATGAAGATAGGCGTTAACCAGAACAGCCGATATTCCGATGCATCTGGATGGCATTGAAGGGACAAATCGTTTTGCACTTGCCGCAGCCGGTGCATTTTTCAACATCGTGGATCACCGCTGATTTCACCCAGTTCCTGGCCTCAAGACTGAGCAGGTGTAATGGACAGGCCCCAACGCACCGACCGCACCCAGTGCAGCCTGCGGCGTTGATTACCGGTATGGGAAGGCTTCGAACAATGGCCATTTGAATCGATAATCTATTTTTCAAACCTAATCTTCGCTATCAAACGCTGTAACCGAACGTTACAGGAAAAATCGAGGTCAAAGAAAATGCGCATTTTTGACATCCTGCGTGCAGGTCGAGCCACGACTGAACAAGCACTTGAACTATTCGACTCGCTTGATCCTGTTGGCATCGACTTCATGATTGGCAACTGGAAAGGTGAAGGCTTCCAAACGAATCACCGCATGGATGGTCTACTTGAGACCTACCACTGGCACGGAAAGCGTTTCGATGGACCAGAGGATGTGCACCCACTCGTATTCTCCAAGCTGGTCGGCGGTGTTGCTTGTGTGAATCCGGCGTTTATGGGGCTACCGCTTAGTTTGAGTGATCGCCTCCCGTTGCCAAAGTCTGCTGTAGCAGGTCGGCTGTTTCAAATCGTTATGCCGTTGCTCACGACATCCAAGTCCCGCGCAAGGCTGCGTATGACTACGTATCGTGGCAAGTCCAGCGCAACAATGGTTTACGACCAACTTCCCATCAATGATGTATTCCGAAAAATCGACGAAGACACCGTCTTTGGCGTCATGGATTTGAAGAGAATGGAAAAACCGTTTTTCTTCATATTGCGTCGTGAACGCGGGGACTGATTCCAGTTTGTCCTTTTTGGTCGGCTAACTGGACCGCCCCCTCTGAAACCGTAGCTTGGTACTCTGGTTCCAGAAGTTCCGTTCGGCTTCGATCTGGACAGGCGTCCGTTTGCTGGGGCTAGGCGTAATTGCCACTTGTGCGGACCTTGACGGAGGAGCTGGATGGATGGGTGCAATGGGGGAAGGAGTCTGCGCAACCGGAATTTTTCCTTTGGAAATCATCCAGCGGGCATACGCTTCACCAAAATCATCATCGGATCTGAAATTTTCACGCTTGGGCTTGGCACCAACAAGACGGGCTCCAGTTTCGTCAGTCATTTGTCGCTCCTGTTCAAAATACCAATACGGATGGCTTCTGGCCATCTGGAAAATCTGCAATCAGTTCCAATCAGTTCCAATGTCCGGCAAATCAGTCGAAGGTGTCGGTGTTTCGGGATAGTGTAGTGAATTTGCCTGTGCCAAGCGGGTTTCAGGCCGATGATCAAATAATGCGACCCGATCCCCGGCTGAAGTTCAGGAAATGTCCGCGATAGGCTTCACCCGTGTTTTGTGTGGTGCTCGCGCGCTGTATGTTCGATGCATAGCCCAAGTCAACCATCTTTCGGCAAAAACCGCTGCGATTGCCTCGATCAGGGTCCAGCACGATGATGTCGACCCGATCATTGGAGTGGCAATCAATAAAGCGTGAAAGGGTTTCAGACATATCTCGCTCATACAAGACATCACTGGCAATGATCAGGTCGAACTTGCCAAGTGACAAATTCTCCCTGCCCCAGTGCGCAGTCTGGTATTTCATGTGCGGCAAGGCATTCAGGCGCACATTCTCTTCCAGGAAAACCTGGGTCAAAGGGTGGCAGTCGCTGGCTGTGATATTGCCCTGGCGTCGGTGAATCACCAAACTGGCAAGTGCGAGGCCGCAGCCAACTTCCAGAATGCGTTTGCCTGCGAGGTCGTAGGTTTGCATGGCACCGGCCAGCACGCGGGCGGAGGGCCATATCATGCCAAACAGTGGCCAAGAGGCAGATGAAATTCCCGCAGCCAGCGCTGCACCATCCGGGTCGGCATACTGCTGACGGTCCAGCAGCGAGCGGATTTCAAAGTTTGAGGTGCCCAATAAATGGGTCTCATGTTTAACCTGGTAGCCTGGCATTGCATCGACCCACAAGCGCATACCTGCCGGCAACAAAAAAGCCCAACCTTGCGGGCTGGGCTAAATTGTTGATTTATATGGTGGCCTGGGACGGAATCGAACCATCGACACAAGGATTTTCAGTCCTCTGCTCTACCAACTGAGCTACCGGGCCTAAGGTACCCGCATTGTAACTGATGTTGGCCACGGTTCCGCAGTTCCCCGATCAAGACACATTGTCCATGCAGCCGTATGGTATGCTCCTGCGCCTTCTACGTGGCGCAGGGGCCTGGTTCACACCCACCTCCACCAAGTTGACCACGTTGACCACATTGGCCAAGGGCGAGCAGCGATGTTCGCCTTTTTTGTTATTTCATGGAGAGTAAAGCGCATGTTTGATTTTGTTCGCAAGCACACGAAGGTGATGATGAGCCTGATGTTCTTGCTGATCATTCCAGCATTTGTGCTGGTAGGCGTGGATGGCTTCCAGCGTGGCGGTGGCACTGGCGCAACCGTGGCAAAGGTTGGCAACCACAGCATCACCGAAAGTGAATGGGATGCCGCCCACAAACAAAATGTGGACCGTCTGCGTGCCTCGAATCCCAACCTGGATGGCAAATTGCTGGACTCCCCGGAAGCACGCTACGCCTCGCTGGAGCGCCTGGTGCGTGACCGCGTTCTGTCCGATGCCGCCAACGATGCGCACTTCAACACCACGGATGCGCGTCTGGCACGTGAACTGCAGGAAGATCGGGTCATTTCTTCCTTGAAAAAGCCCGATGGAACGTTTGACATCGAGAGATACCGCCAACTCGCTGCCAGTCAGGGCTTCACACCGGAGGGTTTTGAGCGCCGTGTGCGCAACGATTTGATACTGCGGCAAGTCGAGGCGGGCATCGCACCCACCACATTTACGCCTGCGACCTTGTCGGATGTGGCCTTTAATGCGTATTTCGAGCGGCGGGAAGTGCAGATCAGCCGCTTCAATGCCAGCGATTACGCCAGCAAAATCAGCTTGACCGATGCTGAAGTCGAGGCTTTCTACCAAGCCAATCAACCGCTTTTTCAGGTTCCGGAAACTGCCGATGTCGAGTATGTGGTGCTGGACATGGACGCCGTGAAAAAATCCATCACGCTCAATGAAACCGATCTGAAAACGTATTATGAACAAAATGCCATGCGCCTGAGCGGAAAGGAAGAACGCAAGGCCAGCCACATCCTGATCAATGCACCCAAGGATATGGCCGAAGCGGATCGAACCAAAGCGCGTGAACGCGCCGAAACGCTGCTGGCCCAGGTGCGCAAATCCCCTGAAGCCTTTGCCGATGTGGCGCGCAAGAATTCGCAGGATACAGGCTCCGCCGTGAACGGTGGTGACCTCGGCTTCTTCTCACGGGGCGCCATGGTCAAACCTTTTGAGGATGCCGTGTTTGCGCTGAAAAAAGGGGAAATCAGCGATGTGGTGGCATCCGATTTTGGTTTTCATATCATTTTGCTCACCGACGTCAAATCTCCCAAGCAACGTAGTTTCGAAGAGTTACGCCCGTCCATCGAAGCAGACCTCAAGACACAACAGGCGCAGGGGAAATTTGCCGAGGCCGCCGAAGCCTTTATCAATGGCGTGTACGAGCAGTCGGACAGCTTGAAACCTGTCGCCGAGCGGATGAAACTCGAGATCAAGACCGCGACCAGGCTTGGCCGTCAGCCCGTACCCGGAGCAACCGGGGTGATGGCCAACCCCAAGCTGCTTGCGGCCATCTTCAGCCCGGAGTCGATTGACAAGAAACGCAATACCGAGGCCCTTGAAGTGGCCGTCAACCAGCTGGCCGCCGCCCGCATTACCCAGTACACGCCAGCCTCCACACAAGCCCTGGAGCACGTTCGCACCAAAGCACGCGATATATTGACGGCCAATCGCAGTGCCGAACTGGCAAAGAAGGAAGGACAGGAAAAACTTGCCGCCTGGAAACAAACGCCGCCTGACAACCTTCCCGCCCCTTTGACGCTTTCCCGCGATGCCAACCAGAATGTTCCCGGCAAGATACTGGAAGCTGCATTGCATGCAGATGCCAGCACGCTGCCTGCCTGGGCTGGTGTTGATCTTGGCGCGGGTGGTTATGCCGTGGTGCGCATCAACAAGGTGCTTCCACGCAATCCAGGCCCCCAGAAATTCGTGGAGCAAGAGCGCAAGCAGTACACCCAATGGATGGCCGATGCCGAAGCCCAGGCCTACTACCAGCTGCTCAAGGAACGCTTCAAGGTACAAATCAAGGTGCCACGCCCCAAACCATCCCCACTGGATTCACTGGCGACAGCGCTTGAATAGCGTGTAAAGTGGGCTGAGTACGTGCGATTGGTTCTGCCATCGTCCTGAGCCCATGTACCCGCTCCTCAAAACCGCCAGCATGCTGTGCACCACAGTGCTCCTGTGCGCGTGCGCTACCCTGCTCCCCCAGGCACACATGGAATCGCCCGCTTTTCAAAGCTTTGAAGCCGCACGCCAGGCCATCGAGTCCCTGATTCCCCAGACAAGCAACATTGCCACGTTGACCGAGAAGGGACTGACCCCCACCAGCCAACCCAACACCGTCATCCTTACCCATGCCGATGTGGTACGAAAAATGGTCAATGGCAATGTACTGGATCGCAAGGACCTCGATCCCGGCATCGTCACCTGTTTACAAGCACGCGATGCCTGCCGGGGCTGGGAACTGAATGTGGCCAATATCTCCAAAACCCGTACTGGCAATTTTTTTGCCGACTTTCTGAATTTCAAACGCCGCACGGAAACAACGGGCTGGCGTTTCAACGCCATGATTCTCCTGGTCAATGACGTCGTTGTGTACCGGGGCTGGGGCGGGCAACCCGTTATCAACGAAGTAGAAACCCAGACCAACCCGCTAGGCCCCTTGCAGGACATGGGACCGGCAGTGGTGAGCAGCGGCCATTGACGTGAAACACGATACCGCAAGAACCATTCCAACCAGAAAACTGATCCAGGCCGCATGCACGGATCACCGTTTTATCCACGGATACGGCTTACCATTGGCGCATGGCATTTGACATCGACATCGGCTTTTGCTCCGACGCGGGCACCAAGGACAGCAACGAAGACTTTTGCGGCGCCATGCTGCCCGAGCCCGGCCACGAGGGCATGGGCGCCATCGCGGCGGTGGCCGACGGCGTAAGCCGTGGCGGCATGGGCAAGGAGGCGGCACAGACCACCGTCGTCAGCCTGCTGCGCGACTACTACGGCACCCCCGAGACCTGGGACACCACCGTCGCGCTGGACCGCATCATCTCCAGCCAGAACGCCTGGCTGTGCGGCATCAACCGCCGCCGCCAGCCCGCCATGGGAATGACCACGCTCACGACGCTGGTGCTGCGCGGCCAGTCCTATACCCTGGCCCACGTGGACGATTCGCGCGCCTACCTGTTGCGCGACGGCCAATTGCAGTGCATGACGCAAGACCACGTGGTCAACCACCCCGATTTTCACCACCAGCTGGTGCGGGCCGTGGGGTTGGAAGACCGCGTGGCGGTGGACTACGTGCAAGGCGATCTGCTGGTGGGCGATGTGTTCATACTGCTCACCGACGGTGTGCACGGCGTGCTGTCCGACCGCAAGCTGCGCGCCCTGGTCCAACAAAATGACAGCGCCCAGTCCGCCAGCCAGGCACTCATGGATGCAGCGCTGAAGTCCGGCAGCCAGGACAACGTGAGCGCCCTGGTGGTGCGTGTGCTGGGGCTGCTCGACTCGCTCTTGCAAGACGAAAACCACGCCGCCAACCGCTTGCCCGTTCCACCGCGCCTGAAAGTGGGCGATGTGCTCGACGGCCTGGTCGTGACAGCCCCGGTGGCAGACAACGGCATCAACGTTCTGTACCAGGTCAAAGCACTTGCCGCTGCATCCGATGCACAGCGCCGCTATGTCATCAAAACCCTGCACCCGGCACGCGCCCACGACCGTGAAGAGCTGGCCATGCTGGCCCACGAAGCCTGGCTGGCCAAGCGCATGCAATCCTCGCGCGCAGCCGACCACCTGGTCAACATCCATGACCGCAATCCAGGCGACAGCAGCAACCGGGAGCGCTCGGCGTTTTACCTGCTGTACGACTGGCACAGTGGCGAAACACTGCAACAGATACTGGAGCGCCAATCGCGCCTGGCCGTGCCGCAGGTGCTGGCAGCAGGACAGCAAGCACTCAAGGCGCTGGGCCGATTGCACCGCCAGGGCGTGATTCACCGCGACATCAAACCCGCCAATCTGCACCAGGGGGAGGATGGCGTACTGCGCCTGCTGGACCTGGGCGTGGCCCTGAGCGGGCGCGAACCCGAGTCCACGCGCGAACTGCACGCCGGAACCCCCAGTTTTATCAACCCCGAGCAGTGGGGTTTCCATAGCCACTCCAGCGCCCCCGGCAACACCGCCGCAGCCGAGGAGTTGCCCGACACCCAAAGCGACCTGTTCGCACTGGGCGTCACGCTGTACCAGCTGCTCACCGGCAAATTGCCCTACGGCGAGGTATTACCTTACCAAGTGGGGCGCTACTACCGCGACCCCACGCCGCCCAGCCGCCACAACCCCGAAATTCCGATCTGGCTGGACCACGTGCTGCAAAAAGCCGTGGCCCGCGACAAGCGCCTGCGCTTCGAGACCGCCGAAGAATTCCTGCTGGCCCTGGAGCGCGGAGCCTCACGCCCCCTGAACGCACCCGCCGGCACGCCACTCATGCACCGCGACCCCACCGCCGCCTGGAAACTGGCGCTGGGCCTGAGCCTGGTCTTCAACGTGCTGCTGGTGGTCTGGCTGTTGTTTTTGCCAAAATGAGCCGCTATCCCTTGCAGGATATGCGTGGATAGCTATTTACCAAGACAATCATGCCCAAGTCATGCTCGGAAGAATCCGGTCAATGAAACTGCCTTCTTTCAAACGGCTGGTCACGCTCTTCCTTGTCATTGTTCCGTTTACCTCATGGTTCATCGTGAAGCCTGTCCGGGTTGTTGCACCTGAACTTGTCGGCATTATTTGTCCACTGGAAAGTGTCTGTGTGGACGACATGGCCAAGTTTCAAGAAGCAACCGCCCTGCACGCGGAGGGTGTGGCATTTGTCGCGTCTACACTGACGCCACTCAGAGAAATTCCCAAAGTTATTTTCTGTTCCACCGTTACCTGTGCGGAGTTGTTCGGTCTGAATGCGCGCTCGGCTGTCACGGTAGCTCGTTTTGGAACAGTTATCGGGCCGAAAGCATGGAAAGCGTATTACGTTCGGCACGAAATGATTCACGTCCTTCAATGCGAGCAAATAGGTGTGATTCGCCTGTTGTTCAAACCCTCATGGTTCGTTGAGGGAATGGCCTATGCCATGAGTGAAGACCCCAGGGAAACACTTATTGAACCATTTGAGACCTACAGAAAACGATTCAGGACGTGGTATCAAATGACTGACAAAAATTCAGTCTGGTCAGCTGCAAACGATTTGTAGGAATCCACTTTTAATGATTGCTGTCGAAAGGCGCTAACCCAGGTATTTTCCCTCCAATCACCGCTATCCGGTACGGATGGCCAAAGACCAGTCTGTTGACTGGGGCAAACATCCATTTCGACGTATTTCGACGTACTATGTGCACCACTATGGATGACAACCCAAGCCCATGCGAACGACCGTAAGCATTGACGACGCCCTGTACGAGAGAGCACTGGAAGTGGCTGACCCAGCCATGGACAAGGCAGACTTGTTCCGCGAGGCCATCAAGACCTTTGTACGTGTGCAAGGGGCCAAGCGCCTCGCCGCGCTGGGTGCAACGACACCGCACATGCAGGATATTCCCCGACGGACACCAACAACATGAAAATCCTTGTTCTAGGCGCCGGCATCATCGGCATCAGCACCGCGTGGCATTTGCTCGAGCGCGGCCACGAAGTCACGGTGGTGGACCGCCAGCCCGACGCCGCCATGGAAACCAGCTTTGCCAATGCGGGGCAAATCTCGGTGAGCCACTGCGAGCCCTGGGCCAACCGCACGGCGCCGCGCAAGGCGCTGCAATGGCTATTCAGCAAGGAAGCACCCTTGCTGTTTCGCCCGCGCCTGCCCCTGGGCGATGGCTGGCAGCAGTGGCGCTGGAGCCTGCAATTCCTGGCCAACTGCAACGACCAGGCCTTTGCGCGCAATGTGGCGCAGATCGTGGCGCTGGGCGCCTACAGCCACGCCGCGCTCAAGGACGTGCTGGCCGCCACCGGCATCGCCTTCGAGCGCCTGGAGCGCGGTATTGTCCACTTCTACACCGACCAACAAGCGCTGGACGCTGCGGGCGTTGCGACCGCGCTGATGCGCCGCCATGGAGTCGCGCGCGAGGTCATCAGCACCGCCGAGTTGCTGCGCATCGAACCGGCGCTGGTCTCTTTTGCCCACCACATCGTCGGCGGCACCTACGCCCCCAACGATGAGTCGGGCAACGCCCACCTGTTTACCCAGCATCTGGCCCGACGCTGCGCCGCGCGGGGCGCGCACTTTTTGTACAACCACGCGATAGAGCGCCTGGAAGTGGCCGCAGGTGCTATCTATCAAGTAGCTGTACGCGCACGTCCCACGGGCTTTTGCAACCGATTTGACCCCGATACACCGCAGCATCTGCAAGCCGACCATGTGGTCGTGGCCTGTGGTGCAGACAGCGCGCCGCTGCTGCGCACCGTGGGCGTGGATTTACCCATTTACCCCGGCAAGGGCTACAGCGCCACGTTCCCCATCCTGCGCCCGGAATTGGCCCCCATGGTCTCCAGCATTGACGACGAGAAAAAAATCGCCATCAGCCGCCTGGGCGATACGCTGCGCGTGGCCGGCACCATCGAAGTGGGGGATTACGATCTGACGCTGGCGTCCCCCGTGGCGCGCGCACGCTGCCGCATGCTGGCGCGGCGCATCGAACAGCTGCTGCCCGGCGTATGCGACACCCGCACCGAG
>JAYRRD010000019.1:0-23890 GCA_041910275.1 Rhodoferax sp.
CACCCAATGCCTCTCGAACTTGCCCGATCAGCACTTCGATCTCCATGGGCT
This sequence comes from Rhodoferax sp., assembly GCA_041910275.1. Lineage (GTDB taxonomy): Bacteria > Pseudomonadota > Gammaproteobacteria > Burkholderiales > Burkholderiaceae_C > Allorhodoferax. Next base: position 52 of record JAYRRD010000019.1, read on the forward strand.
TTTCTTTAGGCGGCGCGACACACTCGTCCATTCGAATTCCTTTTAAAAATATTGTTCAGGAACAACATGTTACAAATTTGGAATTGCTGTTCATTCTTGCCCCGCCCAGCCCTTGGCAATGATGGCGTTCATTTCCGCCACACCCAAGGATTTAACGGGCGGCGGCAAACAACCCGCAAAGGCTTCTGGCCCAAATACCGCAGCCCATAGCGCCAGTCCAGCTGCACGTTCGTTTTCCACGGTCGAGGGGCTGATCTGGGTGGGCTCTTCGTTGAGTCGGGCGCGGTGCTGGATCTGGCGCAAGGAGCGGTAGGCGTGCGCGGCGTTTTCCCCGGTATTGTCCGGCAACAGACCGCAAGCCTGGGCGCGCTGCAGCAAGGCGATATTGCCCACATTGGCCAGGAGTTCCGGGTGGAGGTAACCCTGTGACAGGACGAGGAATTGCACGGCGAATTCAATGTCCACCATGCCGCCGGGGCTGTGTTTGACGTCGAAATGTTCGCCGTGTACGGAATGGCTGGCGCGCACCCTGGCGCGCATGGCAATGATTTCCTGGCGCAAATTGTGGTTGTCGCGTTCGGTTTCGATGACCGTTGAGCGCACCTTGTCAAAGCCGGATTGCAGCTTTGCGTCGCCCAGCACACAGCGCGCACGGGTCATGGCCTGGTGTTCCCAGGTCCAGGCCGTATTGCTGCCGCGCTGCTGCTGGTAGTTGGCATAGGCAGTGAAACTGGTCACCAGCATGCCCGCATTGCCATTGGGGCGCAGCGCAGTATCTATTTCATAGAGATCGCCTTCGCCGGTTTTGACGGTCAACCAGTTGATGAGTTTGCGCACCAGCGCGCCGTAGACCTCCCAGGCACGTTCGTCTTCGTCCTGGTAGACAAAAACGATGTCCAGGTCGCTGCCGTAGCCCAGCTCCTTGCCACCGAGCTTTCCGTAGGCAATGATGCCAAAGTGGTGTTCGGCGCAGTGGCGGTTCTTGAGCCGCTCCCAGCACCAGCGCGTGGTGACACGCAACACCGCATCGGCCAGGGCGCTGAGGTCATCGGCGACTGCTTCGACGCTCAACCGACCCTCGACGTCGCGTGCCAGGGTGCGAAATACCTCGGCATGGTGCGCACGGCGCAGCAGATTCAGCAGCGTTTCGTCATCGTCTTCGCCACTGGCTTGCAGTGCGGCACGGCGCTGCTCCAGTTCTTGTTCAAATTCACCGGCATTGAAACGCTCGGTGAACAAGGCGTCGCTGGCCAGTTCGTCGATCACCCCTGGGTGTTTGAGCAGGTAGCGTGCCGGCCAACGCGCGGCTCCCAGCATGTGCAACAGGCGCTGGTGCACGCTGGGGCGTTCCAGCAACAGGGCCAGATAGCTTTCACGCCGCAGCAAGGCCTCGATCCAGTCAGCAATCCGTACGGCGGCTTCCTCGTTGACCTTGCCTTCGGCAAGCCATTGCGCCGTGCGCAGTACCAGGCGAATAAGCCGTGTACGCGAAGCTTCACGCAGGGCCAGCACGCGCGGATGTGTGCGCCAAAGCGCCACGCGCTCCTGAAAGCGGCCACTGAGTTGATTGATCAGTCCGTCCAGGTCAGCAGGGTCTTGTGTGGCAGCCTGTTGGTTGCAAGCCCTGCATGTGTACCGTTCGCCACCCAGAAGGGCATCGAATTCCTGGGCGACAAGTTCGCGGTGGGCATCGAGCGCGCGTAGGAGGGCACAACCATTCGCCAATCCGAGGGTATGGGCAATCCAGTCGAGGTCGGCGTCGGACGTGGGCAGGACATGGGTTTGCTGGTCATCGAGGTACTGGATGCGGTGTTCGACCTGGCGCAAAAAGACGTAGGCATTGGCTAGCGCGTCGGCGCTGGCTTGTGGCATCAAGCCGGCGTGTGTGAGGCGCTTGAGGGCGTTGAGCGTGGGCCGGGTGCGCAATTCCGGGAACTGGCCACCACGCACGACCTGGAGTAATTGCACGATGAACTCGATTTCACGAATGCCACCGCGCGAGAGTTTGACATCGTTGCCACGCTCTGGTTTGCCCGCACTGCGCCGGTTTGCATGGTCACGAATCTGGCGGTGCAGTGCGCGCAAGCCGTCAAACACGTTGTAATCGAGGTAACGCCGAAACACAAAGGCCGTGACCACTGCGCGCAGGTTTCTCAGAAAGGATGACCCGGTTGTGGTTTGTGTCGTGGCAACAACGCGGCCTTTGAGCCAGGCAAAGCGCTCCCACTCGCGCCCTTGCACATGAAAATATTCTTCCAAAGCCCCCAAAGACACCGCTGCCGGCCCGGAGTTGCCATTGGGACGCAGCGCCAGATCAACCCGGAACACAAAACCGTGTTCGGTGGTTTCACCGATCAGGGAATACATGGCACGCACCATCTTGCCAAAGTATTCCTGGTTGGAGATACGGCCCCGGCCATCGACAGCACCAGCAGCACCGGCGGTTTCTCCGTCCTGGTCATAGACATAGATCAGATCAATATCGCTCGATACATTCAGTTCACGTGCGCCGAGCTTGCCCATGCCGATGATGTACAGTTCTGCACGTGTGCCTTGGCCATTCAAGGGGGCGCCGTGCAGGGCATCGAGTTGCCTGGCGCTCTCCTGGCAGGCAATATGCAGGGAAAATTCGGCCAGTTCGGTCATGGCTCCTGTGATGGCCCTCAGATTGGCGCCTTCCTCGCAATCCAGCACGACCAGACGCTCCAGGACCAGTTGGCGCACCATGCGCAAGGCAGCGGATACATCCGCACCGCCCGCGCGCAGCTGTGTAAACAGCGTTTGCATGGCGTCACGATGGGGGGTTCCTGTTGGCAGAAGATGCAGTTGCTCGGCATAGCGGCGCCGGATACGTTGGCTAAAACGTGAGCCTTGCGACACATTGGGGGGGCCTTTGCGGGTCATAATTCCTGGCATGGTGATTCAATGACGATCAATGACGATGGATGGCGGTAGCTAAAGTGGTATCAACCCCCCCTCGATGGCTCAAGGTGGCTGCGTTTACAGCGCGCGCCAGCCTGTCGTTATTGGCTGCGGCCTGGATCGTGTTGTTGACGGTCTGGGGCGCACTGCATTTCATCATTGTGCCGCGAATAGCAGAATTTCGCCCGTTGTTGCAGGAGCAGGCCTCACGCATGCTGGGGGTTTCGGTGCAGATCGGCGATATCGTCGCCACGTCCAATGGCGTGATTCCATCGTTTGAACTCAGCCAGGTCCGTTTGTTCGATGCCCAGGGGCGCGAAGTGCTGACATTGCCGCGCATCGTGGTAGCCCTGTCGGCCCGTTCGCTATTGGTCCTGGGGCTGGAACAGTTGACGATTGACGGCCCGGTATTGAATGTGCGGCGTGCGCCCGATGGCCAGATATGGGTTGCCGGTGTTGCATTGCCCAAGGATGACAAGGGGAGCAGCGCCGGGGCGGACTGGGTATTTTCCCAGCCGGAACTGGCGATGCGCAATGGAACGGTGATCTGGACCGACGAGTTGCGCGCTGCCCCAGCGCTCACCCTCACCGGCGTTGATTGGGTGTTGCGCAACCAGCAACGCGGCCACGCCATGCGCCTTCAGGCCAATCCGCCACCTGAATGGGGTCAGCGTCTGAGCGTATCGGGCATTTTCAAGCAACGTCTGCTGTCCCTGCACGCGGGCGCCTGGCGCGAGTGGGATGGCGTCTTGTTTGCCGATCTGCCGCAGACCGATCTGTCCCACGTGCGCCACTATGCCGACCTGGGGGTTGATGTGGAACAGGGCGTGGGTGCGCTACGGGTCTGGGCCGATGTGCGCCAGGGGGCCTTCACGGGTGCCACCGCCGATGTGGCGCTGAACCGGGTGCAGGTCATGGTCAAGCCGGAGCTGGAGGCATTGGGCCTGTCACAGGTAAGTGGGCGTCTGGGGCTCAAGGTACTGGCCGATGGCCTGGAGTTTTCCACGCAGGCGCTGCAATTCGACACGGAGGACGGATTGCATTGGCCAGGAGGCAATGTGCGTGTGGCCTTGTTTTCGGGCGATGCGCGCAAAGCGGCATCGGGTGAATTGGTGGCGGATCGTCTGGATCTGGCGGCCTTGGCCCGGATTGCCAGCCGTTTGCCCCTGGATGAAGCGGTGCAGGCCCATGTGCAGCAGCTCGCCCCCAAAGGCTTGATCGAGCGTTTCCAGGGCAGTTGGCAAGGCAGCAGCAAGGAATTGTCCAGTTTCGCGGTCAAGGGCCGGGCGGTCGGGCTGGAACTGGCAGCGCAAACGCAAGAACAGGGAACCCGGCCCGGTTTTGCGGGTGCCGATATTGATTTTGATTTCACCCAGCAAGGTGGTCGGGCGCGCATCGCCGTACGCCAGGGCCATGTCGATGCGCCTGGATTATTTGAAGAACCGCTCATTGCACTGGAGCAGCTCAGTGGCGATGTGCAGTGGAAAATCGACGGCCAGGATATCAGCCTGGCTATCTCGGACCTGCACTTCGGCAATGCCGACTTGCAAGGCGTGGCACAGATCAAATGGCAAACGGATGCGGCCACGCCTTTGCCGGGGCTGCTGGATTTGCAGGCCAATTTGAGCCGCGCCGAAGCCAGGCGGGTGTTTCGTTACCTGCCACTGCCCATCTCCAAAGAAGTGCGGGATTATGTGCGCGACTCCATCAGCACGGGCACGGCAGCGCAGGTCAGGTTCAAGGTCAAGGGTGCTTTGCAGGATTTTCCGTACACCGTGCCCAAATCGGGCGAATTCCGCGTGACAGCCGATTTGCGGGATGTGGACTATGCCTACGTACCTCCCATTCCCCCCAGTCCTGCGTCAAACAAGGCGAACAACGACCCGCCATGGCCGGCATTGAGTGGACTGGATGCAGAGCTGGTCATCGACCACACCAGTTTGCAGATCAAGGGCGCGCGCTCCAAAGTGGCCGGGTTTGCCGGGTTGCAGTTGAACAAGATTGACAGCGTGATCCATGACCTGTATGGCAACGCCTCTGTGACCGTCAATGCCAGCGCCCAAGGCCCCTTGGCGGAGATGCTGGGCCTGGTCAACCGATCCCCCTTGGCAACGCTGACGGGCCAGGCCCTGGCCAACGCCACGGCGACCGGGCAGGCCGACTACCGCTTCAAACTGGGCATTCCCCTGGCGGCGCTGGAGCGCTCCAGCGTGCAGGGGTCCGTTGTGCTGGCGGGCAACGATTTGCAACTGTCTTCCACCATCCCGCGACTGGCACGCGCGCGTGGCACGGTTTCTTTTTCTGAAAACGGGTTTTCAATTACCAACGGACAGGCACGGGCTCTGGGCGGGGATATGCGCATGGACGGCGGCTGGAGCAGTCCAGGTGCAGCCAAACCCTCGGCTAACACTTCTAACACTTTGCGTTTGCAGGGCGTTGCCACGGTGGAGGGCATACGCCAGGCCAAGGAGCTGGGCTTTGTCTCCCGCCTGGCCCAATATGCCAGCGGTTCGGCCGCGTATTCCGCCGTTCTGGGTTCGCGGGCAGGCACGCCGGAGCTGCTGGTCACAAGCAACCTGGCCGGGGTGGCGCTGAATCTGCCTGCGCCTTTTGCGAAGACTGCCGAAGCCACCATGCCCTTGCGATTGGAAAGCACCGTGGTGCGCTCTTCGCCATCTTCGCCCTTGCAGGACCAAGTACAGCTGGAACTAGGACAAGCATCAGGACAATCCGGGCAATCGGGCCAATCGGGCAGGTTGGGCAGCGTGGTGTATGTGCGCGATTTGTCCGGTACGGAGCCGCGCGTGGTGCGGGGTGCTGTGGCCCTGGGTCTGGCAGCAGACGAATCGGTCTCCATGCCCACGGAGGGCGTGACGGCCAATGTGAACGTGGCCAGTCTGGACCTGGATGCCTGGTCTGATGTGGTGTCGCGTCTTTCCGCCTCCGAAACCCCTGCTGCTGCATCTTCTCTTGCCATGGGATACCTGCCCAACCGATTGGCACTGCGGGTGGGTGAATTGACGATTGGCGGGCGCAAGCTCAACCGTGTCCTCATCGGCAGCGGGCGCGAGGGGCTGCTGTGGCGCGCCAATCTGGACGCCTCCGAGCTCAATGGCTACGTCGAATACCGCCAGCCCACGGGGCCTGCGCCAGGGCGTTTGTATGCCCGGCTGGCACGCCTGGCGATTGCGCAGAGCACCGCCCAGGACGTGGAAAATCTGCTGGATGAACAGCCCGCCAGTATTCCGGCGCTGGACGTGGTGGTGGAGGATTTCGAGTTGCGTGGCAAAAAGCTGGGGCGCATGGAGGTGGACGCAATCAACCTGAGTGCGGCGCCAGGAGCAGCAGGCGGCGGCGCGCGTGAGTGGCGCCTCAACCGCTTCAATATCACGACGCCCGAGGCCGTACTGGCGGCCAGTGGCAACTGGGCGAATGTCAGCGCATCCGCCGCGCCTGCGCCGGGGCGCAGCATCCGGGAGCGGCGGCGCACGCTGCTGAACTTCAGGCTCGACATCAACGACGCAGGCGAACTGCTGAACCGTTTTGGCATGCGCGAGGTGCTGCGCAAGGGGCGCGGGAAAATCGAAGGGCAGGTGGCATGGATGGGGTCACCGATTACCCTGGACTATGCCAGCATGGGTGGCAATTTCAATGTGCTGGTGGAAAATGGCCAATTCCTCAAGGCCGAACCCGGCATTGCCAAACTGCTGGGCGTCTTGAGCCTGCAAGCCTTGCCCCGGCGTCTGACGCTGGACTTTCGTGATGTGTTCAGTCAGGGCTTTTCCTTCGATTTCATACGCGGGGATGTGGCCATCGAACAGGGAATTGCTAAAACCAACAACTTGCAGATGAAAGGCGTCAATGCCGCCGTGCTGATGGAGGGCCAGGCCGATATTGCCCGGGAGACCCAGAATATCAAGGTGGTGGTGGTGCCGGAAATCAACGCTGGCAGTGCCTCCCTGGTTGCCTCGGCCATCAATCCGATGGTCGGCTTGAGCACTTTTCTGGCGCAATTGATCTTGCGCAAGCCCCTGATAGAAGCCGCGACCCAGGAGTTTGTCGTCGATGGCTCCTGGGTGGACCCGCGCGTGACCAAGGTGAAGCGTAACATGGGTAACTTCGCAAAACCCGAGGGCATGCAGTGAAAGTAGCCGTTATTCAGATGGTGTCCACGCCCGATGTGCCGACCAATCTGCATCAGGCGCGTGTGCTGCTGGAGCAAGCCAGCGCCTGCGGGGCAGAACTGGCCGTATTGCCGGAATATTTTTGCCTCATGGGGCACAGCGATGGCGACAAGCTGGCGGCACGCGAAGACTTTGGCAATGGTCCCATTCAAGCGTTTCTGGCCGAAGCAGCGCGTGCACTCGGATTGTGGCTGGTGGGGGGCACATTGCCCCTGGCTGCGCCCGTACCGGATCGGGTGTACAACAGCAGCTTGGTCTACGACCCGCAAGGCCGCTGCGTGGCGCGCTACGACAAAATACACCTGTTTCGCTTCGACAACGGCCATGAAAGCCATGACGAAGCACGTACACTGCTGGCCGGAACCCAAGCCGTGCGCTTTGCGCTGCCCGCTGGAGATGGCCATGTCTGGCACATCGGTTTGAGCGTGTGCTATGACCTGCGTTTTCCCGAGTTATACCGCGCCTATGCCCGCCAGGGTGTTGACTTGCTGCTGGTGCCCAGCGCCTTCACGCACACCACGGGCCAGGCACACTGGGAGGTGTTGCTGCGTGCACGGGCCATCGAAAATCTGGCGTTTGTCGCCGCTGCCGCGCAGGGTGGCGAGCATCCCTATGGCCGACGCACCTGGGGGCACTCGCTGTTGATCGACCCATGGGGACAGATTCTGGCGCAACAGGATTTTGGGCAGGGTTTGGTGTGCGTCGAACTTGACGCTGCCGCACTGGCCCAACGGCGTACCCAGTTGCCCGCATTGCAGCATGGCGTGATGTAATGTGATGTAATATAAAATTGATAGCTGTTCCCGCTTGTCCCACGGAGTCCCCAGCATGATTCGCATGATACCGTTGATACTGTTACTGGTGCTCACCATCCTGGCGGGGTGCGTCAGCAAGCCGGTGCAGGTAGCGCGTCCCAGGGTGGATGTCCCGCGTACCGCGCCCGCACAGTCATCCCTGCCATCCCAGCCGACTGAGGTGGCAGGCGGCATCGGCATGGCCAAAAGCCGCTGGGTGGCAGCGCCCTGGGCCGAGTTGCCAGGGTTTAGCAGCGACAGCCTGTTCGAGGCCTGGGATGCCTGGCTGAAAAGTTGCGAGCGGCCCACGCCGCCCTTCACCGCGCTGTGCGACGAGGTGCGGCTGCTGAGTATCGGAAGTGTTGAAGAGCAGCAGCGCTGGATGCAAGAGCGCTTGCAGCCTTACCGGGTCGAATCGTGGCAAGGCGAATCCAGCGGGCTATTGACCGGGTATTTTGAACCGATATTCGATGCCAGTCGGCTGCCGACCGCCAACTACAACGTTCCGTTGTACCAGCCACCGGCCAATCTGGCACAGCGCAAGCCCTGGTACACGCGCCAGGAAATCGACACCCTGCATCAGGCCCAGTCAGCGTTACAGGGGCGGGTGATCGCGTATCTGGCCGATCCGGTGGATGCCTTGATTTTGCAGATTCAGGGCTCGGGGCGCTTGCGCATGCTCCAGCCCGATGGCAGCGTGCGCTGGGTCCGGTTGGCATATGCTGCAACCAACGACCAGCCCTACCGCAGCGTGGGACGCTGGCTGCTGGACCAGGGTCTGGTCAAGGATGCCAGCTGGCCGGGAATCAAGGCCTGGCTGGCGCAAAATCCGCAGCGCCAGCAAGAGTTGCTCTGGAGCAATCCGCGCGTGGTGTTCTTCCGGGAGGAGCCGCTCATCAGCAGCAATTCAGCCGAAGGCCCGCGTGGAGCGCAAGGCGTGGCGTTGACGTCCGGGCGCTCGATTGCCGTCGATCCCGGCAGCATTCCGTATGGCACGCCCGTGTGGCTGGCGTCCAGTGGAACCCAGGTCAACCTGCAAAAGCTGGTGCTGGCGCAGGATACGGGCAGTGCCATCACCGGGGCCGTCCGGGCGGATTACTTTACTGGCTGGGGGGCCGAAGCCGGAGAATTGGCCGGGCGCTTGCGCCAGCCGTTACAGTTATGGGTTCTTTGGCCCAAAGAGGCCAGATAACGTTACCATGTGGTACTTATTATTTATTCATTCTTGCGGAAAATAATCCATGAATACTTCCATGCGCGACATTGACGAGCGTACCAATCTTGCAGCCAACAGCATGTTTGAACTCCTGCTGTTTCGTCTGGGGGAGGCGCCCGGATCGGGTCGGCGCGAACTCTTTGGCATCAATGTGTTCAAGGTACGCGAAATCCTGGTCATGCCCGAGATCACCGCCATGGTGAACATGCCCTCGTCCGTCATGGGAGTCGCCAATATCCGGGGACAGATGATCACAGTGATCAACCTGCCTGCCGTTGTAGGCTGCAACCCGACCAAGGGCCTGGGGATTTTGCTGGTGACCGAATTTGCCCGCACCACCCAGGCCTTCGCGGTGGAAGAGGTCAACGAAATCGTGCGGCTGGAATGGAAACATGTGCTTTCCGCCGAAAACAGTGGCGGTGGCCTGGTCACCAGTATCGCCCGGCTGGATGGCAATGCAGAAAACACCCGGCTGGCACAGGTGCTGGACGTTGAACAGATTCTGCGTGACGTGCTGCCCAAGGAGCATCCTGCTGAAGTAAACGAAGAGGAAGTGGGTCCGGTCAAGATTCCGCCGGGCTCGGTGGTGCTGGCGGCAGACGACTCGGCTGTGGCGCGCATGATGATCGAACAAGGCCTCAAGGCCATGGGCGTGACCTTTATCATGACCAAAACCGGCAAGGAAGCCTGGGACATGCTGGAAAACCTCACCAACAAGGCCAATGCCGAAGGCAAGACCATACGCGACAAGGTGGCCCTGGTATTGACCGACCTGGAGATGCCGGTGATGGATGGTTTTACCCTGACCCGCAACATGAAGCAGGACCCGCGTTTCAAGGATATTCCGGTCATCATCCATTCCTCCTTGACGGGCTCTGCCAACGAAGGGCACGTAAAGAGTGTCGGCGCGGATGCGTACATTGCCAAGTTTGCAGCGGAAGAACTGGCCAATACCATCCGCAGCGTGCTTGCAGCCTGAAAGCCTGAAAACTACGTGAGTCGCCCGAAACTGGTCCGTTTGCTGGGCAATTGGTTTCCCGTAGAAGACAGTGGTGCGTCCCGGCAGGATTTTGCCCAGCGCCTGGGCCAATGGCTGAACGCTTTTGACGCGGTTCGGCTCGACGGTGCCCTGCACGCGATCAGGAAGTTTGTTCCACAGCCGCCGATGCTGCCGCAAGCGGCCACCGTTGCGGTGCTGGACGAAGCCTTGTGCAGTCTGCGCAGCGCATTGCTTAAAACCTTCACGATGGACGAAACTGTGGATGGTTTCGAGACCTATCGCCAGCGCTACCTTGATTGCCAGCGCCAGATGGAGCTGAAAATTACGCCCTTGCGTGCCCAGGTGCGCCAAGTCCTGGCGCAGTCTTCCACCAGACTGAGGCAGTTGGCCGTGTTGGATGCAACGCTGGAGCATGTGCTGGAGGGGAGCGTGCGCAGGCTGATGGCCTCGGTGCCGACGTTGCTGGAGCGGCGTTTCGATCATTTATGCAGCACGCAGCAAGCGCACACCTTCGGGCAGGAATTTCAGGCGGCTTTGCAAGCTGAAATGGACACACGCTTACAACCCGTGATGGGTTTGCTGGAAGCACTGCACAAGGCGTAAACAAATCAATACATCAACAGATGAACAAGAAACTGGTTGCAGTCGTTTTTGCCATGGGGCTGGTGGCGATAGGGTGGGTAGCTTGGGGTTTTACCGAGTCGAGTGGGCTGGCATTGGCGGTAGTTGGCGTGATCGCAGCGGTGTATCTCCTGGGCGCTTATGAACTGTGGCAATTCCGTAGCGCTACCGCTACGCTGGCAGATGCGCTGAACAGCATCGCGCAGCCATTAACGGAACTTGGCGCGTGGCTGGCGCTGCTGCATCCTTCGCTGCAAAACCCGGTGCGCTTGCGTATCGAGGGCGAGCGCATGGCCATGCCGGGGCCGGCATTGACGCCGTATCTGGTCGGCTTGCTGGTCATGCTGGGCATGCTGGGTACCTTTTTGGGTATGGTCATGACCTTCAAGGGTGCGGTATTTGCACTGGAAGGCTCCGCCGATCTCTTTGCCATCCGCTCGGCATTGGCCGCACCCATCAAAGGCCTGGGCCTGTCGTTTGGCACTTCGGTGGCAGGCGTTGCGGCGTCTGCCATGCTGGGCTTGATGTCGGCACTGAGCCGGCAAGAGCGCATGGAGGTGCTGCGCCGGCTCGATACCTGCACAGTCACCGTGCTGCGGCCTTTCTCGCTCAAGCACCAGCAGCAAGAAGCCCTGCCAGTGATGGTGGACCGGCTGCAGGCCATGATCGAGGGACTGGAGCGCCGCACGCAGCAGCTGGACCAGCAGTTGCTGTCACAACAACAGCAATTCCACAGCGATGTGCGCGTGGCTTATACCGAACTCGCCCAGTCTGTGGGCCAATCGCTCCATGAGAGCCTGGGCGCCAGCGCGCGGGCCGCGAGCGAGAACATCCAGCCGCTTGTTGCGCGGGCCATGGCAGAAATCGCGCAGGAAGCACAACGCGCACACCAGAGCCTGCTGGACGCCACGCAAGCGCAATTGACGAGCCTGTCATCCCGGTTTGAGACCAGCACGCGCACGGTGTCAGACACCTGGGCGGCTGCCTTGCAGACATTGCGGGATGAAGAGGCGCTGCGCGGCAAGGCAGCTGTAGAGCGGCTGGAGCAATTGCAGGCGGCGGTGGCCGAACATCTGACCAAGCTGGGGGCCTCGCTGGAAATGCCCCTGACGCGCCTCTTACAAACCGCCCATGATGTGCCGCAGGCCGCAGCCGGCGTGCTCGCAGAGCTGCGCCAGGAAATGCAGCACCTGGCCGAGCGCAACAACGCGGCACTGGACGAACGTGCCGCCTTGTTGTCCAAAATCGGAACACTACTGCAGACGATGGACCAGGCGGCCAGACAATTCACGGATACCCTGGGCGTACAGACCCACCAAGTCGCCGACATGGCGACGCACGTGGCCAGCAGTGCGGCGGAGCTGGCGGGCCTGGGCGAAGCATTTGGCCATGGGGTACAGTTGTTTCATACCAGCAACGAAAAGCTCATAGGCAGTCTGCAACGTATCGAAGGCGCGCTGGGACAGTCCATGGCGCGCAGCGACGAGCAACTGGCCTACTACGTGGCGCAGGCGCGCGAAGTGATTGATCTGAGCATCAGCTCCCAGCAAGGCATGCTGGAAGACTGGCGCCAGTTGCACGGCAGGCAGACCGTGGTGGTGGATGGTGGCAGCCGATGATGGGGGTGGACAGCCTGGATGATCCAGACGACACGATGGGGCAGACCGCGCCGGTCTGGGCCGTTTTTGGCGACCTGATGGCCGGTTTGCTCGGCGCATTTGTCCTGATTCTGGTGGGCGTTCTGGTGGTGCAGATGGACCTGGTTGCCAGCTTGAAGGAAGCAGTGGAACAACGCCAGATCGAAGAGCAGCGGCGCATGGCTCTGGAAAAAGCCCTGGCAATCCCCATGGCCAGTGGCCGTGTCACGGTCGTCAACGGGCGCATCGGCATCAGCGGCAGCGTGCTCTTTGACCTGGGATCGGACCAGCTGCGCCTGGATGGCCGACAGCTTTTGAAAAGCCTGGTACCGCCATTGCGCGTGTACCTGGGCGAGCGCAACGAAATGCTGATGGTCAGCGGTTTTACGGACGACAAGCTGATACGGGGTGGCAACCAGCGCTTTGCCGACAACCTGGAGCTGTCCGCACAACGCGCACTGACGGTCACAAGGGCCTTGATCGAAGACGGTATGCCATCCTCCCAGGTTTTTGCCGCAGCCTTTGGCGCCGAACAACCCGTGGCGCCCAACACCGACGAAAAAGGCCGTGCCCAGAACCGCCGGGTGGAGATGGCACCTGTCCCCAAGGCACCCAGCCAGGCCAAACCACATGAATGATTCCGTGCCGTCGCCCCTGGCGCAGCTCAACCAGTACATTGCCCACCATTCCGGGAAAAATAGCAGTGCCACGCTCCAGGCATATGACATGGATGGCATGGATGGTCCGGATAGTGCGTCCGAGATGCGCAGCGTGCGCCATTTTCGTGTGGTGTGGGCCAGGATCACGGCTGACAATCAGGTCAGAAAGGCATTGGCGTGCGGCCCCGCGAATGCCGGTCCCCTGAATTCGCACATGCTGGTGCTGCGCTGTCTGAAACTGATGCAGTCCCTGTCCCCGGAGTACCTGCGGCGCTTCCTGTTACACATGGAGGCCTTGCTGTGGCTGGATCAGATACATCAGGTGAACCAGGCAACACAGGGTAAATCGCTGCGTCGCGGCAAAGCCAGGAAATAGGGTTTTACGTCTGCTGTGTCTGTTGCCGCATCCAGTCCAGCAGCACGTCTTTTGGCATGGGCTTGGCGAAAAGGTAGCCTTGCGCGAAGCCGCAGGATTCCGCCTTGAGAAAATCCCATTGTTCGGTAGTCTCGACCCCCTCTGCCACGATGCCCAAGCCCAGGCTGCGCCCAAGCACGGTGATGGCGCGGCAAATTGCCGCATCGTTCTGGTCCACCGTGATGTCATGTACGAAGGATTTGTCGATTTTCAGCTGGTCCAGCGGCAGGCGTTTGAGATATGACAGGGATGAGTACCCGGTACCAAAATCGTCCAATGAAAACAATACGCCAAACGCACGCAGGCGCGACATGGTGTCGATGGTGCCCTCGATATCGTCCACGAGCATGCTTTCGGTGATTTCCAGCTTGAGCCGTCCCGCAGGAACCCGATGCAATTCGAGCAGCTGGTAAATGCGGGTGACAAAATCCACTTGATGAAACTGGCGTGCGCTGACGTTCACTGCAATGCTCAGGTGCTGCATGAACGGCTCCTCGCGCCACTCCTTGAGGCGTTTGCACGCCTGCGCCAGTACCCAATTGCCAATAGGAACGATCAGGCCCGATTCTTCCGCAACCGGGATGAATTCCAGTGGGGATACCATGCCGCGTGAGGGACTTTGCCAGCGAATCAAGGCTTCGACCCCGACGCACACACCATGCATATCGACCTGCGGCTGGTAATACAGGACAAACTCCTGCTCGCTGATGGCCTGGTGCAGTGCGTGTTCCAGGGCCAGACGCGCACTGACGTTGGCTTGCATTTTCGGGTCAAAAAAACGTATGGCGTTGCGTCCCGAGGCCTTGGCATGGTACATCGCCAGATCGGCGTGCTTGAACACCTCCTCGACCGAAATGTGCCCACCGCTGAACAGACGAATGCCTATGCTTGCCGTGCCCTGGTAAATCTCATTGTCGAGCTTGTAGGTTTCGCTTAAACGGGTGATCACATTTTCGGCAAAGAGGTGGGCGGATATTCTCGCTTCCTCGGCGTTGGCACCAATGTGCCTCAGCAGCACGACGAATTCGTCCCCGCCCAGGCGCGACACGGTATCGCCTTCGCGCATGCAACTGCGCAAACGCTGCGCAGTGTCAATCAGCAAACGGTCACCCACATCGTGCCCTTTGCTGTCGTTGAGATTTTTGAAACGGTCCAGATCGAGGAACAACAGGGCGTGGTACATCTCTGGGTTTTCGCTGTCGCGCACGGTTTGTTGCAGCCGGTCAAAAAGCTGGCGGCGATTGGGCAGTCCGGTCAGGGGATCGAAAAAGGCGAGGTTGCGAATTTCCTGCTCCGCTGCGTGGCGCTCGGTGATGTCTTCCAGCGTGACAGCAAAGCGGCGGTCTTCCAGTGGTTCCACCAGGAACCGGATTTCACGTTGCATACCGTCGCGCCGCGCAACCCAGAAGACACGTTCCACCGACTGCGGGTGCGATGGCTGCACCACCAGCTCCTGCCATGCCTGCATGGCCTCCTGCCGGTATTTTCCATCGGGATAGGCTAGGCGCCACCAATGCGCAATATCGGGAATATCCTCCTGCACATACCCCAATATGCGCGTCACGGCGGGATTTATATAGCCCAGGGTACCATCGTCATTCAGCAGAATGATTCCATAAGGCACGGCCTGTGCCAGCGAGCGAAAGTCCTTTTCACTGCTTTGCAGGCGCTGGGCGGCCCATTGCTGGCGTAACCATGCACGGCGCAACACCCAGGCGAATAACACGGTCATCGCCATGAAGACGCAGGACAAGCCGAGAACCTTGTGCATTTCATTGCGCCACTCGGTCAGATAATCGTCTTCGGCCATGCCCACATTGATGTAAAAGGGGTATTTTTCCAAACGGCGGTAGCTATGCAGGCGACGCACGCCGCCAGTGCTGGTTGTTCCGGATAAGTGGTTGCCCCTGTCCGGGTTGACACGCAAGGCTGCATGAAAATCATCGGCAACTTTGGTCGACCCGATCTGACCGCCTTCCAACCTGGGAGCGTGCGCGATCAGGCGCAAATCCAGGTCGCGAAAACCGATGGAGCCGTTTTTTCCCAGTTTCAGGGAAGAAAAACGCTCTTCGAACCAGCGCAACGGGATCGACGCAGCAACAATGCCTTCAAAAGCGCCATTGTCGCTTTGCAAACGGCGCGAAATGATGATGGACCAGGTCTGGCTCACGCGTGCGAGGACTGGCTGCGAAAATCGCAGTGCGTTTCCGGGTTGTGTGCGATGAACGACAAAATATTCCCGATCCGATACATCCGCCCCGACAGGCTCTCCCGGCGACATGCCGTACAAGATTTTTCCATTGGCATCCACGCCACGCAAGCCACTCAGAACAGGCAGGACACTGCGTTCCTGCTTCAGTTTTTTATCCCATGCCTTGCTGTCAAAGCGTTTCGATTGCCGCAACTCCGCATAAGACCGGGTCAGATGGTCCAGCGCAAGGTCGATCTGGGCAAAAATGCCGCTGATGTCACGCTCCAGTACCAAAGACAGATTTTCGGTCCCGGCACGCGCGCGCGCTGCGTGGTTTTCGTAACTCGACTGGATGGACAGTAGCGCAAAAAGCCAGACAAGGACATTCAATACGATGACCCCGAACACCAGACGGGATACAAAGGGCGTAGTGGTTGAAGCGGTGGACGTCGTGGATGGAACGGGTGGCAATGAAGTCAATCGATGCTCCATGTGGCGTTCGGGCTGAAAAAACGGTTTTCATAATACCACTTACTATTTCAGTTCCCTGATCTGGCCTGATAGCCTCTGGAGCAATTCATCAGGTAGAAATTCAAAGGCGTGGCATAATTGCGCCCCGCGCTGCGATTGAAAGCGGAGCGTCTTGTGCATCTCCCTTCATTCATCGGGCCTCTTCACATTCTGGGTCCAAGGCGTTGTTTGCAATCAACGCCGCTTCCGTTTGATGGTTGATGTTTTTTAACCATTGGCGGAAGTCGCAACAAAAGTCTGCGACGCTCGCATGTGAGATTACCATGACCGACGTTTTAAGCACGACGGGCGCAGCAGTGCCTGTTGATACCCCTACCATTTCCTCTTCTTCCTCTCCCGAGCCCGCGCCTGCCTTGCAGCTTGCCAACGGCTTTGTGCAAATGGGCCTGGCCCTTGAGCTGATTCACGCCGTGCGCGATCTGGGTTATACCCAGCCGACAGTGGTGCAGGCCAAAACCATTCCCTTGGCGCTGCCCACACAAGACGATGGTCAAGCCGCCAGCCAGTACATTGACCTGATGGTGTCCAGCCAGACAGGCAGCGGCAAGACCGCCGCATTCCTCTTGCCCGTGTTGCACACCCTGTTGCAACAGCAAGAGCAGGCCCTGGCGCAAGAGCGCGCCGAATTTGATCGCCGCGTCGCTGAGGCCCTTGCCAAGGGCGAAGCCCCACCCAAGCGCGCCAAACGCAAGGATCCGACCAACCAGCGCAACTTCAAGGCGCCATCGCCTGGTGCACTGGTGGTGTGTCCGACGCGCGAGCTGGCGCAGCAGGTCGCCAACGACGCCATTGATCTGGTGCGCCACTGCCGGGGCCTGCGCATCGCCAATATCGTGGGCGGCATGCCGTACCAGTTGCAGATTGCCAAGCTGCAAAATGCCAACCTCGTGGTCGCAACACCGGGGCGTTTGCTGGATCTGCACCGCTCCTTGCAGGTCAAGCTTGACCAGGTGCAGTTTCTGGTAGTGGACGAAGCCGACCGTATGCTCGACCTCGGTTTTGCCGACGACCTGGCTGAAATCAACCAGATCACCATCGCCCGCAAGCAAACCATGATGTTCAGCGCGACCTTTGCGCCGCGCATCCAGCAACTGGCCGCGCGCGTGATGCGCGAGCCGCAGCGCGTGACCATCGACAACCCCCAGGAAAAGCACGTGAATATCAAGCAGGTGCTGTTCTGGGCCGACAACCCGCACCACAAACGCAAATTGCTGGACCATTGGCTGCGCGATTCGACCATCAACCAGGCCATCGTCTTTGCCAGCACGCAGATCGAGTGCGATGGCTTGGCCGGGGACTTGCAGCAAGCCGGTTTTGACGCCGTGGCCTTGCACGGCGCCCTGAGCCAGGGGCTGCGCAACCGGCGCTTGCAGGCGCTGCGCCAGGGCCAGGTGCAAATCCTGGTCGCCACCGATGTGGCCGCGCGCGGCATTGACGTGCCCACCATCACCCATGTGTTCAACTATGGTCTGCCCATGAAGTCCGAGGACTACACGCACCGCATTGGCCGCACGGGCCGCGCCGGACGTGATGGCTTGGCCGTGACCTTTGCCGAAGTGCGCGACAGGCGCAAGATTTTCGATATCGAAGCCTATACCCGCCAGCATTTCCGCTCCGAAACCATTCCCGGACTGGAGCCCCAGCACCGCTTCCCGGAGGCACGTCCCGGCACCGGAGCCAGCTTTGGCGGGCGTGGCAGCCATTTTGCCGAACGTGGCAGCGGTGGTCGCGCTGGCGGTGGCGGCAGCACACGCCCTGGCGCTGGTTTTGGTGGGAAAAGACCAGAAAGCGCCTATGCAGCAAGCGCAGGCAGCTATCATAAGGATAGTGCATTCAACCGTGACCATCGTGATCATCGTGACCATCGTGAACAGCGAGAATTTGGCGCACGTGCTGGTGGTGATGCCGATGGCTTCAGCTATGCCCGCAAGGGTGGTTTCAATGACCGTTTCGCTGCTGCGCGTTCCGCAGCGCCGGTGCATGCAGGGGATTTTGCCGGGCGCAGCCGACCACTCGCAGGTAAACCACTGTCTGTCAAACCCGGTAATGCGGGCAAGGTGTTTGTGCCACGCGATGCCAAAAAGCGCGCGGTGCGCTAAGGCAACAGCGTTTTAAAGCTTTTTCCCCCCGGCGGTGCAAGGATACGCAAGATAAGTTTGACACATGGATTTCATGAAGCGTGAATCGCACTTTGACGCGCATGATGTTCAGCGCACCAGGGCGCTGTTCGGTTAACGCAGCCACACGCGCCGCGCAGCCGACTGGGAGGACAGTAACTCATGACAAAAAGTGAGGCACAAACGCGGTCGGAGCTGATTGACCACCAACTCGCTCAGGCTGGTTGGAATGTCAAAGACCCTACACAGGTTGTTGAAGAATTTGACATCCTTACCGCTTTGCACGAGGGCGTGGCCGAACCTCATACCCCATATGGGGGCCACCAATTCAGCGACTATGTTCTGCTAGGAAAGGACCGCAAGCCGCTGGCGGTGGTCGAAGCCAAGAAATCCAGCCGTGATGCCGCTATTGGCCGTGAGCAGGCCAAGCAGTACTGTTACAACATCCAGAAACAGTTGGGGGGTGAACTGCCGTTTTGCTTCTATACCAACGGCCATGAAATCTATTTCTGGGATATGGAAAACGCTCCGCCGCGCAAAGTGGTCGGGTTCCCCACACGCGACGATCTGGAACGTTTCGCCTATATCCGTCGCAATCGCAAGCCGCTGACGCAAGAGTTCATCAACACCTCGATTGCCGGTCGTGGTTACCAGATTCGCGCCATTCGCTCGGTGCTCGAAGGCATCGAACAGAAAAAACGCGATTTTCTACTGGTGATGGCCACCGGCGCCGGCAAGACGCGCACCTGCATTGCCATGGTCGATGCACTGATGCGCGCGGGTCATGCCGAGAAGGTGCTGTTTCTGGTCGACCGCATTGCACTGCGGGAGCAGGCATTGACAGCCTTCAAGGAGTACATGCCCAATGAGCCGCGCTGGCCCAATGAGGGTGAAAAGCTGATTGCCACGGATCGCCGCGTGTATGTCGCCATCTACCCAACGATGCTCAACATCATCCGGGATGAGGTGCAGCACCTGTCGCCGCACTTCTTCGATTTCGTCGTGGTCGATGAAAGCCATCGCTCGATCTACAACACCTTTGGTGAAGTGCTCGATTACTTCAAGGCTATCACACTGGGGCTGACGGCTACGCCGACCGACATCATCGACCACAACACCTTCCAGCTCTTCCATTGCGAAGACGGTCTGCCGACCTTTGCCTACACCTACGAAGAAGCCGTCAACAACAATCCACCTTACCTCTGCAACTTCCAGGTCATGAAGGTTCAGACCAAGTTTCAGATGGATGGCATCAGCAAGCGCACCATCTCGCTGGAAGACCAGAAAAAGCTGATCCTGCAGGGCAGGGAGGTTGAAGACATCAACTTTGAGGGTACCCAGCTTGAAAAGCAGGTGATCAACAAGGGCACCAACACCCTGATCGTCCGTGAGTTCATGGAGGAATCCATCAAAGACACCAACGGCGTGCTTCCGGGCAAGACTATCTTCTTCTGCGCCACCAAGGCCCACGCCCGGCGCATGGAAGAAATCTTCGACAAGCTCTACCCGCAATACCACGGTGAACTGGCCAAGGTGCTGGTGTCGGATGATCCGCGTGTCTACGGCAAAGGCGGCCTGCTCGATCAGTTCACCAACAACGACATGCCGCGCATCGCCATCAGCGTAGACATGCTCGACACCGGCATCGACGTGCGCGAGATCGTTAATCTCGTATTCGCCAAGCCGGTCTATTCCTATACCAAGTTCTGGCAGATGGTCGGACGCGGCACGCGCTTGTTGGAAGCCAGCAAACCCAAGCCCTGGTGCCTTGAGAAAGACGTGTTCCTGATCCTCGACTGCTGGGACAACTTCGAATACTTCAAACTCAACCCCAAGGGTAAGGAGCTGAAAGTCCAATTGCCGCTGCCTGTGCGGCTGGTCGGCCTGCGCTTGGACAAAATCGAGAAGGCCAACGACAGCGGTCATGCCGACATTGCCAGTCGGGAAACCGCCAAGCTCCGCTTGCAGATTGCTGCGCTACCCAAGGAATCGGTGGTGATCAAGGAAGCTGCCGCCGCGCTGGCGCGACTGGAAGAAGAAAATTTCTGGATCAGCCTCAGCCATGACCGGCTGGAGTTTCTGCGTGCCGAAATTAAACCGCTGTTTCGTACCATTTCCGAGACCGACTTCAAGGCCATGCGTTTCGAGCGCGACCTGCTCGAATATTCCCTGGCCGTATTGAACGCAGACAAGGAGCAAGCCGAAACCCTCAAGGAGGGCATCGTCGAACAGATCAGCGAACTGCCGCTCTCGGTCAGTTTCGTGAAGCAAGAAGAGGCTCTGATCCGCACCACGCAAACCAGCCACTACTGGGCCAAAGCCAATGAAGACGCCTTCGATGACATGGTTGCCAAGCTCGGCCCGTTGATGAAGTTCCGCGAGCACAGCACCGGCCAGGAGCAAACCCACCTCGATCTGGTCGATGAACTGCACAAGAAGGAACAGGTGGAATTTGGCCCGCAGCACGAGGCGGCCAGCATCACCCGCTACCGCGAAATGGTCGAGACATTGATTGCCGAACTCACCGAACACAATCCGGTGCTGCAGAAAATCAAGAACGGCGAGGCGGTCAGCGCAATGGAGGCCAACGAGCTGGCCGAACTGTTGCACGAAGAGCACCCTCACATCACCGAAGCCCTGCTGCGCCAGGTTTACAAAAACCGCAAGGCGCGCCTCATCCAGTTCATCCGTCACATCTTGGGGCTGGAAGTGCTGAAGAGCTTTCCAGATGAAGTCAGCGCTGCTTTCGACCAGTTCATCCGCGCCCACACCACACTCAGCAGCCGACAAATGGAGTTCCTCAACCTGTTGAAGAACTTCATCATCGAGCGCGAAAAAGTGGAGAAGAAAGACCTGATCAACACCCCCTTCACGGTCATCCACCCGCAAGGCATCCGTGGCGTGTTCAGCCCCGCCGAAATCAATGAAATCCTGCAACTGACCGAACGGTTGGCGGCCTAAAAGACAGGGCACCCCATGCTACAGAACAACCCCGAACTCAAAAACAAGATCGACCTACTCTGGAACAAATTCTGGAGCGGCGGCATCAGCAACCCACTCACCGCCATTGAGCAGATCACCTACCTGCTATTCATGAAACGGCTCGATGAGCTGGACCAAAAGCGCCAGGCTGATGCCGAATGGACCGGCGAGAACTACACCTCCAAGTTCGTTGGCAGCTGGATTCCGCCCGAATACCGCAGCCAGCAGGAGCCAGAAAAATTCGCCATCGACAAGCGCACGCTACGCTGGAGCGAATTCAAGCGCATGCAGGCCGAAGAGATGCTGCAGCACGTGCAGGGCAGGGTATTTCCCTTCCTCAAAGACTTGAACGGCGCCGAGTCCAACTTCACCCACCACATGAAAAACGCCGTGTTCATCATCCCCAAGCCAGCCCTGCTGGTAGAGGCGGTGAAGACCATTGACGACATCTTCGAGGTGATGGAGAAGGACTCGCGCGAAAAAGGCCAAGCCTTTCAGGACATTCAGGGCGATGTCTATGAAATGCTGCTGTCCGAGATTGCTACCGCTGGCAAGAACGGCCAGTTCCGCACACCGCGCCACATCATCAAACTGATGGCCGATCTGGTGCAGCCGCAACTGGGCCACAAGATCGCCGACCCCGCCTGTGGTTCCGGCGGTTTTCTGCTCGGCGCCTACCAGTACATCGTCACCCAGCTCGCTATCAAGGCCGGTACCAAAAACCTCACGCCCGATGAAGACGGCTTCATCCGCACCTCGGTTGCCGCCGCGCTCACCGGGAAAGCCCAGGCCATTCTGGCCAGCTCGCTGTGGGGCTACGACATCGACGCCACCATGGTGCGTCTGGGACTTATGAATCTGATGATGCACGGCATCGACGAGCCGCACATCGACTACAAGGACACCCTCAGCAAGAGCTACACCGAGGAGTCCGAATACGACATCGTGATGGCCAACCCGCCATTTACCGGTAGCATCGACAAGGGCGACATCAACGAAAACCTGCAATTGGGCACTACCAAAACCGAGCTGCTGTTTGTCGAGAATATCTACCGCCTGCTCAAGAAGGGTGGCACCGCCTGCGTGATCGTGCCGCAAGGCGTGTTGTTCGGTTCCGGCGGCGCGTTCAGAACGCTGCGCCAGTTGCTGGTGGAGCGTTGCGACCTCAAGGCTGTGGTCACCCTGCCCAGCGGCGTGTTCAAACCCTATGCCGGTGTCAGCACCGCCATCCTGCTGTTCACCAAGGTCTGGGGGCCAAAAGACAAAGTAACCCGGCCCGCCACCGAAAACGTCTGGTTCTACGAAATGGCCGCCGACGGCTATTCGCTGGACGACAAACGCAGCAAGCAGGAAGGCTTTGGCGATCTGCAAAACATCATCACCAAATACCACGCCCGCAACCCGGCCACTGACACTGACCGCACGGCCAAATGTTTTATGGTGCCGCGCACCGAGATTGCGGATGAGAAAAACAACTACGATCTGGCGCTCTCCCGCTACAAAACCGATGTGTTCGAAGAAGTGCATTACGACGCGCCGGGCGTGATTCTGGATCGGTTGATTCAGGCCGAGGTGGGCGATGTGGAGGAAGCGGAACTCGCCAAGGTGCGAAGTGGCATCGTGCGAGAGTTGCTGGAGTTGAAGGGGATGGTGGGATGAAGAGTCAGGAAATCCAGTCGTTTGGAACGGCATTCAATGGCAAAACACCTTCAAAGGACGAGCAACGTAGCAGCGGGCGTCCCATTCTGAAAATCAGAGATATTGATGAAGCAGGCCAATTTCGCGGCGTCTTCGAATCATTTGTTGACCAAACTTTTTACGAAAAGCACGCCAAGAAAAAACTTGAAACCGGCGACACCATCATCTTGAATGCTGCCCACAACTCTGACTATGTTGGTAGCAAAAATGCCTTCGTTCCGCCAGAGCTAAATGGCGTAATCGCTACGGGAGAATGGCTCATTGTTCGAGTCAAAGCGGCTAATCCAAAGTATGTAAACCAATATTTGAAGTCGCCATCAGGCAGAAAAAGTCTAAAGAATTGCGTAAAAGGCATTCACCTCTACCCGAAAGACGTTGAGCGCATACCTGTCCCACTCACATCTCTCGACGACCAAATCCGTATCGCCCATCTGCTCGGCAAAGTGGAAGGGTTGATCGCCCGGCGCAAACAACACCTGAAACAACTCGATGACCTGCTCAAGAGCGTGTTTTTAGAGATGTTTGGGAACCCGGTACAGAATGAGAAGGGGTGGCAGACGGCACCGCTTGAGCAACTAGGCTCCATCAACCGTGGCGTTTCGAAGCACCGGCCGCGAAACGACCCCAAGCTACTTGGCGGGCCACATCCACTCATCCAGACCGGCGAGGTGTCAAATGCCGGAACCTATATCAAGAAATATACGCAGACTTACTCCGACTTGGGATTTACCCAGGGTGCAGCCGGAATTTGATACTAGTCAAAAACCATATTGATCAATTTTTTGCCAGAATTGATTCCACCTTTGTGGTGTCAAAACGAGCGCACGTAAGCTCAAAATAATGCGTGCACCCTGTTGCTTCCAGCGCATGCC
>JAYRRD010000020.1:0-13382 GCA_041910275.1 Rhodoferax sp.
CAAATCTTCAACGTTTACGCCTTTCGTGCTTGCTTTCCCGGTAGCGATATCTTTCGTATCCATCATTCAACTTTCGCATTCTGTGGTGATAGCCAGAATTTTCTCACCATCGGTATAAACGCTGCTGGAAATCGCCTAAGGACTCTGGGGCTAACCGCAGGCTGATCTTGAATTTATTTTGCACTTCAGTGCAGTAAATGCGACCTTGCTGCCCCAGCTTTTCGTATACCAACTCTGGCACCGTCTTTTTTTGTCGCGCCACCCAGTGCCCATGGCGTTTTGCTATGTGTACTTCGCCATAGGCCACATTGCCAACGTGCAGCAGAATGGGCAGTTGCGCTTCTACTCCAGAAACAATCTTGGCGGGAATAAAGCCAAACGCTGTGGAACCATCAACTAGCCAAAGATCCTTGGGGCGTTTTCCTGTAGCGGTAAATATTGGCATGATGGTTGCTGCCGTGGCTTGCTGTGGCTATACTTGGGCCGTCCGAAGACGAAATGTTCGCCCATTGGCCTGAAGGCGCAACATCGACGCGGAAGGTGGGGCCGTACGATACCACCTGGACGGGGTGCTAGGGCAACCGAAGCTCAGGATTCCGAAAGGATACTGCGGGCGCCGTTCCAAACACACATGAAACCACCTGCGGGTGGTTTCTTCTTTTGTACATTCGTTTTTTCTGGCCGAGAACAACAAGTTTGCTCTTTTCGTTTGGCCATTTCTCCAGGACCACTCCCAAAAACATAGCTATCCCCGCTCGCCACACAAGCCCCACAAGCCAAAACGCCTTCAAATTCTTGCGTGAAACGCCAAGTGCGCGGCAACACCACCTGCCAAAGCGGGTGCCTGGGTGGATTTTTCGCCATCCGGGGCCTTGGTTTTTCACATGATTTCGGCTGTAGAGCCCATGGAATGAGCGGGAGCAGCTATTAAATCAGGATCAGGAATTGATCACCCTGTCCCATGTTCCACAGCGCTCGCGTATTGGCCCGCGCCGCACCGACGAGCGCGCTGACGGCAGCGTGCCGGGCTGCCAACTTTCGGCGCCAACGCATTTCGGTACTTTTTCACGAATCCGACGAATTCGTGGAGAAAGCCCCTCGTTGTCGTCATTTTTTCATCCGTAAAAACCCGCACACGGCTACAGTGCGCGACGCAACCACTTCAGATACGCATTCAGCAATGGCACACCAGCTGCTTCCGAATGCGACCTGCGCGGCGGCGTACTTCTGATTTACTACCCTTGCCCACGCGACCCGACCCATCGTTGTGCGCTAAAAAAAGAGGAGACATGTCTATGAACTACTTCCTGAAAATAGGCTTTCTGAGCAGCATTGTGGTGTCCGTCAGTGCCCACGCCGCAGATACGCTGGCAGCCAACCAAAGCCTGTATGCCAATCAGGCGCTCACATCAAGCGATGGCCGTTACACATTCAACGTGCAAGGCGACGGCAATCTGGTTCTTCGCAATGCAGCAGGGGCCGCGCTGTGGGTTTCTCACACGAACGGCTCGAGCGGCCAACGCCTGATCATGCAGAACGACGGAAATCTGGTTTTGTATACAAAATCCGGTTCCGCAGTCTGGAAATCGGGGACATCGGGATCTGATGCCGTCAAAGTGTTCATGCAAACCGACGGGAATCTGGTCATGCGCACTGCAGCAGGCAAAGCAGTCTGGGCCACAGGGACCAGCGGTGGTTCCACCGCAGATACGGTCAAACCCGTCATCACACTCAACGGCAGCGCCACTGTGTCTATTGCACAGGGCAGCAGTTTCACGGACCCTGGTGCATCTGCAAGCGATGACCGCGACGGCAACATCACCAGCAAGATCGTGGTGTCCGGCAGCGTCAACACCGGCGCTACGGGCACCTACACCCTGAGCTACAACGTGCAGGACGCAGCCGGCAATGCCGCCACCACGCTGACACGCACCGTGACCGTCACGCCCAAGGCCGATACCGTCAAACCCGTCATCACGCTCAACGGCAGCGCCAGCATCTCCATTGTGCAAGGCAGCACCTTTACCGACCCCGGTGCCACCGCCACCGATGACCGCGATGGCAACATCACCAGCAAAATCGTCGTGTCAGGCAGTGTCAACACTGGCACGGCAGGCACCTACACACTGAGCTACAACGCCAAGGATACGGCGGGCAACTCCGCCACCACGCTGACACGCACCGTCACCGTGACGCCCAAGGTTGTTGCTGATACGGTCAAACCCGTCATCACGCTCAATGGCAGCGCCAGCATCTCCATTGTGCAGGGCAGCACCTTTACCGACCCCGGCGCCACCGCCACCGATGACCGCGATGGCAACATCACCAGCAAAATCGCCGTGTCAGGCAGTGTCGATACCGCTGCGGCGGGAACCTACACCCTCAGTTACAACGTCCGGGACGCAGCAGGCAATTTTGCCAACACGCTGACCCGCAGCGTCACCGTCACCGCATCCAGCACCGGAGCCAAAATCACACTACCCATTGAAGTTTTTGGACCATCCGGAAGTTACGTGGACGTGCCCGTCAGTTTGAACAATGCCGCAACCATTACCCACCTGTACCTACGCTGCAATTCCTGTGGCTATGACGACATTGCCGATAACCGCAGTGCCTCCAAGGTCAAGGCCACCGTGCGCATCAATGGGGGCCCTGCCATTGCGCTCAAGCATTTCATCGACGGCAACGGCGCGGTCACGGGCAACAGCAATATTTCCGTCATCGGCGGCGAGGCAAAGTACGGTGGTATTGGCGGCACATTCCGCAGCGTGCGTTTCACCGTCAAGTTGGCTGCCAATCAACTGCGCACGGGCTCCAACACCCTGCGTTTTGAGCATGTCACTCCCGCTGCGCCCAGCATGGGCTACCGCATCATTGATGTGAACTTCCTGGAAAACGGTGACCTCAATCGCAAAGTCCTGGTCAGTGGCCGCGATGTGGTGTTTGACGATCCCACACGCTGGACTGCACCGCGCCCCAATGACGTGCAGATCGGAGCCAATCTCTGGACCAAGCACAACGCCTTGTATGACGAAGGGCTGGACCTGCTGGACGGGCGCGGCGGCAAACAGGGCCCCGTGACGGGCATGTTGCGCGCATCGTGCGCCGATTGCCACACCAAAGAAGGTATTGATCTGAAATATTTCAATTTCTCCAACCACGCCATTACCCAGCGCGCCGTCTTCCACGGCATGAGCAAGACCGAAGGCGAGCAAATCGCCTCGTATATCCGCTCCAACCGTGCGCCGGTAACCAAACGTGCATGGCCCTGGAATCCCACCTACCAGCCGGGTCCTGGTCTGGACACCAACAGCTCGGTCTACGAGTGGGCAGCAGGTGCCGGGGTGGATGCGGTGCTGGATGACGACAAGGAGATTGCCGAGTACCTGTTTCCGGGTCGTAGTGCGAGCAATCCGCCGTCCCTGGACGAAGTGCGCCGGGTGGTAAACCGTTTTGGCAAGCTCAATTTCCGCGAGTTGCCCGTCAACATCCCCATGCCTGAGTGGAACCAGTGGTTACCCCTGGTGCATCCCGACGATGCATTCAACACCGACGCCGCCGTCATCAACAGCACGCCCGGCGGCGCCAGGGTTGGCAAGCCCTACTACGCCAAGATGGTAGACGATGCCATGGCCAACCCCACCTTTGAGACCCTGAAGTTCTCGCACAACCTCAAACCGTGGCTGCAACGTGGCATGACGTGTTCCAGCAATGGACTCGGTGCATCGGAGCCATGGCGTGGTCTGGACGGCAACGTGCTCGAAGCCATGCGTCTACCCCGCGAAAACGTGACCGAAAGCAATTGCACGAGCATTGCCCGCGACAAACTCAAGTCCATTGAACTCGCCAAGCGCAGCCTGGCGGCATGGTCATCGGTCAAGATGTGGGAAATCATCCACGGCCAAGCGCTGGAAGAGGCATCAAAAAGCCAGGGAACACGGGTGTGCATCAGCGGCACCTGCGTGGACGGCAGCGAAGCACGCGGCTGGCATGCAGATGGACGCAATGTCTTTGATCGCCCACCGCATTTCACCGCCGTCAGTGGTGACCGCCGGTTCCTGAACCAGAGCGAAATGCAAGGCATCTTCGAGTCCAATCAGTGGTACCACCTCAACATGATTCTGAACCCTGGCTACCGGGTGGATCAACCCTCGCACTTCGCCTACACCTACAGCCATGTGGAATTGCTGCACGAGTATTCCAAAGTGCCGCAGGGCTTCCGTTTCTGGGCCACCATGATCAAGCAACGCCAACTGCAAACCACCGGCAAGTACGGCGTGGAAGAAGGTCTGGACTTGCGCACTGCACAGCCTTACATCTACTACGGCACGGCCCGCAACGCCACCAGCACCCGCACGCAAGGAGCGGTTGGTTCGGTCTACTGGCCACGCTTGGCCCAGGCCATGGTGGAAGACCTGGCGGGAGACGCCCGCAATGCCAACTGGAGCCAGCATTGGAGCAAGGCCGATGGCAACAGCAAAGTACAGTCCCCATCGGCCTCGTCTGGCAGTTTCAGGACATGCAGTGGCACCTGTGAGTTCGAGCTGGGCGATGTCCAGGGCTCCAACACCTACAAGGTGATTCCGGAACTGCGCCGCATCGGTGTGGAAGACAGTGCGCTCGACAAGCTCATCGACTGGTCAAAAACCATGTGGCCCAATGGCAACTGGGAGGCATTGCGCCGGTAACGGGCACACAGCCTCGACGCAAATTGGCGGAATCTGGATATCTGACGGGAACGGCGAGGCCATCAAGTCGGCGCCCGGCAGCAGGTTCAGCCAGCGCGCCGGGCGGGCAACTTCGGCAGCGGCCACCGACACCACGGTGCGTACCGGCGAACCCATGACATGGTGGGCACGGGCCAGGTTGCCGTTCAGGCAATTTGTCGATGAACAAATCCCATTGAGACAAAGTTGCATCACCCATTTTGGTTTCACGGGGTTGGAACACCATCGCCTTGCGGTTATCCAGAACCACTCCCAAAAATATAGCTGCCCCCGCTCACTACACAAGCCCCACAAGCCAAAACACCTTCAAATTCTTGCGTAAAACATCAAGGGCGAGGCAACACCACCTGCCAAAGCTGGTGCCTGGGCGGATTTTTCGCCATCCTGTGCCTTGGTTTTTCATATGATTACGGCTACAGACCCCATGGAACGAGCGGGGAAAGCTATCAAATGGCGAGTTCAAGTACGAACAGCTTGGCTGTAGCAAGGAACTCTGGATGGGGACAGTAAAGGGTGTGCGTGTGCTGGCGCACCGACGTCAGAGCCTTGACACGGCTTAATTTGCACTGTTTACCGCAGAGAAATATCCGTTATGACTCACAACCCCGACGTTTCCCCTGGTTCAGCCGCCACCCCCGCCCTGACGAAAGTCTTGGGAAAGACCGAACACGTTAAAGATCTGGTGGAACAAAGTGCTTCGGAGCTGTCCGCGATCAACACCTCGCTCAAGCTCGAGGCAGAGCAGGAAGGCCTGTCGACCAACCTGCACTCAGCGATGCAAAAAAGCCAGGCAGTGGAGGAAAAAGTGCAAGACGCCTCTGGGAAGTTGGCTGCCGTAACGCAGGAGCTCAAAGCTGAGGTGAGTGACCGCCAGGACCTGGAAGTACAGTTGGCCGTGATGACCGAGCAGGAATTGGTAGCACGCCACGCAGCGTTTCACGACAAGCTCACCGGTTTGGCGAATCGTTCCTTGTTCAATGACCGATTGGAGCACGGCTTGGCGCAGGTCAGGCGCCACGGCGGTACCTTGGCAGTGATGTTTCTGTATCTGGATGGATTCAAGGCGATCAATGACCTTCATGGACACGACGTGGGCGATGCGTTGCTTCAAACCGTAGCGGATCGCCTCATGGAAAACACCCGCGACGACGATACGGTCAGTCGCATCGGGGGCGACGAATTTTTGTTTCTGGCGATGGGTGTAAGCGATAAGCAGTCGGTTACCCATTTGGCCAAAAAGATAGCCAGCCGCATTCAGGCCCCTTGCCAACTTGTCGTCGGCCAAGTATCCGTTAAACTCAGCATCGGTATTGCGTGCTTCCCGGAAGATGGAGACTCGGCAGACGTATTGGTCAAACAGGCCGATACCGCCATGTACAAGGCCAAACGGGACAGGTCTGAATACGGATTTGCGAGCTGAATGCGGCCATGGGTTTCGAACGTGCCGTCTTTGTTTTTCTCGGTCTCGCTCAGGAATTGATCGCCCTGTTCCATGCGCCGTAGCGCTCGCGTATCGGCCCGCGCCGCACCGGCAAGCACGCTGACGCCAGCGCGCCGGGCGGGCAACTTCGGCGGCAGCCACAGATTCAGCGGACAATCTGCATTCAGCCATTCAACACAAGCAAACATTCCCAATGCGCATCGAAGAGAACTACTCCATTGGATTTGTCGCCGCGTTGGCCCTGCGCGAGAAGCAAATCCAGCAGGTTAAAGTGGACCCATCATTGCAGTCCACAAGTGGTTTGCCCGTCGGCCAGGAACCCTCTTCAGAAGCTTGATGGAGGTGCGATTCGATTTTCTGGAATTTCATATCACCCATGATATGACAAATGCAAAAACTGCGATACAAAACCCTCCTGCAAGCCCTGGTGGCATTTTTTTGGCCATAAATCAGGCATCAAATCAGCCTATAGCGCCCGTGGGTTGTGCGGGAGCAGCTATCAATAATGCAGTAAAAAAACCCAACCCTCTCCCCGCTGGGGCGGGGGAGTAAACCCAACGGTCACATCACTTGGAACCGCACCCCTCTGATGGTCAGGGTGCAGCACGCAGAACCAGAACGGCGTTGGTCCCGCCAAAGGCAAACGAATTCGACAGCATGGTGCGTACCGGAACCTGGCTGCGCGCCACGTTGGGCACGTAATCCAGGTCGCACGCAGGGTCCGGGGACAGCAGATGCAGGGTTGGCAAGAGCACGTCCTGCTGCATCGCCAGCAGTGACAAGGCGCATTCCAATGCACCGGCTGCGCCCAGCAAATGCCCATGCATGGCCTTGGTTGCGCTCACGGGAATCTGGTAGGCCCGTTCACCGAACACCAGCTTGATGGCGGACGTTTCCACGGCATCATTTGCCAGCGTGCCGGTACCATGGGCGTTGATGGCATCCACCATGCTTATATCCAGCGCTGCCGAGTGCAGCGCTGCGGACATGGCGCTGGCCTGGCCCACCACGCCAGGACGGGTGATGTGACCGATATCGGTTGCCAGCCCATAACCCAGCAGTTCACCTTGAATGCGCGCGCCGCGCGCCAGCGCGCCGTCCCAGGCTTCCAGGACCAGCATGGCAGCGCCTTCTCCGAGCACCATGCCGCTACGATTTTTCGAGAACGGCTTGCACGAGGCCGCTGGCATTGCTTCGTCCACCGTCGCCAGCGTGTGCAAGGCCTCCCAGGCCTTCATCGAACCAAAGGATAAGGGCGCTTCAGCACCCCCTGCAATGGCCACGTCAATGGCACCACTGGCCACCCGCAGCCAGGCCTCCCCTATGGCCACCGCAGACGATGAGCAGGCGGTTGAATACGTCAGGTTGGGGCCGGTCAGTCCATGCTCCAGGCCGATCCAGGCCGCAGGGGCGTTGTGCATGCCGGCCAGAACGGTGAACGGTTTGATACGGTCAGACCCTTCGCAATAGAGCGTTTTGTAGCCATCATCGTTGCTCAGCGTTCCCCCCATGCCGGTGCCGACAAAGACGCCGACCCGGCTGCGGTCCATCCCTGCCCAATCTTCCTGGGCATCAGCCAGGGCCTGGTTGGCCGCAACCACGCCAAACTGGCTGACCCGGTCCAGCATACGCAGTTTCAAGGGATCGAAATATGGGACAGCATCAAAACACGCCGCCGCTGCAATCGGCGCCAGAAGCCGTTTGGCAAAGGGCGCCTCGATGAAACCGATGCCAGAGAGGCCTTGGCGCGCACGCCCGAACGCTTCGGCAGCACTATTGCCCAGGGGCGAGATCACGCCGATGCCGGTAACGGCAACCCGCCTCATACAGCGGATACAGCGGATATGGCACGGTCCGCAAGGGCTGGCGCTGGCACCGCCACCTTGCCTTTGCCCTGTTTTTCGATCAGGCCATCAATGAAGGCGACCACATCGCCCAGCGTCGTAAAGTGCACCGTATCTGGTGGCACGCTGACCCCGAACTCATCCTCAATATTGAAAAGCAGTTCGGCCATGCCCAGCGAGTCAATCCCCAAGGCTTCCAGCGGCGCTTCCAGCACCAGCACGTCGGCGCTAAATTTATAGTCCCTGATCAACGTGGCGCGTACGCGCTCAAAAGTGGTTTTCATGGTGTTTTCCTAATGGTTGTGATGAATCGTGTTTTCCCGCCCCATGTCGCACCGAGTGGCAGGAGTCCGGGCCAGACTCGAACCAGGTTCATCAGCAGCGACGCGGCGCCTGGGCGCATCGCCACGTACGCAAAAGCCGCTGCCAGTTGCATCCGATGGGCGAACTGCCGGTGCCAATCGCTGGCGTAGCCGTTTCCCACCGAACGTTGCCACGTCCCATTACGCATGGGCGGCGGCTCGCCCGTGCCAATAAGGTGTCTGCACAGTAGCCATGCAGATTGAAAGGCCATGCTCATGCCCTCACCAATGATCGGGTGTGCTTCGGCAGCCGCATTGCCAATGCGAAAGACCGCATCGTCTGCGCGCAGACGGATTCCCGGTCGCAGTGGACCGGCAGCCAGCCAGGGGCCGACGCGACGTGCGGGCAGTAACGCCGCGTGAACACCCGCACAGGCACGTTGCAACATGATCTCCACCACCTCACCCGCTGAGGTGCCGGGGGATAGCCGACGCAGTGCCGCCAGCCGATCACGGCGCACGCAGCATGCCAGCGTCAGCATGCCCTTGTCGGCCATCACCATGCCGCCGTAGCCGCCCTCAAAAGACAGCACCGGCAGCAAGCCCGCTGGAAGCGATGCGCCAGAAAAGTTGGCTTTGAATGCCAGCAGGTCACTGGCACTGCAAGACAGTTGTGTCCTGGCGCAAGGCAGCGACTCCCACGAACCATGGGCATCTATCGCAATGGACGCGCGCAGGGTCTGGACCACTTTTGTATCGACAGCTTGAACCTTGCAGTGCCATTGGCCTGATTCGCCTTCGAAGCGCTGCAAGGACCAGGGTTGCATCACCTGCACCCCGTTCAGCCGGGCTTGCGCAAGCAGCAACGTGTCCAGCGTTTCACGCCCCAAGGCCCGCCCAAAGCGAAAGCGCTCGCCATCCGCCAGGGGCAGCTGGGCGACCACGGTGCGCGTGCCGCGCATCAGCGCCACCTGGCGGAGTTCCGCTCCGGCAAGGGCAGAAAACGCAGGCCCGATCCCCAGGGTTTCCAGCAGGGGAAGGTTGCTGGCGGCAAGACATTCGCCACAGACCTTGCGTCTGGGGAAAGACTGCTTCTCAACCAGGGCCACGCGCCAACCCGCCTGGGCTAGCAACAGGGCCGCAGTAGCGCCTGCCGGGCCAGCGCCTGCGATGACGGCATCGAAGGGAGGTAAGACGGTTTCCATCAGTACACCCCGCGCTCAGCGCGAAAACAATGGCTGAAAAGACCCGCAGCGTATTCCTGTACTTTCCAGGGCGCGCCATTGCGTGGCCACCGGGCGCTCAGCTCATGGCCGTGAAAGCCGGCATGCACGCTTAGTACCGCATCTTCACGGGTCACGTGGTTGACGCCGATTGCGCCAATCATGTGGCTCCCGGCCAGAGCCAGCCAGTCGCGGCGCGGCTCGCAGGCAAAGAATCCGAGGCTTGTGCGGGAGACGAAACGCAGTATCACATCCAGTTGCGCACCTTCAAAGTGGTGCAGGAAAAGATTCGCAACGATCAAGTCCCAGGACACGGCCACAGCCGCCCCACCCTGGTCGCAGCAGCCCGCGGCCAGGTCGCGCACATCACCTATCGCCGGCGTCACGGTCCAGCCGACTGCGCCGTAGCGCGCAATGGTGGTCTGGTCAATCAGTGCCTGGCGATCAAACAAGGTCAGCAAAACGTTTGACCAGGGGGACAGGGGTGCCAACGCCTGCGCGACACCCAGCATCAGACTGCCATCGCCCGCACCGATTTCGAGAACCCGTAGGGGCAGCCTGTCCGGGTGATTGGTGACCATGTCCTTCAAGGCCCGCAACAAAATGGTGCGCGTTCCCATGGCACGATGCACACGGTGCAAATCCCTGCGTGCGCGCAGGGCATCGGGGTCGTCTGGCAGAAGGCCATCGAGCACTTCAACGGACACAATTCGGGGAATCATGCGTCAACTTTCAGCAAGGCGCCGTGGCAACTGAAACCCGCGCCAAAGGACGACAGCCACCACCATCCGCCCGCAGCCTGATCCTCCAGTGCCGCTTGCAGCACGAAGTAGACAAAGGCACTGGACAAGTTGCCGTACTCGCGCAGCATGGCAGCGCTGTAGCCCAGGTCTGCGGGCTGGAGCTTGAGCCCGCGCTCCAGTTCCCGCAACACGTCGCGCCCGCCCGCATGCATGATCCAGGCGCTTATGTCGGCCACGCCCAAGCCCGCCCGCCCCAGCACGGTTTCCAGCACCTGCTGGGCATACCGGGCTGCCAGCGCAGACACTGCACGCGACAAAATGTTACGCAACATTCCATCCCGCAGCTCGAACATCAACGCCTTACGCTGGGCAGGTACCGTCAGGGATGTGCTGTCCATCCACGCGATACGCCGGCTGCCTGGTCCTGGTCCTGGTCCTGGTCCTGGTGATGGATGGCGGGACAGGACAGCGGCACCCGCGCCATCGCCAAACAGGCAGGCGCTGATCAACACGCCGGGGTCGTTGTCGAGGTACATGGCGGCGCTGCTGACTTCGACGCAAACCGACAACACGTTTTCACAGGCACCGCAAGCCACGAGGGCATGACCCAGGCGCATGTTGGGTAGCGCTGCCGCACAGCCCTGGCCCACCAGATCAAAGGCCTGCACATCGGCGCGCAGCCCAAGACGTTCCACCACATAACCGGAAAGGCCTGGACACAGGTAGCCGGTGCAGGTGCTGACTACAACGGCGTCAATGTCACACGCCAGTACTCCAGCCTGCGCCAATGCCTGCCGGGCCGCATCGGATGCCAATGACGGTGCGTGTGCCACAAACCGCTGCGCCAGGGTGTCCGGATCAATTCTGAACACTTCGGCCAGGGTCGTAACAGCAAGCCGTCGTGCCTCAATGCCGTTGTCCCGCTGCAAAACCGTGCGGGCTATCATGTGTGCACGTTGGTCGAGCCGCGCGTACCAATCCGACGCCTCGAATGCCATCAGGCACTCCGCCTTGGTGAAGCGCGCCGGGGGGGTGGCTGTGCCGATGCCGCGAATGTACATGGCGGTGGAATGTGCGGTTATTGCGGGACGGTGACTTGCTGCTGGCGATCCCGATCCCAATACACGGGGCGAGCGTAGTGCCGGAACAGGTCCGCTTCGATCTGGCGGTTGAGCGTGGCCGAGGAATCAAAACGCGGGCTATCCTTGATGTTCTGGCACGTCAGACCCACGCTCACCGTGGACTCCTTCCAGCTGATCCCGGTGAGCCAGTCCGGCGCGATCAGCACCTGGTGCCCTTGCCACCAATTGCCGGTTTCCACCACCAGATAGCGGATGGCCCAGCTTTCCTCATCGACCAGCATGCTGTGGACTTGCCCTATGTCACCATCGCTGGCATGAATCTGGTATCCGATCACGGCTTCGCAGCTGCGCAAGTGCGGATCGCCAGCATCCGAGGCGGACGCTGGAGTGTGGCTTGCTCCTTCCCTTGCCGTGGCCTCGTCATTACTCCTGGAGCCGTTGGAGTCCCGCGACCGCAGAATCGGAATATCCAGGCCGTCGCCCCAGATGCCCTCTCCACCCCAGTAATAGGGGTAGCCGTAATAGTCGGAATGTTGGGTCTCATGCTGGCGCGAAACCGGCTGATGGGTATCAATGTCCGGACTGTCTTTCACCTGTTCGCGCGTGATGCGAACGGGCAGGCGTTTGTGCTCCCAGTCTGCGTCCATCAGGGAAAACGGCGACAACAAGACCTTGCGGCTAAGCAGCCAGGAGCCGGTCTCGACCACCAGATAGCGGATGATCCAGGCCCGGTCGTCGAAGAAGAAGTCACTGACATGGCCCACCTCTCCGTCCGTGGCACCGATGGTGTAATTTTTCAGATCTAGCATGCTGCGTAACATGGCGATTCCTTGCGATAGTGATTGGGAATACCACTGTGCGCGCAATCTCCGGTGTGCAATGTGCTTTGGCGCACGCTGGATGCATGAAGCTTTCAGACCTGCTCTGCTCGCTCCCGGCCAGGACGCCTGCACATTCTGCGCAAGGGTGCTCAAACGCACAGAGCCGTGCCGGGCTTGTCCCTACGATGCAGGGGTGGACCAAATCCGGCTCACATGCTCAGCACACGTTCAGCACACGCCCAGGAATGGGAACAACCAAGGAAATACCAATCATGAACAAAAATCAGGCACATGGAATTGCCAAAGACATCATCGGCACGGTCCAGGAACAGGCTGGAAAACTTGTCGGGAGCACATCCCAGCAGGCCAAGGGCATTCATAAGCAGGTAAGTGGCAAGGCCGAAGAAAAGCTTGGTGATGCCAAGGCCGCCGTGAAAGACGCAGGAAATGCGCTCAAGGATGCAGCGCAAAGCAAGTAGCGCCAGATCGCACAGGCAGCTGGTGCGCTTTGCGCACCGGCTTTCTGTGCGTGCCTCCTGTATTGTGCAATTGGAATACACACATGATCTGCGCCGTACGGTGGGTTTTCAAGCAAAAAACGGGATTTTGAATCGTACAGGTCGAAATTCTTGCGCAAAACGCCAAGGGCGAGGCAACACTAGCTGCCAAAGCTGGTGCCTGAGCGGATTTTTCGTCATCCGGGGCCTTGGTTTTGCACATTTACGGCTACCGGCTCCATGGGACGAGCGGGAGTCGCTATCATTGACCAGCCTCTATAACCAGCGTCCGGGCTGGCTTGATGCGGCACACCAGCAACGCGCGCATGACCAAAGGAGGAGGGAACATGGCCATCGTTATAGAAGATGCCCAATTGGAACTGCTGGCGCAGCAGCTTGCAGTGGTTGAGGGTGTGTCTGTCGCCGAAGTGCTAAGGGAAAGTCTCCAGTCACTCGCCGGGCTGCGTGGATTGGCTACGCGCAAGGCGCCGCTGCGCGAACGGCTGGCGGCATTGGCCAGCGAGGTCGATGCAGTGCCACAACATCAGCCGGTGGATACACGCAGCGACGATGAGATTCTGGGCTACAACACGCACGGCGTATGGTGATCGACACCTCTGCCATCCTTGCGTGGCTGAAACATGAACCACAGCGCGAGCGCATCGTCGCTGCACTGGAGGCGCATCCAGTATGCCGCATCTC
>JAYRRD010000021.1:0-1530 GCA_041910275.1 Rhodoferax sp.
GCCGATCTGTCCGACCAAGCGCATGAACTGTCCGTCGTCCGTCAGCACACGAACCACCCCGCCCTGCGCTCCAGCCAAAGCGATGATGGAAACAAGAAACTGTTCGAGCAACAACGCCAGATCGGCATTGCCACCAACGTCAGGACCAGGATCCATGGCGGGCGATGCGGTCTCTCGGTCCGGCAGTGGCTGCCGGGCCTGATGGGTCGAAACGTTCAGTGTGGACATCTGTAATGCACCTAAGGAAGGTCTGCAAAAGTCAGCCCCATGACGATGTGATCTGAGACAGTTAAGCCATGGAACAAATGAGCCTTGCCAGCACCGGATTCGAGTTGATCACCAAGCGCACGCGCAAGCGTGAATTTCTGGAAGAGATGAACCTGGTGATCCCGTGGTCCGATCTGCTGGCCCTGATCGCGCCGCATGCGCCTGCAGGCAAGACGGGGCGACCGCCGTTTGCCACCGAAGTGATGCTGCGCATTCACCTGCTGCAACAGTTCTTTGGTCACTCCGACCCGGCCATGGAAGAAGCGCTGCACGACATCCCGCTGTACCGCGAGTTTGCCCGGCTCGACGTCGGCATCACACGACTGCCGGACGAAAGCACCATCCTGCGCTTCCGACATCTGCTGGAAGAGCACCAGCTCGCTCAGCAGATACTGGCCACGGTCAATGCCAGGCTGATTGAGCGAGGCCTGATGCTCAAGACCGGCACGGTGGTCGATGCCACGTTGATTGCGGCGCCGAGCTCGACCAAGAACGACAAAGGGCAACGAGACCCCGAGATGCACCAAACCAAAAAGGGCAACCAGTGGCACTTTGGCATGAAGGCCCACATTGGCGTGGACGCCGATTCGGGCCTGGTGCACACGGTCACGACCACGCCAGCCAATGCGCACGACATCACCCAGGCGGCCGAGCTGCTGCACGGGCAAGAACAAGAGGTATTTGCCGACTCGGGTTACCGAGGTGTTCACAAGCGCGAGGAAGTTCAGGCCCAGCATCCACACGTCAACTGGCACATTGCCATGATGCCGGGCCAGCGTCGGGCGATGGACAAGAGCCGGGCGAGCAACGCGCTCAGGGAGCAACTGGAGAAGATCAAGGCCAGCATCCGCGCCAAGGTCGAGCATCCGTTTCGGGTCATCAAGTGCCAATTCGGGCATCGCAAGGTTCGCTATCGGGGCCTGGCCAAGAACACCAGCCAGTTGCTGGTGATGTTTGCGCTGTCCAACCTGTGGATGGTGCGCAAGCGAATCGTGCAGGGTTTGCGAGCATGAGTGCGCCCGCAGCGGGGGCGAAGGCCCGAAAACAGGCCCAATCAGGCCAAAAATGCGGCAAATCGGCGGCACGTTCAGCGCTGGTTTCACCATGTGAACATTCACGCATCAACTCTCGCTGCGGCGGGGGTTGTGCAGACCATCCTTAGTCAATTTCGCGAATTGCTTCCGTTTTCAGACTTCAACTCATTTCATTGAAAGAAACAGTTGATGAATGATTCGATAGCCATTGATCTTTTTCCTCTTTTAA
>JAYRRD010000022.1:0-2502 GCA_041910275.1 Rhodoferax sp.
ACACGCGCGCCTGGCTGCAAAGTCTTGACGATTTCCAGCTCACACCCTACCCCGTCGATCGCTACGCCCAGCACCTGGCGCCGCCGCCCGCCGGTGAACGCCTGCCCACGCTGTCAGAGCTGGGCTTTGGCCCCACCAATTTGCACGAGCTACCCCTGCCCACGGGCATGAGTGGCGCACAGCGGCTGCTGCAAGACTTTGTGCCGCGCATGGCTGCGTACCAGGAGGCGCGTGACTACCCTGGGCGCAAGGGCGTGTCCTACCTGTCGGTGCACCTGCGCTTTGGCACCGTGTCCATCCGCCAGCTGGCGCGGCTGGCGGCAAAACAGGCTGTCCAGGGCTGCGAGGGCGCACAGACCTGGCTATCCGAACTGGCCTGGCGCGACTTCTACTTCATGATTCTGTGGCACCACCCGCAGGTCGTCACGCAGTCGTTCAAGCCCGAGTACGACCGCGTGCAGTGGGACGAAGCGCCCGAGCTGTGGCAGGCCTGGTGCGAGGCGCGCACCGGCTACCCGCTGGTCGATGCCGCCATGCGCCAGATTTTGCAGACCGGCTATATGCACAACCGCCTGCGCATGGTGGTGGCGAGCTTTCTGACCAAGGATTTGGGCATCGACTGGCGCCGCGGCGAGCGCTTTTTTGCCCAGCACCTGAACGACTACGACCTGGCGGCGAACAACGGTGGCTGGCAGTGGGCAGCGTCCACCGGGTGCGACGCCCAGCCTTACTTTCGCATCTTCAACCCCATCATGCAGTCGCAGCGCTTCGACCCCGACGGGGGTTTCATTCGCCGCTACCTGCCCGAGCTGGCGCGCGTGCCCGATGCGCACATCCACTTTCCCGCAGCCATGAAACCCGCCGCTCTGGCCGCCTGCGGCCTGCGCCTGGGCGTGGACTACCCGCTGCCCGTGGTGGACCACGCGCGAGCGCGCCAGCGCACGCTGATGCGTTTTTCGATTCTTTCAGTAAGCGAAATTTCATGAAGGCGCAAAATTATGGAATTACGTCACCTGAGTTACTTTTTGGCGGTTGCTGAGGAGCTCCACTTCGCCCGTGCTGCAGAACGGTTGCATATCGATCAGTCGCCCCTGTCCCGCGCCGTCAAGGAGCTGGAAGAGGAACTAGTGTAGCGTTCGATTCTTGATTGAACTTAAAAAGTCGGCTGGTATCCCATGCTCAACTGGAGCTTGAAAGGGAGCCAATCCATGCGAGTTGCGCCAAAGATCGAATTGACGGATGAAGAGCGTGCGGCGTTGACGAAGCTTTGGCGCTCGGGCCTGACGAGCGTACGTCTGGCGCAGCGCGCACGCATCATCTTGCTGGCAGACCAGGGCCTGAACAACAAGGATATTGCCGCGCAACTGGGCATCGGTCGCATGCAGCCGGCGCGCTGGCGCGAGCGCTACCTGCAAGGCGGCATCAAGGCTATCGAGCGCGACTTGCCACGCGGCGCGCCGCCGGTAAAGGTGGACGTGGCCCAGCTGGTGCAGTTGACAACCCAGAGCAGCCCCGAAGCGATCACGCACTGGAGCACACGCAAGATGGGCACGCTGCTGGGCGTCAGCGCCAGCACCGTGATGCGCCATTGGCATGCGCACGGGCTCAAGCCGCATCTGGTGCACAGCTTCAAGGTCTCGCGTGACCCCCAGTTTGCCCAGAAGCTCGAAGACATCGTGGGCTTGTACATGTCCCCGCCTGAGCATGCCCTGGTGCTGTGCTGCGACGAGAAGAGCCAGGTGCAGGCGCTCGATCGCACGCAGCCGGGACTGCCCCTGAAGAAGGGGCGTGCGCAGACGATGACGCACGACTACAAGCGCCACGGCACGACCACATTGTTTGCGGCGCTCAACGTGCTCGATGGCCAAGTCATCAGCCAATGCCAGCAGCGCCACACCCATGTGCAGTGGTTGAAGTTCCTCAAGCAGATCGACCGCGAGACACCCAAGGACAAAACGCTGCACCTGATCGCCGACAACTACGCCACGCACAAGCACCCGGTGGTGCAGGACTGGCTGGCCAAGCACCCGCGCTTTCACATGCACTTCACGCCGACCTCGGCGTCGTGGCTGAACATGGTCGAGCGTTTCTTTCGTGACCTGACCACAGAACGGCTGCGCCGCGGCGTATTCACCAGCGTGCCGCAGCTGGTGGCCGCCATTGATGAATACGTGGCACATCACAATACCAACCCCAAACCGTTCATCTGGACCAAGAGCGCCCGCGACATCCTGCAGAAGGTCATTCGGGCCAATAGCCGATTAAGCTCCAAACAGAATGGAACACTACACTAGCTTCGCGTAGTCCGCTGCCCCCCGAGGGGGGCTTTTCATCTTGGGGCGGCCCGGCAATGAAAAAACCCTGCCAGCAACAATGGCCTGCGGGGCTGGATGGTTCAGGCAGGCAGCATCAGGCTTGCGCCCCGTCCACGCGTCGCAGGTGCGCGTAGATCTGATCCTTGAGCAGCAGCTTCTCCTTCTTCAGTTTCTCGATCTCATGGAT
>JAYRRD010000023.1:0-24387 GCA_041910275.1 Rhodoferax sp.
CACCTACAAAAAGGGCCTGCGCCTTTCCAAGAAGGCCATGCAGGCCGTGGAAGAACGTCTGGTGCGTAATCCTCTATTGCCCAAATGGGACATCCTCATTCGTCCACGGTATATGGGATGAGATTTTGCGGAAATGGCCTGTAGAGCGGATCGGTTCGGCGGAAGGTGACCACATAGCCCCGCTCACCCAGGAACCGCACGGCGTAGACTTGCTCGCCGCTCAGGCCGATGTGCTGCGGGCGCCGGGTGTTGGGCAGGGTCGAGAGCGTCTGTAATTTTCCTGCCGCTGCGTTTTCGCGCAACACCGACAAGACCGCTGGCGACGGTCGGGTATTGGTGCTAGCGGCGGTGGCGGTGGTGACCCGTTCACCGGACCAGCCGAACTGGTCCGTGTAGGTCAACACCCGCAGGTCGCCTTTGTGTTCGCTTATGCGGTAGGAATTCTTGCTGGCGTCCCAGCCCAGGTGGCCGCTGACCTCACCGGAGCCACGGTATTGAATGGCCAGGCCATTCAGGGCGAATTTGTGGATGTCGGTGCTGATCTGGCTGGGGTAGGTCATCACGCCGCCCTGCTTAAGGACTTCATACCGTCTGGTGGCCAAATACACGTTCTGGGCAGACATGTACACGGCCTCGGTGCCGCCCAGAAAGCAGCGGCTGCTCCGATCCAGTGTGGGCGAAGCCAGATTGAACGCCGTGATGATTGTCATCTGCACCTCGTAGGAGGCGTTGCCTGTTTGCACATAACAATCGGTGTCGGCAAGCAAGGGGGCGCGCACCACAGGCTGGGTGGTGTCCGCTGGCGCCACGCTCAGGTTGGGCAGAACGTCTTCGGTCTTGAGCTTGGCAATCGCCGCTTTGCGCTCGGCGGCGGTGGATACGCCATACGGTAGTGCGATGTATGGGCGCGGGTTCCAGGTGGTCATCAGGTACAGCGTGTTACCCACCATGCGGCTGCCCTGCAATTCGCCATCCACGCGGATGCGGTGCGACTTGGCCAAGGCCTGCCCGGTTTTTGTGTCTATCAGTTCAAGCACGGTTTGCGGCGTGTCAACGGTGTCATCCGGTTTGGTAAGGCCCAGGGCGGACTGGACAATGTCCCACGCGTAGTTTGCCGGCATTGGCTGCCCCAGCACGGCCACGCGCTCGCCCGAAGGCGTGAGGTGCAAGCCCGTGATGCGGTCGGTTGCGTGCAGTGCCAGCGTGCCGTCGGCTGCCAGACTGCCGTCGCTCAGGCGGCGGTCCACACGCAAGCCGCTGATCCACGCCGTATTGGTATTGGTGCTGGTCAAACTGTATATCCGCTTCCCGTCGGTCTTCATCAGGTCGGCTTCGTCCACACCGGATTCCTGCAAGGTGGTGCTGGAGAAGGATTTGATTTCCGGGGACGATACGCCCGCCGCAGAAGTAGTGCCCAGGCCCATTGGCTCCAATGTGATGCCAACAGACGGTGGTGGTACATCAAGTCCCTTGTCCACCTGCTCCAGCAGTTTGCCCTGTATGTAGTTCAGCAAGGCTCCTGGTGGCGACGCCTGCAAAGCCGTCGGCGAGGGTGGTTCATCGGGGTCCGCGCTACCGTGATGGCAAGCGGTAAGCGCCAGCGAGGTTGCTACCAGGACAAGGTGGATTAAGCGGATAGATTGGACAAAACGGACATTTGGCATGGTTGAATGGTCATTCAAGGCGATGTACGGGTGCTGATTTTGCCTCCCAGGCCTATGCTGGCGACAAGCCCGGCGCATAAAAAGGCTGCGCCGATGCCAAATGCATAGCCGGAGGCCTGCTGGGCGTGGTGGTCGCGCAGGTAAGCCACCAGCTGAGGGCCGACGATGCCAGCGAAACCCCAGGTGGTCAGCATGGCGCCGTAGACGCTGGCCAGGCGTTGCGCGCCGAAGGCATCGGACACAAACGAGGGCAGGGTGCCAAAGCCGCCGCCATAGCACAGCAGGATGTAGCACACGACCACAGCAAAAATCCAGGGGTTTTCCACTTGCCCCAGCAGCAGAAAAGCCAGGCACTGGCTGGCCAGCATGGTGCGAAACACGGTGACACGCCCGATGCGGTCCGACAGGCTGCCCCAGAAAAATCGGCCAATGCCATTGAACAAGGCGCTGACGGCAATCAAGGTGGCACCGCTGGCGGCCAGTTGGGCGCTACTGAGTGTTTGGTCCTGGCGGCGCAACAGCTCCTGGAGCATGGGCGACTGAAAACCGATGAACATGATGCCAGCGACCGTGTTGCAAAACATCAGTACCCATATCTGCATAAACGTCCCCGACAGCAGCGGGCCATGCGCGGGTGCCGCCGTCGCACCGGCTGCCGTTGCTGGTTTGGGCGGCTCTTGCAGGGTCCAGGCAATGGGTGGGGCGATCAGCAAGAATAAGACACCCAGCACGGCAAATACCATGGGCAGTTGCTGATTGCATAGCTGCATCAACACCGGGGCGGCCAGTTTGGACATCAGCATGGCGCCCAGGCCAAAGCCCATGATGACCATGCCGGTGGCCAGACCCTTCTTGTCCGGGAACCATTTGGCGACTGTGGCCACCGGCGTGACGTAGGCCAGGCCGATGCCGCTGCCACCGACCACGCCATAGCCCAGGTACAGCAGTGGCAGCGATTGCAGCTGCAAGGCCAGCGCGCCGAGCAGATAACCGCCACCAAACAGCACGCTGCCCAGCACCGCCAGCTTGCGCGGACCATGCCGGGGCAAGAGTTGCCCGCCCACCGCCGCGCCCAGGCTCAGGCAAACGATGGTGGTGCTGAAGACCCAGGCCACTTCGGTGTTGGACCAATGGTAGGTTTGCACCAGCGGGTTTTGAAAATAGCTCCAGGCATAGACCGTGCCGATGCACAGTTGCAGCGCCGTGCCCATGGAGGCGAGAAACCAGCGGTTCATGTCGAAATTCCACTCTTAGGCGTGCCCAGGATGTGGCTCAGGTCGCCGTCGTTGTGGTGCAGGTGTTCGATGGCTTCCAGCACGTATTGCAACAGGTCGCGCGCATAGACCACGCCCAGCGGGTTGCGGAATTCGTTGATGACCGGCAGATGGCGAAAGCCGCGCGCCTTGATGATCTGGATGCATTGCTCCAGCGGGGTTTCCAGCGTGACGGTCGTGGGGTTGGGTGTGAGCACCTGGCTCAGTAGCGTGGTTTCCGGGTCTCTGCGGCGTGAGACCACGCGGTGCAGAATGTCGCGCTCCGAGAAAATGCCGACCAGGCGGTCGTTTTGCACGATCAGCAAGGCACCCAGCCGGTTTTCTGTCATGCGGTCTGCGGCTATGGCCACCGTTTCATAGGGCGTGGCGGTTGTCAGGTGTTTTTTCATGAGGGCCCCGGCGGAGCCCAGTTGCATTGGCTGCATTGTCTTTATATTCCTCGAAGGTCAAAGCGCCACGGTCAGACCGTGTTGGCGAAAGGTTTGTGCCACAGCTTCGATTTGTGCGGGCGTGGGCGGCTGGGTGTCGCGCAAGGCGTAGTCCACCCCCATGCGCTCCCATTTGTACTCGCCCATCTTGTGAAACGGGAGTATTTCCACTTTTTCGATGTTGCGCATACCGGAAAG
Source organism: Rhodoferax sp. (assembly GCA_041910275.1). Taxonomy (GTDB): domain Bacteria; phylum Pseudomonadota; class Gammaproteobacteria; order Burkholderiales; family Burkholderiaceae_C; genus Allorhodoferax. Next base: position 3,565 of record JAYRRD010000023.1, read on the forward strand.
AAATTGCGCCATTCCTTCCACGTTGGAGGCACCGTCGGTCAGACCGGGCACCAGCACGAAGCGAATCCAGGCCGGTTTCTTGATCTCGTGCAGGTACTGGGCAAATTTCAGCGTCGGCTCGCGCGGCACACCGGCCACGCGCGCATGCAAGTCGGCATCAAACGCCTTGATGCACAACAGCACCAGGTCCACACACTCCAGCACCTTGGCGGCCACGTTGAGATTGGCAAAACCGGAGGTGTCCAGCGTGGTGTGGATGCCCAGTTCCTGGCAGCGGCGAAAGACTTCGCGCGTGAACTGGTGCTGGATCAGCGGCTCGCCCCCGGTCAGCGTCACGCCGCCGCCCGTGCAGCGCATGTAGGAGCGGTACTTGATGATTTCCTTCATCAAAGCGTCCACCGTGATGTCGCGCCCGTCCCACAGCGCTTGCGTGTCGGGGTTGTGGCAATACAGGCAGCGCAGCGGACAGCCCTGGGTGAAGACCACAAAGCGGATGCCAGGGCCATCGACCATGCCACCGCTTTCCAGCGAGTGGATGCGCCCCGTCAGCGGGGCGTCGGTGGCTGTGTCGGTGGACATCAGATGCGCTCGTGCAGGGTGCGGTGGATCACATCGAGCTGCTGCTCGCGCGTGAGCTTGATGAAGTTGACCGCGTAGCCCGAGATGCGGATCGTGAGCTGCGGATACTTCTCGGGATGGTCCATCGCGTCCTTGAGCGTTTCCACGTTGAACACATTGACGTTCATGTGGTGGCCGCCATCGGAGAAATAGGCGTCCAGAATGCCGCACAGGTTGTCGATGCGCTCTTTTTCGCCCTTGCCCAGCGCCTTGGGCACCACGGAGAAGGTATACGAAATACCGTCGCGCGCGTGCTCGTAGGGCAGTTTGGCCACCGATGCCATGGAAGCCACAGCGCCGTTGTGGTCGCGGCCATGCATGGGGTTGGCGCCCGGTGCAAAGGGCTCGCCTGCCTTGCGGCCATCGGGCGTGCTGCCAGTCTTTTTGCCATACACCACGTTCGAGGTGATGGTCAGGATGGACTGCGTGGGCTCGGCGTTGCGGTAGCACTGGTGCTTGCGAATCTCGGTCATGAAGCGCGTCATCATGTCGATGGCAATCTGGTCCACGCGGTCGTCGTTGTTGCCAAACTGCGGATACTCGCCCTCGATCTCGTAGTCCACCGCCAGACCGGCTTCGTTGCGGATGATTTTCACCTTGGCGTATTTGATGGCCGAAAACGAGTCCGCCACCACCGACAGCCCGGCGATGCCGCAGGCCATGGTGCGTTTGATGTCGCGGTCGTGCAGTGCCATTTCCAGCCGCTCGTAGCAATACTTGTCGTGCATGTAGTGGATGACGTTGAGCGTATTGACGTACAGGCGCGCCAGCCACTTCATGAATTGCTGGTAGCGGTAAAACACCTCTTCGTAGTCCAGGTAGTCCCCGGCAATCGGCGCAAACGGCGGGCCGACCTGGGCGCCGCTTTTCTCATCTTTGCCGCCATTGATCGCGTACAGCATGCATTTGGCCAGATTGGCGCGCGCGCCAAAGAACTGCATCTGCTTGCCAATCGCCATGGCCGATACGCAGCAGGCAATGCCATAGTCGTCGGTGAACAGCGGGCGCATCAGGTCGTCGTTTTCGTATTGCAGGGAACTGGTGTCGATGGACACCTTGGCGCAGTAGCGCTTGAAGCTCGCAGGCAGCCGCTCCGACCACAACACCGTCAGATTCGGCTCGGGTGCCGACCCCAGGTTGTAGAGCGTGTGCAAGAAGCGGAATGTGGTCTGCGTCACCAGCGGAACACCATCGACCGTCATGCCGCCCAGCGCCTCGGTCACCCAGGCCGGGTCGCCCGAGAACAGGGCGTTGTACGCTGGCGGGCGTAAAAAGCGCACCATGCGCAGTTTCATGACGAAGTGGTCAATGAATTCCTGCACCTGGCTTTCGGTCAAAACACCATTGTCCAGGTCGCGCTTGAGGTAAATGTCCAGAAAAGTCGAAACCCGCCCCAGCGACATGGCCGCGCCGTCTTGTTCCTTGATGGCGCCCAGATAGGCAAAATACGTCCACTGGATCGCCTCGCGCCCATTGGCGGCTGGGGCCGTGACGTCAAAGCCGTAGCTCTTGGCCATGACCGCCAGTTCCTGCAGCGCGCGTATCTGTTCGGAAATCTCCTCGCGCTGCTGGATGCAGTCGCTGTTCATCACGTCATAGTCGAGCGAATCGAGCTGCGCGCGCTTGTCTTCGATCAAGCGGTCCACGCCGTAGAGCGCCACCCGGCGGTAGTCGCCGATGATGCGCCCGCGCCCGTAGGCGTCCGGCAAGCCGGTGATGATGCCCGAATTGCGCACGGCGAGCATTTTCTGGGTGTACGCATCGAACACTGCGTCGTTGTGTGTCTTGCGGTAGTCAAAGATGCGCGCCGTTTCCGGGTCAAGTTCACGGCCATACGATTCCAGGGCTGTTTGCACCGTGCGGATGCCACCGAAGGGCATGATGGCGCGTTTGAGCGGCTTGTCGGTTTGCAGTCCGACGATCTGCTCCAGTTCGCGGTCGATATAACCGGGGGCGGACGCCGTGATGCCGGCGATGGTGCGCGTTTCCACGTCCAGTATCCCCAGCTTCACCTCCTCCTTCATCAGCGCATCGACCTTGGCCCACAGCGCCTGCGTGCGTTCTGTGGGGGCTGCCAGAAAACTCTCGTTGCCGGTGTACGGGGTGTAGTTTTCCTGGATGAAATCCCGGACGTTGATTTCCCTGCTCCATTTGCCCCGTTTGAAACCGTCCCATTGCATAACCATCGTATCTCCTCATAAATAGCCATTAGTCATAGTCATCGAACGCAAGGGCTAGTATCCCAAAAAAATATGGCATTCGGAAACCGGGTGAATTTATGGGTGTTTTTGCGCCTGTGCGCACGCAAGATGAGCGGGGGCAGCTCTTGAAATGATAGTGCTGGATGTGTGGTTATTGTGAATCGTCGTCCGTCAATGTGTCACTGCCCGCCAGTTCGCGTTCAATCTGTTCGATGCTGGGCAGGCTGGTTTGCAGCTCGGCAGGCAGGGATTCAAGCAGCTTGTATTCGGCCACACCCAGCGGTTGGGTATTGGTGCGCAGTGCGTATTCCGCCACCACTTTATTTTTGCTTTTGCACAGCAGCAAACCAATGGTGGGGTTGTCTTGCGGGTGTTTGACTTGTTCATCCACCGCCGTGAGATAAAAACCCAGTTGCCCAAGGTGTTCGGGCTTGAACTTGCCGCCCTTGAGTTCAATCACCACATAACAGCGCAGCTTGAGGTGATAAAACAGCAAGTCGATGAAAAACTCGTCCCCGGCCACGTCCAGCAACACCTGCCGCCCGACAAACGCAAAGCCCGCGCCCAGTTCCAGCAGGAATTCGGTGACGTGCTGCACCAGGGCGCGTTCAACCTCGCGTTCCTGCGCCTTGTCCGTCAGGCCGAGAAAGTCGAAACGGTACGGGTCTTTTAACGATTGCCGCGCCAAATCCGATTGAGGTTTAGGCAAACTGAATTCAAAGTTGGTGACGGCTTTGCCACTACGCTCCAGCAAGCGGGTTTCAATCTGCATCCCCAAAATATTGCGTGACCAGTTGTGTTTGATCGCCTGGGCCAGATACCAATCTCGTTCTTCGCGGGTTTTGAGCTTGTCGAGCAAGGTGCATAGGTGGAACCAGGGTAATTGTGCAGCAGCCTGCTGCACAAATTCAACATCCGGCCACGCCTGGGCAAAGGCGCGCATGTATTTGAGATTGCGCGGTGAAAACCCTTTCATTTCAGGAAAGGCAGCGCGCAAATCATGCGCCAGCCGCTCAATCACCTTGGCGCCCCAGCCCTGTGCGCTTTGGCGGGTCAGAATATCGCTCCCGATTTGCCAGTACAGCAGCACCAACTCCCGATTAACCGCCAGCATGGCACGTTGCTGGGCGGTGTGAATGCGGCCCTTGAGGTCGGCCAGCCAGTCGGCATAGCCCTCGGGTGGCGGGGTCAGGCTGACGGGTGCATCGCTTGTGGACTGGCTCATGCCTTCTTTTTCCTCATTATTCCTACTTCCAGCCGCCGCCCAGCACCTTGTACAGCGTGACCAGGTTTTGCAATTGCAGGGTCTGGGTTTGCCCCAGCGCTTGCTGTGCGGCAAACAGGCTGCGTTGCGCGTCGAGCCGGTCGAATGCGTTGGCGGCACCCTGTGCAAAGCGCAGTTCGGTGAGCTGGACGCGGGTTTGCTCGGCGGCCAGTTGGGCGCTTTGGGCGCGTACCTGTTCGACGAGGGTGCGCCGTGCGGCCAGGGCGTCGGACACTTCACGGAAGGCAGTCTGGATCGCTTTTTCGTATTGCGCCAATGCCAGCTCACGGCCAATGCGTGCGGATTCCAGATTGGCCTGGTTGCGTCCGGCGTCAAAAATCGGTAGCAGTAACTGCGGCGCCAGACTCCAGGCAAATTTGCCGTTGGTAAACAAGTGCTCCAGATCGTTGCTGACCACGCCCGTGCTGGCTGTGAGCGTGATGCGAGGCAAAAAGGCTGCGCGTGCGGCACCGATGTTGGCATGCTGCTCCAGCAGCTTGTGTTCGGCTTGGCGCACATCGGGGCGGCGGGTGAGTACTTCGGAAGGAATGCCCGCAGCCAGATCGGGCAGCAGATTTTGCTCCAGCAGTCCCAGACCCGTGGGCAGATCAGCGGGCAAGGGCTGGCCCAGCAGCAGCACCAGCGCGTTTTCGTCCTGTGCACGCTGGCGCGTGAGTTGCGCGTGCGTCACCTTGGCGCCTTCCAGCAGCGATTGCGCTTGCACCAGCTCCAGCTTCGAGGCGGTTTCGTGGTCGTACTTGAGCTGGGTGAATTTGAGCGATTCCTCGCGCGTGGCCACGGTACTTTGCGTCAGGCGCAGCAGCGCGTCGTCGGCCAGCAGGTTCAAGTAGGTGGTGGCAACGGCGGCAATCAGGCTGATCTGCACGGTGTTGCGTGCTTCTTCGCTGCCCAGCAATTGCGCCTGGGCGGCCTGGTTGAGGGCACGCACGCGGCCAAAGAAGTCAAACTCGTAGGCTGTGACGTTCAGCCCGGCATTGAGCGTGGTGGTGAGCGCCCCCGTGGAGTCGGGCGCGCGTGTGCCGCCCAATCCGGCATTGACCGTGGGCCACAGATCGGCGCCGCGCGCCTGCCACTGCGCGCGCGTTTGTTCAATGCCCAGCACAGCCACGCGCAGGTCACGGTTGTGCTCCAGCGCGATGGCAATCAAGCGCTTGAGCCGCGCATCGCTGAAAAACGTCTGCCAGTCGATGTCGGCAGCGGTGGCAGCGGCTGTGCCTGCGGCATCGTTGGCAAAAGTGGCAGCAACAGGTGCGGTGGGGCGCTCGTAGGCAGGAGTGAAGCTGCAAGCAGCCAGCGTCAGCGCGGCGGTCAGGGAAAGCAGGGAGGTTGGTTTATGCATGGGTTTCAGACTGTTCAGCGAAGACCAGCGCGGCACGTACATGTTCCGGCTTGAGGCTGGGGAAATCGGCCAGGATTTCTGACTCGTCCATCCCACCCGCCAAATACTCAAGAATGTCGTAAACCGTGATGCGCGTGCCCTTGATGCAGGGCTTTCCTCCCCGGATATCGGGCTCGATCACAATCCAATCGTTTGAGTCGCTCATAAGTAACCCTTTCGTTCATGCACTCAGCACGTTCTTTTCCCACAGCGCACCAGTGCTGTAGTTGTCCAGCCACGTCTGATAATCTGCGGAATTCAGACGGCGGAATATGCTGCTTTTTCCATCGTGATCGGTCACGATCACCTGCTCCAGCGGAAAGTGATCCAACAGGGTAACCGACTGGGTTGCCAGCAAAATTTGCGTATGCTCCGAGGCGGCATCCAGCATTTCGGCAAGTAGTCGGATTGCCAACGGATGTAAGCCCAATTCAGGCTCGTCAATCACAATCAGACTCGGCATCGACCAAGGTGGTTGGTTCAGCAAGGTAACCAGACTCACAAATCGCAAAGAACCATCGGACAATGAGTCTGCGTCAAAATAAGCATCTGAATGGCGTTGCTTCCATTCGAGCCGAATCATTTGTTCATTTCGGCGCAGCGGAGCCAGCACAAAATCTTCAAAGTAGGGAATCGTCAGTTGAATGGTCGCCACAATGCGGCCATATTCGGTGGGGTGCTTCTGCTTTAACCAATACAAATACGCCGCCAGATTGGCAGAATCTTCACGCAAGTAGCGGTTGTCATCTACATGGCAATGGGACTTGACGGCTGCAGTTGCCGAAGTGTCGTGCAGGTGGTAAATACGCCAGCCTTCGATGGCCTGCCTGGCAGTGTCCACGCCGCTTTCCTTGCCAAGCTCCAACCGATCACCTGCCACCGGCAGCAAGGTTTGTTCGTAGTGAAAGGATTCGCTTTCACACGCAAAAAGGCATGTCTTGGTATTTTTCTTGCCATGAAACAAAACCCGATCTGCACCCCCGGCACGCTCTACCATCCAATCACGATCACCCAATGCCGATGCGCGGAAAAACGCCAAAGCCGCCAGCAAATTCGACTTGCCTGAACCATTGGCACCAATCAACACATTCAGCGCGCCAAGTTCGATGGTTTGCCGCTCAATGGATTTAAAGCCGTGAATTGTCAGCTTTTTCAACATTCCCTTATTCCTCTATCCCCATCTGGTGGCTGTGCTGCTTATCGAACTGATGCTGGCGCGCGCTGCCTTTGAAGATGCTGCGCACCACCACGAAGAATACCGGCACAAAGATAACGGCCAGCACGGTGCCCAGAAAACTGCCGCCGATCACGCCGGTGCCGATGGCGCGCTGGCTGGCCGAGCCGGCACCACTGGCAATGGCCAAGGGCAGCACACCCAGCACAAAGGCCAGCGAGGTCATCAGGATCGGGCGAAAACGCAGGTGCGCCGCAGCCAGCGCGGCCTGGGCCACACTCTTGCCCTGGGCCTGCAAGTCCTTGGCGAATTCGATGATCAGAATCGCATTTTTGGCCGACAGGCCGATGATGGTAATCAGGCCGACCTGGAAATACACGTCGTTGGCATAGCCGCGCCACCAGGTCGCCAGCAGCACGCCCAGCACGCCCAGCGGAACGACCAGGATCACGGCCAGGGGGATGGACCAGCTCTCGTACAGCGCCGCCAGGCATAAAAACACCGCCAGAATCGCAAAGCCATAGACGAGCAGCGCCTGGGCACCGGCGAGTTTTTCCTCGCGCGATTGGCCGGTCCATTCAAAGGCAAAACCGGCGGGCAGTTGCGCGGCCAGGCGCTCCATCTCGGCCATCGCTGCGCCCGTGCTGTAGCCGGGTGCAGCACTGCCGCCGATGCGCATGGCCGGGTAGCCGTTGAAGCGCACGGTCTGCATCGCGCCCTTGACCCAGCGCGTGCTGGCAAAGGCCGACAAGGGAACGGGTTTGCCTTGCGCGTTGCTGGCGCTGAGTTGCAGCAGGTCTTCGGGCTGCATGCGCGCCTGGGCGTCGGCTTGCACCACGACGCGCTGCAAGCGGCCCTGGTTCGGAAAGTCGTTGATGTAGACCGAACCCAAAGCGGTCGAGAGCGTGCTGTTGATGGCGTCAAAACTGACACCCAGGGCGCTGGCCTTGTCGCGGTCGATGTCGATCTGCAATTGCGGCGCATCCTCCAGTCCGTCCGGGCGCACCTGCGTCAGGATGGGGCTTTTGCCTGCCAGGCCCAGCAGCTGGTTGCGCGCCGCCACCAGCGCATCGTGGCCATTGCCGCCCCGGTCTTGCAGCCGGAAGGTAAAGCCCGAGGCATTGCCCAGCTCAGGAATCGGCGGCGGACTCAAGGGGAAGATAAAGGCGTCGCGTATGCCCATCAAGGCACCAAACGCCCGCCCCGCCAGGCCTTGTGCCGACTGCTGTGCACCGGGGCGCTGCGCCCAGTCTTTCAAGGTCACGAAGGCCAGCGCGGCATTCTGGCCCTGGCCGGAAAAGCTGAAACCCAGCACGCCGACCATGCTTTGCACCTCGGGCTGCTTCAGGATGAAACCTTCGACCTGTTGCAGCACGGCCAGCGTGCGCTCCTGCGTCGCGCCCGGCGGCAGCTGCACGTTCACCAGCATGGTTCCCTGGTCCTCGTTGGGCAAAAAGGACGTGGGCAGGCGCAGGTAGACCACGGCCACGGCGGCGATGATGGCGCCATAGACCACCAGATAGCGCGCGGCGTGGCGCAGGGTGCGCGCCACCAGGTTTTCATAATGCCGTGCCGTGCTGGTAAAGCCCCGGTTGAACCAGCCAAAAAATCCGGTTTTGGCGTGGTGGTGCCCGGCTGGCACCTGCTTGAGCAAAGTGGCGCACAGCGCGGGCGTGAGCGACAGCGCCAGAAAAGCCGAGAAGCCGATGGCACTGACCATCACGACCGAAAACTGGCGGTAGATATTGCCGACCGAACCTTTGAAAAACGCCAGCGGAACGAACACCGCAATCAGCACCAGCGTGATGCCCACGATGGCGCCCGAAATCTGCCCCATGGCCTTGCGCGTGGCCTCCAGCGGCGTCAGACCCTCGTGGCTCATGATGCGCTCGACGTTTTCCACGACCACAATCGCATCATCGACCACGATGCCGATGACCAGCACCATGCCGAACATGCTCAGGACGTTGATCGAAAAACCCAAAGCCTGCAACACGGCAAAGGTGCCCATCAGCGCGACCGGCACCACAATGGTGGGGATGATGGTGTAGCGAAAATTCTGTAAAAACAGGAACATCACCAGAAACACCAGCAACACGGCGATCACCAGCGTCTCGGCCACCTGGGCTATCGAAATTTTCACAAAGCGCGAGCTGTCATACGGCACCGTCCACTGCATCTGCGGTGGGAAATAGGTCTGCAACTGCCCCATACGCGCACGCACCGCCTGGGCTGCGGCGATGGCGTTGCCGCTGGGCGAGAGCTGGACGCCGATGCCGACGGCGGGCTTGCCGTTCAGCCGCGCCCGGATGGCGTAGCTTTGCGCGCCGAGTTCGATGCGCGCCACGTCCTTCAGCCGCACCGAAGAGCCATCGGCGTTGGCGCGCAGCACGATGTTGCCAAACTGTTCGACGGTCGAAAGCTGGCCGTTGACGACGACCGTTGCCGCTATCGACTGGCCCGCCGTATTGGGCAGATCGCCCATGGCGCCCGAGGACACCTGGGCATTTTGTGCGCGGATGGCGGCGTTGACTTCAGCAATCGAGAGATTGAAACCCGTCAACCGGGCCGGATCAATCCAGACGCGCATCGCCCGCTCGGTGCCAAAGAGCTGCGCCTGGCCCACGCCGTTCAGACGCTGGATTTCCGGCAGCACGTTGCGCGCGGCATAGTCGCCCAGGGCAACGATGTCGAAAGCCGGGTTGCTGGAAGAGAGCATGATGAACAGCAGAAAGTTCGAGCGCGCCTTATCGACCCGCACGCCGGTCTGCGTCACCGCCGCTGGCAGGCGCGGTGCGGCACGCGCGAGCCGGTTTTGCACGTCCACCTGGGCCAGATCGGGGTTGGTGCCGGTTTCAAAGGTCAGCGTCAGGTTACCCGAGCCATCGGCCTGGGCGACCGATTCCATATAGATCAAACCGGGCGAGCCGTTCATTTCGCGCTCGATCACGCTGATCACGCTGTCTTCCAGCGTTTGCGCCGAAGCACCGGGATAGGCCATGCTGACGACGATGGACGGCGGCGCCACCGTCGGATACTGCGCCACCGGCAACTGCGTGATGGCCACACCACCCAGAACCAGGATGAACAGCGCAATCACCCATGCAAAGATGGGGCGGGTGATGAAAAACTGGGCCATGGTGTATGCCCTTTACTTGGCCGGGGCCGACGCTGGCGCCGACGCTGCGCTGGCCGCAGGCGCAGGGGAGGGCGCGGGCGCAGGAGAGGGCGCATTGCCCGTCCAGGGAACAGGCTGGACCGGCGCACCGGGCACCATCATCTTCTGAAAACCATCGACGATGACCCGCTCACCGGGTGTGAGCCCGTCCAGGATCACCCATTGGTTCTGGTGCGCACCGCCCACCTTGACGGGCCGTGGGCCGGGCTTGTTGTCGGCCCCCACCACCAGCACGGTATCGCCCTGGTTGCTGCGCGTGACGGCCTGTTGCGGCAGCAATATGGCCGCAGGCAAGGTGGCCTGCGCCAGACGCACGCGCACATACTGTCCCGGCAACAGCAAGCCGTCCGGGTTGGGTACCACCGCACGCAGCGTGACCTGGCCCGTACCCGCATCGACGCTCAGGTCCGAAAACAGCAGCTTGCCCTTGTGCGGCAACTCGCTGCCGTCTTCAAGCACGATGCGCACCGCAACCGATCCATCACCGGCACTGCGCATCTGCCCGGACGCCAGCGCACGGCGCAGGCGCAGCACCTCGGCGGAGGATTGCGTGAAATTGACGTACATGCTGTCGGTCTGCTGGACCAGCGCCAGCTGCGTGGCCTCGGCCTGGCTCACCAGCGCGCCCTCGCTCACCAGCGCCTGGCCGATGCGCCCGGCAATCGGCGCCGTGACACTGGCGTAGTCCAGATTGATTTTGGCACTTTGCACCGCTGCCTTGGCCGCAGCCAGATCGGCTTGCGCTTGCTTGCTGGCCGTCACCAGCGTGCTGAACTCCTGCTTGCTGATCGCCTTGTCCGCCACCAGCGGCTGGTAGCGCTCGACCTGGGCCTGCGCCTGCGCCAGATTCGCCTGCGCGCGCAGCAAGGTGGCCTGCGCGGCGTCGAGTGCGGCCTGGTAGGGCGCAGGATCAATCTGGTACAGCAGCGCACCCGCCTTGACATCGCTGCCTTCGCGGAACAAGCGCTTGAGCACCACGCCACTGACCCGCGCACGCACCTGCGCCACGCGCACCGGGCTGACGCGCCCCGGCAACTCGGTCTGCACCGCCACCGCCTCATGGGCCACCGTGACCACGCCCACCTGGGCCGGTGGCGGCATGGCCGGTGCGCCAGCCGGGGGAGCACTGTCCTTGGCCCCGCAGGCAGCAAGCAGGGCAACAATGGTTGCAATGCCCAAAGAGACTTTGCTTGAACGAATCGACAACATGGGGAAAACCTTCCTGGACCTGATCCTGATCCTGGGCGTGCGCCAGGATGCATCGGGAAACACGCCTGGGGCACGTCAGGGTCCAAGGCATGTGGCTGTTTTGAGTGTAGCAGAAGCCGATGCACCCGGCGGTCGGCGGGTTATCGCCGTGTGGGTGATGTTTGTGTACTATATTCTTGATAGCTGTACCCGCTCGGCTGTCAGGGGCTGTGGCCATAAACGGCATCAAAAATCGGCACCTGGAGGCGCTCAGGCAGGCTGCGCGTGGCCTCCACACCGCCTCACGGGGTGGTAGCGGCAAGGAAATCAAGGTGAAAACGGGCTGTAGCGCATGTGGGACGTGCGGGGACAGCTACTAAATGATGAGCGTGTGGTGAATGGGCCGGATATGGAGCGGTCCCCCGCATCTGCTGCATGGGTTGCAGGTAGATCGTTCTTTGCGTCTGGCTATGATTGGAGTCCACAATTGACTAATCGGTTCCTCGATGCATGGCTCCTCTACGACGTTTCTAAGGTAACAATGCCACAATCACCTGAACTCGCAGGCGGCGAGGGCTTCACCTTTGAGGGCGACGCAGCTGCGTACTATCTCAGCGCTTTGCTAGCCGAGGCGTATGCACCCGGCATTGATGATCGGATCGTTGTCCGTGTGTCGGTTCAGCAGCGTAATTCTGGTGAACCGCTCGACGACGTGATCGTCGATTTTGAAGACGCAGCAAAACAGCCTGCTCGCCTTAGCCTTCAGGTAAAGCGTTCGCTCACGATCAGCAAGGCGGAAACGAACACCGACTTTCGCGACATCGTCCGGGACAGTTGGGCCACCCTGAAGAAATCTGACTTCCGCATCAACACGAATCGCTATGGGGCAGCGGTTGGCACGGTCACTTCTGCCCAAAAGGAACGGGCGCTCAAAACCCTGTGTGGCTGGGCACGTGAAAGTCTGACGGCTGATCACTTCGATGACCGCTTTGCACCGAACGGTGACGCAAGTGACGAAATCAAAACGGTAAAGAACGACATTTCGGTCCTGTTGGAGAAAGTGGCGAAAGGGACACCATGCACAAGTGAAGAAGTGCATCAGTTCCTCGCGCACTTTGTGCTCATCCGGTTCGACTTTCTTTGCGAAGGAGCCACTGATCCCCCGGATGCGATTAATCGCATCCGAGACTGTCTCGCAGCCAATGACGTGACCAAGGCACCCCTCGTCTGGTCGCGGATTGTTCAGCTAGCCCGCGCATCGGACGGTAAAGCGGGCCAATTTGATCGCGCGCGGCTTGTACGTTCTATCTCATCGGTCGTACGTCTTCGTGGCGCAACCTCTTTTCATCTGGACCTTGAAAAGTTGACGGATCTCGCAAGAAGCTACGCGAACCTCATTCCGGACGATGTTGGTGGAACGAAACTCGACCGGACCTCGCTCTTTGAGAAGCTGGACGCCAAACTCACCACGGCCCGCGTCGTCCAGGTGCGCGGCCTGCCAGGAAGTGGAAAATCGGTCGTGGTGAGGCGAGCGGTACAGCGTTCGCTGGAGCGTGGACCGGTTCTCTTCCTGAAAGCGGAACAGCTTGAAGGCACCAGCTGGATTAGCTACGCGGCATCACAGGGTCTCTCGGGTGCTCCCCTGGAGCGACTTCTTGTGGAGGTCGGGGTGGCGGGAACACCCATTCTTTTTATTGATGCAATTGATCGTGTCGAGAAAAAACACCAGCCTGTCATTCTCGATGTGATCCGCGCCATTGTGGAGTCGCCGCTGCTCGACAACTGGCGCGTCGTCGTCTCCCTTCGGGACACCGGCATTGAAGTGCTTCGCGATTGGTTGGGCGAGTTCCTTGACGTCCTGAAGGTCGAAACGCTTGGTGTTGGTCAACTGGGCGACGAAGAGGCCGAGATACTCGCCAAGGCCAAACCACAGCTGAGGCCACTCCTGTTTGGACCAGCCCAAGTGCGAGAGATTGTTCGGCGCCCCTTTTTTGCGAAGGTGCTGAACCAGAGTTACATGGCCGATCCCGGTACTCCAACGTTTGTTCCCCAGTCTGAAGTCGATTTGATCGAGAATTGGTGGCGGCGGGGTGGGTACAACGAGACCGGCCAACGCGCGATTGAACGCCAGCGCGTACTGCTCAATTTGGCACGTGTTCGTTCGCGCCAGCTTAGTCAGCCGATTCGCTTGAGCCAGCTCACATCGGTCGCACACATCGACGACCTAAGATCGGATGGCATACTCCAAAACGCTCGCGCAGGAATCTCTGTCCACTTCGCTCACGATATTTTCTTCGAATGGGCTTTCTTCTATGTCCTGTCTGATTGTGGCCCCCAATGGATGGAGGAGATCAGGGCTTGTGGCGAACCACCGGCGGTCGCGCGCGTCGTTGAACTCGTCTCCCAATGGGAATTCACGCGGGGAAACAGCTGGCCGGGGTACCTCGCCCAAACGGAAGCATCCGGACTTCGATCACAATGGCTGCGGGCCTGGCTGGTCGGTCCGCTAGGAGCTGCGAGTTTCGAAGCTGGTGAAGACCAATTTGCTTTGGCCGTCTTTGCCGACGACTTTCGCCTTTTCAGGAAGGCGTTGATCTGGTTTCAGGCGGAGAAGATATCACCGAATCCAAACATCCTGGCCAGTGCGATCCCACAGGAGCAACGCCAACGGTTCGCTGATTTTCTTGGTTGGCCCTCCGACCTCCCCACGTGGCGTCGCCTCATTGGCTTTATTCTTCGATGTATTTCAGACATTCCGCAGAGACTCTATCCGGAGATCGTCGCTATCTTCGATGTGTGGCAAAACGCCCTGGCTGATCTTCCCAACCCGACGTCTCACGTTCTTTTACAACAATGCTCCACCTGGCTCGCTGCGATAGACGCGAACGGTGCAGTCGATGGGTCTGACGGGCACTCCGCTTACTGGGGGAAAGTACCGGGGTTGGGTGATTTCCGGAAATCCCTGAGCCAGCTCCTCCTGATATCGTCAAAGGCCGAGCCGACCCTTGCGAGCGACTATTTGCACCGGGTCATTAACTCAGGGCGTATTCGCGAGGAAGAATTCCACGAGATCATCTCCCGATCATCCACTCTCGCCCGGTCGCTGCCCCAGTCAGTGGTCGAACTTTCACTGGTGTTTTTGCGAACGGAGCTTCCGCAGGAGCGAGTTGCCCGAGAAAGGCAGGAAGTTCATGACGCAGCGGAGTGGCGCGAGGCTATTCTGGCCAAACCTGATGCCGAACGAACACGTCAAGAGCAAATGGCACTTTCGTTCGGACCTTCTCTGCGCACCATTGGCGATTTCAACCGCCACGACTGGGAGGGGCTATCGATTCACGACGACTACCGAAGTTTTTGGCCCCCTTCGCCGCTACGAGAGCCTTTTCACTCGCTTTTCCAATCATCGCCTGACGAGGCACTGCGGCTCCTTCGGGGGCTGTGCAATCACGCGATGGCTGCTTGGCGACAATTACATTGTCATTCACGCGATCATGGCGGTACCCCCATACCGCTTGAGATGGAATTTCCCTGGGGTACCCAATGCTTTTGGGGTTTTGACCGGGAGTATCTTTGGTTTCGATCAACGTGGGCACCGAAGGTTATCGGCTGCGGGTTTATGGCGTTGGAGGAATGGTGCTTTGCCGAGCTTGCGCGTGGTCGGGCTGTTGACGAACTGATTCAGAAAATCGTCGAGGGGAACAGGTGCATTGCCATCCTGGGCATCGCTGCAATGTTAGTGCTCCACACCGGGACAGTGTCCGAAGCAACATTGCCGTTCGTCACCTCACAGCGCCTATTGGCGGCAGACCATAACCGATGGGCGCAAGACATCTCGTCAACTGCGAACCTGAGCGGTTTCATGCATCACACCGACAAACCGCACTTTGAGGCGGTCCAAGCAGCAAATGCGCGCCCAGTCCGCAAGATACAGCTCGCTTCGATAGTGCCCTGGTTTGTCTTCGCGACAGAACCGATCCGCACACGGGTTCGTGACGCTATCCGCAATTTCAAGAATGACCTGCCATTTCAGTACGAAGAGCAGCGTAACATTCCGCAGGTGCATGACCGACTTGCAGCCCAGGCCCTCAAATATGCCGAGCTGGCGGACCAGGAAAACTATCAGGCCTACCGCACCAAAGAGAACTCAAGCCAGATTGCGATTGTGCACGTCAGCCCTTCCGCAGCCAAACCTGAAAACATTGCCAGGACCGAAGAAGCTTCGAAGTACCTTATGCAGTCAGGTCTTTGGGTGTGGGCGTCCACGTCTTTTGAAAAAAGGACAATCCAGGATACGTACATGATCGAGGACGCTATCGCATTGGCCAAAGAAGCGGACTCTGGCGATTTGTTCATGCATTCGAATGACGAGAATGGGGTACAAGACTTTCCTGTGCGTCGGGGCGCAGTCGCCGCTACTGCGGCCATCGTTCTCAACTTCCGGGAAGGGCGCGCCCCAGAAGACCTTGAGTGGGCTCGTGGCGTCTTGGGGCGCGCGATCCGTCTGCCAGAAAAACCCGATCCGATGTGGTCGCCCGAGTCAGTTATCCCGTGGCACCAGGCAATCTACGCAGCACGAGGTCTCGCAGCAGACCTTCGTGAAGGGACAGCGGTGGATGGTGCGGCGCATGACCTCGTTACATTGATTGCCCATCCACTGCAAGTCGTTTCATTGGCCGCGCTTGAAGAAACATGCAGGCTTTGGTCCTGGAACCCCAGGCTGACCTGGGCGGGATTGATGTTGGGATTTTCGCTCTGTCACGTTCCACGGCGGACACATGGTCGGTCTCGTCAACAAGGGGAAGTGCTCCACCTGGCAAGCGAGGCGCAAACAGCGGTTGACGCAGCGCTTACGTTCTATGAAAGAGAAAGTGGATGGAAATCCCTCCCGCTTCCACCTCCCGCCTGGGTGAAGGTTGACCCACTACAAAATCCGCGTGTGATGCAACGGCGGGCGAGTCAGAGAATAAGCCAAATCATCCGTGAAAAGTCCGTTTTAGCGGATACAACTGACCCGGCTGACGAGTGGGGTGAACCGGATGTTTTCTGGCACTCAGACCAGGCAGCAAAAGTTATTGAGCTGATTCCCATTGATGAGGTTCTGAGTAGCAGTGCGCGAAATGTGCTCCTCGATTTTCTCGCCGGTGTTCTCGACTGGACCAATCAAAAGAACGCGCCGCCTTGGGCCAAGTCCAGGGGGCAAGATCGTTCGGCGCACCGTTTGTTCACATGGACCCATGTCCTGGGTTCTACGCTTGGTCGGGTGGCCGGACTTCTTTCACTTGGCGATTTTCAGCACCGCTTCCTCGATGCGATTTTGGGGCTTGAGGGCGAGCATTGCTGGGATATTCTCTCTCCATTCGTGCGTACCTACGTCTGCACCTACGTGTACGATGCGCCGGTAGTCCCGACCGACGCAGTCCCCATACTTGGCCTCTGTCTTGAGCGACTTCTCCAGGACTCTGCCTTCAAACGCGGTGCCTACCGGAGCGGCAAATTCTCAGACTCCGACCAGTCCGAGCTTGTTCGCACGTTGATGTTTGTCTCAGTCGAACGTGCAGACTTGGCCGCCCGCTACGTCAATGGAGACTGGTCTGAGATAAACCGTATCCTGCCCCTGATTGATCGTTTCGTTCGTGCCGGCGGATGGACGGCTTCCGTGATGGAGCCGTTCTTGACGCTCTGTGAGCGAGCCAAAGCCAATTACCCGGCTGAAGTCTTTGCGGACCAGGTGCTTGCGGTCATCAGCGACGGACTCGACAACCTGGAGGGGTGGCGTGGAACATTTATCCCGGCGCGTATCGCGGAACTGGTGCAGTATTTCGCACATCGTGACGCTTCAATGACGCTAACGCTGGCTCAGAAGTTTTTGCGGATACTCGATATGCTGGTCGATATGGGTGATCGGCGAAGTGCGGCGCTTCAGCTGGGCGAGGCGTTCCGCGAGATTCGATTGTCTATTGGAAACCGATGAATCCGGCGGTTGGCGGGTTGTCACCGTGCGGGTGATGTTTTTTTACTGTATTTTTGATAGCTGTCCCCGCTCGACTGTCGGTGGCTGTGGCCATAAATGGCATCAAAAATCGGCATCTGGAGGATCTCAGGCGGCCTGCGCGTGGCCTCCACACCGCCCCACGGGGTGGTAGCGGCAAGGAAATCAAGGCAAAAATGGGCTGTAGCGCATGTGGTACGTGCGGGGACAGCTATTAAATGATGAGCGAATCCTGCCTTTTCCCAGGCTCATGGCGCACCCATTACCCACAGCTTGGTGCCGCGCCAGACCTGGGCCACAAAGCCATCGGCGTCTTGCAGCTTGTGCTCGAACTCTGCGCGCGACAGTACGGTGGGGTTGATTTCGCGGCGCAGTGTGGCCTGTGCGGTGGCCAGCGCCAGTACGGCGTCGGTGAACTCCAGCTTGCCGATGACCATCAGGTCCACATCGCTGTGGGCGTGCTCTTCGCCACGGGCCATGGAGCCATAGACAAATGCTTGCTCTATTTTGTCCGCCAAGGGAAGCAGCGCGTCGCGCAAAACATCCACCAGACCTGCTGTTTTGCGCAGCAAACCTGTCAGCTCCTCGTAAACCGGGCACTGCGGGTTGGCGCGGTAGTACACCTGCCGCCCGGTTTCCTGCCGCACGAGCAAGCCCATTGCCGCCAAAGCGCGCAATTCCCGGTGGAGCGAGCCCGGTGATACGCCGGTCAGCCGCGCCAGCTCGCGTACGTGCAGGGCAACTTCCGGGCGCAGGAACAGTGCGCCGAGAACAGCCGAACGGGATTGCCCCAGAAGAAAGTGCGCTAAACTCATATCGTAGCAATTTTAGCTACATTTGTAGCAAAAATGAGAACATCTGGATGGAGCGCCATCCATGCATCTCGGCCAGCATGTGGAAAGCTATTGTTTCCGGGACATCGTGACCCAACGGGCGCGAGAAACGCTGTGAGTTCACGTGGCTGGAGTGAGTAAGTCCGGACGGTGTTCAATGAGCCAGCGCCGGGTGGTTGTCAAAAGTACGTGTGCGTGGCTGGTGC
The DNA here is from genome assembly GCA_041910275.1 of Rhodoferax sp. GTDB lineage: Bacteria > Pseudomonadota > Gammaproteobacteria > Burkholderiales > Burkholderiaceae_C > Allorhodoferax. The sequence goes on from JAYRRD010000023.1 coordinate 21,615, forward strand.
AGCTGCGCACGGCAGCGGGCTCAATCAGGTCGCCCGAGTAGTCGCTGAGGTTGCGCTTCTTTCGCAACGAATCCAGCACAATCCACACTTCGGTTCCTACCCCCAAGGTGTAGCCCAGTGATTGGATCATGGTCTGGTGGTGGCCCGGCGTGGTGGTGGACGGGCGGTAGCCGTTGGCCAGCAGGCCCACCATGGCACACTGCATGATGGCTTTGTAGGCGGCGTCGAAGCGTGTTTCGTCGCTGAGGCCCTCCACGCCACTGTCGGTCAGGTTGCGGTTGGCTGCCGCCAGCAGGCGTTGCACCTCTTGTGCTGTGGCGGTGTGCCGTTGCAACTGGTTGATTTTCAACAGATTTTCCAGGCTCATGGCGCACCCGTTACCCACAACTTTGCGCCGCGAGTGTAGCGGAAGCCGATAAGTCTGGCGGTCAGCGGGTTGTCGCCGTGTGGGTGATGCTTGTTTACTATATTCTTGATAGCTGACCCCGCTTGTCTGTCAGTGGCTGTGGCCATAAATGGCATAAAAAATCGGCCCCTGGAGCCGCTCAGGCAGGCTGCGCGTGGCCTCCACACCGCCCCACGGGGTGGTAGCGGCAAGGAAATCAAGGTAAATACGGGCTGTAGCGCATGTGGGACGTGCGGGGACAGCTATTAATTGATGAGTGTGTTACACATCAGGCTGAGAGCAAGGCACAGCGCAGGCCGAGGTGCTGTACAAACGGATCAAAATCGCGGTCGCTGTAGAGCAAGGGGACGCCGCTTTCGATACACCACGTGGCAATGAGGGTGTCGATGGTTTTGCGTACGGTGATTCCTTGTCCTCGCAGGATACGAAAATTCCTTGCAGCCTGGATGGCAATGTCCTGGCCGCCAAGCGTAACCACTTGTAAAGCCGTCAGCAGCCTTTTGGCTTCGTTGAAGTCGCGCTCGCTCCCGAAGCCTTGCAGCACTTCGGTCAGAATGAGGTCGCCCACGGCAATCGGTTCGCTGCGCAACAATTCATCCAGTTTCTCCGTTTGGGCAGTCTGAGTGCCTCGAAAGTAGTCGATCCAGACGCTCGAATCGACCAGAATCACTTGTCGGTCCTCATCTGTTCCAGATTACCCTGCCAGTCCAGTTTGCCACGCAAGCCGCGAATTTCTTCTTGCTGGCGCAAACGCAGCAGGGTTTTCAGACCAAGTTCCACCGCTTCACGCTTTGTTTTGAGGCCGGTCAGACGCAGTGTTTCGTTCATCAGTTTGTCGTCAATAACGATATTGGTGCGCATGGTGTGTATCCTTTATATTGAATATACACATTTTTTACCCGTTTATGGCGCGGCGCTCTTCGTCCATGGCGCCAGCGTTCACGCCCACCTGGGCTTGTTTACTATATTCTTGATAGCTGTCCCCGCTAGGCTGTCGGGGGCTGTGGCCATAAATGGCATCAAAAATCGGCACCTGGAGCCGCTCAGGCAGGCTGCGCGTGGCCTCCACACCGCCCCACGGGGTGGTAGCGGCAAGGAAATCAAGGCAAAAACGGGCTGTAGCGCATGTGGGACGTGCGGGGACAGCTATAAAATGATGAGCGTAAACGATGAGCGTGTTTGCTGTACGGCCTTCTCATACTGTCAGTGCTCTGTGCGTTTGAGGTCGCGGTAGAAGTTTTCGTGTGGCCCTACCATCAGGAGCTTGAGGGTATTCTCATCCAGCACCCGATAGGCCAACAGGCACAGAAGATTGTCCATGCGGAATTTGTAGACCCGTATGCCTGTCAGGTCTGCCACTTTGGCGTCACCGATGTCAGGCTGACTGGCTATCGTCCGCACGGCTTCGTCAAGTACGGCCTTTTGTGGACGGTGCAGCTTTTTAACCGTGCGCTCGAAGGTTGGAGTGACAAGAATGCGCATCAGCCAAACTGGTATTCACCCACGGGCTCTTCCTGGTCGGCAATCAGAATGTCACGGATGACGCTGAACGGCAGATCGGGATTCTCGGCGGCAATCTTGCCGATTTGGGACCAGTATTCGATTTGTTTGGGCACTGAGCGATGTTCAACCGTGCCGTAGCGCCTGGCGCTCTCGACCAGCGCCTCGGGGAGTTTGACGTTGATGGCCATGGGAACCTTTGTGAAATGGGGCATTGTAGTCCGCAAGGGTCCAAAAAGGAACCTGCTTCTTCTGCGCGCACAGCAAGGCGGACTGCACGGCGCGGGTACTATATTCTTGATAGCTGTTCCCGCTCGGCTGTCGGGGGCTGTGGCCATAAATGGCATCAAAAATCGGCACCTGGAGGCGCTCAGGCGGCCAGCGTGCGGCTCTCACACCGCCCCAGGGCGTGGCTGTGGCAAGGAAATCAAGATAAAAACGGGCTGTGGCGCACGTGGGACAAGCGGGGACAGCTATTAAAAAATAAGCAATCACCTGCCGGTCCGGTTGCCTGATAGCACTGCGGGTGGACCCCTTGCGGCAACTGCGCACGCACCAGGGACAAGCGCGCGTCCACCCACGACCTACGATTGAGCCTTATCCAAGATGGGTGTGGCGCTCGGGTCTGGCGGTCGTTTCCATGGCAGCTAGTCCTTGCAGGATGCCGCAGGTGTCTGCGGCTTGCCCGGTATGGCATTGCCCGCGCAAGGTTTGCAGTTGCACTTTTAAGGCGATTTCCAGCAGCGTTTATACCGATGGTGAGAAAATTCTGGCTATCACCACAGAATGCGAAAGTTGAATGATGGATACGAAAGATATCGCTACCGGGAAAGCAAGCACGAAAGGCGTAAACGTTGAAGATTTGAA
>JAYRRD010000024.1:0-21308 GCA_041910275.1 Rhodoferax sp.
ACCCCCCCTGCAATTGCGCTGGTACCTGCAATCACGCTGACACCTGCCGAACGCTGGCGGCTGCTGCTTGGCGAGGCCGCGCAGCCCAGCCTGCCTGTGCCGGGTGCGTCGGGCATGGCAATGGATCAGGCGCTGGCCTGGTTGTACGGACGCGATGGCGAGGCTTTCGACAACGATACGCTGGATCGGCAAGGGGGCAGCGAAGCCTCGCGCCTGATGGTGCCGGAGTGGATCAACCGGATTCACGAACTTTTTCCCAAGGAAACCATCGAGCGTCTGGAGCGCGATGCCATCGAGCGCTACCACATCGACGAAATTGTCACCAATCCACAAGTCCTCGAGCGGGTCGAGCCGAATCCGGCCCTGCTGGCGGCGGTAATGCGCACCAAGCACCTGATGAACCCGGACGTGCTCGCCATGGCCAGAAAGCTGGTCGCCAAGGTGGTCAGCATGCTGATCGAAAAACTGGCCCGCGAGGTCGAGCGCTCTTTTTCCGGCCACCGGCAGCGGCAAAGCCTGTCGCTGCACGGACCCGCCAACCAGTTTGCCGCGCGGGAAACCGTGCAACGCAACCTCAAACACTACGACCCGCAACGCCAGCAACTCATCGTCCGCCAGCCGCTGTTCTTCAACCACACCCGCAAACGCCTGCAACGCTGGCAAATCTTTCTCCTCGTTGACCAGAGCGGCAGCATGGTCGGCAGCGTCATCCACGCGGCGGTGACGGCTGCTTGCCTGTGGCATCTGCCTGGCGTGCGCACGCATCTGCTCGCTTTCGACACCGCCGTCGTTGACCTCAGCGATGAAGTCCACGACCCCGTGGAAACGCTGATGAAAGTGCAGCTTGGCGGCGGCACCGACATCGGCAAGGCCGTCGCCTACGCCGCGCAACATATCGAGGTGCCCAAGCGGGCCATCGTCGTCATCATCAGCGATTTTTTCGAGGGCGCGAATGAACATGTGCTGCTGAACCAGGTCGCTGCGCTGATCGGCCAGGGCACGCAGGTGCTCGGTCTGGCGGCGCTGGACGAAGCGGCCAACCCGGTGTTCGACCGTGAGCTGGCGCGTCGGATGGCCGATCTGGGCGCCCATGTCGGCGCCATGACGCCCGGCCAGTTGGCAGTCTGGCTGGCCGAAAAGCTGCGATAACAGGGCATCAACAGAACATCAAACCTATGCGCCCCGATCTGCTGCACCTCTCGCCCGAAGCACTCACCCAGCTGACCAATGCCGGGCTGGTCAAGCGCGCCGTGCGCGAGCGCGAAGCGGGGTATGTGCCGCATCTGACCTTGGAGACCGACGCTACGCTGCTGGCGGACTTTCCCGACGGCGTGCACATTCGCTGGCCAGCGGGCAAACCACCAGCCCAGGCGCATTGCAGCTGCCCGGCGACGGGGATTTGCCGCCACCGCATCATCGCCGCCTTGCAATTTCGCGCCGAGTCCGACACGGGCGGAGCAGCCAAAGCAGCCGAAGCGACCGATCCCGCTTCGGCAGGCACGCCGCCCGCGCTATCCACGCCATCCACGTCATCCATATCATTGCCGGTATCGACCGGCGCAGCCAGCGATGCGGCAATTTCCGCCCTGTTGGCGCCCGCCGTGCTGGTGCGGGCGCAAAAAGAACGCGACGCCGGGCTGACCGTGCTTGTGCGCCGCCGTGCCGCCGACGAGCCTTGCGACACGGCGCGGCTGCCCGCAGCCACCGTGCGTTTTTGGGCGGGTGCGGCGATTGAGGCGGCGCGCTGCGACTGCATCCAGCAGACGGCTTGTGAACACGTTGCGCTGGGGGTCTGGGCGTTTCGCCTGGCCGACGCACAAGCGCCAACGCAAGCGAGTGTGGACGTGCGGCTGGGGGCGCCGGGGGCTGCTGTGGTGCTCGATCCCGCCCCGTACCGCGATTACCTGGGCGCGCTGCTGCAACATGGCGTTGTTTCCGGCACAGCCGGGTCCGCCCAGGCGCTCTCTCTGGCGCACACCGCCGCAACCGACGCCGGTGCCGAATGGATTGTTGCCACCCTGGCCGACCTGGAAGACTGGAGCACCGCATGGGCCGCGCGCAGTGCCCGCTACGCTGCCGAAACCGGCGTTGACGCGGCCACCGAACTCTTTCTGCGACTCAAGCTCGGTGCCGCTGCTGGCCGGGCCAGGGCGGTTCTTGGCATCGGCCAGCCGCACGAAGTGGCACTCGACCGCCTGCGCCTGCTCTGCCTGGGTGCGCGCACCGAACGTGACGGCGACGAGCGGCGCACCCGGCTGGTACTGGCCGACCCGGATACCGGCACGCTGATGGCCCTGGTCCACGACTGGCAAGTCCCGCCGCCCGCAGACCCGATGCTCACCGACGGCCCAGGGGACGCAGCCCGGCGCGAAGAAGCGCAGCGCGCCAGCGAGCGTGTGGCACCCGGCGTCAAGCTCGCAGCGCTGGTGGGCGGACAACTGTTGTCCCGACAGGCGCGCCGCTTTGCCGATGGCCGCATCGCCCTGGCCCGCGCGCGCAGCGCACAAAACAGCCTGCTGCCGCAATCAGGCGGCTGGGACGGTCTGGCGCGGCCCTTGCGCACCACCCTGGTGGCCGATCTGGTGCGCGAGCGCTCCCGCCATCCCCTGGTCGAGACCCGGCAGGCGGCGGGTGCTTTTGTCGTGTTCAGCCCGGCGCGCATCGCCAATGCCTTCTTCGATCCGCATGCGCAGACCGTGCAGTGCACCGCGTTCGACGCCGAGGGCGAAGCATTGCTGATCACGCGCAGCCACACGGTGCAATCGCGCCGGGCGCTGGAAAAACTGGCCGGTGCGCTCAGTGGCGTGCACGGCAGCTGCCGCCACATCGCTGGCCAACTTTCCTGGCAGGGGAGTCTGCCGACGCTGGAGCCGTGGAGCCTGGTGTGCGACCAGACCATCTCGCTTGATGACTCCGACGCGGTATCCGGCGACGCCGACGCGCTGGCAGCGCTGCCCCTGGGACACGCACGCACGGCGGACGACGACCCCTTGCTGGCCACCTTGCTGGCCGTGCGCGCCCTGCTTGCTGCGCTGCTGCACCACGGCATCGGCGCGCTGCCACAGGCCTGGCTGGCCGACAGCCGCAGCACCCTTGAGCGCCTGCGACAGATCGGCTGGCCAGCGCTCGCCGACGCCCTTGCCGCACTCAACGCGGCGGTACAAGAGCCAAAAACCGGGCGCCTGGACAGGGAATTTGCAAGGCTGGCGATGCTGCGCCAACTGCATGAGGATGCGCTGGCCTCGGGGTAACGTGCGACATGTGACGGATGAGGAAATTTTGCAGCGGCTGCTGGTGCTGAATCTGATGCGCAGTGTCAGTGCTTGAGCAGGGTGACGATCACCCCCACGGCAACTACCAAAAAAGCGCCGAGTTTGATGGTCAAACGCAGCTCCAGCGCCTGCATTTCGGCGCGCAATGCGGCAATGTCCGATTTCAGTTCGGTCTTGACCATCACCAATTCATTCTTTACAGCAAGTACATCGCCCTTGGTTGCCACGGTTGCATCGAACGCTTGCCCCAGCGATTCACTTTGTGCCGTCGCCATCGCCTCAGCCTGTTTGTCCGGCACACCGGCATTTTTCAGCGTGTTGGCGAACATATGAACCTGCGTCAGGTTGCAGCAGTGCGTGTGCCAAGCCTGCGCGCCAGCAGCGCACCCTGATAGCGTTCATCCAGGGGGATGCGTACTTGCAGCGGGCTGCCGGGTGCCACCGTGATGGGTTCGCCGTCGAGGTTGCGCATGGCTTCGAGCGTAAAGACATGGTTGCCGCCGGGGTGAATGGCCTCGATTTGATCACCCACCAGGAACTTGTTTTTCACTTCCACCTCGGCCCAGCCGCCACTGATGCCCAGTACTTCGCCGACAAAGTGGCTGTGCCCGATGTCCGAATGTCCGGTTTCATAGTTCTGGTAATCGTGTGCCGGGCGGCGCTCCAGAAAACCGCTGGTATACCCCCGGTTGGCCAGGCCTTCGAGTTCGGTGATCAAGGCCGGATTGAAGGGTCTGCCTGCCTTGGCGTCGTCAATGGCGCGGCGGTAGGTTTGCGCGGTGCGCGCCACGTAGTACAGACTTTTGGTGCGCCCCTCGACCTTGAGCGAGTCGATGCCGATTTTCACTAGGCGCTCCACGTGTTCCACGGCGCGCAGGTCCTTGCTGTTCATGATGTAGGTGCCGTGTTCGTCCTCCATGATGGGCATGAGCTGCCCTGGACGGCCCTCTTCCTGTAACAGATACACCTTGTCGGCTTCGGGGTGGCGTGTGCTGCCGCCGCAGGCGGCAAAGGATTGTTCGGCTTGCGCTTGCGCCTGGGTGAAGTTGAAACTGCTGTCCATAGGGACGGCAATGGCCTCGCCGGTATTGGGGTCCGTGCTGCTTGGCTGGGTCTGGTAGTTCCAGCGGCAGGCATTGGTGCAGGTGCCCTGGTTGGGGTCGCGCCGGTTGAAATAGCCCGAGAGCAGGCAGCGGCCCGAGTACGCAATGCACAAGGCGCCATGCACGAACACCTCCAGTTCCATGTCGGGGCATTCCTGGCGAATTTTTTCGATTTCGTCGAGGCTGAGTTCCCGCGACAGGATGATGCGCGCCACCCCCACCTTTTGCCAGAACTTCACCGCCATGTAGTTGACCGTATTCGCCTGCACCGAAAGGTGGATCGGCACCTCGGGATAGCTGCCATTTTCCATGCCCGCGCGCACCATCATGATGAGTCCGGGGTCGGCCATGATCAGTCCGTCGGGCCGCAGCTCCAGTACGGGTTCTATGTCGCGCAAATAGGTGCGTACCTTGTCGTTGTGTGGCAGCAGATTGCTGGTGACAAAGAATTTCTTTCCACGCGCATGGGCTTCGGAAATGCCGGTCGCAATCTGTTCGAATTTGAATTCGTTGTTGCGCGCGCGCAAGGAATAGCGCGGTTGGCCGGCATAGACCGCGTCGGCGCCAAAATCAAAAGCGGCGCGCATCTTTTCCAGCGAGCCTGCGGGCAGTAATAGTTCCGGGGATGGTGGTGAGGGTGTGTGCATGGGGGTTATTATTGCCGCATTGAACAATGCACAATAGCAGCATGGAAAATCCTATCGTAATTGCCGGGGGTGGTATTGGTGGACTGGCTGCCGCACTGGCGTGTGCCCGCGCGGGCTGGCCGGTCCATGTGTTGGAGCGCACGCGCAGTTTCAGCGAAGTCGGCGCAGGCGTTCAGATGGGTCCGAATGTGGTGAACATTCTGCACGCCTGGGGGCTGGAGCAGCAGTTGAAGCAAGTTGCATCGTTTCCGGAGCTGATGGAGGTGCGCAGTGCCCTCAACGGCCACGTGCTTGCGTCCATGCAGTTGGGTGAGCGCACGCGCGCGCTGTACGCTGCACCCTATGCCACCATCCACCGGGCGGATCTGCATCAGATGTTGCTGCAAGCGCTCATGCAGCATTCCGACGTGGAATTGCATCTGGGGCAGTGGCTGCAGTCGTTTGCCGATGGCGGCGGCAAGCGTTCCCTGGGGGTTGGGGTACAGGTTCTCGATGGTCCGGTGTTGCAAGCCGAAGCCTTGATCGGCGCCGATGGCTTGTGGAGCACCGTGCGCCAGATTCTGCTCAAGGACGCTGCGCCGCGCGTCACGGGGCATCTGGCCTACCGTGCTCTGGCACGCCAGCGCGACTTGCCAGAGCATTTGCGCAGCCAGCACGTCACGATCTGGCTGGGGCCGGATGTGCACGTGGTCCAGTATCCGGTGCGCCGGGGAGATTGGCTCAACGTAGTGGCCATCACCAAGGGGGCCGTGGATGACAAGGCGGATGAGTGGGACCACGCAGCCAACGCAAAAAAATTACAGGATGCGCTCAACGGCTGTGTCGCCCCCTTGCGCGAGCTGGTGGAGGCGATGGAGAGCTGGCGTTTGTGGGCGCTGTGTGACCGTGCGCCCATGGCCGGGGCGCACGAGCATGCGCGTGGCCGGGTGGCCTTATTGGGCGATGCAGCCCATCCCATGCGCCCCTATATGGCCCAGGGTGCGGGGATGGCATTGGAAGATGCGGCCTGTTTGCAGCACGTGCTGGCGCTGCCCAAGTTGAGCATGGTGCAACGGCTGGAGTACTACGCCCAGCAGCGTTGGCGGCGCAATGCGCGTGTGCAGGCGCGCTCCATACGCAATGGGCAGATTTTTCATGCCAAAGGGATGTTGCGCTGGGCGCGCGATGTGTCCATGCAGGTGCTCGGAGCGCGTTTGCTGGACGTGCCGTGGTTATACCGGGGCACGCCGCACTGAAGTTTTCTGAACGGGCCGCTATTTGCCAAAAAAACCTTTAAGCAGTCCGGCTGCCCCTGGGATGGGTAGATTGGACAGCGGATTGGAGCCGGAGGATTCTTTTTCTGCTTCCCCGGATTGTTCGATCCGATCATTGTTTTCGGTGACACTGCGGCGCGCATCAATATCCTGGCCCAGCATCGCCATGGTGTTGGATTTCACGCGCAACCGGACACTCCATTCCTGATCCCATGGCACCTTGGGGTCGGTTGGACGGGGTGGATGCACAAAGCTGTGCTCACCACCGTAGGCGATCATCCGCAGCATGGCCCCTCCGGCCGCACGTCCCTTGCCTTCCTGGCTGCCATAAATCCCTTTGGGTACGTTGCATTGCGTCGCACCGGATGCAAGCAAGACTTTTTCCTTCACCCACTTGTCGATGGTGGCGTTGGACAGGTAGTCAAATAATCCCATGCCGGTATCCGGCAGATCACTGCTCGACCAGAACACCATGTCGTCCCCCTGGGCACCCATGGTACTCAAGAAGTACGCACGTGCATTGGCCACAGGCTCCCAACTCAAGGCCACGCTGTCCTTCAAGTCACCTCTGCTCTGCAACGCAATGGCTGGCATGACATCGTGCGCGGCGCCCAGTGTGAAGCGAAACGATTCGGGTATGCCATCGCCGGTAATGCGGTGCTCGCCCACCAACGACGCCCCACGCGGCAAAGAGCGGTGATCGCGTTCGTTGGGATAGACATCGTAGCCTTCACGTACCTTGGCACCACGATCAGGGGCATATTTACCGCCAAACGCACTACCAAACGCTTGCGCCGAGTCGGCGGACAGTTTGCTCAGGTCTATGATGCGGGGTTGCCCTGGTCGCACCGTGGCACTACAGCCCCAGTAAAACAGCAGCCGCCCCTTTGGGCGTTCGTAGCTTCCCTCGTATTCCTTCTCGGGACGCGGTTCGCTGGTGACGGTGGCGACCTTCTCCGCCAGTATGGGCAGCAGGGGCAACTTGTCGCCCAGTTTCATGCCCAAAGGGATGTTTTGTGTTGCCTCAACACCAGGCTTTAGTTCATTCCACAGTGCCACGTCCAGAATGCGCGGTGGCATCATGTGGAAAGTCCGCGCCGAGCCGTAATACTCCTTGCCAGTGGACTTGGCATTGCCGCCGCCCATTGCCCCCATTAAACCGCCCATGAGGCTACCCAGCCCCGCCGGAATGTCCATCTCGGGCATGCCTGCCATGGAACCCGTGGAGACATCCATCCAGAGCAAGGTTTTTGGCGGACGCACGATTTGCTGCGTGCTCTGGGCGTAGAGCGTTGTCGAACAAAGTATCAGGGCAGCGCTGCCTATGGCAAAACGGCACAAGGGGAACAACGGGGATCGGATCATACAAACTCCTGTGAACAGAGAATGGACATTCATTTTTTCTTGGCCACTGCGCGCAAGCTGGCCGCGTTCGCCACAGCCAGTGCGCTCATGTTGACCACACGGCGCACGGTAGCCGATGGCGTGAGGATGTGGGCCGAAGCGGCTGCTCCCAGCAGGATGGGGCCGACGGTGACCATGTTGCCTGCGGTGACTCTCAGGACGTTGAAGAGGATGTTGGCCGAATCCAGATTGGGGCAGATCAGCAAATTGGCTTCGCCACGCAAGCTGCTATCGGCCAGCGCGGCGCGGCGCACGGATTCCGACAAGGCTGCATCGCCCTGGAGTTCGCCGTCACATTCGACATCGGGCGCCATTTTCACGAACAGATCGCGTGCCAGACGCATCTTGCGTGCCGATGGGTGATCGGATGAACCAAAGCTGGAGTGCGATAAAAATGCCACCTTGGGCGGCAAACCGAAGCGGCTGACCTCCTGTGCTGCCATGACGGCGATGCTGGCCAATTCTTCGGCGGACGGGTCGGCATTGACGTAGGTATCGGCAATGAACAGTGCGTACTTGTCCAGCATCAGCGCATTGAGGGTTGCCAGACGGGTGGTGCCGGGTTTGAGGCCAACGACGTTTTGTACGTGTTGCAGATGCACGCCAAAGCTGCCCAGAATGCCGCACAGCATGGCGTCGGCATCGCCCAGGCGCAGCATCAGGGTGGCGATGGTCGTGCTGGAACGCCGCACGGCGGATTTTGCCGCCTCGGGTGTCACACCCCGGCGGCCCATGATGCTGTGGTAAGTTTCCCAGTATTGGCGAAAGCGGGGGTCGTTTTCGGGATTGACACAATCGACATCGCGCCCGATCTGGATGCGCAATCCCGCCTTGGCGATACGCGCTTCAATGACAGCCGGGCGACCAATCAGAATCGGGTACGCCAGACCCTCATCGACGACGACCTGGGCCGCGCGCAGGACCCGGTTATCCTCTCCTTCGGCGTAGGCAATGCGTTTGGCCTCGGGTTTGACTTTTTTGGCGGCATTGAACACGGGGCGCATGAACATGCCGGTCTGGTAGACCATCCGCATCAACTGCTGGTAATACGCATCCATGTCCTTGATGGGGCGCGCGGCGACACCGGATGCCTCGGCGGCCTTGGCAACAGCGGGAGCAATGCGCAAGATCAGGCGGGAGTCAAACGGTGTGGGGATGAGGTAGTCGGGGCCAAAGCTCAACTCTTTACCGGCGTAGGCGTTGGCCACTTCCTCACTGATGTCGGCCTTGGCCAGATCGGCAATCTGGCGCACGCAGGCCAGTTTCATGGCGTCGGTGATTTTTGTCGCGCCGCAGTCCAGGGCGCCCCGGAAAATGTAGGGAAAGCACAAGACATTGTTGACCTGGTTCGGGTAGTCCGAGCGGCCGGTGGCGATGATGCAGTCGGGCCGCACGGCCTTGGCCAGTTCGGGGCGAATCTCCGGCTCGGGGTTGGCCAGGGCCAGGATGATGGGCTTGGGCGCCATGGTCTTGACCATATCCTGCGTCAGCACGCCAGCCGTGGAGCAACCTAAAAACACGTCCGCATCCTGCACAATGTCGGCCAGGGTACGGGCCGAGGTGTCCTGGGCAAAACGCGCCTTGGACTCGTCAAAGCCACCGGGGCGGCCTTCATAAATCACGCCCTTGGAGTCGCAGGCAAACACGTTTTCACGCCGCACGCCCAATCCCACCATCACGTCCAGACAGGCAATCGCGGCGGCACCCGCGCCGGAGACGGCAATTTTCACGTCTTCGATACGCTTGTCCACCAACTCCAATCCGTTGAGCAGGGCGGCAGAGGAGATGATGGCGGTTCCGTGCTGGTCGTCGTGAAACACCGGGATGTTCAGACGTTCGCTCAGTTTTCTTTCGATATAAAAGCACTCGGGTGCCTTGATGTCTTCCAGATTGATGCCGCCCAGCGTGGGTTCCATGGCGGCGATGATGTCCACCAGTTTGTCCGGGTCGTTCTCGGCCAGCTCGATGTCGAAGACATCAATGCCGGCAAACTTCTTGAACAGGCAACCCTTGCCTTCCATGACGGGTTTGCCGGCCAGGGGACCGATATTGCCCAGGCCCAGCACGGCAGTGCCGTTGGTGATGACGCCCACCAGATTGCCGCGTGAGGTGTATTCTGCGGCCAGCGAAGGGTCCGCCTGAATGTCGAGGCAGGGGTAGGCTACCCCTGGGGAATAGGCGAGGGACAGATCGCGTTGGTTGGACAGCGGCTTGGTGGGGTTGACCGCAATCTTGCCGCGTGTCGGGGTGCGGTGGTATTCACGGGCTGCATCGCGCAGCGCCTGTTCCGCAGGGGATAGGGTTTTCATGGCTTTAGAGTCTCTTCTTTGACAAAACCCCGCATTGTGGCCGACAACGCCCCCTTGTGGCCACCGGGAGCCCTGTTTTGCGAACGAAAAAGTCCGGAAAAAGTCCGACTGTAGACTCAATCGCCCAGGCAAATGCCCAGATCGCGGGCTGTCTGCACGGTATCGCTGTCAAGCGGAACCGCTTTCATGCGCCCCGCAACCTCGGACAGGGCAATGTATTCCACATTGGGAAACGCCAGCGAAACCATCACACCAGACAGCCCCTGGTCCAGCCCCCGCACGGCGGCGGCGCCAAAACGCATGGCGGCGATGCGGTCGAAAGCCGTCGGGCTGCCGCCGCGCAACAAATGCCCCAGCACGACGACCCGTGTGTCCTTTCCGGTGCGCTCCGCGATGGCCCTGGCGATGCGGTCTCCCACACCGCCCAGGCGTTCGGCATGGCCGATTTCGGCTTCGGCGACGATTTCCTGGCGGCCATCCTTGGGTGCTGCGCCTTCGGCCACCACGACCACCGAATACATGCGCCCTTCGGCATCACGCGCCCGGATCTGCTCGACCACCTTGTCCAGATCAAAAGGAATTTCCGGGATCAAGATACTGTGTGCGTTACCCGAAATGCCGCAATGCAAGGCGATCCAGCCGGCATAGCGGCCCATGACTTCCACGACCATGACACGCTGGTGGCTGCGGGCCGTGCTGTGCAGACGGTCGATGCACTCCGTGGCAAAAGCCACCGCGGTGTCGAACCCGAAGGTGGTCATGGTCTTGTCCAGATCGTTGTCGATGGTCTTGGGCACCCCCACCACGCGCAAGCCTTTTTGATGCAGGGCATCGGCAATGGTCAAGGAACCATCTCCGCCGACGGACACCAGCGCGTCGATCTCCTTTTTGGCAAAGTATTGCAGGATTTCGTCGGATCGGTCAATCTCGCGCATGCTGCCGTCGGGCATGCGGATCGGGAAGTGCAAGGGGTTGCCCTTGTTGGTGGACCCCAGCATGGTTCCCCCGAGGTGGCCGATGTTGCGCACGTGCGCGCGGGTCAGGCGCACGACACCATCGTCCGCATAGCGCTCGGGAAACAGGATGCCATTGAAACCATCGTGAATGCCGTAGCACTCCCAACCCCGGTTGGCTGCGGCAATGACCACCGAGCGAATGACGGCGTTGAGACCGGGGGCATCTCCCCCTCCGGTACAAATGGCAATGCGCCGAATGGAAGATTTCACCATGCGATCCCCTGTGTCGAATGTGTCAGATTTCTTCGGGAACCATCTTGATGGCGCCGCATGGACACTCTGCTACACAGATGCCACAGCCCTTGCAATAGTCATAATTGAATTCGAACCGTTTGCCCGGACCCAGTTTGATGACAGCATTGTCGGGACAAACACCGTAGCAGTTGTCGCATTCAAAGCAGTTGCCACAGGACAGACAGCGCCGGGCTTCAAAGAGCGCGTTGGTTTCATCCAGACCACCTTGCACTTCCTCAAAGGTCGATTTGCGGCGAATGATGTCGAGCATGGGCTGCACGGTTTTCGGCGCGTCGCTGTAATACCACGTGTTGAGTTTGTCGTGGCTGGCCAGCTCGGCCTTGGGGCGCGGCACGTATTCGCTGTTGCGCAGCCAGGCGTCAATATTGCGCGCGGCCTTTTTGCCGTGGCCGATGCCCACCGTGACATTGCGCTCGGCGGGTACCATGTCGCCACCGGCAAAAATACCGGGGCGCCCGGTCATCATGCGTGCATCCACCTTGACCACGCCATCTTCGACGGTCAATCCTTCCACGCCGTTGATGAGGGACAAATCCACATCCTGGCCCAGCGCCAGCACCACCGAGTCGGCTTCGAGCGTTTCAAATTCGCCCGTGGGTTGCGGAAAGCCTTTTTCATCCAGCTGCATCTTTTCCACGGTAATCGAGGAATCTCCCGCTTGCTTGATGGTGGACAGCCATTTGATCAGCACGCCTTCTTGCAGGGCTTCTTCGACCTCGAAATCGTGCGCGGGCATCTTTTCGCGGTTGCGGCGGTAGACGATGATGGACTCGGTGGCACCCAGGCGCTTGGCCGTGCGCGCCACGTCAATGGCGGTATTGCCACCGCCATAAATGATCACCTTGCGCCCGAGCATGGGCTTTTCTTCGCCTTCCATCGAACGCAGCACCGACAGCGCATCGAGCACCTTGGCCGAGTCGCCCGCCGGGATAAACGCGCGCTTGGCAATGTGCGCACCGACGGCCAGAAAGACGGCATCGAAACCGCCTTGCCGTTGCGCGTCCAGCACGTTCGCCACCTTGGTGTTGTATTCGATGCGCACGCCCATATCGACGATGCGCTGCACTTCGGCGTCCAGCACGTTGCGCGGCAGACGGTATTGCGGAATACCAAAGCGCATCATGCCGCCCGGCAGCGGGCCGGCCTCCTGCACCGTGACCGCATGCCCCAGGCGTGCCAGATGGTAGGCAGCGGACAGCCCGGAGGGACCCGCGCCAACCACCAGCACCTTTTTGCCGCTGGGAGCCGCAACCGTCGTCAGTTTCCAGCCTTTTTCGATGGCCGTGTCGCCCAGGAAACGCTCGACCGAGTTGATACCGACGGGTGCATCGAGCTTGCCCCGGTTACAGGCATTTTCACAGCTGTGGTAGCACACACGTCCCATGGTCGCGGGGAAGGGATTGTCTTCGACCAGAACCCGCCACGCCTGTTCGTAATCGCCGGATTCGGAGTGGAACAGCCAGGCCTGGATGTTTTCGCCTGCGGGACATTGGTTGTTGCATGGCGGCATGCGGTCCAGATAGACCGGGCGCGAGGTGCGCCAGGAGCCGGTGTGGTTGGCCAGCGAACTGCCGACATCAAGGGTAATGGCAAATGGTTTTTCCATGATGGTGTTGTCCTCAACAAATCAGGCTTGATCCAGCAGGCCGAAGCGGCGGATATTGCGGTCGGCCATGGCCTGCAAGCGGGCAATGGTGGCGGTGTCGGGCTTGGCGCCGAACAGATGGGCAAAGCGCTTTTGCGGCTTGAGGTACTCTTCGATGGACACTTGGCGGCGGATCTTGTGCACACCCGTCACCTCACCACGTTCCGCCTCGAATACCGGGAAGGTGCCGCTCTCGACGGCCAGCCGGGCCAGCCGGATGGTGTCATGCGAGGCGGCGCCCCAGCCCAGGGGACAGGGGACAAAGATGTGGATGTAGCGTGCGCCACGCATTGTCATCGCCTTGTTCACCTTGTATTCCAGATCGTGCAGGTCCGCGACCGTGGCGGTGGCCACATACGGGATTTCGTGCGCCATGGCAATGCGCGGCACATTTTTTCCCTGGCCAAACACGTTGCCCGGATTAGGACCAACCGGCATGGTGGTGGCGGTGCGCGCCGTCGGCGGCGTGGCCGAGGAGCGTTGCACGCCGGTGTTCATGTAGGCTTCGTTGTCGTAGCAGATGTAGAGCACATCGTCGTTGCGCTCGAACATGCCGGAGAGACAACCAAAGCCGATGTCGGTCGTGCCGCCGTCACCGCCTTGGGCCACCACGCGCACATCGCTGCGCCCCTTGACGCGCATGGCAGCGGCAATGCCGGTCGCAACCGCCGCCGTGTTGCCAAAGAGCGAGTGAATCCAGGGCATCTGCCACGAGGTTTCCGGGTACGGGGTGGAAAACACCTCGAGACAGCCCGTGGCGTTGGCAGCAATCAGCTGGCCGTTGGTGGCCCGCATCGCCGCGTCAATCGCATAGCGCGCACCCAAGGCCTCGCCGCAACCCTGGCAGGCACGGTGGCCCGAATTCAGTGAGTTGTTGCGTTGTTCGCTGGCTTGCACCGAGCGCTGATCGGGTGCCAGCAGACGGTTGCCTACCGTGAAGGTGCCGGTTTGATAAAACTTGACAACAGTTTGTTCCATGGTATTCCTTGTCTATTCCTTGTCAGGTTTTTGTTTTTAGACTGCGCGCGACGAGACGGTGCCGATGTCGCGCAGGATGCCCTCGGCAATGGGGCCAGAGCGGCGCTTGTTGAGCTCGCGCTCCAGCACCCGGTTGACAATGCCCCAGTCCATATCCAAAAATGTCAGCTGCTCCAGCTTTTCTTCGATGGCCTGCAACAGCATCTTGTTCAGCGACGCCTTGGTGATGGCGCGCCCACCCAGACCGGCGATCACGGCATACACCTGCTGGGGCCGGTTTTGCACGGCACTGCGCACGTCGCGTGTGACGATGCCGCCGATACCCACGGCAAAGCATTTTTCCAGTACCACGATGCGCTTGGCACCGGCAATGGCGTCGCGGATCGCCGCAATCGGGAAGGGACGGAACGAGGTGATTCCCAGCACGCCGATCTTGATGCCCTGGGCGCGCATGTCATCCACCGTGTCCTTGATCGTACCCAGCACCGAACCCAGGCCGATGACGATGGTTTCGGCATCTTCCAGCCGGTAGGGCTTGACAAGGCCACCCGAATCACGTCCGAACACCTGCTGGAATTCGGTTGCCAGATGGGGCAGGAGTTCAAGGGCTTGCATCTGCTTGGCGTGTGCCAGATAGCGCACCTCGGCAAAGGCTTCGGGGCCGACCATGGCGCCGATGGTGACCGGCTCGCTGGGGTCGAGCACCTGGCGCGGCTCGTAGGATGGCAGATAACGGTCCACCTGCTCCTGCGTGGGCATATCGACCCGCTCGTAGGCATGCGTCAGGATAAATCCGTCCATGCAGACCATGACCGGCAGGGACAGTTCTTCGGCGATGCGAAACGCCTGGATGTGCAGATCGAGTGCTTCCTGGTTGGTTTCGGCAAAAATCTGAATCCAGCCGGCGTCGCGCATCGACATGCTGTCGGTGTGGTCGTTCCAGATGTTGATCGGTGCGCCAATGGCACGGTTGGCGACCGTCATCACAATCGGCAGCCCCAGACCGGAAGCGTTGTAGACGGCTTCGGCCATGAACAAAAGACCCTGGCTGGCGGTGGCGGTATAGGCACGCGCACCGGCTGCCGACGCGCCAATGGCCACGCTCAGGGCGGCAAATTCGGATTCAACGTTGATGAATTCGCAGCGGTCCACTTCACCCGCCTTGACCATGGCCCCCAGGCCTTCGACGATGTGTGTCTGGGGCGAAATGGGGTAGGCGCAAATGACTTCGGGGCGGGACAGCGCCACCGCCTTGGCGACGGCATGGGAGCCTTCACATTGTTCAAGCATGGGTAGCCTCTGCCTTTCTTTCTTGATGCTTCATGGTAATTGCGTATGCGTCACTTGCGGCGGCGATGTTGTTTTGTGCGACTGCGCCGTCAAATTTTTGCTGGATGGCGGAGTGCACCGCATCCAGGGAAATCAGTCCGGTGAGCGCGGCAAAGGCGCCGATCAAGGGCATATTGGGCACCGGGCGGCGCACGTGCTTCATCGCCAGGTCGGAGGCCGGAACCGACAGCAGACGGGCGGGATTGAAGCCTTTGACAAAATCCCCCAGACCGAGCCGCTCAAAACTGTGCGTGGTGTTGATCAGGATAAAGCCGTCCTTTTTAAGGCCGCTGAATACGTCAACCTGATGCAAGAGCGTGGGGTCTTGAATGATCAGCGCATCGGGCGCCATGATGGGCTCGCGCAAGCGGATTTCCTTGTCATCCATGCGGCAATACGCCACAACGGGTGCCCCCGTGCGCTCGGAGCCAAAACTGGGGAACGCCTGGGCGTGGCGCCCTCCCAAGAATGCCGCGATGGACAGCATCTCGGCGCCAGTTACCACCCCCTGGCCCCCCCGTCCGTGAATTCGTACCTGAAACATGCCGTTACCTTTCGTTTGTCTTTCGTTTGTCGTTCATTGGTTTTTTAATCTGGATTCTCATTCTGCCATCATTACGGTATGAAACCTCCACAATCTTTCCCCGATACCGTGACCGTAACCGATACCGTGACACCTGCCCTGCTGGTAGTGTGTTTGTGCGCCGACTGGTGCGGCACCTGCCGCCAGTACCAGGACGTGTTCATGCAGGTAAGTGCACAGTTTCCGACGTTGCGTTTCGTCTGGATGGACATCGAAGACGAGGCCGATCTGGTCGAACCTGTTGCGGTGGACGACTTTCCCACGCTGCTCGCGGCCACGCCCGAAAACGTGCTCTTTTTTGGCACCGTCGCACCCCACGTGCACACGCTGCAGCGTCTGGTGCAAACCTTTGCGCAGCAGAGCGATCCGCCCATTCAAGCCCCCACGCCGGAGATCGCCGCGCTGGCGCAGCGGCTGTGGCAGCACGTGCAAGGCTTGGGAAATAAGGCATAAACAGGCTGCAAGCCTTATGGGATGAGCGGGGACAGCTATCATCTTGATTGTATTTAGCGCAGCGCCAGCATGCGTGGCTTGTTGTCGCTCAGTATGAACACGCTAACGGCATCGGCCAGGTCTGCGGCCTGGGTCTGCATGGAGCTGGCAGCGGCTGCGGCCTGCTCGACCAGGGCGGCGTTTTGTTGCGTGCTGTTGTCCATTTGCGTGACCGCATGGTTGATCTGCTCGATGCCCAGCGTCTGTTCGGAACTGGCGGCCATGATCTCGGCCATGATGTTGCTGACCTTGCTGACGCTTTCCACAATTTCCGTCATGGTGGTGCCTGCCTGGTCCACCAGTTTGGTGCCGATGTTCACGTTGGCAACGGAGTCGTCAATCAGGGTTTTGATCTCCTTGGCTGCCGCAGCCGAACGCCCGGCCAGGCTGCGCACTTCGCTGGCCACTACGGCAAAACCGCGCCCCTGTTCCCCGGCCCGTGCGGCTTCGACCGCCGCATTGAGCGCCAGGATGTTGGTCTGAAACGCAATGCCGTCAATCACGCTGATGATGTCGACAATCTTGTTGGACGACTGGTTGATCGAGCCCATGGTCTTGATCACCTCGGCCACCACCGTTCCGCCCTTGGAGGCGACCTCGGAGGCCGTGGCCACCATGCGGTTGGCCGTCTGGGCGCTTTCGGCATTTTGTTTGACGGTGCTGGTCATCTCTTCCATCGACGACGCGGTTTGTTGCAAGGAACTGGCTTGCGTCTCGGTGCGATTGGACAAGTCCTGATTGCCACGGGCGATTTCTGCCGATGCGTCGGTAATGGTGGCAATTCCGGAGCTGACTTTCCCGATGATCACCTCCAGCCGCTCCACAAAAGTGTTGAACCCATCCACCACTTCATTGAATTCGTCGCTGGACGCGCGTGGCAATCGCTTGGTCAAATCGGCATCCCCTACGGCGATGTCGTGCAGCGCGTTGCCGATTTTCTCCAGCGGCTCCAGCACCACCGAGTTGAGCACATGCGACAGTACCAGAACGATGATGATGTTGAGCAACAAAATCTCCACAACGGTATCTATCAATTCGGATTGCAGGACATTCTTGACTTCGTGGTTGGAAACAAACACCGTGACCTTGCCGACCGGATTGGACTTGCCACCGTCCTTGTAGACCAGCTCTGCCGTGCGTGTGCTATCGGACTTGGGCATGTTGGTATCCCGAAGAATCTTGCCGTCGGTGCTGCGGGCGGCGGAAGCCAGCACCTTTTCACCATTGGTGATGGACATGCCGACAATAAAAGTCGCCGCCATCTCCGATTCCATATTTTGATCCAGCTGGTGTTTGTCGTAGTTCCACAGTGAATTGGGCAACCCTGCCGATAGCCGCACCAGGGCCGCGTCAAGCTGGTGGTTCATGGAGGCTTCCAGGCCGGTTTTTGTCCTGCTGTAGCTGATGGCGCCAAAGACGGACAACAAGCCCGAGATGATTACCACGAACAGGACATAAATCCGGAATTTGATGCTGGTCGTTTTCATGGGCTGTACCTTGAGTCCTCGGGGGTGCGTAATAATTATTTAGAGCGGGCATTCTAATCCCCGAATAAAGCATTGACGAGGAATTGGCGGGCACAATGCGCTTTATGACTGATAAAAAAACACTGCTGCTGGTAGACGGTTCGAGTTACCTGTACCGCGCCTTTCATGCCATGCCGGATTTGCGTGTGGTGCCTGGAGACCCCGCCAGCCAGCCCACGGGGGCCATTCGCGGCATGGTCAACATGTTGCAAAGCCTGCGCAAGGATGTGCCCTGCGATTACGCCGCCTGCGTGTTTGACGCCAAAGGGCCGACCTTTCGTGAGGCCTTGTACCCGGACTACAAGGCGCAACGCCCGCCCATGCCCGATGATTTGCGCAGCCAGATCGAGCCGATCCAGACCGTGGTGGCCCTGATGGGCTGGAAGGTTTTGAGCGTTCCCGGTGTCGAGGCCGACGATGTGATCGGCACCCTGGCCACTCTGGCCGTTGCGCAGGGCGTGGATGTGATCGTGAGCAGCGGGGACAAGGACCTGGCGCAGCTGGTCAATGCACACATCACCATCATCGACACCATGAGTGGCCGTCGCCGCGATGAAGCCGGGGTGCTGGCCGAATTCGGCGTTCCACCCGCTCTGATGGTGGACTACCAGACCTTGGTGGGCGATAGCGTGGACAACGTGCCGGGAGTGGAAAAAGTTGGCCCCAAAACAGCTGCCAAGTGGTTGCAGGAGTACGGCTCACTGGACGCGCTGGTGGCGCAAGCCGATGCCATCAAGGGGGCCGCCGGCGCCAACCTGCGCCAGGCGCTGGACTGGCTGCCCATGGGGCGACGCTTGCTGACCGTCAAGACGGATTGCGATCTGTCGGAGTGGATGGAGGGTTTTCCTGCTATCGGTTCAATAGCTGTATCCGCCCAGGATACAGCGGGTTTGCGCGACTTTTATACAAAATTCGGTTTCAAAAGCCTGACCAGGGCGCTGGACGACACCACACCACCACCCGCCACGGATACCGCAGATGCCATAGGTGTACCGGACATGACCCCTGCCGCCCTGGCCTACGACACCATCCTGGACTGGGAGGCGTTCGATGGCTGGCTGGCAAGAGTGGAAAACGCGGAGCTGGTGGCGCTTGATACCGAAACCGATGCGCTCGATGCCATGCGCGCCGCAATCGTGGGCATCAGCCTGAGCGTGCACGTGGGCGCTGCGGCCTACATCCCGCTGGGCCATGACTACGCAGGCGCCCCGGACCAGTTGCCGCGCGCAGAGGTTCTGGCGCGGCTCAAGCCCTGGCTGGAAAACGCGGACAAGCCCAAGCTGGGCCAACATGTCAAATTTGACCGCCATGTCTTTGCCAACCATGGCATTGAAGTACGGGGCTATGCGCACGACACCATGCTACAAAGCTATGTGCTCGAAGTGCACAGGCCGCATTCGCTGGAGAGTCTGGCCGAGCGCCACCTTGGGCGCAAGGGCTTGAGTTTTGAAGACCTGTGTGGCAAGGGCGCACGTCAGATCACCTTCAACCAAGTCGAGATCAGCCGCGCGGCGCACTACGCCTGCGAAGACGCGGACATGACCTTGCACGTGCACCAGGTGCTGTGGCCGCGCCTGCTGGCTGACAGCAAGCTGCGCGGCATCTATGAGCTGGAGATTGCCAGCAGCGAAGCACTCTACCGGATCGAGCGCCATGGCGTGCTGATTGATGCCGCCACGCTGGCGGGCCAAAGCCACACCCTGGGCCAGCGCATCTTGCAGCTCGAAGGCGAGGCGCACGCCCTTGCCGGGCAACCGTTCAACCTGAGCAGTCCCAAGCAGATCGGCGAAATCCTGTTCAACAAACTGGATTTGCCGGTGGCCAAAAAAACCAGCACCGGCGCGCCCAGCACCGACGAGGAAGTGCTGGAAAAACTGGCGCAGGACTACCCGCTGCCAGCCAAGCTCCTGGAGCACCGTGGACTGGTCAAGCTCAAGGGCACTTACACCGACAAGCTGGCGCTCCTGGCCAACCCGCGCACGGGCCGCGTGCATACCCATTACGCGCAGGCCGTGGCCGTCACCGGGCGCCTGGCCAGCAACGATCCCAATCTGCAAAATATTCCGATCCGCACGCCCGAAGGCCGCCGGGTGCGCGAGGCCTTCATCGCACCCCCAGGTCATGTCATTGCCAGCGCCGATTACAGCCAGATCGAGCTGCGTATCATGGCGCACCTCAGTGGCGACGCGGCCTTGCTCAGGGCTTTTCACAGTGGGCTGGACGTGCACCGCGCCACCGCTGCCGAGGTGTTTGGCGTACCGCTTGACCAGGTTCTGCCCGAGCAGCGCCGCTACGCCAAGGTCATCAATTTTGGATTGATCTACGGCATGAGCGCCTTTGGCTTGGCGCGTACCCTGGGGATCGACAATACCGCCGCCAAAAACTACATCCAGCGTTATTTTGAACGCTACCCTGGGGTGCAGCAGTACATGGAGTCCACCCGTCTGACAGCCAAGCGCCAGGGGTACGTGGAAACCGTGCTCGGGCGCAGACTGTATCTGCCGGAAATCAATTCCCCCAACGGCCCACGCCGCGCGGCAGCCGAGCGCGCCGCCATCAACGCGCCAATGCAAGGAACGGCGGCGGACCTGATCAAACTCAGCATGGTCAAAATCCAGCAGGTGCTCGATAGCGGTGCGCACGCGACCAAAATCATCATGCAGGTGCACGATGAACTGGTCTTCGAGGTGCCGCAGGCCGAAGTCGATTGGGTCCGGGTTGAGGTGCCCCGCTTGATGGCCTCGGTTGCCGATCTTTTGGTGCCGCTCCTGGCCGAAGTGGGTTTTGGTGCCAACTGGGACCAGGCGCATTGAGCAAGTTTGTTTTTTTGTGTTTCTCGTTTTGGAGTTTTCATGACCGCCTTATCCGCATTTTTCGAGTCTGCCAAATTGCCCGTGATGACGGAGGTATCACGTGCCCTGGTGCGCACGCTGAATGACGAGAATGCTTCTGCCGGGCAGATTCAGCGCATCATCGAAAAAGACCCGGCGCTGGTTGCACAACTCTTGCGCCAGGCCAACAGCGCGCATTTCGGCTTGAGCCGACAAGTGCAGTCACTGGACCACGCCGTCATGCTGCTGGGCATGTCGCGGGTGCGTGCGCTGGCCTTGTCCAACAGCATCCGCACGGCTTTTCCTGAAATTCCAGGCCTGAGCCGTACCGAATTCTGGCGTTTTTGCATGGACTGTGCGACCTTCGCCCAGTGGCTGGCGCGCCCGGCGCAGGTGGACCCGCAACAGGCCTGGCTGGTGGGCATGATGCTGCGCCTGGGCGAGATGATCATTGCCCAGCGTGCGCCGGAGATGCTGGTGGAAATCGAAGCCCCGCCCCATGGGGCGCTGGAGCGCTGGCAGCGCGAACAGGAACTGCTGGGTTTTGACGAAGGCCAGGTGACCGCCGTCCTGGCCAAGCACTGGAATTTTCCGCACGACATCGTGGTGGGATTGCAAAAAGCCAGCAACCCCATGGCCGAGCGCCCATTTGACCCCCTGGGCGC
>JAYRRD010000025.1:0-5710 GCA_041910275.1 Rhodoferax sp.
GGCAAGGCGCAGCTTATGGAGCAATGGGCACGCGAGGTGGAGCAAGCGGAGGTTGAACGCAACCGTCAAACCGGGCAGCGTCTGGCAGCTGCACGCAAGGCGAAACGGGCGGCACGTATGGCCGAATGTGATGCCAAGGCGGCTGGAACGGGGGTGGCAAGTGAATAACACCAAACGCAAAATCCGCCCTGAACGCGGTACGCTCGTAACTGCTGAAATGTCACAGCGCGATATTGCAGCAGCTCTTGGCACGTCAACTGCTGAACTGCATCGCTGGAAAAAGTTGGCTGATATTCCAGAAGCTGAGTTTCACAAGCGCCTTGCACAGTGCGAAGGGATGCCCACCACCACGGGGATTCTCACAATGTCCGAACCTGTCCCGGCGCGGGGACGGGTTGAGCGTGTGATGGGGATCATTCGGAATATGACCGATAGCGAACGTACCCAATTGCTTGAATTGCTGGAGGTGGCAAGTGAGTAATACCACCGACACCACCCCGACCGAAGCATTGCAAGCGCCCCACCCAGCCACCGAACCGGACAACAGCATGGCCGAAATCCCCGACACCACCGAAGCACCCTCAGCCATCGACTACACCGCCGAACAGCTCAAAACGGCCATTTTTGGGGAAAAAGAGTTTTCAACCACCCCAAATCTCACCACCCATATTCACCTTCACCACCCTGACGGCAAAAAATCGCCCGAAAACGACCAAAAACCACCACCCGAGCGCGTACTGCTGGCATTTACGGGCATCGAGTCACTCAGGCCTGATCGACTGACCAAGATCATTGGCGTTGACGAAAGCGGCAAGATGACCAAACAGGCGGCGGCAAACATGACGCGCGGCAAAGCCACAACTGTGCAGGTTACGGGGTTGAATGAGTTGCTGGAAACCCTGGACGGGCTGACCAGCGCCCAGGCCGTGGCGTGGGGCATTACAAAGTCGCCGGACACAATCAACCTTTGTACAGAAGGCGACCACGAAGCGCAGGCGCACGGAGCGATACCACGCACGCGAAAGCATTTCCGTTTTGCCAGCGGCATGCCCGGCGTGATGATGCTCGACCATGATGGCGTGGCGGACGGCATGGCCAACCTTTCGCCCGACCAATTCAGACAGCGTTTGATTGACGCAGTGCCCGTGCTGGCAGACGCGCCTATGCTCTACCGTCCGAGCGCGAGCGCTGGGTGTGTACGTGCTGATGGTGTGGTTCTGTCTGGACTGACCAGGCACCGCCTATATATACCTGTCACCGACGCCAGCAAGATCCCCGAAGCCGGAAAGGTGTTAGAGCAGGCGCTGTGGGCCTCGGGTAATGGCTGGTGCATCGTGGGTGCTGCTGGCCAGAAGTTGAAGCGCACCTTGATAGATGGGTCAGTGTGGCAGCCAGAACGCCTGGACTTCGCAGGCCCGCCCGTGCTGACTCATGGCGTGACCCGTCCGAACTGTCAGGGGCGCATCTACGGCGACGAGGCCGGGCAATTTGATCTTGAGCGCATTCTCGCGCTGACGAATGCCACTCTGGAAAAGAAAGCCAAGGCCGCTATCACCGCAGCAGAAAAGGCAGTACAGCCCGATTGCGACACGGCGCGCAAGAAGTGGGTACAGGAACACGCCCCAGCGTTGGCACAACGGCGCGGCATTGCGTTGCGCAGTGCGACCAATACCCTGGACAGGGCGGCGGCATTTCAGGTTCTTACGGGCGATTTTGAGCTGACCGTGCAGGACGGCAGCACCGTCACTGTGGGGCAAATCCTGGACGATCCAAACCGCTGGCACGACCAACGCTTTGCCGATCCGCTGGACCCCGGCACTGATCGGCGCGTTGCAGTTGCGCGTCTACTCAACGGCGGCAGACCCGACATTTTCTCGCACCGGCACGGCGGCATGCGTTACGAACTCCGCCGCCAGTCTGCCCGTGTACAAATCGGCAAGGGTATGCGTATCGAATCCACAGATGCCGTATTGCGTGTTCTGCGGGATCGCAACGAGCTTTTCGACTTCGGGCCGAATGCTGTGGCGTACGTTACAGAAGGCCGTGCCGTGCCAGTAACGAGGGATTGGCTGGTAGACCACTGCGGGCGCTGCGTGGAGTTTTACAGCATCAAGAAAACCGAAGACGAGGTAAAGGAAATAGCCGAAGACGCACCAACCGGCATCGCTATGGCGATCTTGGCAAAACACGGGCAGCGTGGATTCAGGAAGCTGACCGCAGTCATAACAGCACCGACTTTGCGCCTTGATGGCAGTGTTATCGACGAACCGGGCCACGATGCCGCCACGGGGTTGATGTACACGTTGACCGATGTTTTGCCCCCGGCTGTGCCACTGCACCCGACACCACAACAAGCGCTTGATGCCCTTGCGCGTATCTGGGCACCATTCCACAAATTCCCGTTTGTTGACGATGTGGGGCGTGGTGTGACCATTGCAGCCATCTTGTCGGCATGTGTGCGGGCGGTATTGCCAACATGCCCGGCCTTTGGGTTTGATGCACCGGCGGCTGGCACGGGCAAGACACTGCTGGCGCGTTGTATTGCGACGCTGGCAACCGGCACGGAACCATCAGTACTGCCACCTGCCACCGAAGAGGATGAATGCCGTAAAAGGCTATTTGCCGAACTTCGGAGAGGCTCACGCGCGATCCTTTGGGATAACGTGCGCGATCCACTGGGGAATGCAGCAATTGACTCGTTTCTGACTGCGAGCCTATTCGCTGATCGAGTGCTGGGGGTATCGGAAACAGTAGAGTTGCCAAACCGGGCACTGTTCTTGCTCACCGGCAACAATTTGGTTTTGACCGGCGACACATTCAGGCGTGTGCTGGCAGCGCGTCTTGATGCGGACACTGAAACGCCATTCAAGCGCGAATTCAGTTTCGATGCGCTGGAGATGGTTCAATCCAACAGGTTGGCGTTGGTCGTTGACGTGCTGACCATCATCCGCGCCTACATCACTGCGGGCCGCCAGAAGGCCGCACCAGGGCGCATTGCGTCATTTGAGCAATGGGATGACCTTGTGCGCCAGCCTGTTTGCTGGCTGGCTGGCATTGTCAAGGAGTCGGGCCGTGATCTGATCGACATGCCATCCTTCGCTGATCCATCGCTCGCCATTGACAGTGCCGAATCCGTCAACCCGGAAACGGCAAAGCTGACCGCACTGCTGAACGTGCTCTCCAAGACTTTTGGCACGCACCAACAGACGCCTAAGCAGATGATCCATGCTGCAACCGACGGCAAAGACGTTTTGAACGAAAACCTGTTTGATGCCCTGGACGAGGTGGCAGGCCAGAACGGTAAATTAAACGTCCGCATCCTCGGGCGCTGGCTGGAACGCAACAAAGACTGCCTTACCGATGGCTTGCGGTTGAAGCTGACAAGTCAAGCACACGGTTTCAAACACTGGACTGTTATCAAGTCGAAAGAGCGCACAGAACGAGATGCAAACCCTGAAGAGGTGGTGAAAGTGAATATGGGTGGTGAGATTCGGGGCGCTAAAACTTCAGTTAAACCCGATACGGAGGTGTTTTGATGGCCGAAAACCCTGAAAAGGTGGTGAAGGTGAATATGGGTGGTGAGATTCGGGGCGTTGAAAAAATCATTTCAGGAATCCGAGCGCGTGGTTTTGCCGTTGAGTTGACCCAGGACGGCGGGCTGGCAGTCACCCCGGCCAGCCAATTACAGCCACACGACCGCGAAGTGATCCGCACCAACAAGGCGGCAATAGTCGATTATTTGACTGCGGCGAATGACCCGCACGCGCAAGACCCAACAGTAACCGCCCAGGATGCCTACTGCTGGCCGAATGGATCGGCAGCGAACGGGGCAGAGCTGACGCTGATGTCCGCCCGCCTGGAGCGATTCGCCCGGATCGGCATGGACGTTGACCAGGCCGAAAAGCTGGCTGACCGGCTCAAGGATCGGGACAGAGAGCACGATGACCGCCGCGCTTGTGTGGAATGCTCCAGCCTGAATGGTTGCCCTGGTAATTGGCGCTGCATGTCATTCAGGGCGCGGGGTGCCCGTGATCCGGGCTTGCCGCACGATCTGACAACGATGCTCCAGCGCTGCCCGACCTACACCAGCGGGCAGCCAGTCATTGATGTTTACGCCAGCGTCAAGGCATTGCCACCAAAACCGCCACTACAGCCACAGCAATACCACCCGCTGAACGCAGAGGAAAAGCAAGCGTCAAGGGACTATCACGCACATCACTTCGGTTGCCCCAAATGCCGTGTAGCTGGCCAAAACCGGGGCGAGCGCTGCCAGCGGGGTGCCGAGCTGTGGAGCCAATATCAGGGGGAGACGACAAAATGAACAAGGTACAGCCAATGGTGGCAACGGGCCGGGACGAAGCCGCCGAGCTGGTGGCCAGGCTACAGAAGGCCGGACATGGCGTCCGGCAGTTACAGGATGGCACATGGCTGGCGCATCGCTGGGGCATGTCCGTCCACCTGCCCGATCTGGCCGCATTGCGGAAATTTGCAAACAACGCTATTGGAGGAATGAAAAATGTTTGATGGATTACTTGGCGGCAAGATTTACGGGCAACCAGCCCAGCGTACTGGCCAAAGCGGCAAGACGTTCGTGATTGTCAAGCTGCGCGTACCAGTTGGTGATGGCGAATCCATGTTTGCCAGCCTGATTGCCTTCGACAGCAAGGCGTGTGCAGCACTTCTGGCGCTGGGTGATGGTGATTCCGCAACCGTGGCCGGATCAGTAACCGTCAAGGTGTGGACCGGGCACCAGGATGGACAGCCCAGGCCAGCCGTTGATGTGGTTGTGCAGCAGGTTCTGAGCGTGTACGCCATCAAGAAAAAGCGCGACAAGGTGCAGGGCACGGACGACGGCGGTGATGCGCCACAGCAGCCACGCACCAGCTACAGGGGCCGTACGCAGCAGCGCCCAGGGCATGATCCGTTTGCCGACGACGAAGGGCTGGGGGACTTGTAGCATGGGCGCGTTTGAACGATCCAAGGGTCGGCGTGGCCAGCTGCAAGCCCGCAAGTTGCTATCCAGCCGGGACTGGAGCGTGGCCGAACTCAACAGCGGTACTTCCACCGAGGACTTCATCGCTGTTGACCCCAGTGGCAAGTCCTGGGCTATCGAAGTCAAGATGACCAAGGCCATAACCACAGTACACCGTACCCAGGCCATGCAGCAGGCCAGGAGCCGCAGATTGCCATGGGTGCTCATGTCCCACATCGACGGGACGGCAAGCTGGCTGGTACAGCGCACGGGGTGCAGGCCAGTGGTATGGAGCGCAGATGACGAAGGGGATGCAGCATGAAAACACCAAAGACGGGGGCCGAGCGCCAGGCCGAATACAGGCAGCGGGCATGGCGGGAAAACGGGCGGGACAGGTTGAGCGTCATGTTGCCAACGGCCAGTCTGAGCGCACTGGAGCGCCTGGCCAAACACCAGGGCCGGTACAAATGGGAGGTGCTTTCCAGACTGATAGATGCTGCTTCAAGGCAGTTGCCGGCTAACGAAAGGACTGTTACACGGTAACGGAATAAGCTATAAATAAAATAGCGTAGATTGCAGCATTCATGGGCGTTTAAATCATAAACTAGCATTCAGACTACTACCAAGCAGAAGGAGACTTATGGCTACTACCAAGCAAACCGCAGGAACTGCACCGGCCAAAAAGGCACCAACGAAGTCCGTTACTGCGCATCGGAAGATGGGTGCGCCTACGAAATA
>JAYRRD010000026.1:0-8549 GCA_041910275.1 Rhodoferax sp.
TCGCGCCCCTTCTCCACAATCTTCACCAACCCCGCCCGATCTTCCTCTGTCAACTCCAGCACTTTTAGTTTCATTGTGAACATCTCCGTTTGCCTGATGGCAGGCATCATATTACGGAAAAACTTCCCGGTAAGCGCTTAATACTGTTATTGTCTCGACATGGCACTGGGAGGCGGTTTTGACTTTCAGTGTCGCGGTTGCAATGGGAGCCGATCAATAGTTTCATGCGGCAGTCAGTAGAACTTCGCGTTCTTCTGCTCGCCAGGCTGCGTAGCGCAGCGCCTGCATGATGTCTTCTGGCTCAAGGTATGGGTAGTCGTCAAGAACCTCACGCACGCTATGCCCAGCGCCGATCTGGCTGACGATCATGCCAACAGTCACCCGCATTCCACGAATACAGGCTTTACCCCCCATTACGCCGGGTTGTTGGGTAATGCGATTGAGTTGATCCATGGCGTTCAAAATCCTTACTGAAATTAAGCACTATTGAATTAGTAGCTGCCCCCGCACGTTCCATAAGGGATTACGGCTCATTTTGCACTAAATGACTTGGGTCTGCTTTCTTCAGCCCGCGTTCGCGCCAACTCTTGCGGCGGAGCTGGGTTCACGATCAGTTGGGTGCCCGTTTCGGCAAGGGGCATCGCAGCCTCCTACCCCACCCAACGCCGCGCATTGCGCCACAGCTGCATCCAGGGGCTCAAGGCACTACGTTCCAGCGTGCTCCAGCTCATCTGGATGTTGCGGAAAACGCGCTCGGGGTGCGGCATCATGGCGGTAAAGCGGCCATCGGGGGTGGTCACTGCCGTC
The DNA here is from genome assembly GCA_041910275.1 of Rhodoferax sp. Classification (GTDB taxonomy): domain Bacteria; phylum Pseudomonadota; class Gammaproteobacteria; order Burkholderiales; family Burkholderiaceae_C; genus Allorhodoferax. Next base: position 808 of record JAYRRD010000026.1, read on the forward strand.
AAACCACCGGGGCTGCCGTTGGGGTTGAAGGGGTAGGTTTCGGTGGCCGCGCCGTGGTTGTCGGTATAGCGCATGGCGGCCAGTACTTTGGCGGCGTTGCCCCGGTGTGTGAAGTTGGCGTAGCCCTCGCCGTGTGCCACGGCAATCGGCAGACGCGCGCCCGCCATGTCGCTGAGGAAGATGCTGGGGGAGTCCAGCACCTCGACCATGCTCAGGCGGGCTTCGAAGCGTTCGCTCTGGTTGCGCGTGAAGCGTGGCCAGTCCTGGGCGCCGGGGATGATGTCGGCCAGTTCGGCAAACATCTGGCAGCCGTTGCACACCCCTAAGCCAAAGGTGTTGGCGCGGGCGAAGAAGGCCTGGAATTGTTCGAGCAAGGTTGGATTGAATGTGATGGAGCGCGCCCAGCCGATTCCTGCGCCCAAAGTGTCGCCATAGGAAAAACCGCCACAGGCGACGATGCCCTGGAAGTCCGCCAGGGACGCGCGGCCCGTTTGCAGGTCGCTCATGTGCACGTCAAAAGCGGCAAAGCCCGCTTCGGTGAATGCATAGGCCTGCTCGACGTGCGAGTTGACGCCCTGCTCGCGCAGAATGGCTACTTTTGGGCGCTGGCTCAGGATGGTAGGCGCTATGTTATTAGCAGCTGCTCCCGATTGATCTATAAGGCTTTGCAGCGAATCTGGCAAAAATATGTGCAGTCCGGGGTCATTCGGTATGCCTGCGGCTGCGTGTTCGGCGTCGGCGCAAGCCGGGTTGTCGCGCTGGCGGCAGATTTTCCAGCTTACGCTGTCCCATACCTGGTGCAGGTCGTGCAAAGAGGCGCTGAAGATGCGTTTGGCGTCGCGCCAGATTTGCAGTTCGCCCTTGCCGTCGGCGATGGTGTCGCTGGCTGGACGGGTCTTGCCGATGCAGTGGCTATGGCGCGAGAGGCCATGGTCGCGCAGGGTTTGCATCACGGCGCTGCGCTCGGACGTGCGAATCTGTAGCACCACGCCCAGTTCTTCGCAAAACAGCGCTTGCAGCGTGCGCTCATCGCGCCGTGCGGCCACCTGGGCTGCCCAGTTTTTGCTGTCGCCTGCGTCCATGCGGCTGTCGCTGATGCCGTCGCCCTCCAGCACCAGCATATCGACGTTCAGGCTGACGCCCACGTGGCCTGCAAAGGCCATCTCGGCCACCGTTGCCAGCAGGCCGCCGTCGCTGCGGTCGTGGTAGGCCAGGATTTTGTTCTCATCGCGCAGGGCGTTGATGGCCTTGATCAGGTTGATCAGGTCTTGCGGATCGTCCAGATCGGGCACGGTAGCACCCGACTGACCCAGCGTTTGCGCCAGGATGCTGCCGCCCAGGCGGTGCTGGCCGCGTCCGAGGTCAATGAGGACCAGCGTGCTGTCTTCCTCGGCATTGAGCTGCGGAGTCAGGGTGGCGCGCACGTCGGGGAGGGTCGCAAAGGCGCTGACGATCAGCGATACCGGGGCCACCACTTTTTTAGCGCCATCGGCATCGCGCCACTGCGTGCGCATGGAGAGCGAATCCTTGCCCACGGGGATGGAGATGCCCAAAGCGGGGCACAGCTCCAGTCCGACGGCGCGCACGGTGGCGTAGAGCGCGGCATCTTCGCCGGGCTCGCCACAGGCCGCCATCCAGTTGGCCGACAGTTTGACGCGGTCCAGCTCTATGGGTGCGGCCAGCAGATTGGTGATACTTTCGGCGACCGCCATGCGTCCCGAGGCCGGTGCGTCGAGGGCAGCCAGCGGGGTGCGTTCGCCCATGGCCATCGCTTCACCGGCAAAACCCGCAAAATCGGCCAGCGTGACGGCGCAATCGGCCACGGGTACCTGCCACGGCCCCACCATCTGGTCGCGGTGCGTCAGGCCGCCTACGCTGCGGTCACCAATGGTGATGAGAAAGCGCTTGGAGGCGACGGTGGGGTGCGACAACACGTCGATCACGGCTTGTTGCAGCGCCACGCCGCCCAGATCAAGCGCGGCAAAACGGCGCGTGATGGTCTTGACATCGCGCAGCATGCGCGGCGGCTTGCCCAGCAGCACGTCCATGGGCATATTGACCGGGGATTCCTGGCCCGCATCGGTCAGCACCAGCTGCCGCGCTTCGGTCGCCACGCCGACAACGGCAAAGGGGCAGCGCTCGCGTGCGCATAAGGCGGCAAATAATTCCAGTGATGCCGGGGCGATGGCCAGTACGTAGCGCTCCTGGCTTTCGTTGCACCAGATTTCCTTGGGCGCCAGGCCGCTTTCTTCCAGCGGCACGGCGCGCAGGTCAAAGCGCGCGCCGCGCCCGGCCTCGTGCGTTAGTTCGGGAAAGGCATTGCTCAGGCCACCGGCGCCGACGTCGTGGATCGCCAGAATCGGGTTGCCGCTGCCATCGCTGGCGCCATTCTGGCCCAGCAGCCAGCATTGGTTGATGACTTCCTGTGCGCGGCGCTGGATTTCGGGGTTGTCGCGCTGCACCGAGTCAAAGTCCAGGGCTGCGGCGTTGGTGCCCGTGGCCATGGAGCTGGCGGCCCCTCCGCCCATGCCGATGCGCATGCCGGGGCCGCCCAGCTGGATCAGCAAGGTACCCGCAGGAAAGGCGATCTTGTGCGTCTGTCCGGCAGCGATTTCTCCCAGGCCGCCAGCGATCATGATCGGCTTGTGGTAGCCGCGCTGCACGGTATCGGCATCGCTGGCAATGGTTTGCTGGTATTCGCGGAAATAACCCAAAAGGTTAGGGCGGCCAAATTCGTTGTTGAACGCGGCACCTCCCAGCGGTCCTTCGGTCATGATCTGCAAGGGGCTGGCGATGTGGTCGGGGCGGCCATAAACATCAATATCCGGTGCCCACGCGATTTTGGAGACAGTAAAGCCCGTCAAACCTGCCTTGGGCCGTGAACCCCGGCCCGTGGCGCCTTCATCCCGTATCTCCCCTCCCGCGCCGGTGGCAGCACCTGGAAAGGGCGAGATGGCGGTGGGGTGGTTGTGCGTTTCCACCTTCATCAGGATGTGGTGTACTGCACTATGTTTTTCGTAGCTGTACCCGCTTGTCCCTTGGGCGATAGAGGTTGATTTGGCCGATTGGGCTGCAAAATGCTCGATTTGTCGCCCTTCCATGACCGAGGCGTTGTCCGAGTAGGCCACCAGCATGTGCTGCGGATTGCGCTGGTGTGTGTGGCGGATCATGCCAAAGAGGGAGTGTTCCTGCGCCACGCCGTCGATGGTGAACTGGGCGTTGAAAATCTTGTGGCGGCAGTGCTCGGAATTGGCCTGGGCGAACATCATCAGCTCGACATCGGTCGGGTTGCGCCCCAGCGCGCCGAAAGCCAGCAGCAGGTAGTCGATCTCATCGTCGGCCAGCGCCAGGCCAAAGCGGGTATTGGCCGCAACCAGCGCCGAGCGACCCGCGCCCAGCACGTCCACATGCTCCATGGGCACGGGCGGCAGGGTGTCAAACAGCGCGCGTGCCTGGTCGCGTTCCCACAGCGCGCTTTCTGTCATGCGGTCATGCAGGAGATCGGCGATGCGCGCCATCTGTTCCGTGCTCAAGCTCGCTTTGGAGAATAAACCGGATTTGAGCGTCAGCCGGTATTCGACCACGCGCTCGATGCGCTTGACGGCCAGTGCGCAGTTGTGCGCGATGTCGGTGGCCTTGGAGGCCCAGGGCGAGACCGTTCCCAGCCGGGGCGCGACGACAATCAGCGGGCCATCCGTGGCGGCGGTGTAGGGTTCTCCGTAGGTGAGCAAGGCGGCCAGTCTGGCTTGCAAAGCCGCATCGGGTGCGGTTTCGCTCGCAACCCAATGCACAAAGCGCGCGGCGATGCCGTTGATGCGTTCGTGTACGGTTTGCAGTCTGGGTAGGAGTTGCTGGCTGCGAAAGGGGCTCAGAGCGTTGCCGCCTTCGAAAGGGGTGATGTGCAGTGTCAAGAAAGTGCCCCGAAAAATGGGGGGATTTTAACGGGCGGCTGTTTGCCAAGGCATTCCATGTACCACGTGGGATTACATGGAATTACGCCAATTTCATATCACCCATGATATCATAAACACCAAAACCGCACTGCAAATGCTCCCGCCAAGCCGCCATGGCACGGTTTTAGCCTCGATTTGGCCTCAAATCAGGCATTAAATCAGCTTGTAGCCCCCGAGGGATAAGCGGGGACAGCTACTGAAAATGTAGTAACAAGAACCTGCCACCCAGCAACCGGAAAAACCCGGCATGTCTGGTGAATCTGCATGACAATGGCGCCATGGCTAATCCCGAATTTTTCTCTCCCGTCGCGCTGGACAGGGCATTTCGTTTACTCAACCATGGCCCGACCGTGCTGGTGTCTTCAATGCACGGGGACAGCGTCAATGTCATGGCGGCGGCGTGGTCGTGTCCGCTGGACTTTTCGCCGCCCAAGGTCATGGTGGTCATCGACAAGGCTTCCTATACCCGGACTTTGGTCGAGGCCAGTGGCCGGTTTGCGCTCAATGTGCCGACCAGGGCCATGGCTGCATTGACCCTGGGCGTGGGCTCCGATAGCGCCAGCGATGTCAAGGACAAGCTGCGCAAGCACCACGTCCAGACATTCACGCCCACCCCGGATGCTGTGCCGCTGGTGCATGGCTGTGTTGGCTGGCTGGCATGCACGGTGATCCCGGAGCCGCATAACCAGAGCCAGTATGACCTGTTCATTGGTGATGTGACCGCAGCCTACGCCGATTCACGGGTGTTCAACGCCGGGCGCTGGTGCTTTGATGGCCGCAGCGACGACCTGCGCACGCTGCATTACGTCTCGGGCGGCCAGTTCCTGGTGACGGGGGAGTCGCTGCTGATCAGCAGCTGAATAGCTCACAAGCAACAAAACTCACCGAGCCCGGTATTCATGCCTGCGCGCGGGGTTGGGGTGCTCAAGCCGCAGCTTTTCCCACCACCGAAGGAGACGGTGACATGCGCGCGCCAGCACCAAAGGTGCGGTTCCATACCAGCCTGGGGCATCGCCCCAGGTATCGCCCCGGTATCGCATCGCCCCATTCACCAAAGGGATAAAGGCCCGATCCAACGCATCCCGGCATCCCGAATTACGAGTTCGGGCATCAATTCCGTGGCTCGTGGCATCACGAACATGATCCGTCTCGAAATGAGGCGGGCTTTCAACCTGGGGCGTTGCCCCAGGCTGGTATGGCTTCGGGCCTTTGGCCCTCCGGAACGTCTGGCCCGCGCGCGGGGTTGAGATGCTCAATAGCTTCACACTCCCATCCGATCCAGCGCGTCGGACAGTTGCCCCACCGTGCGGTCCACGTTGTGCAGCTTGTCCAGTCCGAAAAGGCCGATGCGAAAACTCATGAAGTCAGCGGGTTCGTCGCATTGCAGTGGTACGCCGGCGGCGGCTTGGACGCCGAGTTCCAGAAACTTCTTGCCCGACTGAAGGCCTGGGTCTTCGGTGTAGCTCACCACCACGCCCGGCGCCTGAAAACCTGGGGCAGCGACGCTGCGGATTCCCCGGCCCTCGAACAGCTTGCGCACGCGGGTGCCGAGTTCCCACTGCTCGCCCCAGACCTTTTCAAAGCCATAGTCGCGGGTTTCCAGCATCACGTCGCGCAAGCGGGTAATGCCGTCGGTGGGCATGGTGGCATGGTAGGCATGGCCGCCTTTTTCGTAGGTTTCCATGATTTGCAGCCACTTTTTCAAATCGCCAGCAAAGCTGGAGCTGGTGGTGGCGTCAATGGCGGCGCGGGCGCGTTCACTGAGCATGACCATGGCGCAGCAGGGCGTCGCACTCCAGCCCTTTTGCGGGGCGCTGATCAGTACATCCACGCCGCACAGCTGCATATCGACCCAGATGGCGCCCGAGGCAATGCAGTCCAGCACCATCAAGCCGCCTGCCGCGTGCACGGCATCGGCCACGCTGCGCAGGTAATCGTCGGGCAGCAGCATGCCGCTGGAGGTCTCGACGTGCGGGGCAAACACCAAGTCGGGCTTTTCACGCGCAATGGTCTCCACCACTTCTTCCACCGGGCAGGGAATCCAGGGGGACTGCTTGCCGGCGTCTACGCGGCGCGCCTTGAGCACGGTGGACTGCGCCGGGATGCGGCCCATATCGAAAATCTGCGTCCAGCGGTAGCTGAACCAGCCATTGCGTATGACCAGCACTTTCTTGTCGTGGGCAAACTGGCGCGCCACGGCTTCCATGCCGAACGTACCGCCGCCTGGCACCAGGGCGACGGAATGCGCGTGGTACACCTCCTTGAGGAGGCGCGACACGTCGTGCATCACGCCCTGGAAGCGCTGTGACATGTGGTTGAGTGCGCGGTCGGTATAGACCACGGAAAATTCCAGCAAACCATCGGGGTCCACCTGGGGCAGCAAGCCTGGCATGGCAATCTCCTGGGAGTATCAAATGTCAAATGTCAGACGTTCAACGTCCGAACTTGGGTGAGAAAACCCAACAGCTTAACACGCGCCGCCGTAGCCGAACGCGCACAAGGCCTCTGTGCTGCGGACCGTGTGCGTGAACCCTGGTCTTGCCGGATGCACGATGGACGCCACAAAACGCGCCATGCTGGCAAGGGCTTCATCGGCACTGGCGAGCGCACCGGCGTGCATCTGCGCCACATGCCAGTGGCCTTGCGTGATTTCGCAGCGTGTGTGCACGCCAGCGCGCTGCAGTGCTTGCTCCAGCGCCAGGGCTTGCCCGAGCAGCATCTCGTCGGTGCCGGCCTGGATCAAAGTGGGTGGCAGGCCGTGCAGATTGGCTTTCAGGGGGGAGAGCAAGGGGCAGGCCAGTGCGCTGGTCCTCTCCATTGGCGTGTGGTGCTCTATTCCCAGGTACAGCGCGGCGCTGGTGCGCAGCCAGGAGCGGGTGAGCATGGGGTCGAGCGTGTCGTCGTATCCTTCTTCGGTCATATCGACCCAGGGGGACATCAGGAGCAGCGCTGCGGGTGGCGGTGTACCGGTGGTGCGCACAACCAGTGCGGTTACCAGGGCAAGGCCGCCGCCCGCCGAGTCACCGGCCAGAAATACCGGCCCTTGTGGTCGCAGGGCGTGGTACGCCGCCAGCGCGTCCTCCAGTGCCGCAGGGAACGGGTGTTCGGGCGCCAGCCGGTAGTCCGGGGCGAAAACCGGCAGACCTGTTTTTTTGCACAGCCGACTGGTCAGTGCGCGGTGCGTCGTCGGGGAGCCGATGCAGTACCCACCGCCATGCAAGTACAAAATCGCACCCGGTCTGGATGCGGGCGCACCCTGGCACTCCAGCCATTCGCCCGGTACGCCGCCCAGCATGGCACGCTCCATGGCCACCCCACGGGCCATCAGCGTGCTGCTGCGCATCAACCCGGTCAGCCAGCGCCGCTGCCACGGCACCGGGAAGCGGGGCGCAAGGCTGGGTTTGAGCAGCAAGGTGACGGCTTGCCGCAGTACGGCGGCAACGAGGGTCTGGTCAAGCCCTCGGGGCGGGTTGAGGTACGCCATGGTGGATTCCATTTCAGGTAGGTGTGTCAGGCCGTGGACGCAGAGTTGCGGGTTCGCGCCCACGCGGGTATCAGGTGTTGGCCCAGAAATCAAACTTTCTTCCCGCATTGGCTTGCGGCCTTTGCACTGCGTTGACCCAAAGATCGAGGCTGTTCTTTGCGTCAAGGTAACTACTCAGGTTTCTGTCCGCTCTTCAACGGACAGTGAGAGCAGTTCACGTGGGCGGAGATCCCCGGTAGGGTACGCAGGCTAGGTCGCTGCGGGTATGAACGGTTTGCCGATCAACGCGTCTTTGATGGCACCGA
>JAYRRD010000027.1:0-2800 GCA_041910275.1 Rhodoferax sp.
GCGCCAGCTCGGAACTGTTCATGGCGTCCGAGTGTGGGTAGCAGTTCCGGTCGGGGTCGTCTGTCCGGGTGCCAGATGCCGCAATCTGGGCATCCAGCTCCAGCGATGCGGCCAGCAATGCCGGGGTCAGGCCGGGTGGTCTGCGGGTGCCGCCGTTGATTGCTGGATGTGTCGGTGGGGCATCCTGGGTGGTTGCTGTGGGGTCTGGCGCGTGCGGATCATTGGCCGCCGTCAAGCTGGCAATGATCGCCACCTTGTTGTCACGGATCAACTCACGCTGCTGGGTGTTCAGTAGTGACGCTGGCGTGACTGCCAACCCACCAGCAGCGGTGAGGCTCAGTTCAAAACCTTGCTCCTGCATGGTTGTGATGATTATTTTGGCATTCATCAGAAAAACTCCGTATCAGATTTTTCTAAATTACCGTGCGAACTGTGCGAATTGTGCGAACCGTGAGCATTCATGCGGGTTTGCGGCCCGTTTTCACTACTTGCGAACTGTGCGAACTCTTGCGAACTGTCGTCGGGTGCGAACTCATCAATAGGATCGGTTCGCACAGTTCGCACAGTTCGCAAATCTGCAAAATCGCCCGCAAAGCCAGTGTTTACGCCATAGTTCGCACTGTTCGCACAGTTCGCAGCTAGTTTGTATATTTTTGTAGGTGTGCCCGGTGTTCCTTTTTGTCTGGCTTCAGACTCGACGGTTATCTGTGGTGGGTTTCCAGTAAGCAAGTCGTCAAGAGCGCCATCAATCATCGCCTTACTGGAATGGCCTTGAAAGCAGTCCTTCGTCAGTTGTTTGCGGGTAGCCTGCCCCTTGTCTGCCAAGTAAGTCAGTATCTTGCTGGCGGTGTCTGATGTTTTTGCGGCTCTTACTTCATCCGCTCCGCTTTGGAACACGAACTTGACCGAATCAACCCAGTACCGAACCCAAGCCATAGCCGCGTTGATATGCGGCCCGGATATGACGTTCGTGCTGTCTGTCAAAGCAAACAGCATCGCCAAGCGCAACAGCATGGGTGCGCGTCGATCAAGCAAGGCGGTTATGCGTTCACCTGCCGAACGATCCCGAAGCTCTCCCTTGTACAGCTTGGCGTACAACGCTTTAGCCTCGCTGGAAAATTCCATGCGCTTAACATCACGTTCGACGAATTTATCAGCGCCAGCAAATTCCAATATCTTCACCAGCCTGCCCGCTATGCCCTGGATTACCTCGTCTGGTGTGTACTTTGGGAATGGAACAACCTTGGCGCTTTCCGCCCAGAAAAACAGGAAGCGGTTGGCGAAGCCGTTGGTCAGCTCCCGCGCCGCCATCAATTCCAACAACTCCGATGGCGTTACATCGCACAACAGGCCGATATGTGGGTTGCTTGCCCACAGACGGTTTGTCTTGGTTGCTGGTCTGATACTGACTCCATCCCACGCATCGCGCAAGGCCGGGGACAGGGTGTTCCCGTCGCGCTTGGACTGGTGCAGTATGTTGGCAAATTCGGATTCCACCACCAGCAAACGTTTGTCCTGTATTGCAGGAACCTCGTTTTTCCCCTCCGTGAATCCGTCGTGTATCAGGAATGCCAGCCCCTCACGGCTCGATAACCCACCAATATGCACCTGTGGCGATAGCGGCTCGCGGAGTTCCTTGATGGCCTTGTCAATCCTGAACATCAACTTCTTGGCAGTGCCCTTGCGCCCCCGGCTGGAGCGGCCCACTTGCGTAATGAATAGACGCGCGTGGTTCCAGTCGTCGCCGATGGGCATGTATGGCCCCCGGCCCACAGCCACGCCAAGGTAAGCCAGCATGGCAGCAGCAACAGCGAACGGGTTTGCCTCCGTGTCCTTACTCCCGGCCCTTGCCACGTCACCAATGAGCCCGTACAGGCAATCGTCGCTGGGCACCGGTGCATTGCGGTGATGGTCCGGTTCGTCACTGGCATCATCCGTCCCGCCCTGGGACCGTGCGGTTTTCTGCTGCTCCCCAATGGGCGGAATGTCGTCGAAGTGTGGGGGCGGTTCATCCTCAAACTTGGAACGGGTGTTGCCGGCCAGCGCATCCAACTTGCTGGCCATCTTCTCGTAGTCGGCCTGGTTCATGCTGCAAACTCCTCGGAAAGCACGCGGATGCGTCCGGTGCAAGTTGCCAGCCTGTCCATGTCCACCTGGGTCAGAGGGTTTCCGTTGCGAAGTGTTCCAGCACAGCACAGCAGGAAGAGCGCTTCAAAGGCAACAACCTCCATTGCTTGGCGGGCTGAAAGCGCAAAGGGCTTGGTGTCCGGCTTGCGCTCGCTGCCATCGTCAACCCATGCTCCGAGGGATTTCGTTGCGGTAACAAAATCAACACCGTCGGCCTGCATCTCGTAGGCCAGCACGTCGCCACCGTGCACGCCGCAGGACATGCACACCCAGCCGCCAGTACTGGTGTTGACACGCATGCTGTCGCTGCCGCCGTGAAAGTCACAGCGGGTAGTTTTCCATTTGGAATTGCGCGGCCCGGTCAGTTTCAATCCGCGCTCGGTGAAATAGGTTGCCGGGTCAGGAAGAAGGGCACGATCAAATCCCATGGTGCACCTCGCATTCGGCCATGCTGTTGTCCGGTTCGGTGACTGGGGGTGCTTCGGTCGGGTTGGTGTCGGAGGTGTTACTCATGTGCCACCCCCGTTCCCGTCGCCTTGGCATCACATTCGGCCATACGTGCCGCCCGTTTCGCCTTGCGTGCAGCTGCCAGACGCTGCCCGGTTTGACGGTTGCGTTCAACCTCCGCTTGCTCCACCTCGCGTGCCCATTGCTCCATAAGCTGCGCCTTGCC
>JAYRRD010000028.1:0-57560 GCA_041910275.1 Rhodoferax sp.
TCCCAAGAAAAATTGCCCATTTATCTGAGCTTCTTTGAGTTCGTTCACAACGCGAGGCGGCGTGGACGCGCTCTATTGGGGTCTCTCCTTGAAATTCTGTTGCAGCCGGAAACATGACCTCAAAACCCAATATGAGCCTTAGTCTTTTGCCATGGAAGATGTTATCTGGGGTACTTTCCCTCGGAGGGGAGTGGTTACAGAGGGCCAAAAATTGGGGAAAAACTTAGGGTGGTTTTGGACAGCCTAGCTCCAGGGCGCTGGATGCGCGGCGTGCAAATGGCCGGGACGTGTTGCAATCCTTGCGCCATGTGTCGCAAGACGAATGTGACGGGTTGCCTGACGCACGTGCTGCCGACCCGCTGGACTTGCTCGACACGGTGCAGCGCGACACTGCACTGCACACGACATTGGCGACACTGGACCCGCTGCGGCGCCAGCTGATTGCGCTGGTCTTTTTCTGCGGATTTACCCATGAGGAGCTCGCCACCCACACCAGCCTGCCGCTGGGCACGGTGAAATCCCATTTGCGCCGCGCCATGCTCACTCTGCGCCACGCATTGGGACCCGATTTCAACGCCGGACGCGCCGAGGCCCTGCCATGAAGCGCGCCGTTTGCATCCACCTGGCACAAACGCGCGTATCAGTGGCAGGAGGCCTTTCTTCCCCGCACTACGGCCAACACCCTATGCGCCAGCGTCCTTTCAACACCACCCAGGCTTGACCATGGATATTGAAGCCGACGACCCCAAGCTCTACGCGGCGATTGCCGCACATCTGGCGCCACGGCAAGCAACGCCCGCGCGCGCCGCCAGCCAGCGCATGCATCTGTTTGAGCGGGTGCGCCGCAGCGCGCTGGCCCACCGTAGCTACCTGACGGTGCGGCGCGAAGATGGCACCTGGCAGACCGATGCCCATGGTGTGCGCGTGCGCACGCTGTGCCCCGACCGTGGCCACGGCAGCCACAGCCGTGTGGAGATCGTGCATCTGCCCGATGCCGCCGTGCTGCCGTGGCCACAGGACGTGACGGCGCAGGAAATCCTGGTGCTCGGGGGTGCCCTGACGGCTCCACGCCTGGAACCCGGCATGCCACCCGATACTGATCCGCTCACACCACCGCGCTACACCTACCACCTGCGCCACCGGGCATCATCCGACACACCCCTGCACGCCCAGGGCGAGACCATGCTCTACATCCGGCACCTGCTGGTGGATGCGCAGAGTCTGTCGCCGCTGGAGGCGCAGTGGTGGCAACCCAAAGGGCTGGCGCCCATTGTCGTCACCCCCCGCAGCGATGCCTGGGTCGGGATGACGCCCGGTATCGAGGTGCTGCCGCTGCGCAGTGCAAACGACGTGATGTCAACCCTGGTGCGTTTTGCACCTGGTGCTTCGGTGGCCGACCACGGCCATCCGCTCAACGAGGATTGCCTGGTGCTCGACGGCGAACTGTTTGCGGGCGACATCCTGTTACGCACCGGGGACTACCAGCTGGCGCCCGCCGGCGTCGGGCATGTGGGCGTGGGCAGCGATGTGGGCGCCTTGCTGTTTATTCATACTGCCGTAGACCCCGTGCTGCTGGGAAAAAAATAGTTGCATCCAGATCGGTGGTCTGTGCGTATTCAGGCTGACAGCATCTGCTGTAAGCCCACCCACAACAGGAGTCCCACCATGCAATTGACATCCGGGCGTATCGCCCAAGCCTGCTTGCTACTTGCCGCCGCTGGCGGTGCACTGGCATCGAGCCATCGCGAAGCCCCCTTCATCACAACCAGTCCCAAAGTGGACGCTACCGATTTTTACCTGTTTCGCAGCTACGAAGGCGTAGCCAGCAATGGCAGCGGTGGCCGCAGCAACTATGTGACCATGCTGGCAAACTACCAGCCCTTGCAGTCGCCCTATGGCGGACCCAACTATTTCTCGCTCGACCCCAACGCGCTGTACGAAATCCACCTCGACAACAACGGCGACGCCAAGGAAGACATCACGTTCCAGTTCCGTTTCACCAACAAGCTCAACAGCGTGCCGCTGGCCATCGGCAGCGCCAGCGTGCCGATTCCCCTGATCCAGGCGGGTGCCGTCAGCCAGGTGACCGACCCCAATCTGAACCTCAACGAGACCTACACGGTCAAGGTGGTGCGTGGTGACCGGCGCAAGGGCACGGTGCAGGAAGTCACCAAGTCCGACGGCGCCAAGGTGTTCGAGAAGCCGGTTGACTACATCGGCTCCAAGACCATGGGCGACGCCGCTGCCTATGAGGGCTATGCCCAGAAACACGTGCACGCCATCAAGATTCCGGGCTGCCCGGCTGGCAAGGACACCGGCTTCGTGTTCGTCGGCCAGCGCCAGGAAGGCTTTGCCGTCAACCTGGGCACGGTGTTTGACCTGGTCAATGCACCGACCGCTTTCCTGTTCGACCCGGCCAACAAGGACGCTGCGGGCCAGGGCGGCAAGCACATCATCCAGAAATCCAATGTGACCACCATCGCACTGGAGGTGCACAAGGACTGCCTGACCGCCGGCAGCGACCCGGTCATCGGCGGCTGGACCACCGCCAGCATGCGCCAGTCACGGCTGCTCAATGGCAAGCCACCCAGTGGCCACCAGGCCAGCGAAAAGGTTGGCGGCGCCTGGGTCCAGGTCTCTCGGCTGGGCAATCCGCTGGTCAACGAGCTCGTGATCGGATTGCCTGACAAGGACAAGTTCAATGCGTCGAAACCACAGGACGACACCCAGTTCCTGAGCTACGTCACCAACCCCACGCTGCCAGCGCTGCTGGGCGTGGTACTGGCGGGCAACCCGGCTGCCGTGGCGCCGACCAACCTGCCACGCACCGATCTGGCCACCGTGTTCCTGACCGGCATCACCGGGGTCAACAAGCCGACCGCTGCCACACCTTCGGAAGTGCTGCGCCTGAACACGGCGATTGCCCCGGTACCATTTGCCAGCCAGAACCGGCTTGGCGTGGCCGGTGAGGTGCTGCGCGTGGGCGGTGCGGCCAATCTGGCCCAGGCCACCGACCTGGCGGGCTTTCCGAATGGCCGCCGACCCAAGGACGACGTGGTTGACATTGCCCTGGTGGCCGTGCTGGGCGGATTGTGCGTCATCAACGGCGAAGGCAATGCGCTGGGCCTCAATGGCGTACCCGGAGTTCCCAGCCTGACTTCCGCGTGCAGGGCCTCAAGCGTGCCAATGGGTGCCAATTCAGCCAATATCCACGACGCAGTGGACCAGGCCACGGTGCCGTTCCTGACGCGCTTCCCCTACCTGAATACGCCAAACTCGGGTTCCGCCTCCTATTGACCCCTTCACGGAGTACACAGCACCATGAAAACCATGCGCACCACGTGCACCACGTATAAGCCCGCAGCCATGCTGCTGGGCGCAATCCTCCTGATGAGCGGCTGTGGCGGTGGAAGCAGCAGCAGCAGTGTCGATGATCCCGCACCGATTGCGATGGTCGGCGGCACCGATGTACCGGTATCCGCCACCCAGTCGCTCGCTGGCACGCTGGCCTTTGCAACGCAGCTGCAAGCCACCAGCAGCGACAGCGGCGACCCGGTCGTGCTGGGAGATGCGGTCCTGGTCAGCGACGACAGCGCCGAGCCCAGCGGGGTCTGATCAGCACAGCACAGCATGACATCCAGCCTGTACTTTCGCGCTGCCATACTGCTGTTGTGCCTTCTGGCTGGACTCCATGCCAAGGCGGTCACGCCCATCCCGCCCGGCGCCGACCACGAGGTGGTCGAGCGGCTGGCCACGGTCACCCGCTTGCGTCCCGCACAGCCCGCTGCAGCGCCCATCGTCCTGGACTCGGCAAGCGCCGCAGAGCAGGCACGCCAGGCGATAGCGGCGGCACGCCAGAACGGCGACGCGCGCTATTGGGGCCGTGCCCAGGCCTTGCTGGCCCCCTGGTGGGACAAGCCCGATGCGCCCGCCGATCTGGCGGTGCTGCAAGCCACCGTGCAGCAAGGGCGGCACGCATTCGATGCCGCGCGCAAGGTCCTGGTTAGCGCGCTACAGCGCAGCCCCGGACATGCCCAGGGCTGGCTGAATCTGGCGGCGCTGGAGCGGCTGTCGGCCCGCTATGGCGCTGCGCTACAGGCCTGCGATGCACTCGCGCAAGCGCAACAGCCGTTCTACGCACAGGCCTGCCGATTTGAAACCTGGTCATTGCAGGGGCGCACGGCAGCGGCCACCCAGGGCTTGCAAGCCTTGCTGGCCGATACGGCGCAGCGCGGCCAACGCAGCTGGCTGCTGTCGCTGCTGGCCGAACATCTGGAGCGTGCGGGCGACGACGCAGCGGCAGCCCAGGCCTATCAGGACAGCTTGCAGCAAGAAAGCGACCTGTACACCAGCATTGCCTACAGTGACCTGCTGTTGCGCACCGGCCAGCTGGCGCAAGCGCTGCGGGTGCTGGCAAACCTGCCCGAGACCGACGCCGTGTTGTTGCGCCGTGCCACCGCCTGGCGGCGCAGCGGTGACGCGCGTTGGCTGGAGCTGCACAGCACGCTGCGCGCACGCGCTGCCGAACTGGTGCGACGCGGCGACGACCCCACCCTGCACGGGCGCGAGCTGGCGTTGGTAGCCCTGTGGCTGGACGACGATGCGTCCGGCGCGCTGGCCCTGGCACGCGCCAACCTGCTGCTGCAGCGCGAGCCGGTGGATTGGTGGCTGGCCGTGACCAGCGCACGCCAAGCCCATGATGGTGCTGCGCTGGCACAGCTCGACGCACAGATCCGTACGGTCGGATTGCACGATGTGCGGCTGGCCCCGAAAAATGCAGCCAGCACGACTACGGCCCTGCGGGGCAAACCATGAAGCGGTGCGCCGTCCTTCTCGCCTTTCTGGCCTTGCTGGCCCTGCTGATGGCTGGTGCGGCGCAGGCCCACAAGGGCAGCGACGCCTACCTGGAGGTGCAGCAGGACACCGGCGCGCTGCGCTTCACGCTGGCAGTGGCCATCAAGGACCTTGACCTGCTATTGCCGATGGATGCCAATTCCGACGCCATCGTGACCTGGGGCGAAATCCGCGCGGCCATGCCACAGTTGCTCGCCACCATGAATCTGGCCGCTGCGCTAGATACACCCGCTGACCCGGCTGACCCGGCCTGCCGCCTGCGCTGGCAGTTTGATGGCGTTGACCAGCGCGGGGATGGTGCCTACGTGCGCCTGATGGCCGACGTGCACTGCCCCGCTTCGCAACCACTGGCCTTGCGCTACACGCTGTTCAGGGAGCAAGACGCCAACCACCGGCTGCTGGTGGCCGGACGGCTCGATGGCCGAGACCTGTTGACCAGCAGCTCCCCCCTGCGCGCCGAACCCCTGGTGCTGCGCACTGCCACACCTTCGGCGGCCACCCCGTCGGCCAACCCATCGACCACCCACTGGGCGACGCTGCACGGCTACTTTGTGCTGGGGGTGCAGCACCTGCTGGAGGGCTATGACCACCTGGCGTTCCTGCTGGCACTGGTCTTGCCCTTGCGGCTGGCACTGTTTTCCACGCCCGTCGGGACGGCAGACCAGCGCAGCGCCGCCGCCTGGTGGGCTTTGCTGCGCACCGTGACGGCGTTCACGGTGGGGCATTCCATCACGCTGATGATGGCGACCTTCGGCTGGACCGACGCAACGCCTGCCTGGGTCGAGCCAGCCATCGCGCTGTCGATTGCTGTCACCGCACTGCTCAACCTGCATCCGCTCAAGTGGGTGCGCACCGACGTGCTGGCGCTGCTGTTCGGCATGGTGCACGGCATCGGGTTCGCAGCCCTGCTGCATGAAGCCGCCGCCCCCAGCGGCCTGCTGCCATGGGCACTGGCGGGCTTTAACCTCGGTGTCGAGGCCGGACAGCTGATCGCGGTGGGCGCCTGGGTGCTGCTGGTGCAACCCGTGGTGGCCAGGAGCTGGTACCCCACCCTGGTGCTGCGCGGCGGATCGGTGTTGCTGGTGCTGCTTGCCGCGTGGTGGTTCTGGGAGCGCGTGCAGTAGGAGTTTCATATCACCCGTGATATGAAAAATACCAAAATCGCACTACAGATACGCCCCGCAAGCCTCCGCGGCACGTTTTTAGCCTCGATTTGGCCTCAAATCAGGTATCAAATCAGCCGCTAGCCCCCATGGGAGAAGCGGGGACAGCTACTAAAAACATAGTAACAAGAACCAATGCATCACATTGACTACAATCGCCCTCCCGGTGGAGCAACGGATGCTGCCCGGTAAACGCTAGGGGTGCCGAGGCTGCAAGGCTTTTGGCTGAGATGACACCCTGGAACTTGATCAAGATAATGCTTGCGCAGGGAAGCGTGATGAAATCGCCGGAGCGGTTCCACAAGGGTCGCATGCTGGCTTTTTTACACTCCCCTGCCATCGGCACACAAGGATACGCGATGGCAAATTTTCGTTTTTCTCACCCATTCCACCCATTCACCCCTTCCCCCATGGCGGCTGCGCTGGCGCTGCTGTTTGCTGCTTCTGCCTGGGGTCAGACCGAGGCGCAGCGTCTGGAGCGTGTCACCGTGACCGCGCGTGCCGCCCCGGTACTGGATGCGGGCCATGCGGATGTGGGCGGCGTGGGCAATGGATTGGGGCTGGGCCAGACACCGCAAAGCATCAGCGTGCTTGGAGCCGACTTGTTGACCGCCACCGCAACCGCAAGCTTGTCGCAGGCCGTCAAGCTCGATGCGTCGCTGGCCGACAGCTACAACACCACGGGTTACGTTGAAAGTCTGTCCGTGCGTGGTTTCCTGCTGGACCAGGGCAATAACTTCTCGCGCAATGGTTTGCCCGTGTCCAACTTCGCACCCCTTGCGCTGGAGAATAAGGAACGTCTGGAGGTGCTCAAGGGCGTGGCAGGCTTGCAGTCTGGTGTGTCGGCTCCCGGCGGCTTGGTCAACTACGTCACCAAGACACCCCAGCGTGAGGCCTTTACCACGGCAACGGTGGGCGCAGATGGCAATGGGGGCAGCAAGCTGCATCTGGATGCCAATACCAGTCTGGATGCGCTGGGCGTGCGGGTGAATGTCGCCGCCGAGAACCTGCGTTCGCATTTTGAGCAGGCCCATGGCACGCGGGAGTTTGCCAGTGTGGCGCTGGCCTTGCAGGCGGCGCCTGGCACCCGGCTTTCTGCCGATCTGGAGTACCACCACAAGAAGCAGCCATCGGTTCCGGGTCTGGGCTTGCGCGATGCAAATGGCGATGGCGTCGGTGACACGCTGCCGGTGAGCAATTACGCACGCCTGAATCTGAACAACCAGAGCTGGTCGCAGCCGTTCGAATCCACCAGCGGCAACGTGCAATTTGCGCTGGACCAGCAACTCAGCGCCGACTGGCAGGCGCGTCTGGCGCTGGGCGTGCAGCGCATCCTCATCAACGACCGGCTGGCCTTCCCCGACGGGTGCAGCTCGGCCACCAATTATGTCTATCCTGGCCTGTGCGCCAATGGGGATGTGGACATTTACGATTACCGCAGCGACGGCGAAGAGCGCAGCACCTGGGCCTGGGACGCGCGCCTGCGCGGCAAGGCGGATGCGCTGGGTTTGTCGCACCGCGTCAGTTTAGGGTTGGTCGGGCGCAGTCTGAGCACCGATCTGGCGCCTGCACAGGCTTACAACTGGGTTGGAACCACCAACATCAACGTGCCCATTGCCCTGCCAGCAGACCCCACGGCCAACGAGCTCAACACCAATAGCCGCGAGCGCGCCACGGATGTGTATGCCTCGCTGGTCAGCGATCTGGGCAAGTCCGTGCAGAGTTTCCTGGGCTGGCGCACCTCGCAATTGCACCGCAACAGTGAACGCAGCGATGGTTCACGCGCCATTGCGATTGATCAAACGGTAAGCACGCCCTGGGCCGGATTGTCCTGGTCGCCACAGCCGGGTGCCATGTGGTATGCCTCCTGGGGGCAAGGCGCCGAGTTGGAGGCGGTGCCCAATCGTGCGTCCAAATTTGTCAATGCAGGCCAGGTATTGCCCACGCTCAAGAGCGAGCAAACGGAAGTGGGCGTGAAGTGGCAAGCCGATGCGCGCTTGCTGCTGTCCGCTGCGGCGTTCAGTATCGACAAGCCCTATGCCGATGACCAGCCCACGGCCAGCGGCATACCGTTGCGGGTGGCGGGTGGCAAGACAGCGCGCCATCGTGGTTGGGAGTTTGCGGCCGTCGGACAGGTGGACAAGCAGTTATCCCTGCAAGCCAGCGTGACCTTGCTGGATGCCAAATACAGTGCTGCGCTCGATCCCGCGCTGGTCAACCAGAAGGTGACCAATGTGCCGACGGTCAAGGCATCCATCTTTGCCGATTACAAGTTGCAGGCCGTGCCGGGTTTGAGTGTCAATGCTTTGTTGACACATGAAGACGGCAAGACCGTGAACGCCGATGGCAGCGTGACCTTGCCGGCTTCCTGGCAGCTGGATGCCGGTGTGCGCTACCGCACCCGTATGCTGGGCAAAACGGCTCAGTGGAGCCTGCATGTGGAGAACCTGACGGATCGCAGCTACTGGCGCGAGGCCCCTACCCAGTATTGGGGTGGGGTTTACCTGTTTCCCGCCACGCCGCGCACGCTGCGTGCTGCCGTCACGCTTGACTTCTGAGAACGCTACCTGCGCAACCGAACCCCGGCTGGTCTGTCTGGCCGGGGCCGAGTGTACGGGCAAGACGACGCTGGCGCAGGCCCTGGTCGCCCACTTCCGTGGGGTGGCCTTGTGGGTGCCGGAGTATCTGCGTATTTTTTGTGAGCGCCAGGGGCGTACACCCGAGCGCCACGAGCAACTCCATATTTTGCAGGAGCAGGTGCAGCAGGAGCAGCAAGCGCTGGAGTCCGCCCGGCGCCTGGGGCTAGCCTGGGTATTTTGCGACACGGCGCCTTTGCTCACGGCCATCTACAGCGATTGCTTGTTCAATGATGCGGGTTTGTATGCACAGGCCCGTACCCTGCATGGGCGTTACGCCCTGACCCTGGTGCTGGAGCCGGACATCCCCTGGGTGGCGGATGGGATTTTGCGCGATGGTGCACAGGCACGTGCGGTGGTGCATGTGCGTCTGGTGCAGAGTCTGGCCGCGTGGGGCGTGCCGTACACCCGTATTGTCGGCCAGGGAACGCAGCGCGAACTTGCAGCGCTTGAAGTACTGAAAGCCCTTACGGCTTACGACGGTTCCGGATAAAAATAACGGCGTTGCGGCGTGCGGGTCGCCAGTGGTTCCACCGCCTGGCGGATGGCGTTGATGTGGGCCGGTGTGGTACCGCAGCAGCCACCCACCAGGTTGACCAGTTTTTCTGCCGCAAACTCGCGCAGCAGGCGCGCGGTGACTTCGGGTGTTTCGTCAAACCCGGTGTCGGACATGGGGTTGGGCAAGCCCGCATTGGGATAGCAGCTGATGAACACATCGGGTGCGGCCCGGTTGAGTTCCTGGATATAGGGGCGCATCAACGCCGCGCCCAGGGCGCAGTTCAGGCCGACAACCAGAGGCTGGGCATGGCGTACGCTGTGCCAGAAGGCAGTGACGGTCTGGCCGCTCAGGATGCGGCCCGATGCGTCTGTGACCGTGCCGCTGATGATGAGGGGCAGCCGTTCGCCGCTGGCTTCGAAATATTCGTCGATAGCAAACAGCGCGGCCTTGGCGTTCAGTGTGTCAAAAATGGTTTCGACCAGCAGCACATCGCTGCCGCCTTCCACCAGTGCCTGCACCTGGGCGTAGTAGGCATGGCGCAATTCTTCAAAGTGGACGTTGCGGGCACCGGGATCATTGACATCGGGGCTGATACTGGCGGTTTTGGGCGTGGGGCCGACGGCACCGGCGACGAAGCGGGGTTTTTCGGGGGTGGAAAACTTGTCGCAGGCGGCGCGTGCCAGCCGTGCCGAGGCCAGGTTCATTTCCACCGCCAGATCGGCCATGTCGTAGTCCGCCTGGGCGATGGTGGTCGCGCCAAAGGTATTGGTTTCTATCAGGTCAGCGCCAGCGGCCAAATATGCTTCGTGAATGTCACGAATGAGGTGTGGCTGGGTGAGACTGAGCAACTCGTTATTGCCCTTCACGTCGCGGTGAAAATCCTTGAAGCGTTCGCCACGGTACTGGGCTTCATCCAGGTGCAGGCGTTGGACCATGGTGCCCATGGCGCCATCCAGGATGGCAATGCGTTGTTCCAGAATGCTGGGGAGGGACTGGGCGCGGGTATAGCGGATAGGTTTCATAAGGCAACTCACTGTGGATGATGACAAGTGAGCGCGGTTGAAAACCCCAAGCCTGACACCTTTGCGCACGCGGCGCACAAGTTGCTGCAGCGCCCCTTGGGAGGGCAGATTTTAATTCATTCCACCAACAAGGGAAGCTCCAGCACAAAACAGGAGCCCTGCCCCAGCGTGCTTTCAACCCGAACGTGCCCGCCCAGGATGGTTGTGGCCAAGTTGTACACAATGTTGAGTCCCAGGCCGCTGCCGCCCTTGCCTAGTTTGGTGGTGAAAAACGGGTCGAACACCTTGCCCAGGTGCTCGGCCAGTATGCCCGCACCGTTGTCGCGCACGGTGATTTCCACCCAGCCGTCGGTCGTGCTGCGGGTGTTCGCCACGATGGTGATCAAGCCATTGCTGCGGTTCTCAAAGGCGTGCAGCAAGGCGTTGTTCACCAGATTGGTAATGATCTGCCCCAGGGGGCCTGGGTAGCTGGTCATCAGAATATCTGGCGGGATATGCTGCTCCACCTTGTGGCTGGACTTGCGCAGGGTCGGCCCCAGCGTCATCAATATTTCAGCGATGGTGGTACGCAAGTCAAAACTGCGACGATGGGCGCTGGTCTGGTCCACGGCGACCTGTTTGAAACTGGCAATCAGTTCCGCTGCATGGTGCAAGCTGCGCACCAGTATCTCGGTACCCTGGAGATTGGTGCTCACAAAGTTTTCGAGTCGGCTGCGGGTCAGGCCTTTGGATATGCTGTCAACAAATGCCTGTGCGTGTGCCTCCAGTGTGCTGGCAACGGTCAGGCTGTTGCCAATCGGGGTGTTGAGTTCGTGCGCAATGCCCGCAACCAGCGCGCCAAGGGCCGACAATTTTTCTGAACGCACCAGTTCGTCCTTGGCGGCTGTGAGTTGCAACAAGGCATCGGAAAGCTCCTGGGTGCGCTCCGTCACACGCTGCTCCAGGCTGGCATTGAGCCGCAAAATATCGGCTTCGTACTGGTGGCGGTGCGTCACGTCCTCGTAGGCCAGGATCAACAGGGGATGTTCCCCGATCTGCAGAACCCGCCCGGATATCTCGCACAGCATGTCAGGCAGACTGTGTCCGCGCACCATCCAGGCTGGCATGCGGGTGATTTCCCCCTCGGACTGGATGCGCGCCAAAATCTCGCTACGCACTGCCAGACTTTTCCACATGCCATTGCGTTCACCATTGGTGCCCAGAACGGTTTCCCGCTCGCGCGCAAAGACCCGTGTCCAGGCAGAATTGATATCCAGAATGGCGAAATCGTCGCCCATGCGTGACACCGTCATGGCAATCGGCGATGCATCGAAGATGCCGGCGAATTTGGCCTGGCTGACCAGCAATTCGGCTTCCACCTGTTTGCGTCCTTCAAGTTCAAACCGCAGTGCGGAGTTTTTCTGCTCCCGCTCGGCCATCAGTGTTGCCAGATTGCTGCGCATGGCATCCAGATCACCGGACAGGCGACCGATTTCGTCGTTGCGATGCAGTTGCAAGGGGGCATCGAGTTCGCCAAGCGCCAGCCTGCGCGCGCCCATTTGCAGCCGTGTCAAGGGACGCACCAGGCGGCGATCAAAAAACAGCCAGATGAAGACAAAAGAGCATGCCACCTGCGCCAACAGTGCCAGCCCGAGTTTTGTCAAATCGTCAAAAAATTCGCGTTCAATGCGTTCCGTGCTTGCCACCACCACAAGATGGCCAATCCGGTTGCCGTTGTACACAATGTCGTGCTTGTCTTGCAAAAGCACCCCCGCTCCTGGATGATCCCGGTGTTTTTCCACAAAGATCGTCTGGAATTCGTCGATCACTGTCAGGTCAAGCACGTCGGGGTTGTGCATTCCGGCGATCAACAAGTCGTTGGCATAGGTCTGATCGAGGTTCCACAGGGCAGTCCCCAGCCCGTGCGCCAGTACTTCAGAGTATTGCCGCAAAGGCGCACGCACCCGGTTTTCGATGTCGGTGTCCAGTTTCCCAATGATCTGAAAATAGGCAAACGCGAGAGCGGGCAGCAAAATTCCCAGTCCGGCACCGATAAACAGGGTTTGCCGCAACGACAGAAATGGCCACAGTCTCTTGTGCGGGATGTTCATGCGAATGAGTGTAGCGCGACAGGTTTGCCGCACAATGTACCCACCGTTGTGTTCGTACCTTTCCTACCACGCCCTGCCATGCTCCACCATGCATTTCCATGACCATGCCCATGAATCCGTTGATGATGACCACGAGAACCCCGACCAAGCCACCTCCGCCTCCAGACGCGCTGAAGCGGCCTGGCGCAGCACCTGGGTCAGCATAGCGGTCAATCTCGTTTTGACCGTTGCGCAGATTGCCGCAGGCATTTTTGCCAAATCCCAGGGTCTGATTGCCGACGGTATCCATTCCCTATCGGACCTGATCGCCGATGGGGTGGTTCTGTTTGCCAGCCACCACAGCCAGAAGGATGCCGATGCCGACCACCCGTATGGGCACCAGCGTTTTGAAACGGCAGCCTCGCTGGTGCTGGGGGCGCTGTTGCTGGCGGTGGGTGTGGGCATGTTGCTGTCCGCATTTCACAAGCTCGAATCGCCCGAAACCGTGCAGCGGGTGCATGTGCTGGCACTGTGGGTGGCGGGTGCTGCCTTGCTTGCCAAGGAGTTACTGTTTCGCTACATGCTAGCGGTGGCCAAACGGGTCAAGTCCAGCATGCTGGTGGCCAATGCCTGGCATGCGCGTTCGGATGCGGCCTCATCGCTGGTGGTTGGCATAGGGATCATCGGCAATCGGGCCGGTTACCCGATTCTGGACCCGATTGCCGCCCTGATCGTGGGCTTCATGGTGGCCAGGATGGGGTGGGAGTTTGCCTGGGGTGCGCTGCATGACCTGATGGACAGGGCCGCCGATGCACAGGAGGTCGCCGCCATCCGCCAGACGCTGGAGCAAACACCGGGCGTCAGCGGGGTACATGACGTGCGCACGCGCAAAATGGGCGACATGATCATCGTCGATGCCCACATCGAGGTTGACGCCTCCATCAGCGTGGAGGCCGGGCACGACATCGCAGTTCTGGCACGCCAGCGCGTGCTGCAACACCACCGGGTTCTGAATCTGATGACCCACGTGGACCCCTGGAAGCGCCCCGACCTGGACCACGTCAGTCTCGCCAGACCGCAGGCACACTGACTCTGCGCTATACGCGCTATACGCGCTACTTTTTCAGGTTGTCGCGGATTTGCCGCAGCAGCAGCACTTCCTCGGAGACGGGAGGTTCAACCACCGGAGCGGGTGCCGGTGCGGGAGCTTCCCTTTTGAAACGGTTGATCTGCTTGACCATCAGGAAGATGATGAACGCCAGAATCGCAAAGTTCACCGCCACCGTAATAAAACTCCCATAAGCAAAGACCGGCACTCCGGCTTTCTTCAGCGCATCCAGCGTTGTTGCAGTGCCCGCAGGGATATTTCCCAGAACAACAAACATGTTGGAAAAATCCAGTTTGCCAACAGCCGCCCCCACCAGCGGCATCACCAGGTCACCGACCACGGAATCCACAATCTTGCCAAATGCCCCGCCGATGATGACGCCCACCGCCAAGTCAACCACGTTCCCCTTGACAGCAAACTCCTTGAACTCCTGCAGCATTCCCATTGCCAAACACTCCCTACTGGTTAGAGGTTTAAAAGGGCGCTAGTATCGCTGAAATGCATTTATGCCGCTGCGCTACATATTCAATAGCTGCTCCCGCTTATCCATCAAGCGGTACAGCTAAAAAAGCCTGGAAAGGCTACCAGACGGGTTTGGACTGCCCGGACCACAATTCGTTCAGATCGGCAAAACGCCATTTGGCCGGGTCTTCGCGGTTCACAATCTTTTCCGTCACACCCGGTTTCGACAGGTCAATGGTCTCGGGCGTGATGCGCATATTGGATTTGGTCGAAAAGAACACCTTGACCAAAGGCGTGGTCAGGGATTTTCCGGATTGCGAGGTCACCACCCCCAGGCGACCCGATGAGAGCTTCACCAGCGAGCCAATCGGATAAATGCCCAGACTTTTGACAAATCCCTGAAATATCTGGGGGTCAAAGTGGCCGTTGCACCATTCCGCCATCTTGCGCAGCGACTCTGCCGGGTCCCACCCCGCCTTGTAGGGGCGGTTCGAGGTGATGGCATCGTACACATCGCACACGGCACCCATTTTGGCAAACAGGCTGATCTGCTTGTCGTTCAGACCTTTGGGATAACCCGATCCGTCGGTCTTTTCGTGGTGGTGCAAGCAGACATCGAGCACCAGGGGGTGTACGTCCTTGCCTGTCAACAGCATCTTGTGGCCTTCGACCGGATGGGTTTTGATGATCTTGAACTCCGCGTCGGTGAGTTTGCCCGGTTTATTGAGCACATCCATGGGCATCAGGGCCTTGCCAAGGTCGTGCAACAAGCCCGCCATGCCCGCCAGACGCGTCTGTTCTTCGTCAAGTCCCACCTGCTTGGCCAGACCGACCATCATGGCGCACACGGCGACCGAATGCATGTAGGTGTAATCGTCCACCGTCTTGAGGCGCGCCAGGCTGATGAGCGCGCTGGGGTTGCGTGCCACGGAGTCCGAGATTTCCTCGACCAGCTTCCTGGCCCCCCCGGTATCCACCGCCTTGCCCATGCGTGCTTCTTCGAACATGGAAATCACGGCCTGCTTGGATTGTTTGCATATCAGCGCCGCACGCTGCATTTCCACTGCTGTTGCCACCGGAGCAATTTCGCGCCGGGCCTCGACTGCACGTTGCAGCTCGGCTTCCACCTGCTCTTCCGACTCGGCTTCGGATACGGCCTGCTCTCCCGTTGGGACATCGCTGCCCTTGTCCGTATCAATCCAGACTTCCTTGATGCTGCTGGCCAGGATGGCGGCGATGTCCTTCGGGTCTGTCAGCACAAAGGCATTGCGCCAGAAGGGATGCTCCATCCAGGAACCACAAAATTCCTTGAGATGCATCCCCAGTCGTAACTGATCAACGCTGATTTTCTTGAGCATGCTTACAACATAAGCATCAATGCAGATGCCGGGGTTTTCTGCCGCCACCATGGCCTGCGCCGTGGTTGCCGCCGAAGCCGCTGGCAGGCTTGCCCAGTTCCAGCGAGCTCACCAGTGCATCAAACCGTTGGGTGAACAGCTTGTCGATTTCCGTCACCACGCCGACGAGTTCGGTTTCATCGAAATGGCGCTCCATCAGGCCCACCACGTCTTGCACCAGCAGATCCCTTTGCACCTGCATGATGGCAGCCGGGTTGGGGCCGACAAACAGCATGATGAAATCGTCCCCCGATTCGTCCCCCGAAGGCCCGGATTCTTCATCAAAATCGGTGTCGTAAAAGGTGACCTCGATCACCGCACCTGTCTCGGCGAGTTCATTGAGGTTCATGCACATTTCATCCAGGGTCTGGCGGAAATCGTCGTCCCCGGCAACCGTCCAGCACATCTGCAGCAGATGCGCCTGCGTATCAAATTGAATGCCAGGTTCATCCTCATACGCGCTGCTGGCCCCTTCGGACAAGGAACGTGCCCCCGCGTACCGCCACAGGGGTTTGAGCGCCTCTTGCATCTGTGCAAAACTCACATCGGCGCGTATGGACACCTGTCCATGGACGTGGATTTCAAAAGGGGTGTTGTAGTGTGACATAGGGATGAGTGTAAGTGTTCATGGCCGAAGTCGGCATTTCACCACAATTGCAGAAAACACTGGCCGAAAATCTGTCCGGGCAAGCCCTACTTTACCGGCGTTGCATCCGAGATACGGTAATACAGGCCATAGGGGTCGTCCTTCAGCACAGCGAACCGTCCCTCCACCACCACAGGCTCCATGGAATACTTGACTGGAGTCTTGGTTCTGACCTCGACCATGCTCTCCGGCCCCCCCGGCACACAAAAAGCGCAGGTCAAGGGCACCGAACTCAGCAAAAAATGCTTTTGCTTTTCGCCTGGGTCCAGCGGCATCATGAAGCCTTGCACACGCTGCGTCTTTTGATCCAGTGCCCAGACGGCTGCTGGAAAAACGGGCAGTATGCGGTTCTTTTCAACCTTGGTCTTGATGTCGGTCAGCACGGACCAGGGCAACACGTCCGCGCGCGCTTCCAGCGGTGGGAATGGGCTGTTGGGGCTATGGACCCCAGGGCCACTGCCTGCAACGATGGGCGCACTTGCCGCTGCAACCTGCCCCAGGACAGCCATCGGCAGGGCACCCAGGACAGCAGAAATGACAAGGACGGACAAAGGCTTCATCGGGTGATTTCTGTCGTGCCAGACGTTGCTGGCGTTGTTTTCCCAGGTGCCGGGCGTGCCGCAGTGTTGTTCACGGACCAGGGGATCGGGGTAGCCGCTGGCTCAATCGGCTTGGCCTTGGTAAACAGCGCCTGCCAGAAAAATCCGCTCTGAAAGGCGATGACCTCAAACAATATGAAACTCTGCGAATTGCTGGAGAGCCACAGGGTGTAGGTCGGGTAAAAAACGATGGGCGAAACCAGCAAAGGCAGGATGATGCGCTCGACCTGCAAGGACTCAAAACCCTTGCCTATGTTGAACAGATCCCAGTAGTAGTTGGAGAACATGCCCAGGGTCATCCAGCAGGCCAGATGCCAGACGAACACAATGCCGTGGTTGCGGGCCAGCATGGCAATCCAGGGCGCGGAATTGTCGTCGGCGTTGACAATGAGCACCATGAACGTGCCAGAGGTGATGAACACCACGAAGAAAATGAATATTAGAAATTTGAGCGCTTTGGACATGATTTCCCTGGAAAATGGTTTTTGCTATCTTACCCGGTGAGGTGGGGTGTGGAGCGTGGTGTGCCACCGCCTTCTGAAACGCCTTCTAAAATGGCCGCATGCATATTCACATTTTAGGCATTTGCGGCACCTTCATGGGTGGGGTGGCCGCGTTGGCGCGCGAGGCAGGGCACCGGGTCACGGGCTGCGACAGCGGTGTTTATCCCCCGATGAGCGAGCAGTTGCGCGCTTTGGGCATTGATCTGATCGAGGGCTATGACGCCAGCCAGATGGCGCTGGCGCCCGACTGCTTTGTCGTGGGCAATGTCGTCAGCCGCGCGCGTCTGGCGGACGGCTCCCCGCGCTATCCGCTCATGGAAGCGATTCTGGACGCCGGGCGCCCCTACACCAGCGGCCCGCAGTGGCTGGCCGAGCATGTGTTGCAGGGGCGCCATGTACTGGCCGTCGCAGGCACGCACGGCAAAACCACAACCAGTGCGATGCTGGCCTGGATACTGGAGTGTGCGCAGCTGCAACCCGGCTTCCTGGTGGGTGGCGTGCCGCTGAACTTTGGCGTTTCGGCGCGGCTGGGCAAAGGTTCGGGCTTTGTGATCGAAGCCGACGAGTACGACACGGCTTTTTTCGACAAACGCAGCAAATTCGTGCACTACCGCCCACGCACGGCGGTATTGAACAATCTGGAGTTTGACCACGCCGACATTTTTGATGACCTGGCGGCCATCGAGCGCCAGTTCCACCACCTGGTGCGCACGGTGCCCGGCAACGGGCGCATCGTGGTCAACGGCCTGGAAGAAAGCCTCATGCGCGTCCTGCACCAGGGCTGCTGGAGTCCGGTGTGCAGCTTTGGCGCAGCAATCAGCGACTTCACGGCGGAAGGGCCGCCCGACGCCTTCGACGTGTTGCGCCAGGGCCACGTCGTCGCCCAGGTGCAATGGAGCCTGGCCGGGGTACACAACCAGCTCAACGCCCTGGCCGCGATAGCCGCTGCCGAGCACGTCGGTGTGGCACCCGAAACCGCCGCAGCGGCGTTGGCGCGTTTTGAGAATGTAAAACGGCGCCTGGAAGTGCGTGCCTGTGTACCGTGGCCGGGAACCCACAGCAGTGTCACGGTCTACGACGACTTTGCCCACCACCCCACGGCGATCCGCACCACCATCAACGGCTTGC
Source organism: Rhodoferax sp. (assembly GCA_041910275.1). Taxonomy (GTDB): domain Bacteria; phylum Pseudomonadota; class Gammaproteobacteria; order Burkholderiales; family Burkholderiaceae_C; genus Allorhodoferax. The sequence goes on from JAYRRD010000028.1 coordinate 18,087, forward strand.
GCCGCAAAGTCGGCGCCCAGCGCATCCTGGCCGTATTCGAGCCGCGCAGCAACACCATGAAGCTCGGCGCCATGAAAGCCCAGTTGCCCTGGAGCCTGGAAGAAGCCGATCTGGCCTTTTGCCACGCGGGTGGGCTGGACTGGGATGCACGCGCCGCACTGTCCAGCCTGGATGCACGCGCCTGGGTGGCCAACAGCATCGACGAGCTCGTGTCGCAGGTGGGCCAGCAGGTCCAGCCTGGCGACCACATCCTGTGCATGAGCAACGGCGGCTTTGGCGGCATCCATCTGAAGCTGCGTGACATGCTGCAAAATAGATAGCTACTCCCGCACATCCACCAATCCCCGGAGTCATATCTTGCCATTATCGCCCCTGAAACCGCCCTCCGGGCTGCTGCTGCTTCTGGAAGTGCGCGCCGTGCTCGAACTGGGCGCGTATTTCGCGGCGCAGCGTTTGCTGAAACGCATTTCGCCCAAAGGCGATCATCCGGTACTGGTGATTCCGGGTTTTGGCACCAGCGACACGATGACCGTGCCTTTGCGGCAATTTCTGAGCGACCAGGGCTACGCCGTGCATGGCTGGGAACAGGGCATGAACCTGGGCATGAACCCGGCAGTGCGCGCCAGGTTACTGGAGCGCCTGGCACAGCTGCGCCAAGTGTACGGAGCCAAGATCAGTCTGGTCGGCCACAGCCTGGGGGGCGTGTTCGCCCGTGAGCTGGCCAAGAAAATGCCGCAGGACGTTCGCCAGGTCATCACCCTGGGCAGCCCCATTGCCGGGCCGCCAGGCGCCAACAACATCGAGCGGGTCTACCATTTCTTCAACCCCAAAAAACACGAACACGTCGATCTGCACACCCTGCAACGCCGCCGCGCACCTCCGCCTGTTCCCATCACGTCGATCTATTCCCGCTCCGACGGTATCGTTGCCTGGCAGTGCACCCTGGAAAAAGAAACGCCTCTGGCCGAGAACATTGCGGTGCGTGGCAGCCACAGCGGCTTGTGCTTCAACCCGCTGGCCTTATACGTGCTGGCCAATCGCCTGTCGCAACCCGAGGGCCACTGGAAGCCATTTGAGCGCGTGCAACTGGAAAAATTCATATTCCCCGACAAATGATTGATCAGATCAAACTCGACAACTTCGGACCACTCTCCAGTATCAATTGGTCAGCACTCGGCAAGATCAATCTGGTCATTGGTGGCAACGGCAGCGGCAAGACATTTTTGCTCAAGGCGGTCTACAGCAGCCTGCGCACGCTGGAAGACTACAAGCGCGGCAATGAGCAACGGTCGGCCTCCGAAATATTGGCTGACAAGCTGTACTGGACGTTTCAAGCAGAGAAGATTGGGGACCTGGTCAGCAAGGGGGCCGATGCGCCCTTGTCAGGCACGCTCACCATCGACAAGAAGAACTTTACCTACAGCTTCGGCAAAGACACCAGCAGACAGATTTCCAGTCTCGAAAACCATGCGCCGCCACGCGCCAGCAATTCGGTCTTTCTGCCGGCCAAGGAAGTGCTGTCGTTGCACCAGATCATTTTGAAATCGCGGGAGCAGGACAAGGCCTTTGGCTTTGATGACACCTACTTTGACCTCGCCAAAGCGCTACGCATTTCACCCAGTCAGGGCAGGAACTACAAGGAGTTCGCCCAATCACGCACGCAGCTGGAGGGCATTCTGGGGGACGTTGTCGAGCATGACGAAACCTCTGGCCGCTGGCAGTTCGTCAAAGGCCGCCACAAGTTTCCCATCGGCGTCACAGCCGAAGGAGTCAAGAAGATCGCCATTCTGGACACACTGCTGGGCAACCGCTACCTGGATACCAACTCGGTGGTGCTGATCGACGAGCCCGAATCGGCCTTGCACCCCACCGCCATCTCGCAACTACTGGATATCGTGGCGATGCTGGCCGAGCGTGGCATCCAGTTCTTCATGGCCAGCCATTCCTATTTCGTGGTCAAGAAATTGTTCCTGATCGCACAAGAGCGGGGTTGGTCAATCCCCGTGATTTCTGCCACCGGCGGTGCCTGGGTGCACGATGACCTGAAGAACGGCATGCCGGACAACCCCATCATCGCCGAGTCGATCCGACTCTATCAGCAGGAAGTGGAGCTGGCCCTGAAATGAGCACGCAAACCATCATCGAGTCAGGGATGGCGTTTGGCCCTTATCCGGCAGGCCAGTGCTTTCACATCGAGAAGAGCGCGTGCTACGAGAAGGTTCAAGAAGGCGTTCAGATGGCGGAATTCCTATTGCTGCGACAGCAGGGAAAAGGCCCAACGGTGTGGGTTGTCGAGGCCAAATCCAGTTGCCCACGTGAATTCACCGCTTACATGGACGAGATCAAGGTCAAGCTGGTCAACGCATTCTTGCTTGGCGTTGCAGCCTGCATAGGAAGACACCCCGCTGCCAATGATGAGCTGCCACAGGCGTTCAGGGATATGGACCTGGCGGCGGCTGATTTCCGGTTTGTTCTGGTTATCAAGGGCGTTCCCGAATACCACCTGGAAGTGCTGCAAAACGCCCTGGGAGCCTTGCTGAAACCAGTGATCAGAACCTGGGCCATGCTGCCCACATCCGTCATGGTTCTAAATGAAATCAATGCCCACAAACTCGGCTTGATTCTATCGGCAGCAGGAACTGCACCATGCTGAACGAACAACAATCCGAAAACCTGTGCATCAGCTGGTTTCAGGAAACCGGCTGACAGCTGACAGTTGACTCTGGTACTTGAACAGGCAAAATCATTGTCAAAGCGAGGTGTGGCATGAAAAAACTCTCACCCATGGATACGGTGTTTCTGATTCCAACACGCATTTCTCGCCCACGAGGAAGATATTACCCAAGCACTGCAAAATAAATAGCTGCTCCCGCTCGTTCCATGGGCGGTAGAGCGGTATTTGGCACCTGAACCTGGATTCCTTGATTCCACCGGACACTGGCTACTGGTTATTGGAAACTGGAGGCTCTATGGACACTGATGTATCTCCCGCCAAGCCGCAGCGCTTGCGCAACAAGGTTCTCAGTGCCGCCGAGGCGGTGCGGTTGATTCCTGATGGCGCCACGGTGGCCACCGGCGGCTTTATCGGCATCGGCTTTGCCGAAGCGATTGCCGTCGCGCTGGAACAGCGTTTTTTGCAGACCCTGTCGGACACCGGCGCTGGTGCACCGCGTGACCTGACGCTGGTCTATGCAGCAGGCCAGGGCGACGGCGCCAAGCGCGGCCTGAACCATCTGGGCCACCCCGGCCTGATCAGGCGCGTCATCGGTGGGCACTGGGGGCTGGTGCCCGCACTGCAAAAACTGGCCATTGCCAACCAGATCGAAGCCTACAACCTGCCGCAAGGCGTCATCACGCATTTGTTCCGGGATATTGCCGCACACAAGCCCGGCACGCTGACGCACGTGGGACTCGATACCTTCGTCGATCCGCGCTGGGGCGGAGGAAAACTCAACGCCTGCACCACCGAAGACCTGGTGCGCGTGCTGGAAGTGGACGGCAAGGAATTTCTCTTTTACCGGGCCTTTGCGATCCACGTGGGTATCATCCGCGCCACCACCGCCGACCCGAATGGCAATCTGAGCATGGAACGCGAAGCCTTGACCCTGGAGGCGCTGGCCATTGCCACCGCTGCACGCAATTCGGGTGGCATCGTCATTGCCCAGGTGGAACGCCTGGCCGAGTACGGCTCGCTGCATCCCCGCGCGGTCAAGGTTCCCGGTGTGCTGGTCGATGCGGTGGTGCTGGCTACCGAGCCGCAGCACCATATGCAAACCTTCTCGGAACAATACAACCCGGCGTATTCCGGTGAAATTCGCGTGCCCATCGACACGTTGGCACCCATGCCACTGGACGAACGCAAGCTCATTGCCCGCCGTGCAGCGCTGGAACTGCGCGCAGGCCACGTCATCAACCTCGGGATCGGCATGCCCGAAGGTATTGCCGCCGTCGCCGCCGAGGAACGCATCTTCGAGCTGGTGACGCTCACCGCCGAGCCCGGTGTGGTGGGCGGCATTCCGGTCGGCGGCTTGAGTTTTGGCGCAGCGCTCAACCCGCAGGCGGTGATTGACCAGCCCAACCAGTTCGACTATTACGACGGCGGCGGCCTGGACGTGGCCTTTCTGGGCCTGGCGCAAGCCGATCAATACGGCAACCTGAACGTGAGCAAATTCGGCACGCGGCTCGCGGGGGCGGGTGGCTTCATCAACATCAGCCAGAACGCCAAGACCGTGGTGTTTGTCGGCACCTTCACGGCGGATGGATTGCAAGCACGTGTGGCGGATGGGCGCTTGCACATTGAGCGCGAAGGCACGGCGCGCAAGTTTGTCCTCGCCGTCGAACACCGCACCTTCAGCGGACGCGAAGCCTGCAAGCGCGGCCAGCGCGTGCTGTACGTGACCGAGCGCTGCGTCCTGCGCCTGGTGCCCAAGGCCGACGAGGGCAGTCTGGAGCTGATGGAGATCGCCCCCGGCGTTGATCTGGAGCGAGACATTCTGGCGCAGATGGATTTTTGCCCCGCCATCAGCCCGCAGCTGCACGTGATGGATGCAGCGCTGTTTGGCGCCGTACCCCTGGGGCTGCGCGCGCGGCTGCTGGCGGGGATGTCCCCTGGCTAAGTGGATGGAATGCCTGGCTGCGCGGGATGCGATTCATGTGTTGTGATGTGATGCATTGGTTCTTATTACTACGTTTTTAGTAGCTGCACCCGCTTGTCCCACGGGGGTCAGCGGCTGATTTAATGCCTGATTTTGGGCTAAATTGAGGCTAAAAACGTGCCACGGAGGCTTGCGGGGAGTACTTGCAGTGCGACTTCGGCATTTTTGATATCACGGGTGATATGAAAATGACAAGCGAAGCATCACAGCAGCTTGAATCGCACCCACGCAAAAGCCCCGCCGAACTCACCAACTTGGCCCATCCATTACACCAGGCGCACCAAGCCCGTGCATTTGGCTTCAACCATTGTTATCAGAACCCCACGGCGCGGCCAGGATGTGCCTGGCACCAAATTTGCGGATGCACCAGGGGATGGTGGTAAGCATTTCCCATCCCTACCAGGAGCCTTTCATGTCCCCAAGTGCACCACTTCAGATCGAAACCTTCCTGCCCTACATGCGTGACGTGGTGCGTTGCGAGGCGGCGTTGCACGAACTGAACCTGATGTGGCGCCTCATCGAGTCGTCGGCCAAGATGAATTGCCCGCAGGAAGCGCAGGCGATACTGCCCACCATGGCAGCCACCCGCAGCGGCTTCAACCGGCTGGAGCAGGAACTGGTCAGCAGTCTGGTGAGCGAAAAGGTGGCCACGGTGCTCGATGAAATCGGTACCAAGGCGCAGTATGTGATCGACATCGTGGTGCGCAACCTGTACGAGCGCACCGCCGATGTCGGCTTTCTGGCCACAGACCACGAACTGTGTGCTTTCGTCGCCGGACTGCACGACGATGCCGATGCAGCACGCGCGCGCGTGCGTTTGCGCTCTTATGCCAGCAAATACACGGTATACGATGAAATCATCCTGCTCGACACCGAGGGCAACGTACTGGTGCAGATTGACGACACCACCCCGCTGGAGGGCAGCAGCGATCCGCTGATCGCCCAGACCCTGGCCAGCAACAATTACGTGGAAACCTTTCGTGCCAGTGACTTGCGCCCGTCCAAGCGCAAGGCGCTGATCTACTCCCGGCGCATGCTGCACCCGCAGACCGGGCGTGTCGTTGGCCTGCTGTGCCTGTGCTTCAACTTCGAGCAGGAGATGGCCGGTATTTTTCACTCCCATCGGGACCGGGGGCAGCGCAGCAATATGCTGCTGCTCGATGGCGACAACTGCGTGATCGAAAGCGCCGACCCGCTGTGGATTCCCTTGGGGGCTGTGGTTCCGGTGAACCGGACCCGTTCGCCGCAGCTGCTGATGTTTGCGGGCCGCCAGTACCTGGTGCGCACCTTTGCAGCCCAGGGCTACCAGGGTTACCCCGGTCCGTGCGGCTGGCAGGGACAGGTGATGATTCCGGTGGATGTGGCCTTTACCGGACGCAACAGCACGACATTGGCGTCCCTGGACCCGCACACCCGACAGGGTCTGCTGGCGCATGCACAGTCATTCTCGGCGCCACTGTTTGAAATCATGGCCGCAGCGCAGACCATACGCTGTGTCGTCTGGAACGGCCAGGTGATGTCGGTCGGCCAGCAGGGGGACCGCAGCAAACTCAAGTCCATCCTGGCACAGATCAGCGAGACCGGGGAGCGCAGCAATGCACTATTTTCCCAATCCATCGGCGATCTCTATGAAACGGTGCTCGGCACCAGTCTGCACAACGCGGAGTTCGTCTCGCACTTACTGGTGGACCTGCTCGACCGCAACCTGTATGAGCGTTCGGACGACTGCCGCTGGTGGGCGATGACGCCGGAGCTGCGCAGTGCCATGGAACTGGAGAGCTGGGATTTGGAGACGGTGCACAAGGTCCGGGAAATCCTCGCTTACATCAATGCCTTGTACACCGTCTACACCCGCATCTTTGTCTATGACCGCCAGGGCCGCATACTGGCCGGCAGCCGCCTCGACGCCACTGCGACCGACATCGAGGGGCAGCAGGTGGACGCGCAGACCCTTGCATCTGTGATGGCGCTGCGCTCGGAGCAGGACTATTACGTGTCGCCGTTTGTTGCCAGCAGCTTTTATGGCGGCGAGCCGACCTATGTGTACCACGCGGCCATCCGCTCCACCGGCAGCGATGGCAAGGTGCTGGGCGGCATCGGCATCGTGTTCAATGCCGCGCCGGAGTTCCTGGCCATGTTGCACAGCGGGTTGGATAAGAAACCGGCGATGCAGGCCATGTATCTGGATCGCAACGGCTGCGTACTGGCCAGCACCGACGCCGCACATCCGGTGGGGTCCCAGCTTGCGCTCGATGCCGCAGTATTGCAGCTCGCCAATGGCCAGAGTTGCTCCAGCATCGTCGTGCACGATGGGCAATACACCATCATGGGCTGCACCGCCTCGAAGGGCTACCGCGAATTCAAGGTCAGCGACGGCTATCAGGAGGACGTGCTGGCTGTCGTCTTCGCGTCCTTGGGAGCCGTGCAGGACAGCGATGCAACCCAGCGCCTGCAAACCGGATTGAAACCCGAATCGCCGACCCAATCCGGGCTGGAGTTTGCGACCTTCTACCTCCAGGGCACTTTGTTCGCTTTGCCCGCCGGGTTTGTACAAGAAGCGGTGCCAGCCACCGCGTTGACGCCGGTGCCCACAGGTGAGCACCGCGAGCGTATCGGACTTCTGGCCCTGACACGCGAGGGCGCAGACCAGGACAGCGTGTGGGTGTTTGACCTGGGATACCTGCTGCGTGGCCAGCCCACGCGCGTCCAGAAGAGCAGCCAGGTGGTGGTACTGCGCCATGGTGCGCAAACCATGGGCCTGCTGGTGGACGAATTGCATGGCGTACCCGAGTTCAGTGAGACGCGGATATTTGCTTCGCCGTTTGCCAACGAGAACGAGTCGGCCCTGGTCAAGCGCCTGATCAAGGCCAAGGCCAATGACGGTGAATTGCTGGTACAGGTGATAGACGTTCCTGCCTGCCTGCGCTACGCCTGAGATTCGCCATGGGTCCCTACGCCAAAGCCCGCCCCAGCCTGGAAACTGCCCAACCGGTGGATCGGGCGCGCGTGCTCGATACCCTGGTCAACAATCTGGAGGGCATGGCCTACCGTTGCCTTCCTGATCAGCATTGGACGATGCTCTTTGTGAGCCAGGGTTGCCGGGAGCTGACGGGCCATGCTCCCGAGGAACTGCTGGAGGAAGATGGCATTTCCTGGGCGGATCTGATTTTTGTAGAGGATAGGGAAAAGGTACGGACTGAAACCATGGCCGCGATTGCCGCCGGGCGCCGCTTTCATGTCGAGTACCGTATCGAGACGGAAACAGGGGCGATCACGTGGGTGGCGGATCGTGGCATCGGCGTTGCCGACGAACACGGCCAGGCGGTGATCGAAGGTTTCATTGAGGATGTCAGCGCACGGCATCGGGCGCTGGATGCCTTGGCCCACGCCGAATTGCGCTACCGCAATATCTTTGAACACGCTTCGGAAGGCATTTTCCAGACCAGCGAAGATGGCCGCTACCTTGCCGCCAACCCGGCGCTGGCGCGTATTTACGGCTACGCCACACCGGAACAGCTGATTGCCGATCTTTCCGACATCGCGCATCGGCTATACGTGTTGCCGGTTCGCCGCGAGGATTTCCGCCGCGAGATGGACGCGCATGGTGTGGTCAGTAATTTTGAGTCGGAAGTCTTCCGGCGGGATGGCTCAAAAATCTGGATTTCGGAAAATGCCCATGTCGTGCGCGGCGCTGGCGGGGAGTTTGTCTGTTACGAGGGAACGGTGCAGGATATTACCGAGCGCCGCCGCTACCAGGAGCAGCTTGAGCGCCAGGCAAACTACGATTTGCTGACGGGTTTGCCCAATCGCAATCTGCTCAAGGACCGCATCGAACAGGCCATCGTGCGTGCGGGGCGGCTGGGTTACTTTTTAGTCCTGGTTTTTATCGACCTGGACAATTTCAAGTTCATCAATGACACCCTGGGGCATGTGGCAGGGGACGAGCTGCTGGTCGAGGTGGCGCAGCGTCTGCGTGCCTGTCTGCGCGGCTCGGATACCGTGGCACGCCAGGGCGGGGACGAGTTTGTCCTGGTGCTCAACGACCATTACCGGGTGAATTCGATCATTTCGCTGCTGGAGCGGGTGCTGGTTGAAGTGGGGCAGCCCATTCTTCTGGGCGGACGCGAGTTTCAGGTCGGTGCCAGCCTCGGGGTCGCGGTTTATCCCCAGGATGGCGACAACGCCGAAACCTTGCTCAAGCACGCCGATGTGGCGATGTATGCGGCGAAAGGCCGTGGGCGCAACAACTTCCAGTTCTTCACACGCGCGCTCAACAGCCTTGCCGAAGAACGGCTCAATCTTGAAACCGCGATGCGGGTGGGCCTGGAGCGTGGGGAGTTTTTCCCGCATTTTCAACCCAAGGTCGATTACAGACGCCGGATCGTGGGCGTCGAGGCCCTGGCGCGCTGGCGCAGTGCGGAATTTGGCATGATTTCCCCGGACCGCTTCATCCCCATCGCCGAGGAGTCTGGCCTGATTCTGCCGCTGACCGAAGTGATCCTGCGCAGTGCTTTTGCTGCCGCCGCCGAGTGGGCGCCGTTGCACGGCCATGCGCCACGCATCGCGGTCAATCTTTCTGCCAAGCTCTTTCTCAGCGAGGATTTCGTCAAACGTGTCGCCGGGCTGCTGCGTGAGGCGAATCTTGCGCCCGAGCGCGTCGAACTGGAGATTACCGAGAGCGTTTTCCTCGGAGATGGCGAACGTGCAGTGCGCATCTTGCATGAGCTCAAGAACCTGGGCGTTGCCCTGGCAATGGACGACTTTGGCACCGGCTACTCCTCGCTGTCCTACCTGCGCCGTTTCCCGCTCGACATCATCAAGATCGACCGCTCGCTGGTGACGGACATCGAGCGCGAAGAAGATGTGGCGATGATCGCCCGTGCGGTCATCTCACTGGGCCAGAGTTTGCGCAAGACGGTGGTGGCAGAGGGTGTGGAAAATGCAGCACAGTTCGATTTTCTGCGCTTTCAGGGGTGTGATGAATTCCAGGGCTATCTGATTTCCCGTCCACTGCCCATAGAGGACTTTCGTGTGCTGCTCGAACACCGTGGCGGGCTGTGTTGAGCGTGGTCAATTCACCGGACCCAGAAACAGCAGATGGCGTCTGGCCGTCTCGGCTGGTTGTTCCAGCATGGGCAGATGCCCCACTTGCGGCATCACCGAAACCGTGGTCTTGCTGGCCGTCAGGTGGCGCTGAAAGACAGGGATGGAGCTGGAATCGAGCACCCGATCCTGTTCACCCCACAACAAAAGGGTTGGCGCCGTTATTTTTGGCAGATAGGGTGCCAGATCGAGTTGCTGTTGCTGGAGTTCGGTAAATATCTTGTGGTCGAATGTACGATTCTTGAGTGCCTTGTCGGCAATCACATCAAACACGAAACCAGGGATGTAGGGGGGGTCTTGCATCACCAACTTGAGCACACGCTTGAAATCCTCCCGGTCATTGGGCAACATCAGATTGTTGCCCGCTTGCAATTCCTTCATAAAAATGGACTGGGTCGGCGCCTCCACGCCGGCAGCAGCAAAGAGACCCAGCGTGCGCACCGTCTCGGGGTGCTGGGAGGCGTAGTAGGCACCGATATACCCCCCCATCGAGTTGCCCACCAGATGAAACTGTTTGACACCCAGAGACTGCATCAAGGCGTGCAAACGCTCGCTTTGGGCCGGGATGCTGTAGCTGGCGGTGGGTACGCGGCTGCTGTCGCCAAAACCGGGTAGGTCCGGGATGACCACATGGTAGTTGTCGGTGTAATAGCGTGCGAACCGCGTCCAGTTGGTGGAGTCCGCCGTGATACCGTGCAACATGACGACGGTTGGCCCCTGGCCACCTTCCAGGTACGCAATGCTGTGGTCACCGACCTGAACGGTCTTGCGCTCCAGCCGGGCAATTTTTTGTTCCAGCCGCAGCGCGGACTGAACGAGGTCTTCCTGCGAACAAGCCGTGGTGAAGCCAAGCAACACGGCTGCCAATAGAGCAATAAAAAAACGGCGTAACAAGGGCGTACTCCAAAAATGTGATTTTCACTCCTGTGCATGCAAGACTGCACTGCAAGCCGGTGGCGTCGTGGCATCTACTGTACCACCGGCGCCAAGATGCGATACTTGGGCGGTAGTGTTTGTTTGCACTGCTTTTTTGATACCCAAAGTCTTTTGTTCATTTACGCGAGATTACGATGCAACCCACGGTCAAACCCAAAAACCCCAATTTCTCCTCCGGCCCTTGCAGCAAGCGACCCGGTTATAGCGTAGCAAATCTGCAACTCGACACCCTGGGGCGCTCGCACCGCTCGGCCCTGGGCAAAAAGGTGCTGGGTCTGGCGTGCACGGAAACCGCACGCATCCTGGGGCTGCCCGCCGACTACCGCGTGGCGGTCGTTCCGGCCTCCGACACGGGCGCGGTTGAAATGGCGCTGTGGTCGCTTCTGGGCGCGCGCGGCGTTGATGCGCTGGCCTGGGAGTCCTTCGGCTCGGGCTGGATCACCGATATTGTCAAGCAGCTCAAATTGCCCAATGTCAACAAGATCGAAGCGGGCTATGGCGACATTGCCGACTTGTCCAAAGTCAACTTCGACAACGATGTGGTGTTCACCTGGAACGGCACCACCTCGGGCGTGAAGGTGCCCAATGGCGACTGGATTCCCGCTGACCGTGCCGGATTGACGATTTGCGATGCCACTTCGGCGGTGTTTGCCATGGAGCTGCCCTGGAGCAAGCTCGATGTGGTGACGTATTCATGGCAAAAGGTGCTGGGCGGCGAAGGTGCGCACGGCATGCTGATTCTGAGCCCGCGCGCCGTCGCACGCCTGGAAAGCTACGTCCCGGCCTGGCCGCTGCCCAAAATCTTTCGCATGACCTCGGGCGGCAAGCTGATCGAAGGCCTGTTCAAGGGTGAAACCATCAATACGCCTTCCATGCTGTGCGTGGCCGATTATCTGGACGCTCTGGCCTGGGTCGAGCGCATCGGTGGTGTTGCCGCAACCATGGCGCGCAGCGAAGCCAATCTCAAGGCCATTGCGGACTTTGTGGCCGCCAACGACTGGATTTCCTTTCTGGCCAAGGACCCGGCCACGCGCTCCAATACCAGTGTCTGCCTTACGCTGGCTACCAGTGGCGACAACGTGAAGAAAATGGTCAAGCTGCTGGAGACGCAGGGTGTGGCCTATGACATTGGCGCGTACAAGGACGCACCGGCTGGCATTCGCATCTGGTGCGGTGCCACGGTGGAAACGTCCGATCTGCAGGCGCTGTTGCCCTGGTTGAGCTGGGCCTTTGCCGAAGTCACCGCAGCATAAACAACAAGGAGGAACAAGCATGTACAAGATTCGCACCTACAACCAGATTTCCGTCAAGGGACTGGAACGTTTTCCGCGCCAGCAGTACGAAGTCGGCAGCGACATCGGCTCGCCCGACGCTTTCTTGCTGCGCAGCCAGAAGCTGCAAGGGATTGAAGTACCCAAGACACTGCTGGCCGCCGCGCGCGCCGGTGCCGGCGTCAACAATGTGCCCGTGGCCGACTACAGCAAGCAAGGCATCGTGGTGTTCAATACGCCCGGAGCCAACGCCAATGCGGTCAAGGAACTGGTGCTGGCTGGCATGCTGCTGGCCACCCGCAACATCCTGCCGGCCCTGAACTATGTGCAGTCGCTCACCCAGATCAGCGATGCCGCCGCCATGGCGCAATTGCTCGAAAAGGAAAAATCGCGTTTTGCCGGCAACGAGTTGCGCGGCAAAACCTTGGGCATTGTGGGCCTGGGTGCCATTGGCTCGATGGTGGCCGAGATTGCATTGGGCATGGGCATGCAGGTCGTGGGGTTCGATCCGGCGCTGTCGATTGACGCCGCCTGGCGCTTGTCCAACGCTGTCATGCGCATGGAAAATCTGCAAGCACTGCTGGCGCGCTCGGACTACGTTTCGCTGCACGTGCCCGCGCTGGACGCCACGCGCCACCTGCTCAACGAGGACGCGCTCGCCTCGGTCAAGAAAGGCGCCGTGCTGCTGAACTTTGCGCGCGAATCGGTGGTCGATTCTGCCGCCGTGCTGCGCAGCCTGGACCAGGGAAAACTGGGCCGCTATGTCTGCGATTTTCCCGAGCCCGCCATGCTGGGCCGCGCCGATGTGATTGCCTTGCCGCACATTGGCGCCAGCACCGAGGAGTCCGAGGAAAACTGCGCCGTGATGGCCGCCAACCAGCTCATGGACTATCTGGAAAACGGCAACATCGTCAATTCGGTCAATTTCCCGGCGGTGTCCATGGCCCGGCGTCCCGGCACCTGGCGCATCACGTTTTCCAACGATAACGTCTCGGGCGTGCTGGGCAATGTGCTTTCGGTATTGGCCAACAGCCAGGTCAACGTCATCGACATGGTGAACAAGAGCCGCGCCGAACTCGCCTTCAACATCATTGACGTGGAAAACAAGCCCTCGGATGCCGTGATGGCCGCCATTGCGGGTACATCGCATGTCATCCGGGTGCGTCTGATCAACGCCTGATCAGGGCACAAATCCAAGAGGCATGGGGATGCCAGAACCGGCGAGTAATGCTAGACTGGCAAACCCTATCTTGCCCCAGGAAGAGACCCGCGCATGTTCAATTTCTTTGGCCTTGGCCGTTCAAAATCCGAAAAACCAGTCGCCGCGCCACCACAACCAACGCCCGAATCCCTGGTAAACCAGCTCAGTAGCAGCCAGCGTGAGATGGTGCGCCTGACGCTGTTGACCGTCCTGAAACGCCAGGGAATCCCCGCCAACTGGATTGGCGTTGAACTGATGCCTATCCGAACACCCCACCACGCCAGCGCCTTGCTGTTGCAACTGGAAGTGTTGAAGTGGCATGAGGCCTTGATGCAATACGTTGCAGTCTTGCAACAAGAACTACTGGAAGGGTTCAAACGCTTCGATCCCGACGCGAATTCGTCGAAATACCTGTTTGGCTGGAAGTTCTCACCGGATTGTGGCTGCCCACACACCAAAATGCCCGAGCCCTCCTTCTGGCAAAGCAACGCCGGTGCAGCACCAGTGCCCCCCAAAGCTGCGGCCACGGCAACCGTCGCTACGGGGACACCTAAGCCGAAATTTGACCTCCCGGATCGGGACGAGGATGAAACCGACCACGGTTTTGTGTCCACGCAAATCAACGAACTCCATGACGGGAAAAGTCCGCCGCCACCTGAAACAAGGCATGGCCCACGATAGCGCAGACCTTGGCGCCTCGGCGCATGCACAAATAGCGCAATAGCGGCTCACATCAGCGATTGCCGGGTGATACCGCTGCGCTTTAAATGGCGTTTGATCTTGAAAAGAGCTTCGTTTTGCACCTGACGGACGCGCTCGCGCGTCAGTCCCATGCGCTCGCTCAAGCCCTCAAGGGTTTCTGCCTCCTGGCCGTGCAAACCAAACCGCGCTTCGAGAACTTCCCGCTCACGGCTGGTGAGTTCACACATCCACTTTTCCAGTAGTACTTCCAGCTCTTGCAACAGGATGGCGTCTTCGGGACTCAAGGCCATCTCATCAACCAGACCATCCCCCATGGTCCGGTCGTCATCCCCGCGCTCCGTCGTGGCATCGAGCGAGCGCGGACTCTCGGCCATGGACAGCAAGTCGGCGACATGGTGTGCATCACTGCCAATCAAGGCGGCAATATCCTCCACCCGGACGCCCTCGGGCCGCAGAGCCAGGAGGCGAGCATCATTTTCCAGGGTTCGGCGCGCACGCAACACCCGCTGCATTTCGCGCACCACGCTACTGGGCAGACGCACGGCCCTGCCCTGGTACATCAACGCACGGTCCACCGACTGGCGAATCCACCACGTGGCATAGGTCGAGAAACGAAAGCCGCGTTCGGGTTCGAATTTATCGATGGCGTGCATCAGGCCCAGATTGCCCTCTTCGATCAGGTCCGCCATCGGCACGCCGCGCCCGATGTACATCTTGGCAACACTCACCACCAGACGCAAGTTGTGCTCGATCATGCTCTGGCGCGCGGCAAAATCCCCATTGCGCGCCCGGGTGGCAACTGCGAATTCCTCCTCGGGCGTAAACAATTCGGTGCGCCGGACGCCACGCATGTACAAAGCCAGTACATCCACCGATTCTTCGTCAGCGCCAGCAAGCAAGGGCAGCACCTGCGCCAACTGCTCCGGATCATCTGACCCTATCGAATTAGTAGCTTTCTGCGCTCTATCCACAGTCTTCGATGAAAATTTCTCTTCAAAGTTATCGGTTTTGGACCGATGTTTGGCAGGACTGCCGCCGTCACCGAAGCTTGGAATGTTTTTCATGCTAGTCAGGCGGTCAGCGCGCCGAAAGGTATTTACTGGGATCAACCGGTTTGCCCTGCTTGCGCACCTCGAAGTGCAGTTTGACCCGGTCGGTATCGCTGTTACCCATCTCGGCAATTTTCTGCCCCTTCTTGACCGCCTGGTCTTCCTTGACCAACAAAGTCTGGTTGTGGGCGTATGCCGTCAGGTAGGTACTATTATGCTTGAGGATGATCAGGTTACCATAACCACGCAAACCGGAACCGGAATAAACGACCTTGCCATCGGCCGCGGCCACCACGGCATCGCCAGCCGAGCCGCCAATGTCCAGCCCCTTGTTCTTCACCTCATCAAAACCGGCCAGAATCGGACCATTGCTAGGCCAGACCCATCCCATTTCTTCATCGTTTGCAACGCTGGGCGCAGCTGCAGAAGCCGCAGCACTACTGGCAGCCGCCGGTGCGGAGGCAGCCGAAGCAGGCTTGGCTGCAGTGTTGGGCAGCGGCATGGGTTGAACCGAAGAGGATGCAACCGGCTTGCTGATGGCGATGGTGACGGTATCCGAAGAGGGGGGAGAGCTTCCAGGAGGCACCACCCGCAACACCTGGCCCACTTCAATCAGGTTGGGGTTGGCAATGCCATTCCAGCGTGCAAGGTCCACGTGGCTCTGGCCGGTTTCCAGTCCAATACGTATCAGGGTATCACCCGGCTTGACGGTGTAGTAACCCGGCTTAGGCGCACTTTCCACGGGCGCCGGAGCTTTTACGGGTGGACTTTTTGCCTCTATTGCTGCCTTGCTCGAAACCACACTGCGGTCCTCTACGGGCGCCCTTTGCAGCGGCTTGGAGCCGCAACCGGCCAACACCATCCCGACAAATGCAAGTACCAAATACCAATCAGAATATCTATCTCTACTGCTCATACGCGACATGAATACTTCCTTCAAGCAACGCCTGATTTTAGGGGGACAAAATGCACCGCCTCAAGAACCGTCTGACGTATGCCCTGGGGGGTTTTATCGACCACCATCAAAGCCTGGGAACTGCTTTGTGCCGAAGTGGTGACCACGGGAGCCACCAGACGCCCACCAACGGCCAACTGATCAAGCCAAGCTGGCGGCAAGGCCTCACCGCCAGCTGCTGCGATGATGGCCGCATAGGGAGCCGCCTTGGCATACCCTTGCATGCCGTCACCAAACAGTAAATGCAAATTGTCCAGACACAACGGGCGCAAATTGTCGTGCGCCTTGTCGTGCAGGCCGCGCAAACGCTCGATGCTATACACCTCGCTCGCCAACAAACTCAATACGGCGGCCTGATAGCCACAGCCGGTGCCGATTTCCAGCACGCGCCCCAGTTTTTCCGATGTATCCGGGTTGGCCTCCAGCAGCAACTCCAGCATGCGTGCCACAACACCGGGCTTGGAGATGGTTTGCCCCAGGCCTATGGGCAAACTGGTGTCTTCATAGGCCTGATTGGCCAGGGCTGAATCGACAAACTGGTGCCGCTCAATGGCCCCCATGGCCGCGAGCACCCGGGGGTCGCCAATACCCTGGGCCGCAAGTTTTTGCACCATACGTGCCCGCACCGCACGCGAATCCATCCCCATTCCCTGATAGGTGGACTGTGGTACAACCGGCTTGGCCCGGCTGGAAACAGATGCAACAGACGCCAAAGGCATGCCACCCAAGGCATTGGGCCGGTTTTTGGCCAAGGTGGCATCCAGACTTGCCGGGAAAGAGGGGCGTTTTTTCATGAAAAAATGGCGGTCTGCGCCCAAAAACCCAGGGCATCATGGTCTGTCAGGTCCACCTGCAGCGGCGTCATGGCCACGTGACCCTGGGCCGTGGCATGGAAGTCCGTGCCATTGGCATCATCCTTGGCCGCGCCAGCCGCTCCAATCCAGTACATGGTTTGTCCGTGTGGATTTTTTTGCTGAATCACGGGTTCTGCCGCGTGGCGACGGCCCAGGCGGCACAGCTTCATGCTGCCAATCTGGTCATAGGGCAGGTTCGGAATATTGACGTTGAGCAACCACGGCACGTTGCGCACCAGCTGCTGCTGCGCGATGGATTGCACCAGCTCCCGCGCCTTGCGCGCTGCCGCATCGAGATGCTTCCAGTTTCTTTCCACCTGGGAAAACGCAATCGCCGGAATGCCAAACAGATAACCCTCCATGGCCGCACCCACGGTGCCCGAATAAATGGTGTCATCCCCCATGTTGGCGCCGTTGTTGATCCCCGACACCACCAGGTCTGGTCGGTAATCCAGCAAGCCGGTCAGGGCAATATGCACACAGTCCGCCGGGGTTCCACTGACATAGCGAAATCCGTTGCCTGCTTGGTGCACATAGATCGGCGCATGCACGGTCAGCGCGTTGGACTTGGCACTGTTGTTGTGCTCAGGTGCAATGACTTCCACCTCGGCCACATCCTTCAGGGCGTCGTACAGCGCAACAATGCCAGGAGCCAGATAACCGTCGTCGTTGCAAATAAGAATTCTCATAGTTCATCGGGGATTGACCGGCCATTGTAGGGCGCGGGTCACGCCTGGGACAATACTTAGGGTCGCCAAGGCTCTATGATGCGCCCATTTTTTTCCAATCAAAGGACTCTCTTTATGCACGCTTGGCTTTGTGAAAACCCCGTTGGCACCGACGCACTCAGCTGGAAAGAACTCCCCACGCCCGAGCCAAAGGAGGGAGAAGTATTGATCGCAATCAAGGCCGCAAGCCTGAATTTTTCCGACATTCTGGTCGTGCAGAACAAGTACCAGTTCAAACCTGCCTTGCCCTTTGTCCCCGGTTCGGAATACGCAGGCGTGGTGCAGGCGGTGGGTGCAGGGGTCTCGCACCTCACAGTCGGCCAGCACGTGGCCTGCCTGAGTGGAACGGGTGGTTTTGCCACGCACACACTGGCACCTGCGGCCCTGTGCATGCCCTTGCCGGCAAACTTTCCCATGGTGGATGCAGCCGCTTTCATCATGATGTATGCCACCTCTTACCACGCACTGGTGGACCGCGCGGCACTCAAGGCCGGTGAAACAGTCCTCGTGCTGGGGGCTGCAGGTGGTGTCGGCACGGCGGCCATCCAGATCGCCAAGGCCATGGGTGCGCGGGTCATTGCTGCGGCATCCACGCCCGAAAAATGCGAACTGTGCCGCTCGCTCGGTGCCGATGCCACCATTGATTACAGCCACGGCAATCTGCGCGACGCCATCAAGGAGCTTACCGGCGGCAAAGGCCCGGATGTCATTTACGACCCGGTAGGTGGCGATTTTGCAGAAACAGCCTTTCGTTCAATTGCCTGGCGCGGGCGCTATCTGGTCGTGGGGTTTGCTTCCGGTTCGATTCCTGCGCTGCCACTGAACCTGAGCCTGGTCAAAGGCGCATCCATCGTGGGTGTATTCTGGGGCGAATCTGCCAAACGCGAACCCCAAGCGAATGCCGCCATGATGGTGGAGTTGGCCCAGTGGTATGGCCAGGGCAGGATCAAGCCACTCATAGACCGCACCCTGCCGATGGCCGAACTCAAGACGGCCTTTGCCTGCATGCAGTCACGCGGGGTCATGGGTAAACTGGTGTTGACGAATTAGGACACACGCGCACTTTTCAGTTTATTCCTGGCTTCGGGGTACGTGGTAAAGTCTGCTTCGTTCTTTTGTTCTGTTCTCAATTGAAAAAGCGGAAAACCATGAAACAAATCACAGCCATCGTCAAACCATTCAAACTGGAAGAAGTACGCGAAGCTCTGGCCGATTGTGGTGTAACCGGCCTGACGGTAACCGAAGTCAAGGGATTTGGCCGTCAGAAAGGCCACACCGAACTCTACCGTGGCGCCGAATACGTGGTGGACTTCCTTCCCAAGGTCAAGGTCGAAGTGGTCGTAAAGACGGAGGATGTGGAACGTTGCGTGGATGCCATTGTCAAGTCTGCACGTACCGGTAAGATTGGTGATGGCAAAATATTCATCACCAACGTTGAGCGGGTTGTGCGTATTCGCACAGGCGAACAGGATGACTCCGCCGTCTGATCGGGTTTGTTTTGCTTGTCTATCACTGCTATTCTTACCGATAGTGCACAATGATCTGGATTGGTAACATTTTGTGGTTGGCATGAATACAGACACTGACACGCTGGATTTTCTGGACGACGAAAGCGATACCGGGGTCGCCAAGGAGTTGGTTTGGCGCCTGATGATCGTGGACGACGAACCGGATGTCCACCGGGCTACGACATTCGCGTTATCGGGAATCAGGATACTGGGGCGCTCCTTGCAGTTTCTGCATGCCTATTCGGCCATGGAAGCGACCACCTTGCTGCAATCGGAAACCGATGTCGCTGTGGTACTGCTCGACGTGGTCATGGAGCGCGAGGATGCCGGACTTGCGCTGGTCAAGACCATTCGCAAGGACCTCAGACTGTCTGAGTTGCGCATCATCCTGCGCACCGGGCAACCGGGTTATGCGCCCGAAATTGAAACCATCCACGACTTTGACATCAACGATTACAAAACAAAATCGGAACTGACACGCACCAAGCTTTATGCAACGGTCACTGCGGCCTTACGCGCCTACGAGCAAATCCGCAAGCTCGATGAAATGGCCTTTTACGACCGCCTGTGCAGCCTGCCCAATCGCAACAAATTCATTGATCTGAGCGATGAGCGGCTGGGTTCAGCGCAATCTCTGGATGATGTCATTGCCATTCTGGACGTTGATGACTTTTCAGAAATCAATGATGCCCTGGGCCACCAACAGGGAGACCGTCTCTTGCAGGCCGTGGCAGATCGGCTCAAGCTCGAACTGGGTCCTGAGATCATCCTTGCGCGTATTGGCAGCGACACTTTTGGACTGATGGGACCCAGCACGATTCTGGACCCTGTTTCGGTACTGTCGCTGTTTCGCACGCCCTTTACGGTACATGGCGACTCCATGGTGGTCACCGCCAGCATGGGGCTGACACAGAACCTGGGTAAGGGGACGCTGGGACGCGATGCGCTCAAGGATGCCAACATCGCACTCAAGCTGGCCAAAAAGAATCGGCGCGGCAGCTTTGTCATGTTCTCAAGCGAAATGGGAACCGACATTCGCGAGCGTGTCCGATTACTGCAGGCGTTGCGGCACGCAGTCGAAAGCGAAAGGCTGTTCGTCGTCTACCAGCCACAAATCAATTTGCGTAGCGGAAAAATCGTGGGCGTCGAAGCCCTTATCCGCTGGCGCAATGAAGACAGCTCCTTTGTCCCCCCCGACCGCTTCATTCCTCTGGCAGAAGCCTCCGGCATGATAGTCGCCATCGGTGACTGGGTATTGCGCGTATCGTGTCTGGAACAGCTGCGCTTGAAGGCACTGGGGCTGCCGGACATCCGCATGTCGGTCAATGTGTCGCAGATTCAGTTCCGCCACCCTGAATTTCTTGCCAAGCTAAGTGCTGCGTTGCAGGATACAGGAATCAATCCCAAGCACCTGGAGCTGGAGATTACCGAGTCGGTTGCCATGGAAGACCCTGGCTTCATGCTGGACATCCTGCACCGGGTACGGGCGCTGGGGATTTCCATCGCCATTGATGACTTCGGCACCGGGTATTCCTCGTTGAGCCATCTGCGCCAGCTCCCCATTGACCGGCTCAAGATTGACCGGGCCTTTGTCACCGAACTCAACCATGAAGTGCTGGGTGGCCACATTGCCTCCATGGTGATCGAACTGGGCCGCAATCTCAACCTGACGGTCATTGCCGAAGGCATTGAAGATGTCGGTCAAGCCCAGACCTTGCTCACCATGGGCTGCCATGAAGGGCAAGGTTACCTGTACGCCAAGCCACTGACGTCGCAACAACTGGTGCAGTGGATTCAAGCACACAACAACACGCCTTGAAAAAAATCTATATTTACGCTCCCTCGGGCGCTGTGCGTGACAAGGCCGCGTTCCGGCGTGGCGTACGCCGCCTGCAGTTCCTGGGGCATACCGTCGAGATTGATCCGGGCGCGCTGAACAGCCACCAACGCTTTGCGGGCGACGATGCAGCCCGCCTGGCCGCCATCCACCGCGCAGCAGCCAGTGGCGCGGATGTGGCACTGATTGCACGCGGCGGCTATGGGCTGACGCGCATCCTGAAGGACATCGACTATCCCGCACTGTCCCAGGCGGTCGCGCGTGGCATGCAATGGGTCGGCATCAGCGACTTCACTGCCTTGCAGCTGGCGTTACTGGCCAAAACCGGCTGTGTCAGCTGGGCCGGTCCGGCCCTATGCGAAGGGTTTGGCGTTGGCGGCCATCCGCAGGACGATAGCAAGCCACCCCTGCCCGATGACATCATGGAAGATTGTTTCAGCGACATGCTGGCAGGCCGCAACGAGGGAACTGGCTGGCGCCTGCCACGCACCACAGAAGACAGTACGCCATCGCTGCACATCAAGGATGCGATCCTCTGGGGGGGCAACCTGACCATTGTGACCACCTTGCTGGCAACCCCCTATTTTCCGCCGATCACCGGGGGCATCCTGTTCCTGGAGGATGTGGGAGAACACCCCTACCGCATCGAGCGCATGCTGACCCAACTTCTGTACGCCGGTGTCCTCGACCAGCAAAAAGCCATTCTGTTGGGCCAATTCACCGAGTTCAAGCTGACAACACACGACAAGGGCTTCAAGCTCAAAACCGTTTTCGACTGGCTGAAGCAGCAGACCCAAACGCCCATACTGACCAATCTGCCCTACGGGCACGTCGCCACCAAGGTTCTGTTACCCGTAGGGGCCAGAACCGACCTGGTGGTACAAGGCCGCGACGCACTGCTGCTGTGGGGCCACCTGGCCTAGCCGACCTTACTTGGCAGCCCCCAGCAAAGCATCCTTGAGACTTTGGTCTGCGGGTTGCGCACCCAGCCAGATGGACATCATGCTCTTGTAGAACTCCGGGTCCGTAAAGGGCTGGCCGAGTTGTTTGCCCTTGCCGGTAATGACCATGCCGGTGCCAGGAATCCAGTCAATGGCGATCACATCGCCAGCCAGATACGATTTATGTTGCGAAAAAATATCACTCATACGCCCAAAGCTCGGTGACAGTTTGGTCATGTCTCCTTTGGAGGTGTTGTTTTCAACACCACGCATCATCAATTTGGCAAAGGTGTCGGAGTCGGTTTCCCGCAAAAAAACCATCATCAACCGCTTGGAACCGGAAGCCACCAGCAGATCATCCAGCGACGTCACTTTCTTTTGTGTGTACAAACTGGCCACGTATATCTTGACCCCGGCCTTGGAACGCACGCCTGCGCCATTGAGTGGCAATTTGACCCCTCCGATGGTGACGCCGTCCTCCACCTTGACCCCAGCCAGGTCCTGGGTCGCGGCTACGGCTGAAAAACTCAAAAGCAGTGCGGTAACGCTGGCGCAAAAAAGTTGCATGAGTCGCATGGGAATATCCTTTTGTAAGGGGTTAAACGTATTTTCGGGGCTATTATGGTTCCCTCAAAACCATGGCATCTCTCAATGCCATGTCGATGCAAGGGCGATTGTGCCGTTTATACGTTCAATTTGTAACACCACAAGTAAATAATGTGGTTTGCGGCGTTCCATGGGCAAACACCTGTGCATATTTTGGGACAGTTGCACACCATGGAAGGCATGTACATGACCCGGAAGTGACAGGTGGAAAACGCCACCGATGGAATGACTGCCGATATGGCCATTGTCAATCTGGGACAATTGTGCACTGGAGATGCTTGGTGTGACACTGCAACAATAGCCCGGAGCCGCCCGCCTCTCAAGCAAGGACAACCATGAAATGCGTAAATGATTTTCGACTGAAGTTTGGCTCTGTGGAACTTGTACCCATCGTCATCGGCGGCATGGGTGTTGATATTTCGACCGCCGAGCTGGCATTGGAGGCTGCGCGTCTCGGCGGTATTGGCCACATTTCGGATGCCTTGGTGCATGATGTGTCGGATCGGCGTTTCGATACCGAATTCATCAAAGGGAAAACCCGGTTTTACAAGGGCAATATCAACAACCCGGACAAGAGCATCATTCATTTTGACCTGGGGCACCTCGCCGAGGCCACCAGACTGCATATCGGCAAGACCATGGATGCCAAACGCGGCGCGGGAATGGTATTTCTCAATGTCATGGAAAAGCTGACCATGAACGGGCCACGCGATACCTTGCAGGTACGGCTCAATGCAGCGCTGGACGCAGGCATTGACGGCATTACCCTGAGCGCCGGACTGCACCTGGGGTCATTTGCCCTGATGGCCGAACACCCCCGGTTCCGGGATGCCAAGCTGGGAATCATCGTATCCTCGGTGCGTGCGCTACAGCTGTTCCTGCGCAAGACCGCCAAACTCAAACGCCTGCCGGATTACATTATCATCGAAGGACCGCTGGCGGGCGGGCACCTGGGCTTTGGCATGGACTGGGCGCAATACGACCTGGCAACCATCGTCGCCGAGGTTACGCACTACCTCAAAGAAGAGCAGCTAGCCATTCCCTTGATCGCCGCCGGTGGCATTTTTACCGGCAGCGATGCGGTTTCCTTTCTGGAGCAAGGCGCAGCCGCAGTGCAGGTGGCGACCCGCTTCACGGTGTCCGAGGAATGTGGGTTGCCCGCCAAAGTCAAACAGGAATACTTCAAGGCCAGCGAAGAAGACATCATCGTCAACACCATCTCCCCCACAGGGTACCCCATGCGCATGCTCAAAAGCACACCGGCCATTGGCTCAGGCATACGCCCCAACTGCGAATCCTATGGCTATTTGCTCGACGGCAACGGCAACTGTGCCTACCTCAGCGCCTACAACCAGCAGCTTGTACAGCACCCGGATGGCAAGAACATTGCAATATTTGACAAAACCTGCCTGTGCACCCATATGCGCAACTACAACTGCTGGACCTGCGGCAGCATGACCTACCGACTCAAGGACACCAGCTGCAGGTTGCCGGATGGCCGTTATCAGCTACCCAGTGCCGAACATATTTTCAAGGACTACCAGTTCAGCGTGGACCAGCAAATAGCACTGCCTGAAGTGAACCCCGAATGTGAGACCGTTATTTAATCAGGACACAGGAAAGAATAGCCAAGGTGGGCAAGCCGTTTGCGTCCTCCCACGGGGACAAAGCGTGCCGGTGTAGCCGGTTTGGCTGTTAAATGCGCAAAAATTCCCGGGTAAGCTCACGGCCCATCGGCACGTCCGTAGTGACAATATGTCGAATCAACCACCGATACATGAATCGCGCCAGCTCCGATGCAGAGATGTGCCTTGATCTCCAGTCCTCAACTTGTTCGCCAAGTTCGTTCAGGAGCCTGGAATGCTCTTCCTTATGCGCACGAATTTGCTCGTACCCAGCCTCCGACATCAGCATTTCCTCATACTGAAAGTGCGCAAACGTCTCGTTGCCAAGCTCCTCCAGGAGTTCCGCCATTTTCTTTCGTTCTCCGGTTCTGCCGATTGAGACAATGAGGTTATATATTCCTATCATTCTCTGGTGCTGGGTATCGACTTCCGCAATTCCAACCGAGAGTTTTGGGGTCCAGTGAATCTCTCTTTCATCGTTTTCTTCGCTCTCATATGTCATTGGCGTCATCAGGCCATCTTCAGCTATGTTGCTTCCGGTTGCGCACGCGTCGGCTACCACCTTGGCTTCCACCACATCCACCTGTCCGCTGGGCGGGCTAATGCCAATCTGCTGCGTTGTGCTCATTGGTATCCCTTTCAGTATGCCACCGACAATTCCCCACTAAAAATTGGTGGCCAATGTAACAAGCGAGACCAGCCGATGCTACCAGAAAATGATCAAATCAGAACTTGGCGCGCTATCTGGGACAATAGCGCCTTTTCCCGTACCGATACCATAAACCCATGAACCCATGAACGCCTTGAATCCTGTGCCCATTTCGCCCGTTGAAGACATTGTTGCTGACTTGCGCGCCGGACGTATGGTCATCCTGGTGGACGAGGAAGACCGCGAGAACGAAGGCGACCTGGTGCTGGCAGCCGACCACGTCAGTCCCGAGGCCATCAATTTCATGGCCCGTTTTGGCCGTGGTTTGATTTGCCTGACGCTCACGCGCGAACGCTGCGAACACCTGCAACTCCCCCCCATGACCGTGCGCAACGGCGATAAAAAGGGGACGGCATTCACCGTTTCCATCGAAGCTGCCGAAGGGGTCACCACCGGCATCTCGGCAGCAGACCGCGCCCGCACCGTACAGGCGGCGGTCGCAAGAAACGCCTCTGCCGACGATCTGGTCCAGCCAGGGCACATTTTTCCCTTGCAGGCGGTGGACGGCGGTGTGCTGATGCGCGCCGGCCACACCGAAGCCGGTTGTGACCTGGCAGCCATGGCCGGCTGTTCGCCCGCAGCCGTGATTTGCGAAATCATGAAGGACGACGGAACCATGGCGCGCTTGCCCGATCTGCAGCTGTTTGCCGCCGAACATGGGCTGAAAATCGGCACCATTGCGCATCTGATCGGACACCGCAGCCGGGTGGAGTCACTGATCGAAAAAATGGGCGCCCGTACCCTGCATACCGCTTTTGGCGAATTCACCGCGCTGGCCTTTCGCGACACCACGGGCAAGGGCGTGCATCTGGCCCTGGTACGCGGCGAATGGGCGGAGACGGACATCATCCCGGTACGGGTGCACGAGCCCCTGTCCGTGCTCGATATACTCGAAGTGGGGCGGACCATGCACTCCTGGAGCATTGATACGGCGCTGGCCTACATCGCCTCCGAAGGCAAAGGGGTCGTGGTGTTGCTCAATTGCGGCGAAAGCGGGGAGCAGTTGCTGTCCCAGTTTGAAGGCACCGCCCGCCCGGCCCACGCACCGCAGCGCGGACGCATGGATTTGCGTTCGTACGGCATCGGCGCACAAATCCTGCGCCATTGTGGCGTACACAAGATGCGGCTCATGGGCAGCCCCCGGCGCCTGCCCAGCATGGCGGGCTATGGACTGGAAATCAGCGGCTACATCAACAAAAACCCAGCGGTACAGGCGCAAGCGTAATAAGCGTAATACGTGCAACTTTCAAGGAGATAAGCAATGTTTGGCTCGGACAAAGGCACTATTGCCACAGAAGACGAACGCATGAACGGCAAGAAACTCAAAATCGGCATGGTTCAGGCCCGATTCAACGTGGACGTGACCGATGCCCTGGCGCAGGCTTGCAAGGCTGAACTGCTGGCGCTGGGCGTGGCGGAAAAGAACATTGACCACATCACCGTACCGGGTGCGCTGGAAGTGCCCCTGGCCTTGCAAACCCTGGCCGAACAGGGACGCCACGACGCCCTGGTGGCACTTGGCTGCATCATTCGTGGAGAGACCTACCACTTTGAACTGGTCGCCAACGAGTCCGGCGCTGCGGTCACACGGGTTTCGTTAGACTACCGGCTGCCTATCGCCAACGCCATCCTGACCACCGAAGACTTGCCCCAGGCTGTTGCCCGCCAAGTTGAAAAAGGACGCGATGCCGCGCGCGTTGCCGTGGAAATGGCCAATTTGCTGGAGTCCCTGTAATGCCCGATATGCCCGACATACCTGGTGCAAGCGCCAGAAAACGCCCCCCGCGCCAATCGCGCACCGGATTCACCAGCACCGGCGCACGCAAGGCCGGTAGCAAGTCCGAGCGCAGCCGTGCACGTGAATTTGCCCTGCAAGGTCTTTACCAAAGCCTGGTTGGCGGCAACGCCATCGAAGACATTGACGCCTTCACACGCGACCTGATCGGCTTTCACAAGGCCGATGCGCTGCATTTTGATGCCTTGCTGCAAGGGTGCGTGGCCGAAGGCGCACAACTCGACGCCCTGATCCTGCCGCTGCTGGACAGGCCGCTGGCAGAAATATCGCCCATTGAACACGCCGTCCTGTGGATCGGCGCGTATGAGCTGCAGCATTGCCTGGACGTGCCCTGGCGCGTGGTGCTGGACGAATGTGTCGAGCTGGCCAAGGAATTCGGCGGCACCGACGGACACAAATACGTCAACGGCGTACTCCACAAGCTGGCACCAGGCCTGCGCGCCGCCGAGGTCGCATCCGACAGCCGGCAAAGCAGAAATCCCCGCCCCGCCCCCCCTTCGAACACACCCGCGCCCTTGTCTTCCGAAGCGCAGAAATGAACCAAGATTTATCCATATTGCATCTGGTGCTGAATGCCAGTTTTGTCGTGCAGGCCGTCATGTTGCTGCTGATGGCCGTCTCCATCACCAGCTGGGCGGCCATATTCCGCAAGTTTTTTGCCCTCAAGCGCGTCAAGGCGCTCAATGAAGACTTTGAACGCGAATTCTGGTCCGGCTCCAGCCTGAACGAGCTTTTTGCCCAATGCGTCAAAAACGCCAGCGAAGGCGGCCCCATGGAGCGCATTTTCGCCAGCGGCATGCGTGAATTCCAGAAGTTGCGCGAAAGGCGCATCACCGATGTCGGCACCCTGATGGACGGGGCTCGCCGCGCCATGCGCGCCAGTTTCCAGCGCGAGATGGATGCCATTGAAACCAATTTATCCTTCCTGGCCTCGGTCGGATCGGTATCGCCCTATGTGGGCCTCTTCGGCACGGTATGGGGCATCATGCACGCCTTTGTCGGCCTGGCGGCATTGACGCAGGTCACGCTGGCCACCGTGGCTCCTGGCATTGCCGAAGCACTGGTGGCCACCGCCATTGGCCTCTTTGCCGCCATTCCGGCTGTGGTCGCCTACAACCGCTTTGCCCGCGACATTGACCGCATCGCCACCCACCAGGAGACCTTCATCGAAGAGTTCTCCAACATCCTGCAGCGCAACGTCGGTGCGCAGCAGCAGCAACAACAGCAACCACCACCTGCGGGGCGCTAAATCCATGCCAGCCGTCTCACAGCGTGGCCGGGAGCGTCGGCGCACCATCAACGAAATCAACATGGTGCCCTTCATCGACGTGATGCTGGTGCTGCTGATCATTTTCATGGTCACAGCGCCGCTCATCACCCCCAGCATGATTGACCTGCCCAGCGTCGGCAAGGCATCGCGCCAGCCGGACCAGATCATCCAGATCGTGCTGGGCAAAAATGACACCCTGGAAATGAAAATCAAGGACAAAACCACCCCCGTGACACTCAAGGAGTTGGCCAATACCGTGAAAAACGCCCAAGGCCCCCGATCAGGGACAGCAGCGACCAGTTCGGCGGTTGTCATCAGCGCCGACAAAAACGTCAAATATGAAAGCGTGGTCAAGGTGATGGACATCCTGCAGCGCGCCGGCATTCAGCGCGTGGGCCTGTCGGTGCAACTGGCCAGCTAAAGCCAGGAACGATCAACCACCATGGATAGCCAGCAAGCACGTCTGGAATTCGCCCCCCCTCCGGCCCCCGGTCTGGTGCGCGCCCTGATTCTGGCAATTGTGGTCCACGCCCTGTTATTGGCCGTGCTGACCATGGGGGTACGCTGGAAGCGCGACCCGGTCACGGCCACGGTCGAAGCCGAGTTGTGGTCCGCACTGCCGCAGCAAGCAGCCCCACCGCCGCCAGTAGCCGCCGTGGAACCACCCCCGCCCCCCGCCCCCCCAGCGCCACCAGCGCCCAAACCCATTCCCGCACCCCCACCTCCCGTACCCACGCCTGCCCAGCCAGACCCCGCCATTGCGATTGCCAAAGCCCAGGAAAAAATCCGCCTGGAAAAGGAAATGCAAGCAAAGGAAATGCAGGCCCGGCAAGAACGACTGGAACGACAAGAACGTGAAAAACAGCGGCAGGCCCGACTGGAAGAGGAACAACGCCAAGCCCAGAAACTGAAGAAGCAGCAAGAGCAACAAGAAGCCCGTGAAAAGCTGGCCCGTGAACAAGCCGCTGCAGAAAAGAAACGCCAGCAAGAACAAAGCACCCAAGCCGCCAAAGCGGCAGCACAGGCCAAGGCAGCGGCCCAGGCAAAAGCCGAAGCGCAGGAAAAACAAATGGAAGAATTGCGCAAGCAAAACCTGCAACGCATGGCCGGCCTGGCGGCCAAAGCGGGAGAATCAGAGTCCTCGGGCACTGCCAAGCAGACCTCGGGACCATCAGCCAGCTACGGTGCGCGCGTGGTGGCGCGCATCAAGCCCAATATCACCTATATCGAATCGCCCTCCGGCAATCCAGCCGCCGAGGTTGACGTGCGCACCTCGCCCGACGGCACCATCATCAGCCGCAAACTCAGCAAATCCAGCGGCGTGAAATCCTGGGACGATGCCGTCCTCAACGCCATCGACAAAACCGAAACACTACCCCGTGACGTAGACGGGCGCGTCCCCCCTGCCCTGACGCTGATCTTTCGCCCCAAGGACTAACTTTCATGGTCTGACATCCACCCCGAATCATGAAACCGATTGACCAACGCGCCTTTGAGCCCTTCGACTTCGCTCAGGGCACGTAAAACCGAAGGAAACGTGCCCTGAGCGGAGCCGAGGGGCTTGGCGTTTCACGTTAAAGTGGGCAGTGGATGAATCACACAAGTTTCATATCACCTGTGATATCAAAAACATCTAAGCCGCACTACAGATGCTCCCGCCAAGCCTGTGTGGCACGTTTTTAGCCTCGATCTGGCCGCAAATCGGGCATCAAATCAGCCTCTAGCCGCCGTGGGACAAGCGGGGACAGCTACTGAAAACGTAGTAACCACTACCCCAGCGGCTTGAGCAGCTCCGCCAGATCGGATTCGTTGAACAGCGGCTCCTTGCGCGCGGCAGAGCCGCTGTACATGGACTCGCTCAATGCAGCCTTGCGTTCTTGCAGGGCCAGGATGCGCTCTTCGATGGTGCCTTGTGCGACCAGTTTGACCACCCAGACGCTTTGGGTTTGGCCGATGCGGTGGGCGCGGTCGGTGGCCTGGTTTTCCACCGCCGGGTTCCACCACGGGTCGTAGTGGATCACGGTGTCGGCTTGCGGCAGATTCAGGCCCACACCACCGGCTTTGAGGCTGATGAGAAACAGGTTGACTTTGCCGCTGGTGAACTGCTCGATCAGGGCATCGCGTTTTTGGCTCTGGCCTGTGAGTTTGACCCATTGAATCTTGTGTTTGGCCAGTTCGGCTTCGATGAGCGTCAGCATGCTGGTGAACTGCGAAAACAGCAGGATGCGCCGCCCCTCGGCCAGCATTTCGGGCAGGGTTTCCATCAGGTATTCCAGCTTGGCCGAGGATTTGACTTTTTGCGCCGCATCCAGTTTGACCAGGGCCGGGGAGCAGCACACCTGGCGCAGTTTGAGCAGCGCATCGAGGATGGTGATTTGTGACCTCGCCAGGCCCTTGGATGCAAGTGCTTCGCGCACGGCTTTTTCCATCCCCAGGCGTATGGTTTCGTACAAGTCGGCTTGTTTTCCCTGGAGTTCGACGCGCAGCACGGTTT
The DNA here is from genome assembly GCA_041910275.1 of Rhodoferax sp. Taxonomy (GTDB): domain Bacteria; phylum Pseudomonadota; class Gammaproteobacteria; order Burkholderiales; family Burkholderiaceae_C; genus Allorhodoferax. Next base: position 48,326 of record JAYRRD010000028.1, read on the forward strand.
CCACCTTGGGCGGCAATTCGCTGGCCACCAGCGCCTTGGTGCGGCGCAGCATGAAGGGGGTGACGCGCGCGCGCAGTTGGCCCAAGCGCTCGGAGTCGGCCTGCTTTTCAATGGGCTTGCGAAAGAGTTCGCCAAAGCGCTGCTGGCTGCCCAGAAAACCGGGCATCAGGAAGTGAAACAGGCTCCAGATTTCGCCCAGATGGTTTTCCATGGGGGTGCCCGAGAGGCACAGGCGGTTGCGGGTTTTGAGCTCGCCCACCACCTGGGCGGCGTGGGTGTTGGCATTTTTGATGTTTTGCGCTTCATCGAGCACCACCAGATGCCAGACCTGCTCCAGCCAGCGTTCGCGGTCGCGTCCCAAAAGCGAATATGGGGCGATCACGATGTCCTGCCGGCCCATTTCGGTGGCGGCTTCGTGGCGCTCCTTGCCGTGCAGCACCAGCGTGCGCAACTGGGGGCAAAAGCGCGTGGCCTCGCGCTGCCAGTTGCCCATCAGACTGACCGGGGCGATGATGAGCGCCGGGTGCGTGAGGCGGCCTGCGTCCTTTTCAATCTGGATGTGCACCAGGGTTTGCAGTGTTTTGCCCAGCCCCATGTCGTCGGCCAGGATGCCGGCCAGGCCGTGTTGCCGTAAGAATTGCAGCCAGTTGACGCCGTGCTGCTGGTAGGGGCGCAGGCTGGCCTGTACGCTGTCGGGCACAGAGACGGGAGCGATGGCGACATGGCCGCTGAGTTGCTGCACCATGCCGTGCAGCGCCTGCGCACCCTGCCAGACCACGCCCGCTCCGAGCGAGGCGGCGGTGCGCATGGCGTCAAAGCGCGATAAGCGCAGCGTGTCGCCAGAGAAGTCATGGCTGGCCATCTCCAGCAGCGCCGCCATCCAGGGTTTGAGCGGCTCGGTTGGCAAGCGGATAAAGCCCTGACCATCGGGCTTGGGCAGGTATACAAAGGGCGGCAAGTCCGGCAGGCCGGTTTCGGGATTTGCCGGGCTATTGGCCGCAGCAGCAATCAGATCCGGCAGCCAGGGCAGGATGTTGTGCCGCTGGCCGTTGATTTCCATGCCCAGCGACAGGTCAAACCAGTCCGAGCCGGTGTCGCTGTCTGCTTCGCCGCCGTTTTCGGGCTGGAGTTGTACGTCCAGGTTTTCTGCGTGGGTGATCCAGCCGTCCAGGCCGGGGTCGATAGTCAGGTCAAAGTTATGCGCGCGCAGCTCACGGTAGTCTTCGTCAGCCCAGCGCAGCCAGGTTTGCTGCTTGGAGCTGCTGGCAAAAAAGAAGTGGCCACCCTCGCTGCTGGTCAGGCCCAGGCCGACGAGGCGGCTAATGGCGTCAAACTCGGCTTCCAGGTCGCGTTGCAGCAGCAGCGGTCCCTTGGGTCCATCCACCCGCACCATGCGACCGGCGCCAGGCCACCAGCCGGTATGGCCCTGGTAGTCAAAACGCAGCCGGGCCAGCATCAGTCCCCGGCTGCCGTCCTGCTTGTCGGGGTTGGGTATTATGTGCAAACAGGCCCTGGGCGTGATGCCTTCGAGCCGGGGGGTGTCTTGCAGCCCAGGTGGGGGCGGGATCGGCCCCAGGCGTTGCATGACTTCGGCCTGATGTTTTTGCAGCGCTGCTGGCTGCAAGGGGGGCGCCTGAAGCAGCACCAGCAGCTGGACATCGGTGAGGCCTGGCACCTGCACCGGCCCGCACAGGTTGCGCACGCTGTCCAGGTACAGCGGCGGCGTGTTCAGGAATAACCTGCTGAAGTTACTGGCGGCTCCGACATCGTTGACATCTGCGTCTGCGCGCAGTTTGGCGCGCAAGACCCAGCCCGGTGCGCCACTGCTGACGGTGGTGATTTCGTTCCAGCTCCAGTCGAGCGTGCGCGCCGGTCCCCAGTGCAGACGCGGCCCTATCTCGCCGTTGTCGTAGCCCATGAACAAACGGCCCGTGCTGGCTGCCTGTTCCAGCGCAATCAGGCCCACGCGGCCAAACAGCACGCTTCGGGCGCTGCTGCTGGTGTAGTAGGTGTTGTTGCCAGAGCGTGCCATCATGACCAGCATGTTCAGTATTTCGTGGTCGATGGTGCTGGCCTGGTCGTACACGGGTTGCCCGGCGTAGGGCGGGGTGCGAATGGTTTTGGGTTTGGCCCAATCGCCCTTGAGCTTGGGGTAAGACGTCACGGCTTCCAGCGCCAGTCGCGGGTTGGGGCTGTGCGGCCCCGATATCTGGAGCAGATACAGGTAACGCTCCGGCTTGCTGTTCTGGCGCAAACCGCTGGGTGGGGGCGGGTTGTTGCCACTGGCCTGGTCGAGTTTTGCCAGCCAGGTGAGCAATGTGGTCTCGGCTTTTTGGCGTTCGGCTTCCTTGAGACGCTCTTGCTCGGCCAGGCGCTGGGCCTCGATGTCCTGCGCACTAGGCTGTGCAGAGAATATCTTTTCGGCCCCTGGCGCGGACGGATCGACGGTGGCGGCTTGCAGGGTCAATGCGACGGCGTGCTTGCAGTTGTAGCCCACCGGGCAGCTGCAATCGGCCTCCCAGCTGGTAATTCTCCCCTCGGATGTCAGGCTGAGTTCGACGGATAGCTCATAAGGGTGCGGGTGGCTGCCTTGTACCGAACCTTCAACCAACCAGTGGTCCGCAACCGGTGTGATGCGCAGCGCGCGCACTTTTTTCAGCTCAAACAGCGACCGGCCACGCAATAGTGTCCCCTGATCGGCGAAGCGGGAGATCGACTGGGCATTGAACCAGAATGGTCTTGTAACCGTGTTTTTTGACATAAAAATGGCCGCAGGCCCCGTGTACCGTGCGAGAGCTGCTATAAAGTAGAGAGTATTGCCAGTGCATGAAACCACACGCAGGCAGTGTCCATCGGGCTTTGGTGTGCGATTGTAGGAAAATGCGGCTTGCCCATTGGCCCTCATACCGCAATCTTTATGCCTCCGGATCGTCCCCGCAATGCCACCGGCGACTCCTTTTTCGCCTGGGAGGGCGATACGCTGATTGTCAATATCCTGGGCAAACCCGCAGCCAGCAAGGACGCCATTGGCAAGGTCAAGGGCACGCAGCTCAAGGTCAGCGTCACGGCTGCGCCCAAGGGCGGACGGGCCACGGACCACATGCTGCGCTTTCTGGCGCCACTCTTTGGCGTGAACGTGGCCGACATTGAAGTGGTGTTTGGCCAGGAAAATGTGAACAAGCAATTGCGCATCCAATCGCCCAAGAAACTGCCTGCCGTCTTCGGACCTCTACCATGATGTATCTGATTGAACTTTCCTTATCCTGTTGGCTGCGTGGGCGCAATGCTCTATTTTTCATAGCTGTACTCGCTCTATGGACGGGCGTAAACGCCCAATTGGTACTTAATACCGCACAGAAGTCCGATTCTGCGGTGGTGCAGACGCCGCAGCTGCGCGCCGAGCTGCTGGCGCATGCACCCGATGGCGTGGGCCAGGGCAGGACGGTATGGCTGGGCTTGCAGCTGGCGCACCAGCCGCATTGGCACACGTACTGGCGCAATCCGGGCGACTCCGGCTTGCCGACGACTTTGCAGTGGCAATTGCCCGCAGGCATCACAGCGGGCGATATTGCCTGGCCCTTGCCGCAGCGCATCCCCGTTGGCAATCTGGCCAACTACGGCTACGAAGGGACTGTGCTGCTGCCGGTGCCGCTGACCATTGCACCGGGCTTTCAGGCGCCAGCTGGCGGTGTTCTGGACGTGCGCCTGGCAGCGTCGTGGCTGGTGTGCCAGCAAGAATGCATTCCGCAAGACGGCAATTTTGTACTGCGTCTTCCCGTGCAAGGCTCCACCGGCTTGCACGGCGCCGACTTTGAAGCTGCGCGCGCCGCAACGCCCCAGGATATTGCCGGTGCCACCGCCACGGCCACGGTGACAGCGGAGATGGGCTTGAAGCTGACGGTGCAAGGTTTGCCCGCCAGCTGGCATGGACGCGCCTTGCAAAGCTTTCCCGAAACTGCCAACATCGCCGATCCAGTGCGTGCGCCGCAAAGCGCGGATGCCGTCAGTGCCAGTACCAATACCACGGCCACGGCCCTGCAGGCGGGCACCCAGGTCTGGCGTGAAGGCGTGTGGAGCGCGGTGCTGCCCTTGTCGGTGCAGCGTGAAACCACCCTGGAGCAGCTGCCCATCGTGCTGGCCTTGGGGGCGCAGGGTGTGCGCGTGGTGGCCACGGTCAGCGGCACCTGGCCGGCGCTGGAGCAGCCACCGCAGCCGGGCGTGGTTGCGGCCCCTGCGCCGGTCTTGCCGACGGCACCCGTGCCCCCGGCGGATGGCATGGCGACTTGGTGGGTGGCGCTGGCGGCTGCCCTGCTGGGGGGCTTGATCCTGAACCTGATGCCCTGCGTGCTGCCGGTGCTGGCGATCAAGGTGCTGGGGTTCACCAGCCATGGCCGCGAGCAGCTGGCTTCGCACCGCCTCCAGGGGCTGGCCTATACGCTGGGTGTGGTGCTCGCGTTTCTTGGCTTGGGCGCTTTGTTGCTGGCGCTGCGTGCCGGTGGCGAGCAGCTGGGGTGGGGCTTTCAGCTGCAATCTCCGGCGGTGGTGGCGGCGCTGGCGGCCTTGTTCACCCTGCTGGGCCTGAATCTGGCGGGCCTGTTCGAGATGGGCAATATCCTGCCGCACCGGCTGGCGGCACTGCAGGCGCGCCATCCGGTGGTGGATGCCTTTTTGTCCGGCGTGCTGGCCGTGGCCATTGCCTCGCCGTGTTCGGCTCCGTTCATGGGTGCGTCGCTGGGCTATGCCATCAGCCAGCCTGCTGCACTGGCGCTGGGGATTTTTGCGGCGATGGGACTGGGCTTGGCATTGCCTTTCCTGCTTGCCAGCTGGCTGCCGGGGGTCGGCAACTGGCTGCCGCGTCCAGGCGCCTGGATGGACACGCTGCGCCGCTTTCTGGCGTTTCCGATGTTTGCCACGGTTGTCTGGCTGGTGTGGGTGCTGGGGCATCTGAGCGGCGTGGACGGTGCTGGCGCACTGCTGGCCTTGCTCCTGGCGCTGGGTCTGTTGATCTGGTCGCTGGGTTTGAGCGGGCGCAGCAAAGTGGTGTTTGCTTCCATTTCAATAGCTGTCCTCGCTCTATTGACGAGCGCTATAGGCCCATTGGTTATAAAAATGGATACAGTGGGCACGTCGGGAACGGCTACTGCTGTCGAGGGGGACTGGCAGGCCTGGTCGCCGGATCGGGTGCAGACCGAGTTGCGCGCGGGCCGGCCCGTGTTTGTGGACTTCACCGCCGCCTGGTGCATCACCTGCCAATTCAATAAAAAGACAACCCTGAGCCGCTCCGATGTGCTGGCGGATTTCCACTTCCGCCGCGTGGCGCTACTGCGCGCCGACTGGACGCGGCGCGATCCGGCCATCACCCGCGCGCTGGAAGAATTGGGCCGCAGCGGCGTGCCCGTGTATGTGTTGTACCAGAATGGCCGAGCGCCGCTGGTATTCTCCGAAATTCTGGACGCGCAAGAGTTGCGCGCCAACCTTGCCCAACTTTAGAACTTCAGGATTCTCTATGACTGACACCAATGACACCATCGCACACATTCTTGATACGTACCGCACCGTGGCCGTCGTTGGCCTGTCGCCCAAACCGGAGCGTGACAGCTTTGAAGTTGCGCATTACCTCCAGTCCCAGGGCTGGCGCATCATCCCGATCAACCCGAATGCCAAAGAAATTCTGGGCGAAACGGCCTACCCCAGCCTGAGCGAGGCAGCGCGCCACCACCGCATCGGGCTGGTTGACGTGTTTCGCAACAGCGCCGACGTGCCGCCGGTGGTCGATGAAGCCATCGCCATCGGCGCCGAGGCCATCTGGCTGCAACTGGGCATCACGCACGACGCTGCTGCGGCCAAGGCGCGCGCGGCTGGCTTGCGCGTGGTGCAGGACCGCTGCATGCTGATAGAGCTGAAGAAACATCCGGGTGGCAAATCTCCGAGCTGAACTCTTGGGTGCGATTCAATGTGATGCCTTGGCTCTTGTTACTACGTTTTCAGTAGCTGCCCCCACTTGTCCCACGGGGGTCAGAGGCTGATTTGATGCCCGATTTGCGGCCAGATTGGGGCTAAAAACGTGCCACACAGGCTTGGCAGGAGCATCTGTGGTGCGGTTTGGGTGCTTTTCATATCACGGGTGATATGAAATTTGTGTAATTCACACGGATGTCATGCTTCACCTCTGTAGGACCGCGACGCGGATTCGCGGGCATGACCCGCTCCTACGGAATTCGCGCAACCTTGAAATCCACATCAGTTCTCAAAGAGGATTCGCTTCCAGTTCGCCAACAAATCCGCCTCGCTGGGGTGCGTGATGACATCCGCATCGCCCCAGCCGCGCTAGCCCAACTCGTGAATGACGACGGCTTCAAATTCGGCTTCTTTGGCAAAGGTGGTCATGTTGAAATCACGGAGCCTGTTGGGCCGCGTGCTTCACTCTCAAAATTTCGACGGTACGCGCCTCATCCAGCACGCGATAAAAAATGATGTAGTTCCTATGCACGACCAACTCGCGCAAAAAAATCGGCAAGCCGGGCCTGCCAGTGCGGCCCAGTTTCGGATGCTGCGCAAGCGGCAACACCTTGTCGCGCAGCGCCTGGCCGAATTCCTCGGCCTTGAGGGGGTTGTCCTGAGCGATATAGCCAACGATGTTGTTTAAGTCGGCTTCGGCTATTGGACGCCAGACGATGCGGTAAGGGGGCTGTAGCTTCGTCATGGGTCTTTTCTGCTGGCTTATGCCCGCTTTGCTCCTGCTGCCTTGTGGCGCGCCATGCGGGCATCCATCCGGGCCATCACTTCATCATGCGCAACGCTCGGACGTGGGTCAGCTATGGCCTCCTGGATTTCAGTGGCCAGCCACTGGTTATAGGCTGCAGCTTCGTGCGCCTGGCGCATCGCTTGAGCGCGGCTATCCCGGTTTTGCGTGACCTCTTTTTGGTCGGGGTTCCAGTGGGTCGCGTCCAGCTGCGCAACGGCAATACCCATGGTACGCAACACCATCAGCGCGGAATTCGGGCTACCGAAGCGGCGCGGCGAGGTACTGCGGGCCTTTACCAAAAAAGCGTCATGCCCGCTGCGGGTGGTAATTTCCATGAAGAACCCGCTGCCCTGTCCCCTCAAGGTAACGCCAACAACGCCGCCGGCGCTGGCTGTGGCGCGTAGCTGCTCCAGTGTCATGCTTTGCATGGTTCGCTCCTTTATAGCTTAAACGTATGCACAAGCCATTATCGTGCATAAGCTATGGAATTCATGCAATCAAGAATGCGGGCGGTGTTCATATTTGTCCAGCCAGTTGAGGTACAGCTCCATCTGCCCCTTGTGCGCCGCCTTGAAACGGTCAATCTTGAGCTCCACAGCCACCAGCCGCTTGAGGCGGCGGTGGTAAAACAGCAGATCGAGATAAAAATCCTCGCCGTCAATAATCATGCGCTTTTGGCGTTCCACAAAGGCGAAGCCCTTGCCCAGCTCCAAAATGAACTGCTCCAGCTCACGAATCAGCGCCTGCTCCAGATCGTTTTCCAGGTAGCCCTGCGGCAGGCCGAGAAAATCGAAGAAGTACGGGTCTTTGAAAGTGCCCGCAAGCTCGGGGGCTGCGGATAGCGCCAGCTTGCTATCGGCGATTGCTGATCGCTCAAAGGCTTTGCGCTCGATTTGCCGGATTAGTTCGCGCTTGCTCCAGACAGCTTGTGACGCTTGGCTGGCATAAAACACACGCGCCTCGTGCGACGGCAGCGGGATGAGGAGCAAAAAATGCGACCAGCTCAATTGTCGTGCCAGTGGTACGACAATTGCAGGGGGCTGGGTGTGGACGGGTCGGCTGAGAGGTTGAGAGTTTTTTGATCATCGGCATGCACACCATGCCCGTTGGTGTCACGGGTGAACGCGCCAACATGTGTTCGGATTGCATCGTCAATGCTTGCGATGAACGATTTGGCTCGGCTCAAAGGGGTTTTTTGGAGCTTTCGATCATTTTTTGTGCTCTCATGCAGCCTGCGCGGCCATTTCGCACGGACTACACCCCCAGCCAATGAGTTGCGGTGCCAGCGCTGCCGTGCGCATCAGGTTGTGCGCCAGCACAAACAGACCAACAACAGATCGGACCTTTTTCAAGCCGCGCACCGGCATCCGCAATAGTCCCCGGTTACGTGCTTGCGCATTCACACATTCGGCGGTTGCCGCGCGTTGCTTGTAGATTTCCTTGGCCTCGTCGCTGGCCATGCGCACTCGCCACTGGGCTACCGCATCGGAGTCACCGGGCTTGGGCTGGTATTTGTCTTGCTCGACTTGATTTCCCTGCTCATCTTTCTTCGTCTTGGGTTCGGGTACCGGCGCATAAACCTTGGTCTTCGCAGCCACCGCATCAAGTTGCTCGTGCGCGGGAAATCCCCCATCGGCCAGCCACTCATCCGGGTTTTTCCCCAGACGCTGTTCAACTTGCTCAACCATAGGGGCCAACTGCGCCATGTCGCTGCCGACGTTGACCACATCCATTCCGACGATGACCTGATCTTCGCAGGTGGTGGCGAACTGTACGTTGAAGGCTGGACGGAAACCGCCGTCGCCCATCTTCATGACACGTGCATCGGCATCGGTGGTACTCGCGCGCGGTTCGTCCTTGGAGCCGTTGCGTTTCTTGACTTCTGCTACCTCGGGAAGTTGCTTGAGCGCGGCGCTGATGCGCTCTTCACGCTCTTTGGCTGCTCGCAATTGGGCTGCCTGTGCCCGTCGACTGGCAAGACCGGGGTCACTTTGAGCCTGTGCCTTGAGCGTTTGCACCAACTCGCTGGCTTCTTTGAGGTGCTCTTCCAGGCTGGCCTGACGGCGAAACGATGCCGCACCAGCGTCAGCGCGCACGCGCATGCCGTCTTGCGCCACACGCTTCAAACTAATCGCGCCCGCCGCCGCCAAAGCTGCCACGTTGCTGGTGAGCAATTCGTCCATTAGCACTTCGTTGTCCGAACGAAAGTCGTTGAGAGCGTGGTAATTCACTGACACGCCACCGCAAATCCACCGATACGCATCGCATTCCAGGATCAACCGCGCAATTTGACGACCACTACCAACGCTTTCCAGCGTAGCGTACAACCACAGCGCAAACAAAATGCGTGGATCAATCGCCGCACGGCCAGGATTGCTGCCACGCGCCTTGATCGCTTCAATCAGCTTGCTCAGATCTTGTCGCTCAACGTAACCCCACACCAGTCGCGCTCGGTGGCCTTGATCCAGCAGCGATTCCAAATACAAGGGA
>JAYRRD010000029.1:0-91740 GCA_041910275.1 Rhodoferax sp.
AGGTAGTGTCGCTACAAATCGATCAGAGGGAGCATTATGCGCTTCAAAGTAACTGCATCAGAAGGGCAAACTTCGACCAGATGTCTGATGGTACCAAAGGGGACGGTTGGTAGTTACCAAAATTTTACTAATATATACAGCATGTATAAGTTAGTTTCAATTGCAAGAGCTGCTGAAATTCTGGGTGTCACCACGACAACCTTGCGCAGGTGGGAGGCATCTGGAAAATTGGTTCCGGTTCGCACGTCGGGAAACCAGCGCCGCTACTCACTGGCGGCAATCGACCCGAGTTTTGCAGACAGCATTGAAACCAACCGCATCACATACGCCTACGCCAGAGTGTCGAGCCACGATCAAAAAGAGGATTTGGTACGCCAGACACAAGTTCTTGAAATGCACTGCGCCGCACAGGGATGGCGGTTTGAGGTCATTGCCGACCTTGGTGGCGGGATGAACTACCACAAGAAAGGCCTGAAAAGGTTGCTGGCTGAAATCCTTGCCGGACGTGTCGAGCGTCTGGTGATTGCCCACAAAGACCGGCTGTTGCGCTTTGGAGCGGAGCTGATTTTTTCCATTTGTGAAGCCAAGAATGTGGAGGTCGTCATCTTGAACAAGGAGCAAGACACAACGTTCGAAGAAGACCTAGCGAAAGACGTGCTGGAAATCATCACCGTTTTCAGTGCGAGGTTATACGGCAGTCGCAGCAACAAGAACAAGAAACTCATCGAGGCTGTTAAAAAAGCCGTGGAGACATCCACATGATCCTCGTGCACAAGATACGCCTGTATCCCAATAACGAACAAGCCACTTTGTTCGCGAAGTCTTGTGGAGTTGCACGGTTTGCGTACAACTGGGCGCTTGCCCAGTGGAAACGCCAGTACGAAGCTGGCGAAAAGCCCAACGAAGGGAAGCTGCGAAAACAACTCAATGCCATCAAGGAAGAGAAATTCCCGTGGATGGGCGAAGTCAGCAAAACCGCACCACAACAGGCCATCAAAAATCTTGGCACGGCATTCAAAAACACCTTCGCACGGCTGAAAAAAGGGGAAAAGCCAGGATTTCCGAAGTTCAAGCGCAAAGGGCTACACGACAGCTTTCGCGCTGACAACGGCCCTGCCAAGGACAAACCCAATGCCGTCAAGGTGGAGGGCGAGAAAGTGCGTCTGCCGGTCATCGGTTGGGTGAACATGGCAGAGACTGTGCGGTTTGTTGGCAACATCAAATCGGCGACGGTGAGCAAAGAGGCCGATCAATGGCATGTTGCATTGGCGGTAGAAACAAAAGACCGCCTCTCAGGAAGGATGGACAAAGGTGTTGTCGGTGTTGACCTCGGTGTGAAAACACTGGCAACCCTCTCAACAGGTGAAGTGGAGGAAGGGCCAAAAGCACACAAACGGCTTTCAGGCCGGGTCAAGCGTTTGAGCAGAAGTCTTTGCAGGAAGAAAAAAGGAAGTGCCAACAGGGCGAAAGCGAAAACCAGGCTGGCCCGTACGCACCAACGGATTGCAAACGTGCGCAAAGACAATCTGCACAAGCTGACAAGCAAGCTGGCAACTGAATTTGAAGTGATAGCCGTCGAGGATTTGAACGTCAAAGGCATGGTCAAAAACCATTGCCTGGCGCGTGCGATTTCCGATGCCGGTTTCTTTGAATTCAGGCGGCAGCTTGAATACAAGGTCGCAATGACCGGCGCAAAAGTGGTTGTCGTGAATCGTTGGTTTGCGAGCAGCAGGACTTGCTCGGTGTGCGGCGAAATTCACGACATGCCGCTATCGCAGCGCTGGATGGTGTGCAGTTGCGACAATACGATGGACAGGGACTTGAATGCTGCCATCAATTTGAGAAATTACGCCGTGAGTTCCACGGTGTCAGTCTGTGGAGAGGAAGGCTCTGGCTCCGGTCGCAAGACAGGAACGAAACCGGTCTCTGTGAAGCAGAAATCAAGCATCGGGCCTGCGTGAGCAGGTTTGTATAAGTCTTGAAGAACGGTACACTGTTGCCCTTTGGCTTTGAGGACATCGCACCATGGGACAAGCGCTGCGCCACCATGCATCGGGTTTCACCTATGCCGATTACCTGGGCTGGCCTGCGGATGAGCGCTGGGAGCTGATTGGGGGCCAGGCGTATGCCATGAGTCCGGCGCCCAGCAATTTCCATCAATTGATCGTCGGCGAGCTGTTTCGGCGCATTGCCAATTATTTTCATGGCAAACCCTGCCGTCCCTTCGTCGCGCCGTTTGATGTGCGTCTGCCCCGTGCCGGAGTGGCGGATCATGCGATTGACACGGTAGTGCAGCCGGACATCAGCCTAGTGTGTGATGCGGACAAGCTCAAGGACAACCGTGGCTGCCTGGGTGCGCCGGATTGGGTGATCGAGGTCTTGTCGCCCAGCACGGCGGTACACGACCAGCGCACCAAGCGCGCGCTGTATGAGCAGCATGGCGTTGCAGAATACTGGCTGGTGCATCCGACTGACCGCTCGGTGAGCATCTACCGCCTGGAAAACAAGGCGTATGGCAAGCCGCTGGTTTTTGGTATGGAAGACGTTTGTGCGCCCCTGGCTTTTGCCGATCTGGTTATTCTCGTGGCCGACATTTTTTGCGATATTCCCCCGCCGGATGCCAACTGGTAGTTTGTTTTTGAGGACATTACACCATGGGACAAGCGCTGCGCCACCATGCATCGGGTTTCACCTATGCCGATTACCTGGGTTGGCCTGCGGGCGAGCGCTGGGAGTTGATTGAGGGCCAGGCGTACGCCATGAGTCCGGCGCCCAGCAATTTTCACCAATTGATCGTCGGCGAGCTATTTTCCAGAATCCACCAGTATTTCCGTGGCAAACCCTGCCGCCCCTTCGTCGCGCCGTTCGACGTGCGCCTGCCCCGTGCCGGAGCGGCGGATCATGAGGTTGACACGGTGGTGCAGCCGGACATCAGCCTGGTGTGTGACCCGGATAAGCTCAAGGATAACCGTGGCTGCCTGGGTGCGCCGGATTGGGTGATCGAGGTCTTGTCGCCCAGCACAGCGGTGCACGACCAGCGCACCAAGCGCACGCTATACGAACAGCATGGCGTTGCGGAATACTGGCTGGTGCATCCGACCGACCGCTCGGTGAGCATCTACCGCCTGGAAAACAAGGCGTATGGCAAGCCGCTGGTGTTTGGCATGGAAGATACGTGCGCACCGCTGGCTTTTGCCGATCTGGTTATTCCCGTGGCCGATATTTTTTGCGATCTGCCCCCGCTGGACCCCAACGATTAGCCATCAGCCATGCACTATCTGTAGGCGGACTCGGGCAAGCTGATGACAAACTTGAACGCGGTGAAGCCCAGGCTTGGCCCTGGCTTGTCCAGCACGATGCGCACGTTGGCCTCTTGCTTGTGGAGAAACGCGCGCACGGCATCCATGCCAACGCCCCGTCCAGAGACCATGGACACCTGCTCCGCCGTTGACAGGCCCGATTGAAAAATGAGATCGGCAACGTCCTGGGGGCTTGGTTGTGCGTCGGGCTTGAAGAGGCCACTGGACAGGCCTTTTTCGTACAGCTTGTGCAAGGCAAGACCGCGCCCGTCATCGCTGATATGCAGCTCGGCGCCCGTGGGTGTTTTCTCGCACGCAAAACGCAGCCTTCCCTGCGCGGGCTTATTGGCTGCCAATCGGGCTTCGGGCGCTTCGATGCCATGGTCCATTGCATTGCGAACAATGTGCATGAACGAGCTTTTGAGCGCTTCGGCAAACAGGTTGTTGAACGCAATGTCGCCATTGACAAGGTCCACTGCGGGAGTGGGTTTGCCCAGCTCCTTGGCCAGCGACGAGAGGGAATCCACCGCACCCGATACCAGACGCGGCAATGAAATAAAGCCCAGCTGGCCAATAGATTGCAAGAGCTGCTGCGCCTGGGGGCTAGAGTCCTGCAAAGCCAAAGCGGTGGCAGCTGCCTTAAGGTCGGCGATCTCTTCGTTGGAAACAAATGCACCGCGCGTCGTGAGCAAGTCGGAGGCGCGTCCTTTGCGGCCCAATTTGTTTTCGTTGACATCAACATAGCGGTCAATGGCGGCGTCCACTGCGTCCAGGCTCTCCAGCAACCGGGCCGCATCCCACTCGGCGGTTGGATCTTTGCGCAAGAGATCGTAACCCTGCTCTGCGGCGTGCGCGGCGTCGGTGATGATGTTCAGCTCGTAGGTGCGTGCGTTGCCCTTGATGGTATGCATATTGCGGAACAAGGCGGCGACGATCTCCGGGTCTTTGCCCTTGGCCTGGGTGATCAGTTCGCGGTTGTCCGCCGCATACTTCTTGGCAGACGCAATGAAGTCATTGAATTTGCCGATGGAAATCTTGATGATTTGCGCAATCGTGTCCAGTTCCTTCTTCTGATGGGCCGATGCCAGCTCCAGCGCACGCAGCTGGGTCACGTCCTGGACGATCAGCAGGACTTTTTCCACGATATCCGCATCGTTGACGATGGGGCTCCAGTCCATCTGCAAGACCTTGACCGCGCCCTTGGGGTCTTCAATGGCCATTTCCCTGGCCAGCAGGTGGCTGTTGAATGCAAACATCATGGACTCTTCGCCCACGATTGCCGCCAAGGCCACCTTGACCTGATCCCTGGTGTCCACACCAAGCCTGGAATTGCCCAATAAGGCCTCGCCAACCGACTTGCCAGTGAAGTCGTCGATGCCAAAAATGGTCCGCATATAGTCCGAGTACTCCGGGTGGATGCGATTACCCGGCACCACGGTGCAGACGCCGAGCTTCATGTTTTGCAGCATGGCATTGATGTCATTGGTCTTTTGGGTCAGTTGCGCCGTGCGTTCCGCAACCCGCTGTTCCAGGGTGGCATTTTGCAGCGCGATGACGCCGAGCATCTTGACGTTATTGCGCATGAAGTACACCAGCACCCCCATGAAGCAAAGGTTCATCAATCCCAATGCCAGACCCATGTAGAGATTGACCGAAACGGAGTGCTGGGTGTCGTTCAGGGTCTGAACGAAGTTGCCGTAACTCAATCCCCGAAAGTCCTTGACGCTCTTTCTGAGGTCCGCCAGTGATTGGGCCATCTGGGCGGTGCGCTCCGTCATATCCCCGGATTTCCTGTCGAGCAAATCCAGCGAAATGCCCGTTGCTGTCTCCTTGTAGCGGCGAAAGGCATTGCGCAGTTCGCCTATCTTGCCGGCTTGTGCCGGGTACAGGCTGCCCATTTCTTCAAACGACTTGTCTGCCTGTGCCTGTATCTCGCCCGCCTGGTCGAGCAGGTCTTTTTCGCCGATCATGACCGACTGCAGATATTGCTCCGCCATCTTGTCAAGGCGTACGATGTTGGCGTCTATGCGCTCCAGCACGGGAAAGTACAAGTCCTTGATGTCGGCAAGTTGCGCGCTGCTCTGAATCGACTTTTGCACGCTGTAGGTGGTGAAGGCGAGGAACACGAGGATGGCCACCCCGATGATCATCAGGGTTCTGCGCATCGGATTTGCGTTGTCCATGCCCGGTGTGGGCGTCGGGTTTCCCATAAGCCACTAATCCCTTCAAGGCTGGGTCAAAACGACGCGCACCGAGCTGTCTGCCAAAGACTTTTCCATGTAACCGACCACGTTGGGGTTGTCCGCAACGATCTTCTTCACCTCCTGGCTGCTGGACAGCTCCTTGGGGGCGCGTCCCTTGCCCGAAAAAACCAAGTTCGCACGGTAAGCCAGAATCTGCTTGGGTGTCTTGTTGGTCAGCTTTTCGTAGAACTCGTTGCGCACCGGCGTCCCTTCCGGCTGGTCCACCGGAATGGACGGTTCCCCGTTGGGAAACACCGATACTTTGCCAAGAAAGATTTGTGCCGCCTGTTCTGCCGTCAGGGCCGTCACCGGACTCTTGGCGCTCACGACCACCACGAACTCCGCATGCGCCAACGCGCCAACCATGCCCAGGAGCGCGGCTGCGATATATTTTTGAGTTTTCATGTTATTCATGTTAATGCCTCAAAAAACAAAATCAACAACAGCGCTCAACACGTTTGCGTTGGAATTATTCAGGAAATTGGGCTGCCAATTGGTCAGTGAACTCGGGAAAATTTGCGAAATGGCACCCGAGCGCACCCGTTCATACTGGATTTTGAAATCCGCATTCTTCTTGAAGTCCCAGCGTAAACCCACCGCCGTGACGGTCTGCTTGTCTCCAGGGGCGGTGCCGAATGAGCCCAGATCGCCCAGGGTATCCTGGGTGAAGCTGGCGTACTGGATGTACGGCGTAAAGTCTCCCATGCGGTAACCGGCGCCGGCTGTCAGCGCGGTGAAGTCACCGTAGGACTTGTCGAGCGCTCGCATAAAGTCCGCCGTTACGAACCAGGTGCCTGGGTCGTAATTAAAGCCAACCGACCAGGTTTTGTAAATCACATCGTTGAGCAGGAAATCAAAGTACAACCAGTCGTATTTCAGATCCATGTAGGCCGTATGCACTTTGAGATCGCCTAATTCCAGCACATCGGAGATGCCGGTAATATCTTTCAGACGAAGAAAGTTCTGCCCGAGCAGCGGTGCCGAACCTGGGTAGTTCACATCGCTCTTGCCGTAGAGCACCTGCACGCTGTTGGCTGCCGTGCCCACGGGGAACTGGTAGGTCAGATCAAAGCCGTCGCTGTAGGTGTTGGGCATGTTCGCCAGCAGCTCGGTGCTGTTGCGGACAAAGGGGTTACCGTAGCCAATGCTCTGGGTCTCGGAACGCAGCAGCAGTGGCCACACGGTCCGCCCGCCACGCAAAACCAGATTCGGGGTTATTTTGTAGGACACATTGGCCCACTCAACGGCGGGGCGGTAGGAGTTGCTGTAGTCCTGCTGGGAGATCAGCTGGATGACACCTGACCAGTCGCGTGAAAAATCCGCATTCAGCTGTAAGCCGATTTTGGAATCGACATCGGCACTCCAGCTGCGCGTGTGTCCAGCGCCATTGGGGTGAAAAACGGTGCTGCTGAAGTCTGCGTCGGCATTGTCAGAGTGCGATACGCCAAGCGTGCCGAAGCCACTGAACCGGAACATACCGGCCTCGCCTTCGGCACCCTGTGCACACGCTACCCCGACCCCTCCAGCAAGCAACACACCACACACTATTTTGTTCAGATTTTCCATATAAATGCACCCAGTTGATGTAGCCCCTTGGCCCTAGTGGACAGACGAATGTATGCGAATCGGACAAAGATGCAAACCAAATCGCGCAGGGGACAGCCAGTCGTGTTGTATAAAAACCCATTGACCGATTACGTCCGATCACTCCAATATCCAGGCTTGCGGCTTTGATGTGCGATTGCATAGATTTGCGGGCCGTTGACATCATCTTCTTCGTACACAATGGTGTAAGGAAAACGATCAAAGTGGTAGACGCGCAGACCATGTTCACCGTGTGGGCCGCATTGCTGGTTTTCCACAAGCAGGTCGCGTATGCGCTCATATTCTGCGAGAAAGGCCAAGGCAATCATCTTGCTGGCGTGGGTAGCGTAGTACTGCGCCGCTTCACCCAGTTCGGTCTCGGCGTCGGGGTGAATGGAGTACCTCATTCAATCCTTGCCCTGACGCGTGCCAATGCTTCGTCACCGGGAACCATCGCCGCTTTGCCGCTGCGTACTTCTTCCCGGCGCAGACGAGCAACATCGATCCAGGCTTTCTGTGTGAATGACTTTGGTTCAAAGCTGGCGATTAGCAACTCAAGGAGTCTGGCCCGCTCCTCGGCTGGGAGGTCCAGTACTTCTTCTGCAAGGTCGTGCGCGGGGGTGGTCATGATTTCCTCCTGATCGTTAAGCAGACGTAAGAATGCCACATTTGTGGCGCCCATGTTAGCCTGTGCGCCCATCCGGGACAATCGGAATTACCCTGGGTTCTGATATTCCTGATTTGATAGCTGTACCCGCTTGTCCTGTAAGGATTACAAGCCGATTGGCATCAAAAAACTGCCTTACACCACCCACCACCGGATGTCGGGAGGGCAAAAAAGGCGGAATGATGGGCAAAAATGGGCAAAAATTGTGATGAAATATGGCTGTATCCCTTGTGGGAAGAGCGGGTGCAGCTATCAATTGCAGAGTGTATGTGCGAACCGCCGGGGTTGAGCGGGGGCTGGGAGCTGGCAACACCCGGCGAGTCGATTAGGCATCATACGGCGCAGAGATAAGGCGCGCCGTGATTTGCTCGATGCTTGGACCAAGAAACGCACTCCAGCGAGCGACGTCGTCTGTGGAGTAGTAGTGCAGCCAGATGTCCCAACCTGGGAAGTAGGGCGCAAGGGCCGGCTTCTCACCTATGATCAAAACCTGATTGCCCTCATCGTCAGGTATCGTGACAAAGGCGTTTTTTAATGCGCCCGGAAGAGAGGAAACGACACTGTTGTTCAGTTCGCGCACTGTTTCTCGTGAAATAGGGGCAAGAAGGTGAAAGAACCTTCCGCCTCGATGCTGAGTGGCGCCAGGGTGTTCATCTATCGTTTGCACGACCACATTCAAGGTGAACTTCGATCCCCAATCCTTGTCCCATCCCCACTTGTCACACTGAAAGTGAAGCCGGACTTGCCAAGAATCGGTGCGTCGCTCATAGGTCAGCGTTCCTGATCGAGCAAGCCGAAAACCTTGACTGGCAAGCTGCGGCCCGAGGTTCGCTCGCAGTACGGAGTAGAGTTCGCGCGATTTCACGGAGACGATGCCCAACTTGATTTCCTGATTCCTCTTCGTCGCCGGTCTGCGCATGCACCAGATGAACCAGACCGGCCAGACCAGAACCCAGAACCGCCAATGCCCATACGTGCATTTTCATCCTGGATACTTTATTTGAGCACCAGCACCGGCACGTTGCCGTGGGTGAGTACCTGTTGTGTTTCGCTGCCCAGCAGCAGGCGGCGGATGCCTCGGCGGCCATGCGAGGCCATGACGACCAGATCGCAGTGCTGGCTTTTCACCACGTCCAGTATGGCATCGGACACCACGTCCGACTTGACCGTCAGCGCCTTGGTGCGCACGCCCTTGGCCATGGCGGACTTGGCCACGGCATCCACGATCACCTGTCCGGCTTCGGCCCACTCCTGTTCCACACGCTGGATTTCGTCGGGACGCAGCGCAATACCCCCTTCAAAATAGCTTTGGGGATACAGCGGCACCACTTTCAGGGCGATCAGTTCCGCCTTGGTCAAGGCGGCCAGCTCAATGGCGCTGGCGACAGCCCTGGCGGAAAGCTCCGAGCCATCGGTTGCTACGAGAATGCGTTGGTACATCGCTGCTCCTTATGTGTGTATGCGTAAAACTCGACACTAACGTCTGGTGTGCATTATTGCCTTGACTTGTATCAATCCTCCAGGTTGACCAGCACATCATTGTCACCAGGGATGCAGCCATCGGCAATCGGTTCCCAGCCACGCCGCACGACAAGGCGTTGTCTGGTGTAGCACAGCTCCATGCGGGTGGCCTGGGGCAGCCGGGTGCGCACGAAGGCTTCGATGGACTGCGGCATGCTGACCTTGAAGCGGGCCACGTCCAGGTCTTCTTCCGGGTGGTCGTCGGTGTGCAGCCAGCGAATTTGTCGCGCCAGCCAGACCATGGGCCGCGACCCCAGGTGAAATTCCGTGGGCTGAAAACCGTTTTCCCGCAACCACTGCTGCGCCTGCTCGCGTGGCGCATCACCCGGTGCCGCTCCCCAGGCGCTGGCCAGCAGCTCGGCCACCCATTGGTTGCAGTTCTGGTAGCGTGGGCTGAACGGGTAGGCGTTGGCGCTGTACGTGTCGGCCAGCAGCTGCAAGGTCAGCGCGTTGTCCAGGGCGGCACGCTCCAGGGCCGCAGCAGCATCGGCTGGCAGAAAGACCAGGGAGATATAGCCCTCGGACACGTCGCTGGCGCCGAGCACGAATCCTGACAGCCCCTGGTCGAAGATGTGCGGGCGCTGTTCGTCACAAGCGTAATACAGTTGCCGCACCGACCAGGGCGTGTTGGCGCTGGCCTTGAGGCTCACACCGGCGTGCGAGTAGCGCTGGTGAAAGTGCTGCAAGGCCAGCCCCGAGCGGGCAATCAGCGCCACGCCCTGGCCCGAGCGCTCCAGTTCGGCCTTGACAATGGCCGCCACGCCCAGCAGACGGCTTTGCGTTGCGGCGTTTGTCGCAACAGCTGCATCGCAATAGCGCAGGGAATTCGCCCAGGCGGGGGATGCCAGCAGCAGTAGTAGCAGTGGTAACAGGGCGTGATGGCGTGGGCGCATCAACTCCGCACGCGCTGGCTGTTCAGCTCTCGGTACCAGGCATCGTCGAGCACCAGAAAGAAGGGTTCTTTTGCGGCAACGCCAGCGGCTGTGGCAAACGCCAGGCCGTAGGTGCGGTGTTGCACCTCGACGATGGCGCCTACTTGCAAGGGCACACGCTGCGCCGTTGCGCGCGGCAGCAGCAGGAAAAATTCCTGTGCACCCGCCTGCCCCTGGAGTTGTACGCGCAGCATGTCCGGCTGTTGGGGTACTTCGGCCATGTCGATGATGGTGTACTGTCCTTGCGCAACTTGGTCTCTGGAGGAGGAGCTATCGCTCGATTTTTTCAGCGATACGGAGGAACTGCCCAGGGATTGGGAGGTGATACTGGCGGAAGACGAAACGAGGCTGTCCGCCAGGAGCGTGCCAGGGCTGCTGCAAAGGATGAGCAGCAGGAGTAAGGGGATGGTTTGGGGACGTGGCATGGAGTGGATGGGTCGTCGAAAGCGTGTAGAGCGGCGAGTTTAGCGCCAGGCCGGCATCCTGGCGCACAATCGCCCACCATGAAAACCATTCGTTTGAAAGCCGGCAAGGAACGTTCCTTGCTGCGACACCACCCCTGGATATTTGAGTCGGCTATCGAGCGGGGTGGCGCCGACAGTGGCGAGACCGTGCGCGTGGAGTCGTCGGATGGCCAGTTCCTGGCCTGGGCGGCGTTCAGCCCGCACTCGAAAATCCGTGCGCGGGTCTGGAGTTTTGATGAAAAGCAGCGCATTGACGCTTCGTTTTTCATAGCTGTTGCCGCTCGTTCCACGGCGGCCAGGGCCAGATTTGATCTGAAAAGTGACGGTGTACGCCTTGTACACGGCGAGTCGGACGGCCTGCCGGGCCTGATCGTGGACCGCTATGGCCAGACGCTGGTGGCGCAATTTTTAAGCAGTGGTGCCGAGCGCTGGAAGGCCGTATTGACGAATGCGCTGTTGCAGGCCACGGGGCTGGAGCGGCTGTACGAGCGCTCCGACACCAGCAGCCGCGCGCAAGAGGGCTTGCCGCCCGCATCCGGCTGGCTGCACGGCACGGGTGCGACCGAGCTGCTGGTGTGCGAGCACGCCTGGAAGCTGGGGCTGGATATTTCTACAGGCCACAAGACCGGCTTTTACCTCGACCAGCGCGACAGCCGCAAGAAGTTTGCCGACTATGCGCAGCGCTTGCAGTTTCAGCGCGTGCTCAACTGCTTTTGCTACACCGGCGGCTTTACGGTTGCGGCCTTGTGCGGCGGTGCGCAACACGTCACATCCGTCGATTCGTCTGGCTCCGCCCTGGCGCAGGCGGCGGCCAATGTGGCATTGAATGGTTTTGACGCAGCCAGAGCCACGTTTTTGGATGCCGATGTGAATGCCACGCTGCGCCAGTTTCTCGCACAGGGGCGCAGTTTTGATGCCATCGTGCTCGATCCGCCCAAATTCGCCGCCACACAAGCGCAAGCCGAGCGCGCGGCGCGTGCGTACAAGGACATCAACCGCCTGGCGCTCAAGCTGCTGGAGCCCGGTGGCGTATTGTTCACCTACTCCTGCTCGGGCGGCATCAGCGCCGATCTGTTTCACAAGATCGTTGCGGGTGCCGGAGCAGATGCCGGTGTCGATGGCTATATTGTCGAACGCCTGGGCGCCGCGCCGGACCATCCCATGACGCTGACCTTCCCCGAAGGCGAATACCTCAAGGGGCTGGTGGTCATGCGCAGGTAGGCGCAGGCAAGGAAGCGGATCAGTCCAGCAGTTTCGAGATGGTCGCCATCGGCAAGAACAGTCGACTCGCCGTCAGGTTCAATGGTATGAACCCGAAGTGCTGATAAAAAGCTGCGGCCTCGGTATCTTTGGCGTCAACTACCACCGCCATGGCGGCAATACCGTCGGCGGCGCGCAGACTGCGATGCAGGGCATCCATCAGCATGAACTGTCCCAGTCCTGTGCCTTTGTGCTTTTGATCGACTGCCAACCGTCCCAGCAGGGTTACGGGCAATTGCGGATAGCGCGGTAGTTTGCGGGCTAACTCCGACGGCACTTCATGGACAGGAATAGTGGATGCTGACAAGGTGTAATAGCCCAGAATCCGGGGTTCTGGTGGCTGCACCAGCACAAATACGGCAGCCACCCGTTTCTCACTGTCCTGGCGGGCTTGCTTGTGGAGATAGGTGTCAAGCGCGGGGCTGCCGCAGTGAAATGCCTGCCGGTCATGTTCTTTTTGCAGCGGAACCGCCTCCCAGTAGCCTGGTTGCACGTTTTCAAATTCCTGTCATGCGCTTGGCGCGGTATTGCGCATCCGCCTGGCGCAAACGTTCGCTGGGTTCTGGTGGATTGAGCAAGGTCGAAACGAACCGAATCTGCTCTTCGCGCGACAAGCGGATGTTTTCATGCGCGTCAATGATCCGGGTGGCGGCTTCCTGGGCGCTGGAAACCACAAACTCACTCAAGGTTCGGGCGGAAAGCAGGGCTGCTTGCTGAAACAGCGCTTTTTGTTCGTTGCTGATGCGCGCTTCCAGACGCGAGCCTCTGGTTTTGCCATTGCTGTTACTGTTGCTGTTATTGGCTTGCATGCGCGCTCTCCTTTGAGAATCAATGCAGAAATTGTACGCCAGTCATCCGTACATTGGCTACCCGGTCAGTTGCTTTTTCCCGGCAGCGGGCGGGCGTCCGGCGCTGCTTTTGCTGACCCGGCGCTGCGTCAGATTTTGTACAGCGGCAATAAACCCCGGCTCGCCCAGGAGCCAGCCGTGCAGCACGGCGTCGGTCAGTGCGGCCTGCAGTGCCGGAGAAATGCCCATCTGCACCCGTTGCGCGTAAGCCGCTTCGCGGGCAAACGGCGTATTGCCCAATTCCCACACCAGGGCGTGCGCCGTGAGGAGTTTGTCGCGGCGCAGCCCCAGGTAGTGCCCGCAGCTGGACCAGGGATAGTCGCTGGCGTGCGCCACCAGGCCCGCGCGTACCGGATTGAGGTCGATGTACACCATGCAAGGCAGCAGATACCGTTCGGCTTGCAGCGGGACGGAACGGTAACGCCCTTCCCACAGCGTGCCGCTGCGCTGCTGGCTGTCGTTGAAATAGCGCACATAGCGCCGCCCCAGTGCCTGCATCATCTGCGGCAAGCCTTCCTCTGTGTGCGGCGTCAGCAGCAGATGAAAGTGGTTGTCCATCAGCACGTAGGCGTGGACATCGACCTTGAATTTTTTGGCGTTTTCTTCCAGCAAACCCAGCAGGGTCTGGCGATCCTGCACGCTGGTAAAAATGGGCTGCCGGTTGTTGCCCCGCTGGATGACGTGGTGGGGATAACCCGGCAAGGTCAAACGGGCAAGGCGGGCCATGCAGGGCGTGATCCGGGTACGTTCAAGGCGCCAGGCGCTCGCGCAGCCACTGGCCACTGCTTTGCAGCGTGTAGCGCAGCCGGTCGTGCAAACGGCTTTTGCGGCCTTGCCAGAACTCCCAGCGCTCGGGTTGGAGCCGGTAACCGCCCCAGTGCGGAGGACGAGGAGGCTGCAGCAGGTGCAAAGCGGCGTACTTGGCGACGTTGGCGGCCAGCACGGTGCGCCCGCTGATGACTTCACTTTGCGGTGATGCCCAGGCGCCCAGGCGCGAGTCCAGCGGGCGGCTGTGGTAGTAGGTATCGGACTCGGCAGCGCTGATTTTCTCCACCCGCCCTTCAATCCGCACCACGCGCTCCAGTTCGACCCAGTGGAATTGCAAGGCGGCAAACGGATTACCCGCCAGCTCCTGTCCCTTGCGGCTGTGGTAGTTGGTGTACCAGCAGATGCCGCGTGCGTCATACTCCTTGATCAATACCACGCGCGTCGAGGGGCGCAGATCGCTGCCCACCGTGGCCAGGGTCATGGCATTGGGTTCGGGGATTTCGGAGGCAATGGCTTGTTGCAGCCATTGGTCAAATTGTCGCAAGGGATCGCTCTCGGATGCAACTTCGTCGAGTTCGGCCCGTTCATAGTTTTTGCGTAGATCGGCAAGGCGTGTCATGGCCGCAGTATAAAAGCGCTACAGGTGCTATCAGCACCCCATGAACCAATCGCCCGGTTTTGGGGATGAAACGACCGCTTTATGGGGCTTTAGCCAGATGCCAAGGCGTTCTAACATGCCGTGCCGGTCAAAAAAGGGGTTGCTGGATGAACACAAGGATGTTATGGGGTGCATGGGTCACGATGGCCGCCGTGCTTGTTTCGGGCCTTGGTGGCTGCGCATTGGTGAATGAAGCCAGCTCGCTGGCGCTGTCCACGGCGGTGCCCGCCCAGGCGGTGGTGAGCGAACAGCTGGTGCGCGGAGAGCTGGTGCTGTCGCCCGACCGTACGGGCCTGGCCACGCTGCGTGCGGACCCGCCGAGTGGCGATGCAGTGGCCAAGGCCGATGGCAGCGCCCCCGTTCTGACGAGCTGCGTAGGGCGTTTGCGTTACACTGCCACCACGGCGGGCGTGGTTGATTTGCGCTGCAATGACGGTGCAATGGCCGAGTTGCGTGTCACCTTGATCGGAGACACCCGTGGCTACGGTTATGGCGAGGGCAACACGGGTCTTGCCAGCATGGTTTTTGGCATGACGCCCAAAGAGGCGCGGGCTTATCTCCCCTTGCCACCCAAAGCCGACATTCCGGGTCCCCCATTATTGTGGCCCTTCACGGCACGCCCTTTTGTGTGGCCAATTTCCCTGGATTGATGGGTATGCGGCTTTTTGGCTTGGTTTGTAATGGAAATGCGTATGCGTGGGTTATGGCAGCTTGCGGCCTTGTTGTGTGCATTGGCCTTGCCTGCGCATGCCAAGCGCGTGGCTTTGGTGATTGGCAACGATAACTACCTGCAGGTGAAAAAACTGGAAAAGGCGGGCAACGATGCCGACGCCATGGCCCGCGAGCTGCAGGCGGCGGGCTTTGAGGTCATGAAACACCGTGATCTGAATTTCAAAAGTCTGGTGCGCGTCTTTGAAACCTTCTATGACCGGATTGCCGGTGGCGATGAGGTAGCCTTTTTCTACGCCGGCCACGGGGTGCAAACCAAAACCGGCAGCTATCTTTTGCCGACCGACATTGAAGGCGAAACCGAATCCCAGGTCGAAAAAACCTCCTACCCGGTCAATGCCTTGCTGGAGGAACTGGAAAAAGCCAAGCCGCAGTTCAGTCTGGTCGTGGTTGATGCGTGCCGCGACAATCCTTTGCGCTCGCGTGGACGCACCATCGGTGCCGCGAGGGGGCTGGTGCCACCCGATGTGGCCAAGGGGCAGATGGTCATTTTCTCTGCCGGACGCGGGCAGCAGGCACTCGATAGCCTGAGCGACGATGACCCCAACCCGAACGGCGTCTTCACCCGCGAATTTATTGCCCGCATGCGCAAACCCGGTGTCAGCGTCGAAGCGATTGCGCTGGATGTGCGCACCTCGGTTGAAAAACTGGCCTCTACCGTCAACCATTCGCAGCGCCCCTACGTCATCAACGAGGCTTCGGGGAATTTCTATTTCTTTGGCCCGGTCACGATCAACCCCACGGCGCCGATGGTAGTCAATGGAGCCGCTACTGGTACTGCACCATCCGAAGCCGCGCGTGAGGACAAATTCTGGGAAGATACCAAGGCGCCGGACAATATCGAGGGCTATGAAGCCTATCTGGCGGCCTATCCTGCTGGCCGCTACGCCGGACTGGCGCGTGCCCACATCGTGCGGCTGCGCTCCAAGCCCGGTGCAGCACCCGGCGCTCCACCAAGCCCCCCAAGCACACCCACACCCACCACACCCGCTGCGGCGCCCAAACCGGCGCCAGCGCCGCCTGCGCCCGTGCCTGCGCCCAGCACCACGCCTGCTGCTCCTGCTCCCGCTCCCGCCATCGCCACACCACCCGCTGCTGTGCCTGCTGTGCCTGCCGTTCCCGCTGGCACCAAGGGCCGTACCAAGGTCACTTTATCCAATGGCGACCGCTATGACGGCGAGGTGATTGGCGTTGTGCGTTCGGGCAAGGGGGTTTACACCTTTGCCAACGGTGACCGCTACGAAGGCGAGTTTGTCGACAACCTTTTCCATGGCAAGGGCGCCAAGTTCTACGCCAATGGCGACCGTTTTGAAGGCCAGTTCGTGCACGCCATCCAGCAAGGGCCGGGCGTGCATACCTTTGCGAATGGGGACCGCTTTGAGGGCAACTTCCGCGACAACCTGTTTGACGGCAAAGGCTCGTTCATCTATGGCAGTGGCGACCGCTACGACGGTAACTTTGTCCAAGGCGCCAAGCAGGGCATGGGCAGCTACCAATACGCCAATGGCGACCGCTATGACGGGGAGTTTGTGCAAAACGTGTTCAGCGGCAAGGGCAAACTGAGCCTGGCAGGTGGCGACCGTTACGAGGGCGAGTTCCGCAACAACAACAAGGACGGGCGCGGCATCCACTATTTCGCCAACCAGGACCGCTACGAAGGCGAGTTCAAGGACGGCGTCCAGTCGGGCATGGGCACCCATTTTTATGCCAACGGTGACCGCTACATCGGCGCGTTTGCCAACGGCGTGCGCCACGGCAAGGGCGTGTACCACTTTGCCAGCGGCCAGATCAAGGAAATCACATTCGTCAATGGCGTGGAAAAATAGCGCCGCGCATGCGGTCAACATCCTGGTCGTCGGGATGCTGGGGGTGTTACTGGTCTTTCCCTGGCTCAATCCCTGGAGCAGCGGCCCCATGCCTGCGGCCATTCCCTGGCTGCTGTGCGCGGGCTGCGCCAGTCTGGTCTGGGCTTTGCGCTTCGGGCTGACACAGCGGGTCGTGGTGGTTGCCTGGTGGACGGCAGCCTTGCTTTCCGCCTGCATGGCTTTGCTACAGTATTTTGGCTATGCCCATCTCCTGAGTGGCTGGGTCAACCACGCCAACATAGGCGACGCCTACGCCAACTTGCGCCAGCGCAACCAGTTTGCCACGCTCACCAGCATCGGGCTTTTGGCGTTGATCTGCCAATTAACCCGCGACACCCGCGATGGTCAGGATGAACGTCCTTGGCCCCTGCGCTGGGTGCTGGGACTGGGGGGCGTCCTCTTGCTGGCGCTGGGAAACGCGGCCAGTGGCTCGCGCACGGGTTGGCTGCAATGGTGGCTGGTGGCCATTCTGGCGCTGCTGTGGTGGTGGCGCGCCGAGCATGAAAAGGGTGCGGCAGGCGTACGAAGGCGTGGCGGTGCCTTGCTTGCGTTGGTGGCACTGGGCGCTTATCTGGCGGCCATCTGGGCTTTGCCTGTGGTGCTGGAGGCGGTAACGGGTTTTCATAGCGATGGCCTGCTGGGGCGTTTTCGGGACGACGAAGGCTGTGGTGGGCGGCGCCTGCTGTGGTCCAACGTGTTGTATCTGATCGCCCAGAAGCCCTGGCTGGGCTGGGGCTGGGGCGAGCTGGATTACGCCCATTTCGTCACGCTCTACCCCGGCGCGCGTTTTTGCGACATCCTGGACAACGCGCACAACCTGCCGCTGCATCTGGCTGTGGAACTGGGCATCCCGCTCGCGCTGGTGGCATGCGGCGCGCTGGTCTGGCTGCTGTGGCGCGCGCGGCCCTGGCGCGAAAGGGATGCTGCGCGCCAGCTGGCCTGGGGCGTGCTGGCGGTGGTGGGCTTGCACAGTCTGGTGGAATATCCCCTGTGGTACGGTCCTTTTCAGATCGCTGTGGGTCTGTGCCTGTGGTTGTTGTGGCAAAAACCGTTGCAGCGGCAATACTTTTCCGATGCTTTTTCCGATACATTTTGGCCGCCCTCGCACGCCAGGCAAGCGGGAGTGGCTATTGTTTTCATAGCCTTCTTTTCCTATGTCGGTTGGGACTACTGGCGCATCTCCCAGATATACCAGGCGCCGTCCGTACGTGCAGAAGCGTACCGCAGCGACACCTTGAACAAGGTGCGCAACACCTGGTTTTTTCAGAATCAGGTGCTGTTTGCCGAACTCACGACCACCCCCCTGACCTTGGACAATGCTCAGTATCTGCATGTCCTGGCGCAGGAGTTGTTGCACTTTTCGCCCGAGCCTCGGGTGATAGAGAAAGTGATAGAAAGCGCCGTCCTGCTCAAGCAGGATGAGGAAGCGCTGTTTTACCTGCAACGCTTTCGGGCGGCCTTCCCCCAGCAACATGCGCAGTGGACGCATCCTGCAAACAACACGGCGACGCCCTGATGCTTGCTTTATGCTTATGTGCATTTTTCCACTTCAGGAGACCTCACCATGACTTACCTGCTGGCCCTTGACCAGGGCACCTCCAGTTCACGCAGCATCGTTTTTGACCGCCAGGGGCAGATCGTTGCCATGTCCCAGTTGGAACTGCCCCAGATTTATCCGCAACCGGGCTGGGTGGAGCACGACCCGATGGTCATCTGGCGCACCCAGATGGAAACGGCCCGTACCGTGTTGGCCAAGGCGGGCGTGAATGCGCGCGACATCGGCGCCGTCGGCATCACCAACCAGCGCGAAACCACGGTGGTCTGGAACCGCAGGACCGGCCAGCCGATACACAACGCCATCGTCTGGCAGGACCGCCGGGCCGAGCCCTCCTGTGCCCGGCTGCGCGCCGAGGGCAAGGCCGAGATGATCCAGGCCAAGACCGGCTTGCTGGTCGATGCCTATTTTTCGGGCACAAAATTGCAATGGATTCTGGACAATGTGCCCAACGCCCGCGCCCTGGCTGCTGCGGGGGATTTGCTGTTTGGCACCATCGACAGCTGGCTGGTCTGGCAGCTCACGGGCGGCTACCAGGACAGAACGCGCGCCAAGGCTGTGCACGCCACCGACGTGAGCAACGCTTCGCGCACCATGCTGCTCAACGTCCACAGCAACCAATGGGACTCCGCGTTGATGCAGCTGCTCGACATTCCGGTCTCCATGATGCCGCGCGTGCTGCCCTCCAGCGCCGATTTTGGCCATGTGCAGGCTGATTTGCTTGGCGCTGCCATTCCGATTGGCGGCGTTGCGGGCGACCAGCAAAGCGCACTCTTTGGGCAGGCCTGCTTCAGCGCGGGCATGGCCAAGAACACCTACGGCACGGGTTGCTTCATGCTGCTCCACACCGGCGAAAATTTCCAGCTCTCGCGCAACGGGCTGCTGACCACCAGTGCGGCACAGGTCAGCGCACAACCGGAGTTTGCCGTCGAAGGCAGCGTGTTTGTCGGCGGCGCGGTGGTGCAGTGGCTGCGCGACGGCCTCAACGCCATCCGCTCCAGCGCCGAAATCCAGGCGCTGGCGCAAAGCGTGCCCGATGCAGGCGGTGTGGTGGTGGTGCCGGCCTTTACCGGGCTGGGTGCACCGTACTGGAACCCGCAGGCGCGTGGCACCATCACTGGCATCACGCGCGGCACCACTGCGGCGCACATCGCACGCGCGGCGCTGGAGAGCATCGCGTTCCAGAGTGCCGCGCTGCTCGATGCCATGAGCCGCGATGCGCTGGCGCTGGGTTCGGCCAAGGTCAATGAACTGCGCGTGGACGGCGGCGCCTGCGCCAACGACCTGCTGATGCAGATTCAGGCCGATCTGCTGGGCGTCCCGGTGGTGCGCCCGGCCGTCATCGAAACCACGGCCCTGGGCGCGGCCTACTTGGCCGGGCTTGGCGTGGGTTTATACGCCAGCACCGAAGAACTCAGCGCCCAATGGCGCAGCGAGCGCACCTTCTGGCCCATGCTGGCGCGCGACAAAGCGCAAGCCCGCATGGCCGAGTGGGAGCACGCCGTGCGGCAGACTACGGCGGTGTGAGGGAAATGGACAGGAAAACCCGCATATGAGCCGCTTTGATCGCATCACCGTCAATCCCGCCATCCTCAGCGGGCAACCCTGCATTCGCGGCATGCGCCTGACCGTCAAGCGCGTGTTGGAGGCTGTGGCGCTGTATCCCGACCGGGACGAGTTGCAACGGGAATACCCCGAACTTGAAGCCGAGGATATTCGGCAAGCCCTGGATTTTGCGGCCTGTAATCCGTATCAACGGTAGGTGTACTGCGCGCTGTACGGCAGGCTCATGAACGGGGTGATGAGCGTCATGGCGATGGTGCCGGTTGTGCCGTTGAAGGAACAGGAGTTCATGGTCCAGCTGCCAGTCATACCCTGTGTTGACTGGGTGATTTTTTCGCGCATTTCCGGTGCGTTGCAGAACGCATCCTGGGTGGCGGGTTTCGGTACGTTGGTGACGGTTGCGGCTGGGGAGGCTGCGCCCATGACGGTGACCACGATATCCAGTGTGTACTTCCCGGTGGTTCCTGCATCGATCACCAATCCGCCTACGCTCAGAAGGGCGAATTGCGGGTTGGTCAGGCTGATGCGGGGATACGTTGTTCCTCCGACGACGACTTGCGGCAGGCGCAGGATGTTGCCATTCGTGGTGTATTCGATCATGTCGCCGACGCTGGGGTCATTGAGGAGCAATTTGCCCATATCCAGCAATTGCACCACGACGGACTGGTAGCGCGCATCGCTGTTGAGTTTGACAAATGGCAGGGTCAGTTTGTTGGTGGCCGGGTCGAAGCTGGCGGTTTCAACGCTTGGCATGGTGGTGGTGGGGGTGACGAGGGGCGTGGGACTTACGCCCTCAACGGCCAGAACGCCACTGCTGAAGGTGGAGACTGCGGCAAAGAGTGTTGCGCAGAGGGTTTTCGGAAATTGCATGGGGAGTCCTTGGTTGACGAATGGATGAAACGGATTACATGGAATGGGAGTAAGCAGAACCTGTGCCAGCGCCGGTGTTGAACACGGCCACAGCCTGCACCAGGTCTTGCGCCTGGGACTTGAGGCTGCTGGCTGCGGCGGCCATCTGCTCGACAAGGGCGGCATTTTGCTGGGTCACCTGGTCCATCTGGGCGACGGCTTCTCCGACCTGGGCCACGCCGTCGGACTGTTCCACGGATGCGGTGCTGATGCTGCCCATCAGGTCGGTGACACGCTGGATGGCGCTGACCACCTCGGCCATGGTGCTGCCCGCCTGGTCTACCAGGGTGGTTCCCTGGGCCACCTGGTCCACGCTGGCTGAAATCAGGGTTTTGATCTCCTTGGCGGCGGCGGCGCTGCGCCCGGCCAGGCTGCGCACTTCACTGGCCACCACGGCAAAGCCGCGACCCTGCTCGCCTGCACGCGCGGCTTCCACGGCGGCGTTGAGCGCCAGAATATTGGTCTGAAAGGCGATGCCGTCAATCACGCCGATGATGTCGGCAATGCGCTGGCTGGAATCGTGAATGCCGCGCATGGTCTGCACGACCTGGCCTACCACTTCACCGCCCCGTACGGCCACGCTGGACGCATCCAGCGCCAATTGGTTCGCCTGGCGGGCAGAGTCGGTGTTTTGCCTGACGGTGGCGTTGAGTTGCTCCATTGCCGCAGCGGTCTCTTCCAGCGAAGACGCTTGTGATTCGGTACGGGCTGAAAGGTCATGGTTGCCCTGGGCGATCTCCGAGCTGGAATGGGCCACCAGGTCTGCGCCCTGGCGTACCTGGCTGACCATGCGCTTGAGCGTGTTGAACATGGTACCCAGCGCTCCGGCCAAGCTGGCGGGGTCCTGGTGTCTGGCGTCGAAGGCCCGCGTCAGGTCGCCGCCAGCGATACGGTGCGCCAGCACGGCGGCCTCACCCGGCTCCATGCCCAGCTGACCCGTGATGCTGCGCCCGATAAGCAGCGTCAGCGCCACAATCACCACACCGCCGACCACAATGGCCACCACCAGCCACAGCCGCGCGGAGCGGGCAATGGCATCGAACTCCTGGTCCAGGGATTTTGCATCCGCCAGCAGCTGCTCTCCCAGCTGGGTATAGGCGGTATCAAATTTGTCGATCTGCTTGTCCATGGCGTCGTCCACCACGCCGATCTCTGCGCGCGTGACCTGTTTTTTCGACAAGGGCAGGTACTGGTTGGCATACAGGCTGCGGATTTCCTGGACCGCAGCCTTTGCCTGCGACGCAAGCTGCCGCTGCCCGGCAGTGTTCGACAGCCGATCCGCCAGGGCAAGGGATGCGTCAATCTCCTTGTGGATGTCGGCCCATTTTCTGGCAGCTTCGTCAAAGTTCTGGTTGATGTAGGTGTCCGCCACCACCCGGTAGGCCTGGGCGCCGAGGTTGGCGTCGTGCTTGATCTGGCCCGCCTGGGCCGTCATGCGCACGCCCGCGTCCTGCAAGTCTGCCAGCCGCAGCAGCACGCCCCAGTTGATGGCCGCAAGCACCAGCATGACCATGATGGATGCAATAACAATCAACAACAACCGGGTGGAAACCTTCAAATGCTGCACAGCGCAAGCTCCTTTTCAATATGTTCACGTTCACCTTCACCCAGGGATTATCGGCGGTGTCTTGCATGGGGATTCCGGGGGGCGATCCCATGTGACGCATTGGTTCTTTTTACTACGTTTTCAGTAGCCACCCACGCTTGTCCTGCGGGGGTTGTGGGCTGATTCATGCCTGATTTGAGGCCAGATTGAGACCAAATGGAGGCTAAAAACGTGCCGCACAGGCCCGCAGGGAGCATCTGTAGTGCGGTTTGGGTGTTTTTGATATCACGGGTGATATGAAATTGGTGTGATTCAAATACGAGGGCTCGTACTACCCCGTCACGCTGACGCTGACGCTGGGCCAAAAGGATATGCTGGTGGACGGCAAGCGGGTTCCTTTAAACCCCGGAATGAACATCACCGCCGAGATCAAGGCCAGCCAGCGCCGGGTGATCGAGTTCTTGCTCAGTCCTGTGCCCTGATGCTGACTTCCAGGTTGTTGCCGCTCTTGCGAAACCACAGTTGGTTGGTGGCCACACCGGCGTCAAAGCGGGCATGAGAAAACTCCCTGGTTATTTGCCTTGTTCGGCATGGTTAATAGATATACGCACGATGCGGTCAGCGAACTCGGGTACCGGATGCAGGTTATCCACCCGAATGTGGTAAGTGCCCGGCTGAAGTTTCTGGTTGTTGATTTTCAGCACCCGCTTGGTAGCAAAGTTTTTGTCAGCAACTACAAAACCAATCTTGTCCGTAGTCTGGTCGAAGTCCACCGGTGGCCCCTGTATTTCAATGGATTGCACTCGAACGCGCAAAGTGACGGGAACGCCTACCTGACCAATGGAACCATCGGCGTGAATCCCTTCGCCGAGCTGCGACCGTAGTTTTTTCCACTCACCGGGTGCATCCCCATTAAAAAATATTTCCAGATTGACGACATAACCGTACATTTCCTTCACACGGAAATCAAATTCCACACTTTCCCCACCTTTGCCCAAACCAAAAGGCATTTCAATCGGAACCGTGGGAGGAAACGAAGTGCATGCTGTCCAGGCCAGCACAGAGAGCACCCCCAACGCGCGACGCAGTTTCTGGTTAAGCAGTGTTTTTACTTTCATGAGGTACTTCTCCAGATGTTGTCATTTGCAGATCAAGGATGGCGACGGGTGCGATTCCATGTGGCGCACTGGTTCTTGTTACTACGGTTTTAGTAGCTATCCCCGCTTGTTCCACAGGGGCTACAGGCTGATTTGATGCCTGATTTGAGGCCAGATTGAGGCTAAAAACGCGCCACACAGGCTTGGCAGGAGCATCTGTAGTGCGGTTTGGGTGTTTTTCATATCACGGGTGATATGAAACTGGTGTGATTCCACGTGATGCACGCAGGGGTGGCCGCCCTGGGGAAGCCACCCAGCCTCCACAGGAGGGGAATTTTGTGACGAATTGGCCTGTAGACCCCATGAATCGAGCGGGGACAGCTATCAAGTTTGCAGTCACGCTTGTGACAGTTGCTCCAGTGCGTCCAGGTCACTTTTGCGTTGCGCGACGCGGCGCAAGTAACTGTTCTGATTCTTGGTGCATACCAGCTGGTACGGGCGCGAGCTGTGGTTGGTCACGTGATCGACATCCAGTTTGTGGGTTTTGATGTTTTGTTCCACGTGCTTGCGCCGCTGCTCGGCGGCCTTGAAGGCCCAACGGGCTTCGGTCGGGTTGTCGAGAAAACGGTGCAGCTGCGCGCAATCGGCGCAGGTGCAGGTATTGGGGTCATCGCGGCGCCAGTCGGCGGGTGGCTCCAGTGGCAGCGCGACCCTGGCGTGCAAGTGCTCCTGCACCCAGGCCGTCAGTTGCAGCACGGCGGAGGTGTCCCGGCTGCGTTGTGCGGCGTGCAATTGCAGCGCAGCGGGCAGCAGGGTTTCGTCCATGCCATAGACCTTGGGCCAATCGCGCAGGTAATCCAGGGCGGTGTTTGCCAGTTTGGCATCTATGGCGCTGAATGCGCCCATGGCGTCCACCACCAGATGGACCGTGGCGGGGACGTGCCTTTGCCAGTGCGGCACTTGCGCGCCAGCGGGTGCCGCGCGCTGCGGGTCGCCCGGCAGGATGGCGTACAGGGCGTGTGCAGCCGCCACCAGGTTGTCGTGGGGCGGTGCACCATCCGCAACCGTTGCGCACACGCCTGCCAGCAGGGCGGCGCAGGCTTCGGCATCGGTCGTGGCGGTGCTGGAATGGGTGATGGCTTCTTGGGTCCAGCGCGCCACATCGGCCAGTGGCAACAGGGGGAGCGATGGCAGCAAGGCGATACTGGATGCGCGCTGGCACAGGCCTTGCGCGGCGACTTGCGTCCACAAGCGTTCGAGCTGCACGGTGTCACGCAGTGCAGTCATGGTATCGACAAACGTTTGCAGGTGGCCGTTTTCGCGGTGGTAGACGGTGGCGGGGAGGAGCCGGGAGGACCAGTCGCGCAGGATGTATCCGGCCAGGCGGTGTGCGTCCTGCCATAGCGCGGTTTGTGCGTCGGCACCCGATTCTGTCGATTGGGTCCAGCGTGTGTGCAGGTCACGCAGCAGCGTCAGGCTGGCTTCAATTCCGGCCTGGTTCCATACGGCCAGCGTATGCGTGCGCGGCCACAGGACGACTGCCGCATGGCGGTAGCTGCGCTCAAAGGATGCGCCTTCATTGCCGGTGGCTTCCGTGAAGCTGACGTCGTCCGAGTCGATGTCATCCAGAACCCCCAGGGGGCAGCATTCCTCTTTGTGCAAGGGCAGGCTGGGCAGGGCGCAGGGCTGGCCGTCGGGGCGGCGCCATGTGGCCACCGATTCCCTGCTGTCCGTGACTTCGCCAATTTCATAATCGCCATAACGGTCGTACTCGGCGTAGCCGCTTTCTTCAATCGACACCAGCGCCAGATGAATGTCGCAGTCGGCCTTGTTGGCAGCGCCCAGCAGCACGTCCACCAGCGCCTTGTCGGCGTTTTTCAGGGCATCGAAACCCAGTTCGGCTTCGGTGTAGGCGTGTTCCAGCAGGTAGATCAGCTTCTCGGGCGCCTTGGGGGCGTTGTCGGCATTGTCTGTATTGTTGGATGCGAGTTGGCGTGTCCAGTCGCGCAGCAGCTCTGCCACCCGGTCTTGCTCCGGTTGGTAGTCGGGCGGTTGTGGCAGAGGCAGTTTTTTGTCGGCGTAGGCCAGGTTGTAAATCAGCGTCAGGCGGGAGCCCTGGGTGATGGGCCGCACCTCATGCAGGCAGTCGGCGTAAAACGCGGCAAAAGCGATTTCGCTCGTGTCGTCGTTGCAGCGCAAATCCAGCGTGACCTGTTGGCCCTGGTGCGCAACCAGCAGCTCGCCGCCCTGGTAGAGCGAGGGCAGCACCAGCACCAGTGTGGCGAACATGCCGGGTGTTTTTTCGGTGTCGCGGTGCCCGACGAAGAAATCGCCCTCGCCATAAACGAGCAATTTGTACAGCTCGGCCTTGACGGCACCCGTGACCCCCAGGCCTGCGGTACAGCGCTTGACAATGCCATCCAGGTCGGCTTGCCAGTGCTTGCCGCCGAGGGTGATCTGGTCCGCGTTTATCTGCCAGGTGCGCCGCACCAGGGGATCGACGATGGTTTCCTGGCCGCGACCATAGGGCGCTTGTGTTGCCGCCGCCACCAGCTGCTCGGCCTGGGCTGCCAGCAAAGGCAAGGCGATGCGCCCGACGCCCGCGACTTCGAGGCTGGGCGGAAAGATTTCCAGCTTGCCCGTGGCGTAAAAATTGCCGGGTCGATCCACATTTTTCAGTAGATCGCACAGCGTGTCGTTGATGGGGCGCAGCGGCATGGCGTCGTTTCCTGTTATTTTTGCCTTATCCCAGCAGGGCAATCATGGTGGAGGTCTGGTTGATGTGGCCGATGTCCGCTTCGCCGTAGGTGGAAAAACCCACGGTGGGTAGCGTGAACAGCTCGGCGTAGGCCTGGGTCTTGTTTGTGGCCTTGAGTTCCAGCGTGCGCAGGATGCAGTGGAAATTGATAATGCCAGCCACCTTGCCGTCGGCATTCGTCTGGGCCAGCGCCTGGGCGGTGTCGGCAATGATGTCGGTGGATTGCAATAACTCCAGCTCGACGCCGGGACTTACGGCGCAATAAAACTTGAGTGCATCGCCATCGAACATCTGGGGCGAGCGCACATAGGGGTCATCGCCGTTCATCAGCCCGACCGGATTGGACATGAAATGGGCTGCTGCCTCTTCGGCATTGGCTGCATTTACGGCCTGCGCATACGCTTGCAGCGCCGGTTTGCCGTCGAACTCCAGCACTTCGCGTTTGGCGGCATCGACCTTGGTGGGGATGAGCTTTTTGCCCGCACAAACAAAGGATTGGGTCTTGATGACGCGGTAGCCCGCAGGCACGTGCAGCACGGCCAGCACGGCCGCGTTGCTGTAGGCCACGCCATCGGCAAATACCTGTGTGGCCTTGAATGCCAGGTCGTCGCCCGCCGAGCCGCCGATAAAACGCAAATCGGTCACATCGCCGAGGCGGTCCATGACCTTTTCTTCCATGCCCGACATGCCATCCATCAGCACGATGCCGATGTGCTGGTCATAGTCGCCCTGGAGTATGTCGCCCAGTGCCTGGCACGCGGCATCCACTCGCTCGGGCTTGCCCATGTCGTCCACCAGGGCAATACGCATGGCAGGTAAGGTTGCTGTGTCGATCAGCATGGCCACCATGCCGCCATCGGTCATGGCGCCATTGGTGATTTCTCCTGAGCTGGAGCAGCCAATGCTGTGCGCTTGTGGCCAGGCGGCTTGCACCAGCTGGGCGACTTCGCTGGCCGCGTGGCGCGCAGAGAAGAACACCACGACGA
This sequence comes from Rhodoferax sp., assembly GCA_041910275.1. GTDB lineage: Bacteria > Pseudomonadota > Gammaproteobacteria > Burkholderiales > Burkholderiaceae_C > Allorhodoferax. The sequence continues at coordinate 27,253 of JAYRRD010000029.1, forward strand.
GTGCCGGGTTGCTGCTTGTGAGTTTTCCTGCCAGTTCGGCGACTGCCTGCGTGGTGTCGGGGTTGAGGGATGAGGCGGTGGTAATCATGAAAATTCTCCTTGGTATCCTTGGTGTCTATGCTGCGCCCTGCGTCACAGGGCAACGCCCATTTCCTTGGCTATGGTCCGTACTTTGGTCAGCATGTCTGCATCGTCGTGGGAGGCCGGTGTCCAGTCCTGGGCTTTGATTCCCTTGAGCAATAACTTGGTTCGCACCATATTGGCCACCGTCTGGTTGCCCTTGGCGCGCGCTTGAACTAGTTTGTCGATGAGTGCGTGTACTTGTCCTGCCACTTTTTTCTCCTTGGGTGAATAGGGAACAAAAACCGATGATCGCAGGAATTTACCGCAAATCGCCGCAAGCCCGTTTGCATTGTGCGTGCAAGTAGCTATCGTTTTTATTGTGTCCCTAATAAATACCGAGTTTTACTTTTCATTTTGTAATCAGAATCTGACCCCTATTATTTTGCTTGGCATTTTTATTGCATTGCGGTATCCTTCCCGTACCTTTCGTTTTTTTCCGCAACATCCCCAGGAGAGCGCCAATGACCACGGCAGCCGAGATGCAGCATCTGTCCGATGCTGGTTTGTATTCCCCCGAGCACGAGCACGATGCCTGCGGCGTGGGCTTTGTCGCCCATATCAAGGGCACCAAGTCGCACGAGATCGTCCGCAATGCCTTGAAGATTCTTGAAAATCTGGACCACCGTGGTGCGGTGGGCGCCGATAAGCTGATGGGCGATGGCGCCGGTATCCTGATCCAGCTGCCCGATGCGCTGTACCGTGAAGAGATGGGTGCGCAGGGCGTCGAGTTGCCGCCGGTGGGGGAGTATGGCGTGGGCATGGTGTTCTTGCCCAAGGAACACGCCTCGCGCCTGGCGTGTGAGCAGGAAGTCGAGCGCGCCATCAAGGCCGAGGGCCAGGTGCTGCTGGGCTGGCGCGACGTGCCGGTGAACCACGATATGCCCATGTCGCCGACCGTCAAGGCCAAAGAGCCGGTGCTGCGCCAGGTGTTCATTGGCCGGGGCGCCGATGTGATTGTGCAGGACGCGCTGGAGCGCAAGCTGTACGTCATCCGCAAGACCGCCAGTGCCAACATCCAGGCGCTCAAGCTCAAGCACAGCAAGGAGTACTACGTGCCGAGCATGAGCAGCCGCACCGTGGTGTACAAGGGGCTGCTGCTGGCTAACCAGGTGGGGCAGTATTACTGCGACTTGCAGGATGCGCGCTGCGTCTCGGCGCTGGGCCTGGTACACCAGCGTTTTTCCACCAATACCTTCCCCGAGTGGCCGCTGGCGCACCCCTACCGTTTTGTCGCGCACAACGGCGAAATCAATACCGTCAAGGGCAATTACAACTGGATGCGCGCGCGCGAGGGCGTGATGTCGTCGCCGGTGCTGGGTGCGGACCTGAAAAAGCTCTATCCCATCAGCTTTGCCGGCCAGTCCGACACCGCCACGTTTGACAACTGCCTGGAGCTGCTGACCATGGCCGGTTATCCGATCAGCCAGGCGGTGATGATGATGATCCCCGAGCCCTGGGAGCAGCACACCACGATGGACGCGCGCCGCCGGGCGTTCTACGAGTACCACGCGGCCATGCTGGAGCCCTGGGATGGCCCGGCGTCCATCGTCTTTACCGATGGACGCCAGATCGGCGCCACGCTGGACCGCAATGGCCTGCGTCCTTCGCGCTACTGCGTCACCGATGACGATCTGGTCATCATGGGTTCCGAGTCGGGCGTATTGCCGGTGCCGGAAAACAAGATTGTGCGCAAGTGGCGCTTGCAGCCCGGCAAGATGTTCCTGATTGATCTGGAGCAAGGGCGCATGATCGACGACGAAGAGCTTAAAGCCACCCTGGCCAATAGCAAGCCGTACAAGCAGTGGATCGAGAACCTGCGCATCCGCCTGGACGACGTGAACCACACCGAACGCCGCAGCTCCGATGCACTCGCTGCCGTGGTGGCGGCTGTCGAGCCCAAGCGCGTGACCGATACCGTCAGTCTGCTGGATCGGCAACAGGCATTTGGCTTTACGCAGGAAGACATCAAGTTTCTGATGGCGCCCATGGCCAAGGCGGGCGAGGAAGCCGTGGGTTCCATGGGCAACGACAGCCCGCTGGCGGTGTTGAGCGACAAGAATAAGCCGCTGTACAACTACTTCAAGCAGCTGTTCGCGCAGGTGACGAACCCGCCGATTGACCCGATCCGCGAAGCCATCGTCATGAGCCTGGTGTCCTTTATCGGACCCAAGCCCAATTTGCTCGACATCAACCAGGTCAACCCGCCCTTGCGCCTGGAAGTCAGCCAGCCGGTGCTGAACGTTGCCGACATGGCCAAGCTGCGCGACATTGCAGCGCATACCCAGGGCAAGTTCCGCAGCTACACCCTGGACATCACCTACCCGCTGGCCTGGGGCTCGGAAGGGGTTGAGGCCAAACTGGCGTCCTTGTGCGCCGAGGCGGTGGATGCCATCAAGGGTGGCAAGAATATCCTCATCATCAGTGACCGCGCCGTGTCCGCCACCCAGGTTGCCATTCCGGCGCTCCTGGCACTGTCGGCCATTCACCAGCATCTGGTGGGTGAGGGGCTGCGCACGATGACCGGCCTGGTGGTCGAGACCGGCACCGCACGCGAGGTGCACCATTTTGGCGTTCTGGCCGGTTATGGTGCCGAGGCCGTGCACCCCTATCTGGCGCTGGAGACGCTGGAGGCGATGCACCAGGACCTCAGCGGAGAGTTAAGCGCTGACAAGGCGGTCTACAACTACATCAAGGCTGTGGGCAAGGGCCTGTCCAAGATCATGTCCAAGATGGGCGTTTCGACCTACATGAGCTACTGCGGCGCCCAGCTGTTCGAAGCCATCGGTTTGTCGAGTGCGACGGTGAACAAGTATTTCACCGGCACGCCCAGCCGGGTCGAGGGCATTGGCGTGTTCGATATTGCCGAAGAGGCCATTCGCATGCACAAAGCGGCTTTCAGCGCCGATCCGGTACTGGCGCACGCGCTCGACGCCGGGGGTGAGTATGCCTGGCGCGTGCGCGGCGAAGAGCATATGTGGACGCCGGATGCCATCGCCAAGCTGCAACACAGCACGCGCGCCAACAACTGGAGCACCTACAAGGAATACGCCCAGATCATCAACGACCAGAGCCAGCGCCATCTGACGCTGCGCGGCTTGTTCGAGTTCAAGATCAACCCGGCCAAGGCGATTGCCATCGACGAGGTGGAGCCCGCCAGTGCCATCGTGAAGCGTTTTGCCACCGGCGCCATGTCCTTGGGTGCCATCAGCACCGAGTCGCACGCGGTGCTGGCCGTGGCCATGAACCGTATGGGTGCCATGAGCAACACCGGCGAGGGCGGCGAAGACCAGGCGCGCTACCGCAAGGAGCTCAAGGGCATTCCGATCCAGCAGGGCGATACGCTCAAGAGCATCATCGGCGCCGAGGTGGTCGAGGTGGACCTGCCGCTGCAAGCCGGTGACAGCCTGCGCTCGCGCATCAAGCAGGTGGCCTCGGGCCGCTTTGGCGTGACGGCGGAATACCTGGCGAGTTCCGACCAGATTCAGATCAAGATGGCCCAGGGCGCCAAGCCAGGCGAGGGCGGCCAGCTGCCCGGTGGCAAGGTGTCGGACTATATTGGCCGTTTGCGCCACTCGGTGCCGGGTGTGGGTTTGATCTCGCCGCCGCCGCACCACGATATTTACTCCATCGAAGACCTGGCGCAGCTGATCCACGATCTGAAAAACGTCGCGCCGCACAGTTCCATCAGCGTCAAGCTGGTCAGCGAAATCGGCGTCGGCACCATCGCTGCCGGTGTGGCCAAGTGCAAGGCCGACCATGTGGTGATTGCCGGACACGATGGCGGCACGGGTGCCTCGCCCTTGTCGTCCATCAAGCACGCAGGCAGCCCCTGGGAAATCGGCCTGGCCGAAACCCAGCAAACCCTGGTGCTCAACCGCCTGCGCGGACGCATCCGCGTCCAGGCCGATGGGCAGATGAAGACCGGGCGCGATGTGGCGATTGCCGCCATGCTGGGCGCCGACGAGTTCGGCTTTGCCACCGCGCCGCTGGTGGTCGAGGGCTGCATCATGATGCGCAAATGCCACCTCAACACCTGCCCGGTCGGCGTGGCCACGCAAGACCCGGTACTGCGCCGCAAGTTCACCGGCAAGCCCGAGCACGTGGTCAACTATTTCTTCTTTGTCGCCGAAGAGGTGCGCCAGATCATGGCCCAGCTGGGCATCCGCAAACTCGATGACCTGATTGGCCGCACGGACTTGCTGGACATGCGCAAAGGTCTGGCGCACTGGAAGGCACAGGGTCTGGATTTCAGTCGCCTCTTTGCCCAGCCCCAGGTGGGCGCCGAAGTGGCACGGTTTCAAGTGGATGCACAAGACCACGGCCTGGAGCGGTCTTTGGACAATGTGCTGATTGCCAAGAGCCAGGCCGCCATCGAGCGGGGCGAGAAGGTGCATTTCATCGAGTCGGCGCGCAACGTGAACCGTTCGGTCGGCGCCATGCTCTCGGGCGCGCTGACCAAGGTACACCCCGACGGCTTGCCGGACAACACCATCCACATCCAGCTCGAAGGCACGGGTGGCCAGTCCTTTGGCGCATTTTTGGCGCGCGGCATCACGCTCAACCTGATCGGCGATGCCAACGACTACACCGGCAAGGGCCTCTCGGGTGGCCGCGTGGTGGTGCGTCCCAGCATCGACTTTCGGGGCGAGGCGGTGGGCAACATCATCGTCGGCAACACCGTGATGTACGGCGCCACCTCGGGCGAGGCGTTCTTCAGCGGCGTGGCTGGCGAGCGCTTTGCGGTACGCCTCTCGGGCGCCAGCGCGGTGGTGGAAGGCACGGGCGACCATGGTTGCGAATACATGACCGGCGGCACGGTCGCGGTACTGGGCAAGACCGGGCGCAACTTTGCTGCGGGCATGAGTGGCGGCATCGCCTACGTCTATGACGAAGACGGCCAGTTTGCCAAGCGTTGCAACACCGCGATGGTGGCCATGGAAAAGGTGCTGGACAGCGCCGAACAGGAAGCCAGCGTCCCACGGGCGATCTGGCACAAGGGCGAAAGCGACGAAGCCCAGCTCAAGCAGCTGCTGGCCGAGCACCACCGCTGGACAGGCAGCAAGCGCGCACGCGAATTGCTCGATGACTGGAATGTGGCACGCACCCGGTTCGTCAAGGTCTTCCCGCACGAATACAAGCGCGCTTTAGGTGAAATTCATGCGCGGAAAATGGCTGCACAGGCCGCCAGTCAAGCGGGTGCAGATATGAATACTGTAGCGGTGTCGGCCAAGTAGGGCGCCACTTCCACAACCTGTCAGGAGAAAGAAATATGGGAAAAGTTACGGGCTTCATGGAATATGCACGCCTGGAAGAAGGCTACAAACCGGTGGCAGAGCGCCTGAAGAATTACCAGGAGTTTGTCATTGGCCTGGACGATGGCGCAGCCAACAAGCAGGCCGCGCGCTGCATGGACTGCGGCACGCCGTTTTGCACCAATGGCTGCCCGATCAACAACATCATTCCGGATTTCAACGATCTGGTCTACCGCAGCGACTGGAAGGCGGCCAGCGAAACGCTGCACAGCACCAACAACTTCCCCGAGTTCACCGGGCGTGTCTGCCCGGCACCCTGCGAAGCCGCCTGTACCGTCAATGTGAACGGCGATGCCGTCGGGATCAAATCCATCGAGCATGCCATCATCGACCGCGCCTGGGAGCAAGGCTGGGTGCAGCCGCAACCCGCAGCGCACAAGACCGGCAAGACCGTGGCCGTGGTCGGCTCAGGACCAGCGGGCATGGCGGCAGCGCAGCAACTGGCGCGCGCGGGCCACAGCGTGACGCTCTTTGAGAAAAATGACCGCGTGGGCGGCTTGCTGCGCTACGGCATTCCCGACTTCAAGATGGAAAAAAGCCATATCGACCGGCGCATGGAACAGCTGCAACAAGAAGGCGTGACCGTGCGCACCGGCGTGCTGGTGGGCGCCTGGCCCAAGGATTCCAAGGTCACGAATTGGTCGCGCGAAACCATTACGGCGGCGCAATTGCAGCAGGACTTTGACGCCGTGCTGCTGGCAGGCGGCGCGGAACAGTCGCGCGACTTGCCCGTGCCGGGACGCGATCTGGACGGCATCCACTTCGCCATGGAGTTTCTGCCGCAGCAAAACAAGGTCAACGCGGGCGATGCCTTGCCGGGCCAGTTGCGTGCCGATGGCAAACACGTCATCGTCATCGGTGGCGGCGATACCGGCAGCGACTGCGTGGGCACCAGCAACCGCCACGGCGCGGCCAGCGTCACGCAGTTCGAGGTCATGCCCGAGCCGCCGGTGGAAGAAAATCGCCCGCTGACCTGGCCCTACTGGCCGATCAAGCTGCGTACGAGCTCCAGCCACGAAGAGGGCTGCACCCGCGCCTTTGCCATCTCCACCAAGGAATTCATCGGCGAAAACGGCAAGGTCACGGGCCTGAAAACCGTCAAGGTCGAGTGGAAAGACGGCAAGATGAGTGAAGTGCCGGGCTCCGAGCAGATTGTCAAGGCCGATATGGTTTTGCTGGCCATGGGTTTTGTCAACCCGGTCGCCAGCGTCCTGGAGGCTTTTGGTGTGGAAAAAGACGCCCGTGGCAACGCCAAGGCCGGCGTGGACGCCAGCACCGGCTATGCCACCAACGTTGCCAAGGTGTTTGCTGCCGGTGACGTGCGCCGTGGCCAGAGCCTGGTCGTCTGGGCCATCCGCGAAGGCCGCCAGGCGGCGCGTGCCATTGACATGTTTTTGATGGGTAGCAGCAGTTTGCCGCGTTAGCGGCAAAAATACTGCGCTACGTTATTGCAGCCCGTACCACGCCCCCCGGCCCGCCCCGTGCTGGCTGAGGTGGCCTTGTTCCACCAAGGCGCGGAAATGCTGCTTGAGCGTATTGCGATTTCCGTTGGTCGCGCGGAGATGGGGTGTTCAGGCGGCTTCGGCAATGGTTTTTTGCTGCTGCTTTTTTTGCCAATTCTTGATCCATGCAAGCTGATCTTCTGCCGAGTGCAATGAAAAAGCAGCTTCCGGCCAATCTGGATGCAGCTCAACCTCTGCCAGCATTTCATCGCGGAACCGAAGCCAGGCTTGCTCGTCAAATGGGTTCGATGGTTCTTCGTAGATCATTGTGAAATCCCTGGTTTCCATGCACGATTACCTTTCTTGCCATTGACAAAACAGCATCACTATTGGCAGTGTACCCAAGCAATCCAGATGATTCAAGCAACAGAGCGGACACAACCTGCCAAAGTCCTGATCTGGCGTCTATCAAAGAGACAATTCCATTTTCTAACGCATTTGCCAGCAGTAAATTAGCCCTGCTGCGAGCGCTCCATGTGATGTTCCGGGCATCGTTCTCCGATATGGAGTCTGTCTTTCTGACTGCCTGTGCAAAAAATCCAGCATGTCCGTGAACAAAGATGCCGCCAATTTTCGGGCGTGACAACAGTACGGCAAGATCAATAGAACTGAAGCTATCACCTACCGGATGATTGTGATGCACCTCGACAGAAGCGGATGTAACCCCGTCGAATGATGGTATGCGCAATCTGTGAGGCTCACTGCTTGTAAACCGTTCAATGATCTTTCCATCGGCAATTGCAGCGCCGTACTCATGTCCGGTACGAATGCCGTTGCTGACGACGTAATCGCGCGCCTGACGCTGCACGTCGGACAGCACAGGCTCTCTCAAATTCCCGGCACGAATTGCAATTTCTTCGGAACGCATGCCACCATCATAAGCCTGAGCCACATCGGGATGTGCCTTAGCCAGCCTCTCGGTCACAGGCACCCCGGATAACGGATAATGTGCCCCCTTCTCGCCACCCCGTACACCCGCTTCCCTACTGCTACCACTCCCTTGGACACCCCACAACACACCCCCATGATGCAGCAATACCTGGCGCTCAAAAAAGAGTACCCGGATGTGCTGCTGTTTTATCGCATGGGTGACTTTTATGAGATGTTTTATGCCGATGCGGAAAAAGCCGCAGGTATTCTGGACATCACGCTGACGCAGCGCGGGCAGTCGGCGGGGCAGCCTATCCCCATGGCCGGGGTGCCGTTTCACTCCATGGAAAACTATCTGGCCAAGCTGATCCGCCATGGCGAGTCGGTGGCGATTTGCGAGCAGGTGGGCGAGGTCACGGGCAAAGGTCCGGTGGAGCGCAAGGTGGTGCGTGTGGTCACGCCCGGCACCGTGACCGATAGCGCGCTGCTGGGGGAAAAGTCGGAGTCCATTCTTATGGCGCTGCACCAGGGGCCGCGCAACCGCTGCGGCCTGGCCTGGCTCAGTGTCACGCAAGGCGTGGTCCATCTGGCCGAATGTGCGAGTGACGAGGTGGACGACTGGGTGGCGCGCATCGCCCCGCACGAACTGATTCACAGCGCGGATGTGACGCGGGGCTTTGACGAGCGGCTCAAGCGCTTGCGCCAAGGGGCTGGCGTCTACCTGACGCAGCGTCCCGAGTGGCAATTTGATAGCAATCTGGGGCAGCAAAAGCTGCAAGCGGTGTTGCAGGCGGCGAGTTTGCACGCCTGGAGTGCGCAGGACGTGCCGCTGGCGCATGCGGCTTGTTGCGCCTTGCTGGACTACGCCGAACACACCCAGGGGCGCGCTCTTAGCCATATCAGCACCGTGCAGGTGCAGCGCGACGCCCAGCATATTGATCTGCCCATGAGCACGCGGCGCAATCTGGAGCTGGTGCAAACGCTGCGCGGCGAGGATGCGCCCACCTTGTTTTCCCTGCTGGACACCTGCATGACGGGCATGGGCAGCCGTGCGCTGAAAAACTGGCTGTTGACGCCACAGCGGGACAGGACGCAAGCGCAGCAGCGGCTGGGTGCCATCGGTGCCTTGCGCGCGGGGCCTTGGGAGGTCTTGCGCCAGCAACTCAAGGGCTGTGCCGATGTCGAACGTATCACGGCGCGCATCGCGCTGCGCCAGGTGCGCCCGCGCGAGCTGCTGGCATTGCTGGTTGCACTGCAAAAAACAGAGCTGCTCTCGCACAATCTACAAGGTATTGAGCCGTATTTGACCCAGATTGCTGCCGACTTGCAGCCGCCAACCGACTGTGCGGCACTGCTGCAAGCGGCGATTGATCCCGAACCAGCGGCGCTGTTGCGCGACGGGGGCGTGATTGCCAGCGGTTTTGACGCCGAGCTGGACGAGTTGCGCGCCATTCAGACCAATTGTGATGCCTTTTTGCTGGACCTGGAAGGGCGCGAAAAGGCGCGCACCGGCATTGCCAATCTGCGTGTGCAGTTCAACCGGGTCCATGGGTTTTACATCGAGGTCAGCCAAGGGCAGTTGGACAAGGTGCCCAGCGACTACCGCCGCCGCCAGACGCTGAAAAATGCCGAGCGCTTCATCACGCCCGAACTCAAGGCGTTTGAAGACAAGGCGCTCAGTGCCCAGGAGCGTGGCCTGGCGCGGGAAAAATGGTTGTTTGAGCAGGTGCTGGACCGGATGCAGCCCGCGCTTGCGCAACTGGCGCGGCTGGCGCGGGCGCTGGCTGCGCTGGATGCGCTGTGTGCGCTGGCCGAGCGCTCGCTGACGCTGGACTGGTGCGCGCCGCAGTTCGTGCCCGAGCCCTGCATCGACATCAGCGCCGGGCGCCATCCGGTGGTGCAGGCGCGCCTGGCCGAACTTTCCAGCGGCAACTTCATCGCCAACAACACCCGCTTGGGTGCCAAGACCCGCATGCAGATCATCACCGGCCCGAATATGGGCGGCAAGTCCACCTACATGCGCCAGGTCGCCTTGATCGTGCTGCTGGCCAGCATGGGCAGCTACGTGCCCGCGCAATCCTGCCGATTGGGGCCGATAGATGCCATTCACACCCGCATCGGTGCTGCCGACGATCTGGCGAATGCCCAATCAACCTTTATGCTGGAAATGACCGAGGCGGCGCAGATTCTGCACAGCGCCACGCCCCAGTCGCTGGTGTTGATGGACGAAATCGGTCGCGGTACGTCCACCTTTGATGGCCTGGCGCTGGCTTCGGCCATTGCCAGCCATTTGCACGACAAGACACAGGCGTTCACGCTGTTTGCCACGCATTATTTCGAGCTGACCGAATTCCCGGCAAGCCACCACCACGCGCTCAACGTGCACGTGAGCGCCACCGAGTCCGGGCGCGACATTGTGTTCCTGCACGACATCCAGGCCGGCCCGGCCAGCAAAAGCTATGGCGTGCAGGTGGCGCGTCTGGCCGGGATGCCCGCCGCCGTGCTGCGGCAGGCGCGCCATGTGCTGGATTCACTGGAGCAGCAAGCCACACAGGCGCATGCGCAGGTCGATTTGTTTGCTGCGCCGCCTGCTGTAGAAAATATAGCTGTATCCGCTCTGGATACGGCGCTTGCAGCCATAAACCCCGACCAACTGAGTCCACGGGAGGCCCTGGAGGCGCTGTACCAGTTGAAGAAACTAACCCAATGAGAGGGTGTGATTCAAACCCCTTGATATTATTGGTGATATGAAAAAAGTGCTGCGATGGGTTGTGGATACCAATGTTCTAGTGGCGGCGGTGCGCAACCGCTTGGGACCGTCGTTTGCCTTGATGCAACTCGTGCGGCAAAAGCAGTTGCGCTTATGCTGTAGTCCTGCGCTGTTTCTGGAATACGAAGATGTTTTGAAACGTCCAGCACAATTGACCGCATCGGGTTTGCTTGGTAGCGATGTGGATGCCATCCTTGCGGAGTTGGCCGGATTGTTGGAGCCGGTTGCCACCTACTACACCTGGAGACCGCAACTGCGTGATCCTGCCGATGAAATGGTTCTGGAGGCAGCTGTCAATGCCACAGCCGATGCTATCGTGACGTACAACCTGCGGGATTTTCAAGCTGCCGGACGTTTTGGTATTCCGGTACTTACGCCTGAGCAGGCGCTCAGGGCATGCGCAATTGTCATTCCAAGGAGTTTGTAACCATGAGTAACTATGCCCTTCGGCTACCCGAATCTCTCAAACAAGCGGCTAAACGCTTGGCTGCCGCTGACGATACGACCATGAACCAACTGTTCGTCGTGGCCATCGCCGAGAAGATCAGCGCGCTGGAGACTGCCGATTTTTTCGAACACCGCGCTGCCGTGGGTCAGGTCACAAACGCCGATGCGGCGTGGGGCAAGGTAGGTGTGCAGTCGGCTTTGCCGTACGATACCTGGTCCAATGGCAATGCCGACTGAAAGCGGTCTCGGCGCCGCCGAACTTTTTGATTAACCCATACCAATAATCCAGGCCGACCATGACCTACTGTGTTGCCATCAAACTGAACGCCGGACTGGTGTTCCTTTCCGACTCCCGCACCAACGCCGGGCTGGACCAGATCAGCACTTTTCGCAAGATGATGATCTACGAAAAACCGGGCGAGCGCTTCATGGTGCTGCTGTCTGCGGGCAACCTGAGCATTGCGCAGTCGGTGCGCGAGATATTGCAGGTGGAGCGGCTCAAGGATGATCCGCACGGCGAGGGCGTCACGATCTGGGATGCCAAAAGCATGTTTGATGCGGCGCGCATTCTGGGTTCGGCCATCCGCCGGGTGCATGACCGCGATGGCGGTGCACTGAAAAACGCGGGTGTGGACTTCAACGTGTCCCTCATCTTCGGCGGCCAGATTCACGGCGAGGGCATGCGCTTGTTTCAGGTGTATTCCGCCGGGAACTTTATCGAAGCCACGCCGGAGACGCCTTTTTTCCAGATCGGCGAGTCCAAGTACGGCAAACCCGTGCTGGATCGGGTGATCAAGCCCAACACCCCGCTGGACGAGGCCGCCAAGTGTGTGCTTGTGTCCATGGATTCGACGCTGAAGTCCAACCTTTCGGTCGGCTTGCCACTGGACATGGTGGTCTACGAAGTCAACCAGTTCCAGACCGACAAGGTGGTGTGCATTGACGAAAACAATCCGTATTTCAAGATGCTGCACGGCAGCTGGGGGCAAAGGCTGCGCGAGGTTTTTGACAGCATCGAAGACCCCACCTGGGACGGAAGCCACACCGATGTACCGCTCATGGCATTGTCCGAGCGCTGCTTGCCCATGAAAAAAATCACCCGACCCGAAGAACGCCTGATTTAAGCGCGTTTTACCCGCTATATTGGTCCCATCTCCAGGAAGCATTGGCCTGAAAATCCCGAAACCAGCAAGCCAGCAGACCAGTACTTCTATTGCTGCTGTTTTTAGTTCAGGTGGGCCCCATGTTTGGTTTATTGTTTAGTCTGATCGCCATCCGCGTCGTCGTCACTCGGGTCATGAACATCGTTCATCCCGATACGGCTGCGTCGGTTGCCAGCGTGCCTGCGCTGACCACGGCGCAGCTGGCGGCAATGGGCACGCGCGATATTGCTGCGCTGACCAGCAGCGAAGTCAGCGCGCTCACGGCTGAACACATCGGGGTACTGGACTTCAACCAGATCGCCGCCTTTGAACTGGTTGACATCCCGGTACTGGGCGCGTCGGCGATTGCGGCTTTGAGTACAGGGCAAATTCAGGCGTTCAGCACGGCGCAAATCGCTGCCCTGACGTCCGAACAGGTGCAGGCCATTGCAACGCACAACGTGGCGGCACTGCATACCAGCCAGGTGGCGGCCTTGCAGACGCAGGACGTTGCTGCCTTGCGCACCGACCAGATTCTGGCGTTGAAAACCAGCGCCATCGCCGCCTTGAACACCGCCGCATTTTCCGCGCTGACCAGCAGCCAGATCGCCGCCTTGAGCACAGCCCAGATCGCCGCCATGGAATCCCGTGATCTGGCGGTATTAACGCCACAGCAACTGGCCGGGGTGGGCGCGGCCCAGGTGGCTGCCTTGAGCGCAGCCCAACGCATGGTTCTATACAGCACCGGAGTATTGCCACTGGCGCAATTGAGCCCGGCAGAAGTCAAGAACTTGGGTACCACCGCCGTCGCCGCGCTCTCCAGCAGCCAGGTAGCGGCACTCAACACCGCGCAGATCGCCGCGTTGACCACCACGCAGATGGGTGCTTTGGGGCCTGCGGCAGTGGCTGGTTTGACGGCGGAGCATTTTCCTGTCCTGGGTTTGGCGCAAATCGCCGCCATCAAACCCGATGTGCTGGCCAAATTGAATTCCGACCAGTTGGCTGCCATGACTGCGACCCAAAGGGGCATCCTGTACATATATGGCGTGCTGCCAATGGAGCAGATCAGCCCGCAGGAGCTTGCCGCTTTGAGCACGGTCATCATTGGCGTGTTTGACGCGGGCATGGTGGCAAAACTTGGTACAGCGCAAATTGCTGCACTGACGGCCCCACAGGTTGCTGCACTCAGTTCTGCCGCAGTGGCCGCTCTGAGCACCGAACAGATTGCGGCCTTAAGCCCCGATCAGATAGCCGCCATCGAGTTACGGGACCTGGTTGCCATGCATTCTGAACAAGTGGCCGCGATGACTACGGCCCAGGTGGAGGCATTGGGACAGCCCCAGGTGGCCGCCTTGACAGCCGACCAGATTGCAGCACTTGGCACCAGACAGATTGCCGCTATCGAAACCCGTGACCTTGCCGCCATGGGTACACAGCAAGTGGTGGCACTGACCACAGAACAGATCGCCGCCTTGACCACCGCCCAGGTGGCAGCGCTCAGTACGGCGGCGGTGGCTGCCTTGACGATGGAGCAGATTGGCGCGCTGGGGACGCGCCAGATGCTTGCCATGGAGAGCCGGGACCTCGCCGTTTTGGGAACTGCGCAGATCGGGGCGTTGGGTTCCACGCAGGTGGGTGCGCTCACCAGCAACCAGATCAGCGCACTGAATACGGCACAGCTGGCAGCCATCAGCCCTGCCGGTATGGCTGTTGTGCATACGGCGGCCATTGTGGCCCTGGGAACGAGCGGGCTGGCGGCGCTCTCGGACGAGCAGATTGGCGCTCTGAATACGGCGGCCACGCGGGCACTGGGCACCAGCGGCATCCGGGCGCTGGGAACGGCGGCGGTGATGGCCTTGAGCACGGCCAGCTTTGCCGCCTTGACCACGGCACAGATACAGGCTTTGAGCACCCAGCAAATCCGGGTGATCGAGACGCCCGACCTGGAAGTACTGAGATCCTCCCAGGTGGCAGCCATGACCACGGCACAACTGGCGGCCCTGAGCGAGACCCAGGCACAGGCGATGGACCAGCGCGGCTTGTCTGCGGCCCAGATCAAGGCCTTGCCGACTACGCCCATCATCCTGGACCTCAATGGCAACGGCGTGCTGTCCCAAAGTGTCCAGCAAGGGGTGAAGTTTGACCTGTTTGCCTCGGGTTCAAAAGTAAATACCGGTTGGGTGGAGCCGGGCGATGGTTTGCTGGTGCTGGACCGCAACCGCGACGGGCAGATCAGCGACGGCGCCGAACTGTTTGGCTCCGCCACGCTGCTGGCCACGGGCGAGCGGGCCGCCAATGGCTATATCGCACTGGCCGAACTCGACACTGACCACGATGGCGTCATCAGCGCAGAAGACGCCCATTTTGGCGACCTGAAAGTCTGGGTTGACAGCAATGCGAACGGCAAAAGCGACACCAATGAACTGCACGCGCTGGTCGATCTGGACATCCAGAAATTGAGCCTGAACACCAGCTCCATTGCCGTCCAGGACAACGGCAATCTGGTGGGCCTGGTATCGAGCTACCAGACCACCGACGGCGCCGCACACACCATGGCCGATGTGTGGTTTGCGACCGATAAGCGGATCAGCCCGGTCAGCGAGATCAACACCCAGGCACCCGATCTGCGCGCAGGTGTTGCCAGCCTGGTGGATGCCCTGGCAGCGTTTTCGGCCAATTCGAGCGCTGCTGGGGATATGACCACACAAGGGCAGTTGCACACGACAAGCCATGCAGGCGCTGTCAGCGGACTCCTTGCGACCACCTCGAATATGGTCGCCGCAATGGCCCGCTTCGATGCCAACGGACAATTGCTGGGTGGCAATACCAGTACCAGCACCCATGACGAGGCGCCAAGTCTGCGCGTGGGCACCCCGCAGCGCAGCGATGACCTGGGTACCATCCCCCTGGTGTTTGGCAAGAGCACGTGATGTACGTGATGCCGTGCGGCGACAGAATCTGTACTGCGTTTTTGATAGCTGTTCCCGCACGTCCCACGGGGGCTATAGGCTGATTTGATGCTGAATTTAGGCTAATTTGAGGCTAAAAACGTGCCACGGAGGCTTTCGGGGCGCACCTGTAGTGCGGCTTTGGTGTTTTTGATATCACGGGTGATATGAAACTGGCGTAATTCATTGTCGAGTGCATGTCTGATTACTTTGATTTGAAATCCAGGTAATCCCAACACCACCCGGCCATTGCGCCGGGTTTCGCATCCATCACCAAGAGATGGGCGGGTTTCATGTGGCATATTTGCCCGATCACCGGGACGCATTGGCCAGAAAATCCCGAAGTCGGTACTATTTACTATTCGTTGTTTCCAGTTGAAGAGGTGCGGTTCGACACATCCTGTTGCTGAAGTGTTTCTGGTCAGGGGCAGGCAAGCCAATTGAGGTAGGCCAAATGTTTGGATTTTTATTCAGTCTGATCGCCATTCGCATGGTTGTCAACCGGGTCATGAATGTTGCGAACTCCGGGACAGAAAGCACGGCATCCGCAGGTTTTACCACGGCCCAGTTGGCGGCGATGGGCACGCGCGACATTGCCGCGCTGACCACCAGTGATGTGAGCGGGCTGACGGTCGAGCAGTTTGGTGTGCTCAACTTTGACCAGATTGCAGCTTTTGAGCTGGTGGACGTTCCGATGTTGAACGTCACCGTGATGGCTGCGCTGACCACCGCGCAGGCAGGGGCACTGACCAGCGCCCAGATTGCCGAGTTGACTGCCCCCCAGGTGGTGGCGTTGCGCAGCAATGTGGTGGCTGCGTTGAGCATCAAGCAGATCGGCGCATTGGGCAGCACGCAGGCACCCGCGCTGGAGATAGAGGATATAAATATTCTGGGTACGAGCGCCATTGCCGCGTTGAACACGGCGGCGGTGGGGGCTTTGACGCCGGATCAGATTGCTGCCTTGAATACCGGGCAGTTTGCGGCGATAGAAACCCGCGATGCTGCGGTACTGGGTGCCGCACAGGTGCCGGCAGTGAACACGACACAGTTGGCGGTCCTGGGTGCAGCCCATGTGGCAGCGTTGAATACGGCTGCTGTGGGAGCGTTGACCAACGACCAGATTGCTTTTTTGAACACCGCCCAGGTGGGGGCGTTGACGCCCAGGCAAGTGGCCGCCCTGAACACCAACCAGATTGCGGCGCTGGAAGCCCGCGATGTCGCCGTACTGGGCTCCGCCCAGGTAGCGGCGATGAGCACGGCACAGGTTGCGGTCCTGAACACTGCCCAGGTGGCAGCCTTGGGTGGGCCTGCGGTGGCTGCGCTGACGACCGGACAGATTCCGGTCTTGAGCACCAGGCAATTTGCTGCCATCGAAACCCGTGACCTGGCCGTCATGGGTGCGGAGCAGGTGGCGGCAATGACTTCGACGCAAATGGCGGCCTTGACCACGGCCCAGGCGTTGATTTTCTACGTCTCCGGTGCCTTGCCGATTGCGCCACTCAGTCCCGAAACCGTTGCCGGTTTCAGTCCGGCGGTGATCGAAGCATTGGGCACCAAACAGTTGGCAAGCCTGACGACCGCCCAGGCACGGGCCTTGACCACGGCCCAGATCGCCGCGTTGGGCAGCACCCAGCTTGCGGCCCTGCCCAGCGAAGACATTGCGGTTTTAAGCACGGCAGCGATTGCGGCCTTGGGCTCGACGGCCGTGGCCGGATTGACGACCGGACAGATTCCGGCCTTGACCACCCGGCAGATTACCGCCTTCGAAACACGCGATCTGGCCGCCATGGCGCCGGAGCAGATTGCGGCCATGACCTCGGCCCAGGTCGCGGTGCTGAAAACGAACCAGCTTGCCGCCTTGAATGACTCCCAGGCCGCCGCCCTGGCGAGTACCGGACTGGCTGCGTTGAAAACGGCCACCTTTCTTGCTTTGGGCACGTCAGCGGTGGCGGCATTGACGACCGACCAGATTGCGGGTTTGACCACCCGGCAGATCGTGGCCATGGGGGAGCGTGATCTGGCAGTTTTACGACCGGAACAAATCGCCGCGCTCACCCCAGCCCAGGCAGCAGTGCTGACCACCAGCCAGATTGCTGCCCTGAGTGACGCCCAGGCGGCGGCTTTGGGTACGGCAAGTCTTGCTGTCTTGCGCACGACGGGGGTGGTGGCTTTGAGCGCGGCAGCGGTGGGGGCGTTGACGACCGACCAGATTGCGACCTTGAGCTCCAGGCAGATTGCCGCCCTCGAAACCCAGGATGTGGCCGCCTTGAGCCCGGACCAGATGGCGACCATGAACACGGCCCAGGCGGCAGCGCTGAAAACCAGCCAGGTTGCTGTCCTGAGCGCTGATCAGGCGGCGGCCTTGAACCCGGCGGGCCTGGCGGCCATGAACACAGTGGCCACGGCGGTGTTGGGCACCTCGGCGCTTGCGGCTTTGACGACGGAGCAGGTTGGCGCTTTGACTTCCCGGCAAGTCGTGGCCGTGGGAACCAGGGGCGTCGCCGTTTTGAATCCGGACCAGATTGCGGCCATGAACACGGCCCAGGCGGCAGCGCTGAAAACCAGCCAGATTGCCATTTTGAGCGATGTCCAGGCGGCGGCATTGAGTCCGGCTGGTCTTGCCGTTTTGAACACGGCGGCCATCGCGGTGTTGAGCACGGCAGCGGTGGCGGCGCTGACGAACGAACAGATTGCCGCACTGACTCCACGGCAAATCGTGGCCATGGGCGCGCGGGATGTGGCGGTCTGGCGTGCGGACCAGATTGCGGCCATCACCGGACCCCAGGCTGCGGCACTGACCATCAGCCAGATTGCAGTCCTGAGCGGCGAACAAGCGGCGGCGCTGAACCCGGCGGGCCTTGCGCTCTTGAACACGGCTGCCATCGCAGCCTTGAGCACGGCAGCGGTGGAGGCCTTGACGAACGAACAGATCGCAGCCTTGAATACCCGGCAAATCGTGGCCATGGAAGTTCTGGATGTGGCGGCAATCACACCGGAGCAGATGCTGGCGTTCAACACCGCGCAGGTGCAGGCCTTGACCACGGCCCAGGTGGAGGCCTTGGGCATGGCGGCGGTCGGGGCGCTGACGAACGCTCAGATTGGCGCCTTGAATACCCGCCAGATTCAGGCCATTGAAACCCGTGACATTGCCATGCTGAGTACCGAACAGGTGGCGGCCATGGATACGGCGCAGGTGGCGGCGCTGACCACCGCCCAGGCAAGTCTGCTGTACGGTGCCGGCGCGCTGTCTGTGGCACAGCTGAACCCGGCAACCATCAGCGTCTTGAGCACCGCCAGCATTGCGGCGCTGGATGGCGAGCAGATCATGTCGCTCAACACCGCCCAGATCGCCGCCCTGGGCGCACCCCAGGTGGTGGCCCTGAACACGGCGGCGGTGGCGGCGCTGAAGATTGACCAGATGGCCGCCTTGAGCACCAGCCAGATTCAGGCGATTGAAACCCGCGATGCTGCCGTTTTGAATTCGGCGCAGGTCGCGGCCTTGAACACGGCGCAGGTTGCGGCCTTGACCACGGCCCAGACCTCGGTGCTGTACGCTGCGGGCGTGCTGCCCTTGGAGAAAATGGGTGCGGCAGCCATCAGCGCATTGAACACCGCCAGCATTGCGGCGCTGAGTCGTGAGCAGGTGATGGCCCTGAGCACGGCCCAGGTGGCGGCTTTGGGAGCGGCCCAGGTGGAGGCATTGAGCACGGCGGGGGTTGCGGCGCTCACAGAGGAGCAGATTGCCGTCCTGAGCACCCGGCAGATCGTGGCGTTTGAAACACGCGACCTGGCCGTCATGAGTGCGCAGCAGGTCGCGGCCATGAACACGGCGCAAATCGCCGCCTTGACCACGGTGCAAGCACCCGTGCTGTACGCGACCGGCGTTTTGCCGCTGGAGCAGCTCGGTGCGGCAGCCCTCAGCACCTTGAGTACCGCCAGCATTGCAGCACTTGACGGCGACAAGGTGATGGCCTTGAGTACGGCGCAGGTGGCCGCCCTGACCACATCCCAGGTCGCAGCCTTGAATTCTGTGGCGGTGGCGGCGCTGTCGGGTGAACAGATGGGTGTTTTGAATGCCAACCAGATCGCCGCGCTGGAAACGCGGGATGTTGCCGTGCTTTCCGCCGAGCAGATCCTTGCCCTGGGTTCGGCGCAGGTGGCGGCCTTGACCACAGCCCAGATTGCAGTGTTGAGCGCAGAACAGGCAGCGGTATTGGAAACTGCGGATATTGCCGCCCTGGGAACGGCGGCCATCATGGCGCTGAACACCGCAGCGGTCGCGGCGCTGACCGCCGATCAGATCAGCACCTTGAGCACCCGGCAGGTGGCGGCGCTGGAAACGCGGGATGTCGCAGTCCTCAGCGTCGAGCAGATCGTTGCCCTGAGCACCAAGCAATCCGCAGCCCTGAGCACAGCCCAGGTTGCGGTGTTGAACGCTGAACAGGCGGCAGCGCTGGAACCACCAAACCTTGCCGCATTGGGAACGGCGGCCATCGTGGCGCTGAACACGGCGGCGGTGGCGGCGCTGACTGCCGATCAGATTGGCGCCTTGAGCACCCGGCAGATCGTGGCGCTGGAAACGCGCGACCTGGCCGTCATGAACGTGCAGCAGGTCGCGGCCATGAATACTGCGCAAATCGCCGCCCTGACCACGGCGCAGGCCTCGGCGCTGTACGCGGCGGGCGTGTTGCCACTGGAGCAGCTCAGTACGGCGGCCATCAGCAGTTTGAGCACCACCAGCATTGCCGCGCTGGGCAGCGACAAGGTGGTGGTCCTGAGCACGGCGCAGGTGGCGTCGCTGACCACATCCCAGGTCGCAGCCTTGAATTCGGTGGCGGTGGCGGCGCTGACGGGGGAGCAGATGGCGGCCTTGAACACCAACCAGATCGCGGCACTGGAAACGCGGGATGTCGCGGTACTCTCCGTCGAGCAGATGATTGCTTTGGGTACGAAGCAGGTGGCGGCCTTGACCACAGCCCAAGTGGCCGTGTTGGGTGGGGAGCAAGCCGCAGTGCTGGATACGGCGGATATTGCCGCACTGGGAACGGCAGCCATCATGGCGTTGAACACCGCAGCTGTGGCGGCCTTGACCGTCGATCAGATCGGCGCCTTGAGCACCCGGCAGGTGGCGGCGATGGAAACGCGGGATGTTGCGGTGCTCACGGTCGAGCAGGTTATTGCTTTGGGAACGCAGCAGGTGGCGGCCTTGACCACAGCCCAAGTGACGGTGTTGAGCGCCGAGCAGACAGCGGTGCTGGATATGCCAGATATTGCCGTCCTGGGAACGGCGGCCATCGTGGCCTTGAACACGGCGGCGGTGGCGGCCTTGACGGTGGACCAGATTGTGGTCTTGAGTACCCGGCAGATAGCGGCGATTGAAACGCGCGACTTTGCCGTCATGGGCTCGCAGCAGGTGGCGGCCATGAACACGGCGCAAATCGCAGCCTTGAACACGGCGCAGGCCTCCGTGCTGTATGCGGCGGGCGTTTTGCCGTTGGAGCAGCTCGGCACGGCGACCATCAGCGCCCTGAGTACCACCAGCATTGCAGCACTTGGTGGCGATAAGGTGGTGATTCTGAGCACGGCGCAGGTGGCAGCCCTGACCACATCCCAGATGGTGGCTTTGAACACAGCGGCGGTGGCGGCGTTGACGGCTGACCAGATGGGCGCCTTGAGCACCAGCCAGAT
Organism: Rhodoferax sp.; assembly: GCA_041910275.1. Taxonomy (GTDB): domain Bacteria; phylum Pseudomonadota; class Gammaproteobacteria; order Burkholderiales; family Burkholderiaceae_C; genus Allorhodoferax. The sequence continues at coordinate 48,055 of JAYRRD010000029.1, forward strand.
CGCGGCACTGGAAACGCGGGATGTCGCAGTACTCTCCTCCGAGCAGATCATTGCCTTGGGTACGAAGCAGGCGGCGGCGCTGACCACAGCCCAAGTGGCAGTGTTGAGTGCCGAGCAGGCGGCGGCGCTGGAGACATCGGACCTTGCTGCCCTGGGAACGGCGGCCATTGCGGCGTTCAATACAGCAGCGGTGGCTGCATTGACGCTTGAACAACTCGGTGCTTTGAGCACGCGCCAGATGGCTGCCATTGAAACCCGCGACCTGGCCGTTTTGGGGACTGAGCAGATCGGAGTGCTGAGTTCAGCGCAGGTGGGCGCACTTACGAGCAGCCAGATTAAAGCACTGGATACGGCACAGGTGGCCGCTATCAGCAGTGCCGGAATTGCCGTTCTGAGTACGGCGGCTATTGTGGCCTTGGGTACTACCGGGCTTACGGCTCTTTCAACCGAGCAGATGGGTGCCTTGAATACGGCGGACACTGTGGTGCTGGGCAGCAGTGGTATTCGGGTATTGGGCACGGAAGCAATCGTGGCCTTGAGCACTGCCAGTTTTGCTGCATTGACCACGGCGCAGCTACGGGTCTTGAATACCCAACAGGTCCAGGTGATCGAAACGCGCGACCTGGCTGTGTTGAGTTCCGTCCAGGCGGCAGCCATGACCACGACACAGCTGGCTGCGCTGAGTATGGCCCAGCTGCAGGTAATGAATACGAGTGGTTTTTCGCTGGCGCAGGGAGAAGTTTTTCAGCTTAATACACCCTTAATCCTGGACCTCAATGGCAACGCAGTGCTGTCTCAGAGTATCGATCAAGGCGTGATGTTCGACCTCCTTGCCTCCGGGGAAAAAGTCCACACCGGCTGGGTGGAGCCAGGTGATGGTCTGCTAGTGCTGGATCGCAACCGCGATGGACACATCAATGATGGCTCCGAGCTGTTTGGTTCCTCCACGCCGCTGGTTACGGGTGGGCGCGCCGCTGATGGCTACATTGCACTGGCGGAACTCGACACCAACCATGATGGTGTCATCAGCGCGGAAGATGCCAATTTTGGCGACCTGAAAGTCTGGGTTGACGGTAATTCGGATGGTGTGAACGCGCCCGGCGAATTGCACGCGCTGGTTGATCTGGACATCCAGCAGTTGCAACTGAACGCCAGTCCGAGTGCAGTCATTGACAATGGCAATCTGGTGGGCCTGGTATCGAGCTACCAGACCAGCGATGGTGCCTCCCATACCATGGCCGACGTGTGGTTCGTGACAGGTAAGGGCACGGCCCAGGAACCGGATTTACACGCCGGTGTTGCCAGTCTGGTGGATGCCTTGGCGGCGTTTTCTGCCAACCCTGCGATAGGAGAAGGCTTGTTGCAGGCGGCAGAACGCCCGGCCTCTGAGCGCGGCTTTTCTGGCAGAGCCTCGGATATGCTGGTTGCGCTGTCCCGCTTTGATGCCAATGGGCGGCCCCTGGGTGGCAGCACCAGCGCTTCTGTCACTAGCCTGCGACTGGACGCACCCGAGCGCGCCGATGAGATGGGCACCATTGCCCTGGCGCCGGATAAAAAAACTTAGGCCGTCCAGTGTACCGAGCCACTCCAGGCGGTGGCCAGCACGAGCACGCCAAAGGCAATGCGGTAATACGCAAAACCGACAAAGCTGTGCGTGGCAATGAAGCGCAGCAACCAGTGAATGCATAGCCAGGCGCTGATGAACGACACCACAAAGCCGACGGCAAAGAGTGGCAGGTCTGCCATGCTCAAGAGGGCGCGTTCCTTGTAGAGGCTGTATGCCCCGGCACCCACCAGGGTGGGAATTGCCAGGAAGAACGAAAATTCGGCGGCAACCTTGCGCGACAGCCCCAGCAGCATGCCACCGATGATGGTGGCGCCGCTGCGGCTGGTGCCAGGGATCATTCCCAGGCACTGCACCAGCCCGACCTTGAGTGCATCCAGCCCGGACATATCGTCAATATGCTGGATGCGCACTTTGGGGTGTTCGATTTTTTCCACCCACAGAATGATCAGACCACCGACGATGAATGCGCCCGCCACCACGCCGGGGTTGAATAAATGGGTTTTTATCAGCTTGTACGCCGCCAGTCCGACCAGGGCCGCTGGCAAAAAGCCGACGACCACATTGGCCACAAAACGTTGCGCCCGACGGCTGTTACCCAGATTGACCAGCGTGTCGCGGATTTTTTGCCAGTACACAATGATCACCGCCAGAATGGCACCCGTCTGGATGGCAATGTCGAAAACCTTGGCCCGTTCGTCATCGAAGTTCAACAAGGCACCGGCCAAAATCAGGTGACCAGTGGATGAAATCGGCAAAAACTCCGTCAATCCTTCGACCACTCCCATGATGGCTGCCTTCACCAGCACAATACTGTCCAATACGAACTCCTGAAATAAAAATGGGCTGTAGTGCCGGTATTATCCTCCGACCTTACGCAGCCGCCCAAGACATCACCGCTGGACATGGTGCGTATCAGTAAACGCGGAGATGCCCCTGTTAATGCTGACTTATTGGTTCGTCATCTGCGAAGTTGCATGAAATAATGGTCTTGTAGATGATACTCAGGAGGATGCCATGTCGACACTTGTTATTGACTTGCTGACGGACGCGCAAGTTGCAGCCTTGACGACCAATCAGATGGCACAGTTGGACTCTGTCCAAGTAGCAGCGCTGAGTCAATCTCAAATCATCGCATTGGACAGCACGCAGATCGCTGCCATTAGCCCAGCGGCTCTGCAAGGGCTTACACCTACGCAGATGACATGGCTTGAGGACCAAGACATTGCGGAGCTTACCACTAGGCAGGTCGCAGCTTTGAAGTCTGCACAAATTGAGGCATTGAGTGAATCGCAGATTTCTGCCATCTCCGTCGCGGGTGTGGGGGCGCTCACTGCGGTACAAATGCCAGCTTTTAGCATTGCCCAGTTGGCGCTTTTCAGCAGCACCCAGATCGCAGCCATTAGTCCAGCAGCCCTGTCCGGGCTGACAGCCGCCCAGGTTGGCTCGCTGGAGATCGAAGACATTGCAGTTCTGAACACCAAACAGCTAGCGGCATTGACATCCAAACAAATCGCGGCTTTGAACGACGCGCAGCTCCAATCAATTTCTGAAGAGTGCATGGGGGTGCTTACTGCGGTCCAAATACCAGGCTTGAGTGCCGCTCAGATGGCGGCTTTCACGCAGTCCCAGATTGGTGCGTTTAGCAAGGCGGGTCTGGGGGCTTTGAGTTCCGAACAAGTACAGGCAATTGCGGTTGAGAATCTGTCGGCGCTAACGACAACACAGATAGCGGCATTCAAGGCCAGCCAGGTGGCGGCGCTGACGACGGACCAAATTGTGGGGTTGGATAGTACCCAGATCGCAGCCATTAGTCCGGCAGCCCTGTCTGGACTGACAGCCACCCAGGTTGGCGCGCTGGAGGCCGAAGACATTGCAGCTCTGACCACCAAACAGGTGGCGGCATTGACACCCAAGCAAATCGCGGCTTTGAACGACGCGCAGCTCCAATCAATTTCTGAAGAGGGTATGGGGGTGCTTACTGCGGTGCAAATACCAGGCTTGAGTGTTGCTCAGATGGCGGCTTTCACGCAGTCCCAGATTGGTGCGTTCAGTAAGGCGGGTCTGGGAGCTTTGAGTGCCAAACAAGTACAGGCAATTGGGGTTGAGAATCTGTCGGCGCTAACGACAACACAGATGGCGGCATTCAATGTGAGCCAGGTAGCGGCGCTGACGACGGACCAAATTGTGGGATTGGATAGTACCCAGATCGCAGCCATTAGTCCGGCAGCCCTGTCCGGGCTGACAGCCGCCCAGGTTGGCGCTCTGGAGGCTGAAGACATTGCCGCGCTGACCGCCAAACAGGTGGCGACATTGACGCCCAAGCAAATCGCGGTTTTGATCGACGCGCAGCTCCAATCAATTTCTAAAGAGGGCATGGGGGTGCTTACGGCGGTACAAATACCAGGCTTGAGTGTTGCTCAGATGGCAGCTTTCACGCAACCCCAGATCGGAGCGTTCAGCAAGGCGGGTCTGGGAGCTTTGAGTGCCAAACAGGTACAGGCAATTGCGGTTGAGAATCTGTCGGCGCTAACGACAACACAGATGGCGGCATTCAAGGTAAGTCAGGTGGCGGCGCTGACGACGGACCAAATTATGGGATTGGATAGTACCCAGATCGCAGCCATTAGTCCGGCAGCCCTGTCCGGACTGACAGTCGCCCAGGTTGGCGCGCTGGAGGCCGAAGACATTGCGGGACTGACTACCGCGCAGGTAGCGGCATTGACCGCCAAGCAAATTGCGACCTTGACAGACGTGCAACTCCAATCTATTTCTGAGAAGGGTATGGGGGTGCTCACTGCGGTGCAAATACCAAGCCTGACTCTCGCTCAGATGGCAGCTTTCACGCAACCCCAGATCGGAGCGTTCAGCAAGGCGGGTCTGGGGGCTTTGAGTGCCAAACAAGTGCAGGCAATCGGGGTTGAGAATCTGTCGGCGCTAACGACAACACAGATGGCGGCGTTCAAGGCTAGCCAAGTGGCAGCACTGACGACGGATCAAATTGCCGCACTGAATAAAGCACAGATATCTGGCATCAAGGCCGAGGCCATTCCTTCGTTGAAGATTGAGGCTGTGGAAGCGCAGGACATTGCCGGATTGACTCCCGCACAGATTGCGGCGTTGAAGACTGTGCAAATTCAGACATTGAGTGCAGATCAATTAGGCGCGTTAACCGAGAAACAAGTCAAGGCCTTCACGTCTACACAAATCAAGGCTTTCACGCCTGAACAAGTCACCGTCATCACTACGCAGCAAATTCCTTTCTTGAGCATGATTACCCCCATAGTCCTTGACCTCAATGGTGATGGCGTGAAAACGCAAAGCATCAAAGCTGGCGTGGAGTTTGACTTGCTAGCGGATGGTCAAGCAATTCATACAGGGTGGGTAAGCAGTGGTGACGGCTTGCTGGTACTGGATCGCAATTCCGATGGCTCAATCAACGATGGATCTGAGCTTTTTGGTTCCTCTACCAAGCTGGCCAATGGTAAGAATGCCCCCGACGGTTATGCCGCTCTCAGGGAAATGGATGTTAACCATGATTCTTCGATCACCAATGAGGATGAGATTTTTAAAGACCTGATGGTTTGGGTTGATGAGAACTCTGACGGAATTACCAATGCGGGTGAAGTGAAAACACTGGAATCGCTGGGAATTGTGTCTATCAGCCTGAATACAGCGCAGGGGACAAGCGTCGACCAAGGCAACATTTTGGGTCTAACGTCGACCTATCAGACCAGGGACGGCGCGATGCATGATGCAGCGGATGTCTGGTTTGCCGCCGATACCCTTGGTATTGGCCATGCCAGTGCGGCACCGCTCAAAGTAGTAGCCGAAAACAACGCCGATGGCGTGAAGGTGATCTCCGATGCGCGGATTCATTCTGTGCCCGTTTTACCCCCGGAAGTCGCAGATGCGCCCGATGTGAGTGGATCAGATCTTCGTACCAATGTGGGTGGTTTGTCGCAGGCCATTGGAGCCTTCATGGAACTCAGCTCGATGCCCGATACTGGGCTTATTACGCCACTGGGTGGATGTGAGTCTGTTTTGCCAGGATCGGTGATCCAGGCCATAGCGCCGACCATGGGGCGTATAAATGATGCCATGGCGAAATTTTTCGCCAACGAACGCTTGGGCGTAGGCGACTTGGCCATGGCAACACCTTTGAGTAATTCAATGTCGGCAGAAAGTCTACAAAAAACCATGGATCAGATGGTCCTTTCGATGGATACAAAAACTTGAAACGTATAACACAAGTACCGCGTGTTTCAGAGCGTAGGGGGGCCGTGAATCTCTCGCCCTGGCTATAGCTGTTGAAAAACCTTGGCAGCGGCCTCAACGGTGGCTGCGATGTCGTCGTCGGTATGTGCCGCGCTGACAAAGCCCGCTTCGTACAAGGCAGGGGCTATGTATACGCCGCGTTCCAGAAGTCCGTGGAACAGCGTATTGAAGCGCTGTGCATCGGTACGCATGACCTGGGCATAGTTTTGTGGCAAGGCATCGAACAGGAAAAAGCCAAACATGCCGCCTTCGCTATCCACACAAAAAGGAACGCTGGCCTGGTTGGCGGCATTTTTCAGGCCGTCCATCAGCAGCCGGGTTTTGGCGCTGAGGGTCTCAAAGAAACCTGGTTGGCTGATGGCGCGCAGGGTTGCCAGGCCGCAGGCCGTGGCGACCGGATTGCCAGACAGGGTGCCCGCCTGGTACACGGGACCCAGTGGTGCGAGATGTTCCATGACGGCGCGTTTGCCGCCGAACGCAGCCAGTGGCATGCCCCCGCCTATGACCTTGCCCATGACTGTCAGGTCGGGCGCAAAGCCCGGAATGTGTGCGGCATAGACGCTTTGCGCGCCACCCAGGGCCACGCGAAACCCGGTCATGACTTCGTCAAAAATGAACAATGCGCCGTGCTGGGTGCATAACTCCCGGCAGCGTTGCATAAAGGGCACAGTGGCGCGCACAAAGTTCATGTTCCCGGCAATGGGTTCAATGATCAGGCACGCCAAGTCCTTGCCATGCAGGGCAAAGGCCTGTTCCAGTTGCTCCACGTTGTTGTATTCCAGCACCAGGGTGTGCTGCACCACCTCTGAGGGGACTCCGGCGCTGGTGGGGTTGCCAAAGGTGGCCAGGCCAGAACCGGCCTTGACCAGCAGCGCATCGGCGTGGCCGTGGTAGCAACCTTCAAATTTGATGAGCTTGTTGCGCCCGGTTGCGCCGCGTGCCAGGCGAATGGCGCTCATGCCGGCTTCGGTTCCGCTGCTGACCAGACGCACCATGTCCATGCTGGGCACGTGGCGCAAGATTTCTTCGGCAAGCTCGATTTCGCGTTCGGTGGGGGCGCCGAATGAAAATCCGTCGAGCGCTGCCTTGCGTACGGCTTCCTGAACGTCCGGGTGTCCGTGGCCCAGGATCATGGGACCCCATGATCCGATGTAGTCGATGTACTGCTTGCCATTGGCATCCCAGAAATAAGCGCCTTGTGCACGCGCCACAAACCGGGGTGTTCCGCCCACAGCGCGAAAGGCGCGCACCGGAGAATTCACGCCGCCAGGGATGACTTTTTGCGCACGTTGGAAAAGTTGCAGGTTGCAGTCGGTGTTGTTGTTAGTGTCGTGTGTCATTGGGAGAGAGTTCAAAAGCGGATTCTTCGAATTCGTCACTGGTTTGCGGATGTGCCCAGAACAGGTGGTCTGGCAGGACGTTTCCCATGCCGGGGCGAAAACCACTTTCCAGGCAATGGTCCAGATAAACCAGGGCTTGCGTTGTCGCTTCAGACAATTCGCCGCCACCTGCGACCAGTGCCGCCAGAGCGGCGGACAGCGTATCGCCGGTGCCGGTGAACACGGCATCAAAGCGTTCAAATTTGTTGCTGCACAACACGGCGGTTGGTGTGCATAGCACGTTGTCAATGAATTGATCGGGCAGGGGAATCCCGGTAACCAGGGTATAGGACACACCGTACTCGGATGCCGCGCGGGCGAGGTCGCGTGCGGTGGGTGCACGCTCGGCATCCCAGTCGGGGAGCAGCCAGCGGGACAGCGTATTGTTGTTCCCAACCAACACCGTGGTTAATGGCAATAACAATTCCTTGCAGGCATCCAGGTACAAGTCAATCTGGTCTTCTTGCCACCACGACAGGTCTGGCATGTAGACCACCAAAGGGATGTTGGCGTAGTCAGATGCCAGTTCGGCTACCACGCTCACATTCTCGGGCGAGCCGACAAATCCGACCTTGAAAACCTGTACTGGAATGTCCTCCAGGATCACGCGCGCTTGCTCGTTGACCGCTTCATCGTCCATTGGGAAATGGGCCATTATGGCGGCTGTATCGCTGGCATAAACGCCTGTCACGACGGGCAGTGCGTGGCCTCCAACGGAAACAATTGCGCTGACGTCTGCGCCGATACCTCCTGCGCCGCTGGGATCGTTTGCGTTGAAAACCATGATGCAGACAGAAGGGCTATCATTGTTGCTGTTCATGGCGGTTGTTGGATTGGTTGGTATAGTCCTCATGGTTTTTGTACAGGGACTTCAACTGGATGGGCAGACCAGTCAACTTTATTTTTGGAAAGCAATGTACGTTTTGCGCAGACTGCATCTATACAATCCTTGCATTCTATTCGAAGCCCATTTAAGCTGCGAGCGGAGCAAAAGCCTGGATGTTTATGATGGTGCACTCAGGGAAAGATTTTGCTATGGTTCAGCTTGAGGGGATGCGGTTACTGACCGCATAGAAATTACTTTGGGAGCAACGTCTTTTGAGTACCGCAGCATTCTCCGTCAGAGTTCTGGTCATTGATGACAGCAATACCATCCGCCGTAGTGCGGAAATCTTTCTCAAGCAGGGCGGCCACTCCGTGTTGTTGGCGGAGGATGGGTTCGACGCTCTGGCCAAGGTCAATGACTTTCAGCCGCAGCTCATTTTCTGCGATATTTTGATGCCCCGGCTGGATGGCTACCAGACTTGTGCCATCATCAAGCGCAATGAAAAATATGCCACAGTTCCTGTGGTGATGTTATCGTCCAAGGATGGAGTTTTTGACAAGGCTCGTGGGCGTATGGTTGGTGCGCAGGATTATTTGACTAAACCGTTTACCAAAGATCAGTTGTTGCAGGCAGTGCGGCAGTTTGGGTCAGTTACGCAAGGAGAAAATTGATGGCAATAAATAAGGTTCTTATTGTTGATGATTCGAAAACCGAAATCATGTTTTTGACCAACCTGCTGCAAAAGGCTGGATATGCGGTGCGTTCGGCGGAAAATGCCGATGAAGCGTTCAAACGGCTGGCCGAAGAGAAACCGGACCTTATTCTCATGGATGTGGTGATGCCAGGGCAAAATGGTTACCAACTGACCAGGGCCATCAACCGCACGCCGGAGTATTCTGCCATTCCCATCATCATGTGTACCAGCAAGAACCTTGAAACGGACCGTGTGTGGGGTATGCGCCAGGGTGCACGTGATTACGTGACCAAGCCGGTGGATGCAGCCGAATTGCTCGCCAAGATCAAAGCCCTGGATTAATGCACCTGTTTCATGGCTAAACGCGAAGCACTTCGAGAACTTCAGACCCGGCTTGCCAGCCGATTGCAGGCTGCCCGATTGGAGGGCGCCTCTGTGGCTTGGCTGGCGGTGCGTGTGGGTGGCAATAATTTGTTGCTGCCGTTGGCACAATCTGGGGAAATCTACCCCTTGACCAATTTTCAGGCAGTGCCGTATGCACGTTCGTGGTTTCGCGGTGTGCTGAATATTCGGGGGGGGCTGTATGGGGTTGTTGACCTGGCGGACTTTATTGCCCAGAGTGGCGGTAGCGCCCGAACCGAGCCCCCTGCCACCGATCTCAGTGTGGTCACCATCAATGTTGCCCTCGAGGTGAATTGTGCATTGCAGATTGACGGGTTATTGGGGCTGCGCGGCGCCGATGCCTTTGTATCTTCATCTCCGCCTGAGCAGGGTGCCCCAGTTTATTTTGGCAATCGATTCGTCGATGCTTCTGGAGGGCGTTGGCAGGAAATTGACCTGCGCATCTTGTCCCAGACTCCTCAATTTTTGAATATCAGTGCTTAGACAACACCGTAAGGCCTCACCATGTCCGTCGTTGATCAATTGAAGAACCTCTTTTCCAAAAAACCGTCGGATTCCGAGCTGGATTCGCGGCTGAGTCTTGCCATGCCGGACGATGCTATGGACCCAACCGTGGCGATCACCGGACAGGCTGGGGCTACTACTGTTGATGAGCATGGTAGTGTGGATCAGGAGTCCATGTCTGCGAGGGATAGGGGCGATCTGGTTTCCATTCCTGTCCTGGGGCGTCGCACGGTGGTGCAGCATCAGCGCACACTCTTTTTTATGTTGGGTTCTGCATTGCTCATATTGGCGGCGGTGACGCTGTATGCATTGAATCAATCGGATAAGGTGGCGCAGCAACTTGGTGTGACCGGTCAGGCCTTAATGCAATCGCAACGTCTGGCCAAGTCGATATCACAGGCTGTGGTGGGCAGTGCCAAGGCGTTTCCCGAGGTGTCGGAAAGTGTGGGTATATTGGCAAAATCCACCCGGGGTTTGCGTGATGGGGATGACGAACTGCACCTGCAGTCTGTGGGTGATGAATACAGCCCGCAGCTGGCGAAGTTGATGCCTTTGGTGGACCGGGCGGAGAAAAGCGCCAGGACTGTCTTGTCGCAAGAAAAGGTGCTGACCCAGATTGGCGCTGCCTTGCGTCTGATCAATCGCCAATCTTCGGATCTGCTGGAAATCACGGAAGCCATCATGGCGCTGAAATTGCAGCAAAACGCACCCCCGGTCGAGATATCCGCCGTCGGACAGTTGACAATGTTGACGCAGCGTATCGGTAAGTCCTCCAACGAGTTCCTGACAGCCGAAGGTGTCAGCCCCGAGGCCGTTTTCTTGCTGGGTAAGGATCTCAACACATTCAAGGAAATTGCGCGCGGATTGCTCTCGGGTAGTTCCGAGTTGCGGCTGTCGGCGGCCAAGGATGCAGCCATGCGTGAACAGCTGAACGGCTTGCTCAAACTGTATGAGGATACACGTGTGCAGGCAAGTTCGATTCTGGGCAATCTGCAGGGCTTGGTTGCGGCGCGCGAGGCACAGGATGCCATCATTACGGATAGCGAACCGTTGCGGCGGGGACTGGAAGACATCCAGGGGGTGTTGGCGACCCAGACGGGCGTGGGTGGCGGGGCTTTGGCCATTTTGATATTGGCGGCGATTTTTGCTCTTGCCTGTGCGGGTAGTTTGTCGTACGTGCAATTGCAAGACAGCCGCAGGCGCCAGATTGTGGCCGAGCAGCACCGCCTGGAGGCCGTGCGCCAGGAGCAGGAGGCCAAACGGGTCAATGACGCCAATCAGGCGGCCATTTTGCGTTTGATGAATGAGTTGCAGACGGTGGCCGAAGGCGACTTGACCCAGGAAGCCACGGTGACGGAAGACATTACGGGTGCCATTGCCGATTCTGTGAATTACACGGTGGAAGAGTTGCGATCCCTGGTGGCAAACGTGCAAAATACGGCGACCCGTGTGGCCCAGACCACGTCTGACGTGGATGCCACGTCCACCGAACTTCTGGCAGCATCCAATGAGCAGCTGCATGAAATTCGTGACACCGGCAAGGCGGTCGTGGATATGGCGGCACGCATCAATGGCGTGTCGGAGCAGGCCCAGGAGTCGGCTTCGGTGGCGCGCCAATCCTTGTTGGCTGCTGAGTCTGGCTTGAAGGCCGTGCAAGACGCCATCGGCGGTATGAATGCCATCCGTGACCAGATTCAGGATACATCCAAGCGCATCAAACGCCTTGGCGAATCGTCGCAGGAGATCGGTGAAATTACCGAACTGATTTCGGATATTACGGAACAGACGAACGTGTTGGCGTTGAATGCAGCCATCCAGGCGGCGTCCGCAGGGGAGGCCGGACGTGGCTTCTCGGTGGTTGCGGAGGAAGTGCAGCGGCTGGCTGAACGTTCCGGTGATGCCACACGCCAGATTGCTGCGCTGGTGAAGGCGATTCAAACCGATACGCAAGATGCCATCGGCGCTATGGAACGCTCCACGCATGGTGTTGTGGAAGGGGCAAAACTGTCTGACAATGCAGGTACTGCGTTGACCGAAATTGATCGGGTGTCACGTCGTGTGGCGGACTTGATCGAACAGATTTCGAGTTCGGCTTCACGTGAAGCGGGTATGGCCAATGTCCTGGCTGACAATATCCAGCACATTTTTGCGGTGACGGAGCAAACCGGTGAGGGCACCCGTGCAACGGCGTCACAAGTGCGTGAACTCTCCCGCATTGCGGAAGAGTTGCGCCAGTCGGTTTCGCGTTTCAAGATCAGCGCATAGTCGATCCGCGAGCATCCCCTCAGTAAAGAGACCACAGGAGAGACTGAGCACATGTCACCGAATTCCGTCGCTCCAGGCGATAATGAGCTAGCGGCTAGCGATCTTGGCCCCCTGGCCTGGGTGCTGGACGAACTTCGCAAATCTTTGGATGGCGCGGCCAAGGCGCTCAAGCGTTTTGTGCGTGATGCCGAGTTGGCCAGAGGGGCGAATCTGTCCGAACTCGATGCCAGCCAACTGCGTATCGCGCGCCAACAATTACACCAGGCCGTAGGTGCCCTGGAAATGGTCGGATTGACAGCGCCGGCCAAGGTGCTTCGCGCCATGGAAGCGTTGGCGCAGAAATTTGTGCAGCATCCCGAACAATGCAGCGAGGATGCAACACTCAAGGTCGAGCGCGCGAGTTTCGCCCTGATGGAGTACCTCGAAGGCGTACTCAAGGGCAAAAAGGCTTCACCTGTGGCCTTGTTTCCTCAGTACCGTGCGGTGCTCGAGCTGATTGGCGCAGATAAGGCGCATCCGGCTGATTTATGGACACAGGAGTGGCGTTGGCAGGATGTTGCGCTGCCCCCTGGTGTCACGGCCTTGCCGTATTCGCCCGGTTTGCGTTCCAAAATGGATCAGGACGTGTTGCGGGTGATGAAGTCGGGTGATATTCAGGCAGCGCGTCGCATGAGTGTTCTGTGTGTCGGTTTGGCAGCTGCGCAACAGCGTATGGAGCCACGCTCATTCTGGATGGTGTGTGCGGCGTTTTTCGAGGCGCTCGCCCTGAACCTGTGTCCTGGTGATGTGTATGCCAAGCGCGCAGCATCACGTGTCCTGGGGCAGTATGCATCATTGGCCAAGGGTGATCCGGCCATCTCCGAGCGTCTGGCGCACGACCTGCTTTTCTTTTGTTCCATCACGCAACCGGCTCCCGCGACGAACGCGCCCCTTCTGGATGCGGTTTGCGTGGCCTACGGCTTGGTTCGAAGCAAGCCGATTGATTATGAGACGGAGCAGTTTGGTCGATTCGATCCGGCCATGATGGTGTTGGCGCGCAAGCGGATTGCTGCTGCAGCTGAAACCTGGTCGGCGTTGGCCGGTGGCGATACGAATCGGCTCAGGGGGGTGCTGGAGCAGTTTTCTTCCGTTGCCGATTCGGTTATCAAGTTGCATGCGGAAGGTGCTGAATTGGCACGTGCCCTGGTGCAGACGGTTGATACCACGGCACGCTCCGGGGCCATGCCGACCCCGTCGGTGGCTATGGAGGTCGCCACGGCGGTGTTGTATCTTGAAGCGGCCTACGATGATCTGGACCCGACCGAGCACGATATGGCCGAGCGCGGTGCGCGGCTTGCACAGCGCCTGGAGCACGTCAGGGTGGGTGGCCAGCCGGAGCCCTTGGAATCCTGGATGGAGGATCTGTACCGGCGTGTCAGTGATCGCCAGACCATGGGCAGTGTGGTTGATGAGCTCAGAACCACGCTGGGTGAGGTTGAGCACGCGCTGGATCAGTTCTTCCGCAACCCGCAGGATCGGTCGCCCTTGCATGAGGTTCCCAGCAAGTTGGCGCAAATGCGTGGCGTGTTTTCGGTACTGGGTCTGGATCAACCCGCTCTCGCAGCGTTACGCATGCGCGCAAGTGTTGAGAAATTCCTGGTGGATGAGGTTGATGAGTCCACTGCACGGCGCGGCATTTTTGAGAAACTAGGTAACAGCCTGGGAGCCTTGGGTTTTCTCATTGACATGCTGAGTTACCAGCGGTCACTGGCCAAGAAGTTATTTGTCTATGACGAGGATCTGGGGGAATTCAAACCCTTGATGGGGCGTGAGCGTTCAGCTGCGCCCAAGGCAGAGGTGGAAGTAGCTGCCAAACCAGTGTCTGTGTCTGATACCACGCCACCTGTGGCGGTGGCGCAAGAGACGGCCCGCGCCACAGTCAGCGAACCGGTGGTTGCTGCAGTCAACAAGGAGATTCCTCCGGCGCAACCAGTGGAAAAAACTGCGGCCACAGCGGTTGCTGCCGATGCCCGTCCACCCGTTGCGGTTGCGCCTGCACCCGCAGCTCCTGCTCCTGCTCCTGCTCCTGCTCCGGTTGATGATGACGATGCGGAGTTGTTGGAGATATTCCTGGACGAGGCGCGTGAGGTCGTGCAAAACGGCTTGGCCGCAGCAAAGGCGGTGGCACTCAATCCCGCCGATCTGGCTGAACAGACGACTCTGCGGCGTGCTTTCCACACCCTCAAGGGCAGCTCGCGTATGGTTGGCCTGACCGAGTTTGGTGAGGCGGCGTGGTCTTTCGAACAACTTCTCAACACTTGGCTTGCCGAGCAGCGTCCTGCCAGCTCTGATTTGATTACTGCCGCCACCAGTGCCATGCAAGCTTTCGGCAATTGGGTGGAGGATATTGCCAGCCATTCAGGCGTGCCATGGAATGCACAGGACTTTCGCAAGTCTGCCGATTCCTTGCGACTTCATGGTCGGTGGGTTCCGTTGCGTGCACCCGCAGGGGATGATGATGTGGCGGTCAAGGCAGCGCCTGAGCCTGGTCTGGAGGAGTCGAAGCTTGTTGACCTGTCTGCAGTGGCGGTGGTGGAGCGTGTAGAGGAGGCGTCCGGTCAGCCGACGGCTTCGGTTGCAATGCAGCCAGTTGAGGTGGAAGAAAAGACCGAGGTTGCTTCGCAGGAGCAAGGGACGCAGGATGCGCAGACTTCGACCCCAGGAACAGATTTTGCTGCCACCCAGACTTTTGGCTTTGAAGCGACCCAGGCATTTAATGCCGAGGATGCACGCCGCGCCTCGGAGGCGTATCGCGCTGCAACAGAGGTCATAGAGGGGGATTTTGGTGACTTTGACTTTACCGCGCTGAAGGAAGAAAGCAAGCCGGAACCGGTTGCCCTGCAGCAGCCGCAGGTGGAGCAGGTACATCCCAAGGAAGAGGCCAAGGAGGAGGCGCCCTTGCCTGGTGATGTTGTGGCCGAGGTCGTGGAACCGACCACAGTGCCACCACAGGAGACTGTGGCTCTGGAGGATGAGTCAGAAGAGTCCGTGAAGGTCATTGGCTCCTTGCGTCTGAGCATTCCTCTTTACAACGTCTATCTGAACGAGGCCGATGAGTGGTCACGGCGGTTGCAGACGGAGATGAGTGAATGGGCTATGGAACTTCAGGTGCCATTGCCGCAGTCGCTTGTCAGTCTGGCGCATTCGCTGCGTGGCAGTTCGGCGACGGTTGGCTTTATGGCCTTGTCCCAGATGGCGCGTTTACTGGAACAGGCTTTGCAGCATGTTCAGGTTCACCGCCAGGGCAGCGCAGAACTGGCACAGGTTTTTACCAATGCCTCGGAGGATATACGCCGTTTGCTGCACCAGTTTGCAGCCGGATTCCTCAAAGAAGCGGACCCAGCCATCCTGGTTGCATTGCAACGGATCATCGATACGGAATTCCCCGAACCCGTGCCCGTTCGGGAGTCTGATGCGCTGGATGATTATGCTTTGCCGCCGGACGAAGAAATCCCGTTGGAGGCGCCAGAGTCTGTCGAGGTTCCCGTGACCGTCCCGGCAGCACCGCAGCCAGTTGCGACTCCCGTGTCTGTGGCTGCTGCACCATTGACTGTTGCCCGTTCCCACGATGACGATATTGATGCCGTTGACCATCTTGACGATGATCTTTTCCCGATTTTTGAGGAAGAGGCTGCCGAATTCTTCCCGAATATTGCGGCAGGATTGCGTCAATGGGTAGCCCATCCGGACGATCTGGATGCGCGCCGCCAAGTATTGCGCGTGTTGCATACGCTCAAAGGCAGTGCACGCCTGGCGGGAGCCATGCGTCTGGGCGAAATGGCCCACCGCATGGAGTCCAGCATCGAGCAAATTGGTGTGGAGCAATTGCAATCCGTGCAGTTGGAGCCTTTGCTTGCGCGTTTCGACGCCATACAGGATGCTTTCAACCGTTTGGGTGCAGCGCCTGCGCCAGAAGAGTCAGCAGCAGAAACAGCATCTGGTGTTTCGAAAGAGGTGTCGCAGGCTGTTGCGCCGGTCGTGATCGCACGTTCGTCCGCACAGCAGTCGATTCGCGTGCGTTCCCAGTTGGTTGACCGCTTGGTCAACCAAGCCGGTGAAGTGATGATTTCACGCGCACGCCTGGAAGCGCATTTGGCGCAATTGCGGTCTTCGATGGTCGACTTAAGTGGTAATCTGGATCGTTTGCGGAATCAGTTGCGGGACGTTGAATTGCAGTCCGAGTCACAGATGCAGTCGCGTCTGGCGCAAACCAAGGATTCGGCGCAGGCATTTGACCCCCTGGAGTTTGACCGTTTTACGCGTGTGCAGGAACTCACCCGCATGATGGCCGAGTCAGTGCATGACGTGGCAACCGTGCAACGCAACTTGCAGCGCTCCATCGAAGGAGCGGAAGACGATCTGATTGCACAGGGGCGCCAGGCGCGTGAACTGCAACGTGATTTGTTGCGCACGCGCATGACCGAATTCGAGAGTATTTCCGAGCGGCTGTACGGGGTGGTGCGGCAGGCGGGTAAGGATGCAGGAAAGCAGGTCAAACTCGATATTAGCGGCGGGTCTATTGAAATGGACCGTGGTGTGCTGGAGCGTATGGCGCCAGCATTCGAGCACATCCTGCGTAATTCGGTGGCGCATGGTATTGAAAGTGCTGCTGTGCGCGCCAGTGCGAACAAGTCGCCAGTCGGCACGATAAGCATCCACATCAAACAGGAGAGCAACGACGTATCGGTGTCTTTCCGGGACGATGGTGCTGGTTTGCATCTGGCGAAAATTCGGGCAAAAGCGATTGCCAATGGTTTGATAGCTGCTGATGCTGAACTCTCGCCCAGTGAGGCAGCCAACCTGATCTGGATGCCAGGTTTTTCGACCGCTGACAAAGTCACGGAATTATCGGGACGTGGCGTTGGCATGGATGTGGTCCGGGCAGAGGTTAATTCCTTGGGTGGACGCATCGAAACATCGTCTGAGTCCGGCTTGGGTACTACGTTCACTTTGGTGTTGCCCTTGACGACGGCTGTTACGCAGGTGGTGATGTTGCGTATGGCTGATTTCACCATCGGGGTTCCTTCAGGTTTGGTAGAGGTGGTCTTGCGTACCCCGGCTGCGGCGGTTGCGCAGGCCTACAAAACCGGCGGGTTTGATATGGCGGGCCAGACCATTCCGTTTTTCTGGGGTGGGTCGTTGCTGCAGGTTTCGGCGCAGAGCGGTGAAATGCAGGCCAAGTACCAGGCGGTTGCGGTGTTCCGAAGCGCAGGGCAACGTCTTGCCATGCATGTGGACGAGGTGCTGGGCAACCGTGAAGTGGTGGTGAAAAACCTTGGCCCCCAACTAGTGCATTTGCCTGGGTTGGCGGCTGTATCGGTATTACCATCCGGTTCGGTTGCCTTGATTTACAACCCGGTGGCGTTGGCTGCCGTGTACGGAGAGCAGGCACGTCGTTTATACCGTTCAGGCCTGGAAACGGTTGGCGTACCCGGCGCGATGCCGTCTTCTCCTGGGGTCGCCAGCCCGTCACTCCCGTCCGCGACTGTGAGTCAGGTGCCTTTGGTGTTGGTTGTTGATGATTCGATCACGGTGCGACGTGTGACCCAGCGTTTGCTCAAGCGTGAGGGCTATCGGGTGACATTGGCCTCAGATGGACTGGATGCTTTGGAGAAATTGCAGGAAGAGCGTCCTGCGGTGGTTTTGTCCGACATCGAGATGCCACGCATGGATGGTTTCGATCTGGCGCGCAACATCCGTGGCGATGCCAATCTGAGTGATCTGCCTATCATCATGATCACATCGCGCATTGCGGTGAAACACCGTGAGCATGCCAAGCAGCTGGGGGTTGACCATTACCTGGGCAAACCTTACTCGGAAGATGAGTTGTTGGGCTTGGTGCGCAGTTATTGCGCGGCCAGGGAGTCTGTTTGATTTCAGCCGCTAAAATTCCTGGATGTCTGGCGATTCTGTACCTATTAACCTTACCAATCATTTTCTGATTGCAATGCCAGCGCTGGAAGATGCCATTTTTTCCAAAAGTGTGGTTTACGTGTGCGAACACAGTGCGCGTGGTGCCTTGGGGTTGGTGATCAATAAACCGACGGATATCAGGCTTGCTACCTTGTTCAGCCAGGTGGATTTACCACTGAACCGATCAGACATCAGTGAAAACCCTGTCTTCCAGGGTGGCCCGGTTCAGATTGAGCGTGGTTTTGTTTTGCATGAGTCGATATTTACCGGGGCCCATAGACCTGAGCAGACTTCGTATGCATCCACTTTGTCCATTCCCGGAGGGCTTGAGATGACGACCTCCAAAGATGTTCTCGAAGCTTTGTCGTCCGGGGCCGGACCGCGCAGGGTGCTGGTTTCTCTCGGGTATTCGGCTTGGGGAGAGGGGCAACTTGAGACCGAGCTGGCTGAAAATAGCTGGCTTACAGTCGGGGCTGATCACACGCTTATCTTTGACACTCCCGTGGAGCAACGCTATGACAAGGCGCTGGCCTTGTTGGGATTGCAGGCTTGGATGATTTCATCCCAAGTCGGCCATGCGTGACCCGGGGCTGTTTGCCATTGGAAGCATTGCAGACCTTTCTGGCGATTGATATCGGATTGAAACGTTCCGGTCTGGCGGTGGGTAACCGTTTGTTGCGCAGTGCCCAGGCTATCGGCACCGTGCATGCGCAGGGCAATGCGCGTTTTCCCCTGATTGAGCAGCACATAAAAGAATGGTTGCCCGATGCTATCGTGATTGGCGTTCCTTACCATCCCGATGGTTCAGCGCATGAAAACACTGCGCGTGCCAAAAAATTCGGGCGTCAGTTGCATGGCCGATTTGGATTGCCCGTGTTCGAGGTTGATGAACGTTACAGTACAACGGAAGCCTTGGCGCAGGGGGCGGGGGATACCGATGCCCAATCGGCATGCATTATTCTGGAGCAGTTTTTAAGGAGATTGGTGTGAGTACCCTGGTTTTGGATGCGGAGGCGCTCTATCTTGAGTTGGAGCGTGGTGTGCGGGCGGTTTGTCGTGCCGATACCCGTTTGGTGGGGATCATTTCGGGTGGGGCCTGGCTGGCACAACGCTTGCAGCGTGATCTGCAATTACCGGGTCTCGCAGGCAAGATTTCCTCGGCCATGCATCGCGATGATTTTGCCCAGCGTGGTTTGTCCTCGGGCGGACAGACGGTTTTGCCTTTTGATGTGAATGGCGCTGACATCCTGATTCTTGACGATGTGCTCTACACGGGCCGAACATTGCGCGCGGTGCTCAATGAATTGTTTGATTATGGACGCCCGGCGTGTGTGCGCCTGGCTGTGCTGGTGGACCGGGGGGGGCGCGAACTGCCGGTGCAAGCTGACTTTGCTGCTGCCCGGGTTACTTTGGGGGCCGGTCAGTCGCTGGCGCTGGCGCGTAGCGAGGCGGGCGTGTTCAGTTTTGATGTCAGGGAGCGCTAGGGATGCTCTACAAGCGTAATCCACAACTTAATAAGCATGGCGAACTGGTACATTTGCTCTCGGTCGAGGGTCTTCCCAGAAGCATACTGACCCATATCCTGGAAACTGCTGCCAATTTTGTTTCGGTCAGCGACCGGGAGGTCAAAAAAGTTCCCCTGCTGCGTGGTAAAAGTGTCTTCAATCTGTTTTTTGAAAACTCCACCCGTACCCGCACGACCTTTGAGATCGCGGCCAAACGTCTGTCTGCCGATGTGATCAACCTGGATATTGCGCGGTCTTCGGCGTCCAAGGGGGAATCACTGCTTGACACCATTGCCAATTTGAGTGCCATGGCCGCAGACATGTTCGTGGTGCGCCACAGCGAGTCCGGCGCGCCCTACCTGATTGCCCAGCACGTGGCGCCGCATGTGCATGTCATCAATGCAGGGGACGGACGCCATGCCCATCCGACCCAGGGTTTGCTCGATATGTTTACTATCCAGCACTACAAGAAGGACTTTTCCAATCTCTCTGTTGTCATTGTGGGGGATATCCTGCACTCACGTGTGGCGCGCTCCGATATCCATGCACTGACTACCTTGGGGTGTCCTGATGTACGGGTGGTCGGACCCAGGACATTGGTGCCCTCTGACCTTGGCCATATGGGCGTGCGTGTCTTTCATGATCTCGAAGAAGGAATTGCAGGTTGTGATGTCGTCATCATGCTGCGGTTGCAAAATGAACGTATGAGTGGCGCGTTGTTGCCGTCCAAGAACGAATACTTCAGAAGTTATGGCTTGACTGCGGAAAAGTTGCGGGTGGCGCGGCCTGATGCTATCGTGATGCATCCGGGGCCGATCAACCGGGGGGTGGAAATTGATTCGGCTGTGGTGGACGGTCGCCAAAGTGTGATTTTGCCGCAAGTGACTTTTGGTATCGCCGTGCGCATGGCGGTCATGGGTATTGTGGCCGGCAACGATGCTGATCCACGGGGGGCTGTGCAATGAAGATACTGATCCAAGGTGGGCGGGTGATTGATCCGGCCAGCGGATTTGACGAAAAAACCGATGTGGCGCTCGTGGATCAAGCGGTAGTAGCTATAAAAAAAATAGAAAATGATTTTTTGCCTGATCGGGTGATTGATGCATCGAATTGCATCGTCATGCCAGGCTTGGTGGATTTGCAGGTGCGCCTGCGTGAGCCTGGTCAAGAGCATGCCGGTATGTTGGCCTCGGAACTGGCGGCGGCGGTGGCAGGCGGTGTCACCAGTGTGGTTTGCCCGCCGGATACGGACCCGGTGCTGGATGAGGCGGGTTTGGTGGAGATGCTGCGCTACCGTGCCCAGCGTTTGAATCTGGCGCGCGTGTTCCCGCTTGGTGCATTGACGTGCAGGCTCGAAGGTGAAGTGTTGACTGAAATGTTGGCCCTGACGGATGCCGGTTGCGTTGCTTTCAGCCAGGCGGAGGTGCCTTTGGTCAATACCCAGGTCCTGTTGCGTGCGCTGCAATACGCCAGTACTTTTGGGTACGCTGTGTGGTTGCGTCCGCAAGAGTTGTACTTAGGCAAAGGTGTTGCTGCCAGTGGCCCTTTGGCACTACGCATGGGTTTGAGCGGTGTTCCGGTAGCGGCCGAAACCATTGCCTTGCACACCATTTTCGAACTGGTGCGTGCTACGAAGGCACGTGTTCATTTGTGCCGATTAAGTAGTGCTGACGGGGTTTCCCTTGTGCGCCAAGCCAAGGCGCAAGGGCTGCCTGTCAGCTGTGACGTCAGCATCAACTCCTTGCATTTGAGTGATATGGATTTGGGTTATTTTGACAGCCGCATGCGTTTGAATCCGCCATTGCGTCAGCAGCGTGACCGTGATGCTTTGCGTGCCGGCCTGGGAGATGGGACCATTGATGCCCTGGTGTCTGACCATACGCCGATAGATGAGGACGCCAAGACCCTGCCTTTTGCCCAAAGTGAGCCAGGTGCTACCGGGCTGGAGTTGTTGCTCAGTTTGACGCTGAAATGGGCACAAGACGACGGTATTCCCTTGCACCGTGCGTTGGCAACCGTGACCAACCGTGGTGTGGACGTTTTGGGTGGCTCGTTGGGAGCGGGCGGGGCTGGGCGGCTCGTTGTCGGGGGTGTGGCAGACATATGCATCTTTGACCCGCAGGCCCATTGGATTGTGCAGCCAGCGACACTGCGTAGCCAGGGGCGGCACACGCCATTTGGTGGCTATGAATTGCCCGGGCGCGTTCGGGCCACGCTGGTGGGTGGAGACATGGTGTTTCAGGCCTGAGGTGTGCACGTTTTCAAAATTTATTGATGTTTGAGGCTTGAATCGCCCCTAATTGTCTCCAATTCAGATGGGCCGAGCAAAACTGCAAAGGCGCCGATAGAATGGATTTCATGGCTACAAAATTCCCGATCAAACCACCTGAGCCTTCTGTACCCAAGCCGGATTATGACGAGGGGGGCGCGGTTGTGCTGGAGAGGCGAACCGAACGGGTCAAACCTCCGCAGATGTACCAAGTGGTGATGCTCAATGATGATTACACACCGATGGAGTTTGTGGTGGTGGTTATTCAGGAGTTTTTTGGCAAGGACCTGGAAACAGCAACGCGTCTGATGCTCAAGATTCATCTGGACGGGAAAGCAGTGTGTGGCGTCTACTCACGTGACGTGGCAGTGATGAAAGCTGATCAGGTGTTGGAGGCGGCGCATAAGGCCGGTCACCCGCTTAAATGCGTCTGTGAACCGGTGGAATAGTGATGTAGTGACAGTGGGTTGTAGGCGATGGAAAAAACCGCAGCGCGGGAAACGGTTTACAGTCGAACGTTAACGCAAAGTAAAAGGAAATCACATGATTGCCCAGGAATTGGAAGTCAGCTTGCACATGGCATTCGTGGAAGCGCGGCAGCAGCGCCACGAGTTCATCACTGTGGAGCATCTGTTGCTCGCGTTACTGGATAACCCCAGTGCCGCCGAGGTGTTGCGCGCTTGTTCGGCCAACATTGACGATTTGCGCAAGTCGTTGTCCACATTCATCAAGGACAATACTCCCCAGGTTGCCGGTGTGGATGAGGTGGACACCCAGCCAACGCTTGGTTTTCAGCGTGTCATTCAGCGTGCCATCATGCATGTGCAGTCCACGGGAAGTGGTAAGAAAGAAGTGACAGGTGCGAACGTGCTGGTCGCCATTTTTGGCGAAAAGGATTCGCATGCGGTTTATTACTTGCATCAGCAGGGTGTGACACGGCTGGATGTTGTCAATTTCATTGCACACGGAATCAAGAAGAGCGACCAGCAGGAGTCCGCCAAAGTCAATGAAAATGCCGCAGACTCGGAAGAGGGCGCTGCCGCAGAGAAAGCTGAAAAGGCATCGCCTCTGGAGCAGTTCACCCAGAATCTGAACCAGCTCGCCAAGGATGGAAAAATTGATCCGCTGATCGGGCGGGAGTACGAGGTTGAACGGGTCATTCAGATTCTGTGTCGCAGGCGCAAGAATAATCCCTTGCTCGTCGGAGAGGCGGGTGTGGGAAAAACAGCGGTGGCCGAAGGATTGGCTTGGCGCATCGTGCAGGCCCAAGTGCCGGAAATTCTGGCCGAAGCCACCGTTTACTCGCTGGACATGGGCGCTTTGCTGGCCGGAACCAAGTACCGGGGGGATTTTGAGCAACGTCTGAAGGGTGTTTTGAAATCGCTCAAGGACAAACCGAATGCGATTTTGTTTATTGATGAAATCCATACCCTGATTGGCGCTGGCGCTGCATCGGGTGGCACGCTGGATGCGTCGAATCTGCTCAAACCGGGCTTGAGTTCGGGTGCCTTGAAGTGCATAGGTGCCACCACATTTACCGAGTATCGTGGCATCTTCGAAAAAGATGCTGCCCTGTCGCGCCGGTTTCAGAAAGTCGATGTGGTTGAGCCGTCCATTGAGCAGACTGTGGACATTCTGAAAGGACTCAAGTCACGCTTTGAAGACCACCACAATGTCAAGTATGCGGTGGCTGCCTTGCAGGCGGCCGCAGAACTCAGTGCCAAGTACATCAATGACCGCCACTTGCCCGACAAGGCGATTGATGTGATCGACGAAGCCGGTGCGGCCCAACGCATTTTGCCGGTGAGCAAGCGCAAGAAGGTCATCAACAAAGCCGAAGTGGAAGAGATCGTGGCCAAGATTGCCCGTATTCCGGCTGCCAACGTGTCCAACGATGACCGTAGCAAACTCAAGACACTGGAGCGTGATTTGCGCAACGTGGTGTTTGGCCAGGACAAGGCGCTTGATGTGCTGACCTCAGCCGTCAAGATGGCGCGCTCGGGTATTGGCAAGGGAGACAAGCCGATTGGTTCCTTCCTTTTCAGTGGTCCCACAGGTGTTGGCAAGACTGAATCGGCACGGCAACTGGCCTACATCATGGGCGTTGATCTGATCCGCTTCGACATGAGCGAGTACATGGAGCAGCATGCGGTGAGTCGCCTGATCGGTGCGCCTCCAGGGTACGTAGGTTTTGACCAGGGAGGTTTGTTAACCGAGGCTATCACCAAGAAACCGCATTGCGTTTTGCTGCTGGATGAAATCGAGAAGGCGCATCCTGCGATTTTCAATGTGTTGCTGCAAGTGATGGATCATGGCACGTTGACCGATAACAATGGCCGCAAGGCTGACTTTCGCAACGTGATCATCATCATGACGACCAATGCGGGTGCCGAAACCATGAATCGGGCCAGCATTGGTTTTACCAATCCACGAGAGGCCGGGGATGAGGCGGCGGACATCAAGCGTATGTTCACCCCCGAGTTTCGCAACCGGCTGGATGCCATCGTCAGCTTCAAGTCGCTGGATCAAAACGTCATTCTGCGGGTGGTGGATAAATTCCTGCTGCAACTGGAGACGCAATTGGCCGACAAGAAGGTGGAGGTCACGTTTACGGACAAGCTGCGCCAGCACTTGGCCAAGAAAGGGTTCGATCCGCTCATGGGTGCGCGTCCCATGCAGCGCCTGATTCAAGACACCATCCGCCGCGCGCTCGCGGATGAGTTACTGTTTGGCCGTTTGACGGATGGTGGTCGTTTGACGGTTGATCTGGATGACAAGGATGAAACCAAGACGGAGGTCTTGCTCGACATCCAGCCCTTGCCGGAGAAGAAGGGCAAAGCCAAGCCGGAAGAGGCAACCGCTGGCTGATAATGCCAGTTGAACCATCCAATAAATCACTGCCGGAGCACTATTTGATACATGCACTCAGCCCCACCGATTCCGCTTTTCTGTGGTTGGAGACACGCAACCAACCAATGCATGTGGCGGGGTTGAACATCTACACGCCACCGCCGGATGCGGGTCCCGATTACATTGCCAAACTGGTGGCCAAGTGGCGCAGTTTCCCGCAGGCGTTGGCGCCATTCAATGTGCATCCGATTTTACGTAGGGGTATCTGGTATTGGGAGGAAGATCAGGATTTTGATCTGGACTATCACCTGCGCCACCTGTCCTTGCCCGCCCCGGGTCGCATCCGTGAGTTGTTGTCCATTGTGTCGCGCCTGCATGGCCACCTGATGGACCGTAATCGCCCGTTGTGGGAGATTTACATTATCGAAGGCCTGCCCGGCGGGCGTTTTGCTACCTACAGCAAGATTCACCACGCATTGGTCGATGGTGTTTCGGGGGCGCGCATGGTTGCGGATGGTTTATCGCAAACCGTGCAGGGACTCAAACCCCCCTTGTGGGCACAGGCGCTCTCCAGGCATCCCGCCGGTCGTACCAGGGGTGAGGCGCCTACCCTTATGCAGCAAATCAGGGGCGCTATTCGCGCCGGTGGGCAGATACTGCCGGGTGTTGGTAGCGGTTTGTGGGATATTGTGCGTGCGGGATACACCAAAAGTGGAGCGGCTGCCCTGCCTTTTCAGGCGCCTGCGACGCTGTTGAATGTTGAAATTTCGGGTGCCCGCCGTTTTGCAGCGCAATCCTATTCACTGGCACGCTTCAAACGCATTGGCCAGTTGACCCATGCGACCGTGAATGATGTAACACTGGCGATTTGTGCCGGAGCCTTGCGTGAATACCTGTTGGCGCAGAATGTCTTGCCCAAAAAACCGCTGGTGGCAATGGTTCCGGTGTCGTTACATGGCGAGACCGACGCGGGCGGTAACCAGGTGGCATTGTTGTTGGCCAATCTGGCGACGGATATTGCCGATCCACTCCAGCGTCTGCAACGCATTGTGCGCTCCACCAGGGAGTCGAAGGATCGCTTGACCAAGATGTCGCGGCTGCAAAAAATTGCCCACAGCGTCGCATCCATTTCACCTTTGGGTGTTGGTATGGTGACGGGAACCAGTAAGAAACATCCCATTTTCAATCTGGTGATTTCCAATGTTCCGGGGCCACAGAATGCTTTGTATCTCGATGGCTCCCATCTGGACGAGGTGTACCCGGTGTCGATTCCGACGCACTATCTGGCGCTTAACATCACGATCAGTGGCTACGGCGACCGCCTGGGTTTTGGTTACACCGCCTGCCGTCGTTCGGTTCCCGCCTTGCAGCGCATGCTGGATTACACGCAAAACGCCATCGCCGAACTGGAGGATGCGTTGGGAATTGCCGCACACCCGGTTGACAGTGTTGACAACGTTGAGCCCGTCACTGTGACCCCCAAAGCCCGCAAGACACCACGGAAGGCCCCAAACCATTGAGCAGCAGCATGGGTGTGTCCGACACGAAACCGGAACCCGGTTTGCCAGACAGGGCTGCGCTACAGGCGCAGCTGGTGCGGGAGATCGAATGCCACTTACCGACACACGCCGTGTTGTACCAGGCCGAGGACACCACTGCCTACGAGTGTGATGGTTTGAGCGTCTACCGTGAACGCCCCCTGTTGGTGGTGCTGCCAGAAGACGAGGCCCAGGTGGCGGCTGTGCTCAGGATTTGTCACAGTCGTGGCGTGCCGGTGGTGGCGCGTGGTGCTGGAACGGGTTTGTCCGGGGGGGCTACGCCGCATCGCATGGGCGTGACACTTTCCCTGGCCAAGTTCAACAAAATTCTCAAGCTTGATGCACGTAGCCGTACGGCACTGGTGCAGTGTGGCGTGCGCAATCTGGCCATCAGCGAGGCAGCTGCCCCATTGGGCTTGTACTACGCTCCCGATCCATCCAGCCAGATTGCCTGCACCATCGGTGGCAATGTGGCGGAAAATTCGGGCGGTGTGCATTGCCTCAAGTACGGGTTGACCTTGCACAATGTGCAAAAGGTGCGCGGTTTGACCGTTGAGGGAGACGTGCTCGAGTTTGGCTCAGACGCGCTGGATACGCCTGGTTACGATTTGCTGGGTGTGTTGGTAGGCAGTGAAGGCATGCTGGCCGTCATTCTGGAAGTTACCGTCAAATTGATTCCCAGGCCACAATTGGCGCGTTGCATGATGGCCAGTTTTGCTGACATCCGCAAAGCGGGTGACGCTGTTGCTGCGGTGATTGCTGCTGGCATCATCCCGGCTGGATTGGAGATGATGGACAAGCCCATGACGGCAGCGGTGGAAAACTTTGTCCATGCCGGTTATGACCTGGATGCAGCAGCCATTTTGCTGTGCGAAAGCGACGGCAGCGCCGAGGAAGTGGCGGAAGAAATTGTGCGCATGGGTGCGGTGCTGCAGCAAAGCGGAGCTACTGCCATAGCAGTGAGCCAGACTGAAGCGGAACGGCTGCGATTCTGGAGTGGGCGAAAAAATGCCTTCCCTGCCACCGGACGCATCAGCCCGGACTATATGTGTATGGACAGTACCATTCCGCGCAAACGCTTGGCCGACATGCTTCTGGCAATTGTCCAGATGGAGCAGAAATACCAGCTGCGTTGCGTCAATGTCTTCCACGCTGGCGACGGTAACTTGCATCCGTTGATCTTGTTTGATGCCAATGATCCCGATCAGTTGCGACGTTGTGAGCAGTTTGGTGCTGACATACTGGAAACCAGTGTGACCATGGGGGGGACCATCACGGGTGAGCATGGTGTCGGGATAGAAAAGCTTAACAGCATGTGCGTGCAGTTCTCTGCTGAAGAAAATGCCCAGATGCTGGGCGTTAAATTGGCGTTTGATCCATCCGGATTGCTCAATCCCGGCAAGGTGATTCCCACATTGCATCGTTGCGCCGAATACGGAAAGATGCTGGTACGTGCAGGCCAGATAAAACATCCGGAATTACCCCGTTTTTAGGGATCGGTAAACGCTGATTGTTGTGATCCCCGCCGTAATTTGACGTAATGCCGCTACACTCCAGCCTGCTGTTTTTAGGGACTGTTTCATGAGTTTGATTCCCGCTACTATCCTGACCGGTTTTCTGGGGTCTGGAAAGACCACGCTTCTCAAGCGTGTTCTGGCAGAAGCGCACGGCCAGAAGATCGCTGTGATAGAAAACGAGTTTGGCGAAGAAAATATTGATAGTGATATTCTGGTAAGCAACACCACGGAGCAGATCATTCAGATGAGCAATGGCTGTATCTGTTGCACTATTCGGGAAGACCTGCGCTCCACACTGCAGTTGCTGGCGGCTAAAAAACGCCAGAAGTTGCTCGATTTTGATCGAGTGGTGATCGAAACCACGGGCTTGGCCGACCCGGGGCCGGTGACGCAAACGTTCTTTGTTGACGACGAGGTGGCTGAGAGTTATTTGCTAGACTCCGTCATCACGCTGGTGGATGCCAAGCATGCCCAGAAACAACTGGATGAGCGTCAGGAAGCGCGGCGTCAGGCTGGGTTTGCGGATCAGATATTCATCAGCAAGTCGGACCTGGTGGCGCAGGATGTGCTGGATGCACTGATGCATCGCCTGAAACACATGAATCCGCGTGCGCCACAAAAAGTGGTGCATTTTGGGGAAGTCCCTCTTACGGAAGTATTTGATTTGCGCGGTTTCAACCTCAATGCCAAACTGGATATTGATCCCGACTTTCTGAAGGACGGTGAACACACGCATGGTACGCATGAAGACCATGAACATGGCGCGCATTGCGAGCACCCGACACATGCGCATCACCATGATGATGTGCAAAGTTTTGTCTTCAGGTCGGATCGTCCGTTTGATGCCGAAAAACTGGAGGATTTCCTCGGGGCCATCGTCAATGTTTATGGCCCGCGTATGCTGCGCTACAAAGGCGTGTTGTACATGAAGGGAAGTGACCACAAGGTGGTTTTCCAGGGGGTGCACCAGTTGATGGGCAGCGATTTGGGGCCAAAATGGGGCCAGGGTGAGCAGCGGTGCAGCAAAATGGTGATTATTGGTATTGATTTACCCAAGGACATTTTTCTACAGGGTATGGAGCGGTCGTTAGTCTGATTTCAGGTTGAAAACCACATGATTGTTTCGATTTTGCAAAAAATGGGTTTTTCGAAAGGAAAACCAGCACCTTCGCGTACCGGCGCGCCCACGTCGGAAAAGCCTGCCAAAATCGACAAAACGGCAGCAGTCCCGGCTGGAGGTGGGCGGTCGCGTTCAACCGGAAATCTGGATGCGAAAGCCAAACCTGATGCAGATGTTGCTACGAAACCGCGCGCAACGTCCCGAAAAAAAACTTTGGCTCAGAATGTGGAAGTGGCGAAAACCGATTCGGGTGATGCTTCCGGGGCGGCGGTTTCTCCTGCGCCCACCAAGGCGTCCACCAGATCTGTCAAGCGCCCAAAGGCAACTTCTGCCGAACCTCTTTCGTCAGTTCCTGATGTGCAGGTGCCCGTGGGCGCTGTTTCTCCTCCTGCGACAGAACCATTGCCAGTTATACCAATGCCGACACCTGAGACACCAGAAACACCTGATTTACCAGGTGCCGTGCCGGTCAGCTTACCTTCTTCTGTCAAAATTGCTGCAACTTCGGTTGTATCTGCGGGAGTTTCCGTCAGGGCTGGCCGACCGTCTTCCAAATTGGCACAATTGACGGTGCCGTCAATGGCCCAAACCGTGGCGTCCACTGCCGCAAAAGCCAGTTATACCCAGTCTCCCACAACTTCAGTTCCTGCTCCCATGACGCCTTCAACTGTCAAGAAAGACCCTAATCTCGCAAATAACTGGAAGACCAAACCGGCGACAGAGTTGACGGATGCCGAGTTGATCGCCATGCCGGATTCTGAATACATGAACGCTACACAACTGGCTGTATTCCGTCAGAAGTTGACCAACCTCAAGATTGACATTCTTAGTAGTGCTGGCGAAACCACCGAGCATTTGCGTGAGGATTCTTCGGTGGTTCCAGACCCGGCTGATCGGGCCACCATTGAAGAAGAGCATGCCCTTGAATTGCGCACCCGTGACCGGGAGCGCAAATTGCTGAAAAAAATAGAACAGTCCATTGCCCGTATCGACGCAGGGGACTATGGTTATTGCGATGAGACCGGTGAGCCGATTGGTGTGGGGCGGCTATTGGCGCGTCCCACTGCCACCCTTTCCCTGGAGGCCCAGCAGCGCCGTGAACTCAAGCAAAAGATGTTCGGCGACTGATACAGGGATACACAACGTCCTGCACGTCCGTTAAACTGCGCGTATGACTACCAAGAACGACCCTCCTGGATTGTTGTCCAAGATGGCGATGTTTGTCCGCAATCCGACCAAGGACTGGTCGGAGCTGGATCGCCCATACGCCGCGCAGGAAAGTGGCTACGACAAGCAAGTGCTCAAGGCCTTGATTGAACGTAAAAAACAGAACGATTTTGTGCGCAGCAGGGAATTCGACAAGTTGCGCAAATTGCGCAAGGCCGGCAAAGCAGGCAGTCGTGATGCCACGGCTGGGGCTACGGCGGCAGTCGGGGGGGCGACGAGCAGAAGTTCCGATATTTCGAGTCTGGACACCGATCCGGATGGGCGTGCCGTTACGCTGAAAAAGATAGACGAAATTGAAGCCCAGATGTCCAAACAGTGGTGGAAGGGCAAGCAGGATGCGGCGGCTGCTGCACAGGGAGTCGGTTCGTCCAAGCCGTCAACCGATGAAGCCACCCAGGGCAAGGTCACGCCTCTTTCTCCGTCCGAACAGTTTGCCCCCACCGAAGCGTCCGTTTTGCGCGCGGATGCGTCCGCAGGATTGTCGGACTTCGTGGTCACCCAGATGGGTGCCGGAACATTGCCCTTGTCCAGGCCCCCGCACCTGAACCAAAGGCCTGCCGCCGCTGGGGGGGCTGCCCAGCCGCCGTACGCCGCGACGGTGCAGAGTTCCCGCCCCGAAACTGTATTTTCCACGACAAAAATGTCGGCCATCGAGGTGGAGCACATGAACACCGATGCCGAACTGGAAGAAGCCGCTATCCGATTCGCCAACGGGGACGATGTGGAGGCTGAAAATGGCTTGCTTACAGCACTGCGCGCACAAGCTGCGTCGTCGTCTGAGGCCGCGTCTGCATGGGCCGCCGCCTTGCTGGACCTGTACCGTGCAACTGGCAACCGGGCGCAGTTTGATAAGGCCTTGCTGGAGTTCGCCAACCGTTTTGAGGGCTTCACCCCGCGTTGGTTTGTCATTGGAGAGGAGACGGCGGCGGTTGTGGATGCAGTTGCCCCGTCCAGCGTTGAGACCCCCGGTGTGCGGGACTACGCAAGCGAGGCTATCTGGAGCAGTCCTCCTGAGTTGACTGCACTGGCGATGGAAGACTTGCGAACGGCCATGTCGTCCACTGCGCCACCCTGGCATCTGGACTGGTCGCAGCTGCAGCGCATTGCTGCGGATGCCATGCCCTTGCTGGATGGTTTGTTCAGCAGCCTGTGCAGCGAACCCGTGGGTTTTCGTTGTAGTGCGGCCAGCCGGTTTGTCGATGCCTTGCGTGCCTTGATGCCCTCGGGGGACCGCAGTGTGGACCAGGCTTGGTGGACGGTGCGCCTGAATGCCCTGCGCGCCATGGGAATGCAGGATGAATTCGAAATGGTGGCTCTGGACTACTGCGTGACCTACGAGGTTGTGCCTCCGCCGTGGCAGGAGGCGCGTTGCCAATATGAGAATGTGGATGCTTTACCCCGTGGCCACGCTGGCAATGAACCTGTTCACGCACTGACGGCACCCATGGGCCTGGATGGCTCCTCGGCCGTCACGCTGGAGCTGCGCGGCAATGTGCTGGGCGATGCCACCCAGGCCTTGGCCAGTTTCAATAGCGGCAAGCAAGGTGGTGATGGCATCATCATTTCGTGCCATGGTCTGGTGCGGGTTGATTTCCTGGCGGCAGGCAGTATCCTCAACTGGGTTACTTCGCGCCACGCAGAAGGATGCCGGGTTCAGTTCCGCAATGTACACCGTCTGGTGGCTGCGTTCTTCAACGTCATTGGCATCAGCGAGTATGCGCGGGTGGCGCCCCGTTCCGTCTGAATGGCTGGTATCTTTGCATACTCCTTCACAATCTGCGTCTCGCGAAAATTCAGGATAAGAAACCCATGGAAGCATTTCACGGCACTACCATCGTCAGCGTGCGGCGCCGCACCGCGCAAGGCACTTCCGTGGCCATTGGCGGAGATGGCCAGGTCACGCTGGGCAGCATCGTTGTCAAGGCGACGGCGCGCAAGGTACGCAAGCTCTACCATGGCAGGGTGTTGGCTGGTTTTGCCGGTGCGACCGCCGATGCGTTTACCTTGTTCGAGCGTTTTGAAGCCAAGCTGGAAAAACACCAGGGGCACTTGGTGCGTTCAGCGGTCGAGTTGACCAAGGACTGGCGTACAGACCGGGTCTTGCGCCGTCTGGAGGCCATGCTGGCGGTGGCAGACAGCGATGCTTCGCTCATCATCACAGGCAACGGTGATGTGCTGGAGCCCGAGAATGGCATTGTCACCATCGGCTCGGGCGGAGCTTACGCCCAGGCGGCAGCGGTTGCACTCTTGAATCATACGGATCTTTCCGCCAGTGAGATTGTCAAGCGCTCATTGGAGATCGCGGCAGATCTGTGCATTTACACCAACATGCAGCACACCATCGAAACATTAGATCGCTTATGAATCCCCAGGAAATTGTTTCCGAACTTGATAAACACATCGTGGGCCAGTCCCAGGCCAAACGCGCCGTGGCCATTGCGCTACGCAATCGCTGGCGGCGCCAGCGGGTCGAGGGCGATCTGCGCGGCGAAATAACGCCAAAAAATATCTTGATGATCGGTCCGACCGGCGTTGGCAAGACCGAAATCGCCCGGCGTCTGGCGCGCTTGGCCGATGCGCCTTTCATCAAGGTTGAAGCGACCAAATTTACCGAAGTCGGCTATGTGGGCAAGGATGTGGACTCCATCATCCGTGACCTTGCTGACATCGCCGTCAAGCAAACCCGCGAGGCAGAGAAGCGCAAGGTGCAGGCGCGGGCGCAAGACGCAGCCGAGGACAGAATTCTTGACATTTTGATACCGCCTGCACGTACCGAGTTTTCCGCTTCTGCGGATACTGTACCCGAGAGTACCGCGCGCCAGAATTTTCGAAAAAAATTACGTGAGGGACACTTGGCCGAGCGGGAAATCGAAATCGACCTTGCCGTTGCCGCTCCGCAGCTGGAGGTGATGGGGCCGCCGGGCATGGAGGAAATGACCGAGCAATTGCGTGGGATGTTTGGCCAACTGGGCCAGAGCAAACGCCAGACACGCAAGCTCAAGATTCGGGATGCGCAAAAGCTGCTGGAGGACGAGGAGGCGGCCAAGCTGGTGAATGAAGAAGAAATCAAAACCCAGGCGCTGCATCTGCTGGAGCAAAGCGGCATTGTGTTCATCGACGAAATCGACAAGGTTACCTCGCGCAGTGAAAGCAGTGGCGCCGAGGTGTCGCGCCAGGGCGTGCAACGCGATCTTTTGCCCCTGGTCGAGGGCACCAGCGTATCGACCAAATACGGCATGGTCAAAACCGATCACATCCTGTTTGTCGCCTCCGGTGCGTTTCACCTGAGCAAACCCAGCGATCTGATCCCCGAGTTGCAGGGGCGCTTTCCGATCCGGGTTGAATTGCAATCCCTGTCGGTGCAGGATTTCGAGTCGATTCTGACGCAAACCCATGCTTCGCTGGTCAAGCAATACCAGGCGCTATTGGCGACGGAAGACGTCACGCTGGAATTCACCGCCGAAGGCATTACCCGGCTGGCGCAGATTGCCTTTGAGGTCAACGAGCGTACCGAGAACATCGGTGCGCGCAGGCTGGCTACGGTGATGGAGCGTCTGCTGGACGATGTGAGTTTCAACGCCGCCACGCTTGGCGGACAAACGGTGCGTCTGGATGCTTCCTACGTGGATGAGCGTCTGGCTGAACTCAGCAAGAATGAGGATTTGTCGCGCTATATCTTGTGAATTTATGCAGGCAATGGCCCCTTTTTACGCCTACAATCAACAGCGTCTGCACAGCTCACCGGGCCTTATATAGCCTTGAACCAATGCTCATTGAGCCGGGGCTTGGAATATCGGCCTGCTAGCGTGATCATCTCGCGTCAGATGAACCCAAAGCTCGTTCTGACCTCGCCCACCTGAACCCAGGTTCAGGATGCTGGTTCGGTGGCTATGCAGACACCCCCCACCCCACCATCCCACGCCTCACGCGTACGCAAACACCTCACTGACCGAGCCCAT
Organism: Rhodoferax sp.; assembly: GCA_041910275.1. Taxonomy (GTDB): domain Bacteria; phylum Pseudomonadota; class Gammaproteobacteria; order Burkholderiales; family Burkholderiaceae_C; genus Allorhodoferax. The sequence goes on from JAYRRD010000029.1 coordinate 81,904, forward strand.
CAAGCCGCTGGCGTTGAAACTCTGCTCGGAAAATGCGATGTGGTTCTGGTGCACGCTGATGCTGCTGCAAGCACGTGTCCCGTACCCCGGAGCTGTCACAAAAATGGCGGACAACACCCGCTCCCATGCCAGCGGCACGCCGGTTTCAGGCAGACTGGCATCCGGCGCCAGGGTGCGGTCGTGCAACAGGGTGAGCAGCTGGGGGTGGTCGTCCACTGCGCTCGCGCTTTCGAGCTGTGTTTGCAGCCTTTGTTGCAGGGCGACCAGCTTGGGCCAGGGCGTTTGAAAATCGGCATTGGACAGCGCGCCCATGCCTGCGGGCAGGTGCAGCACTTTTTTCCTGCGGCTCTCCAGTCCCATCAGCGCAAGGCCATCAAACACCAGCAAATTGAACGGGTTATAGTCCTGTGTGCGGGGGAGCAGTTGCTGCAAGTAGTCCGCAGCGCTTACCTGGGATTGCAAAAAATCCGCCACCAGGGTTCCGCGTGAGGGCGCGTCTTCGCGCTGCATGTCCGGTGCGCGGTAGTTGGTCAGAGCCGCCAGACGGCCACTGCGGCTGACGCCCAGCCAGGTGCCGCCTTGTTGCAGATCCTTGCCGGCCAATATGTGCGTGCCGTTTTCCGCTTTGGTCCACCAGTGCAGGGGTAATGCGGGACGGGCGTAAAACTCATCCCGATTGGCAATCAGCACCAGGGGCGTGGTGCTTCCAGGTTGCCATTTCCAGGCCATCAGGCACATGGTGTTGCATCCTGTTCCAGAAATGCCACGGCCACGCGCGCAAACTGCTCGCCTTCATGCCCCAGTGCCAGACTGGCCATGCTGCGCTGGTACTTTTCCTCCCCCAGCAAGGCGCGGCATTCGTCCAGCAGGTACGCACTGATATCCGTTGTAAATTCTGGATGGGACTGGATGCACAACACGTGCTGGTCCACGGTGAACGCAGCCACCGGACAAAATGCGCTGCTGGCCACCAGAGAGGCGCCTGCGGGCAGCTCCCGCACCTGGTCCTGGTGGCTGACCAGGAGTGCAATTTCTGTGCGTTGGGCGCAGTGCGGCAGATCGGGACGGTGCCAGGCGTAGACCATGCGTCCCTCCCCCAGGCCCTGTGGCGCGCGCGTGACGGGTGCGCCCATGCACAGGGCAATCAGTTGGTGCCCAAAGCATACGCCCAGCATTTTCTTGCGGGCTTGCAGCAGCTGCGTGACCCGCTGGCGCAACTCCACCACCCATGGTGCATCGGAAAATGCGTCGGCCCGGCTGCCGGTGAGCACGATGGCGTCAAAGGCGTCGAACGAAGCAGGGTAGTGTCCGAGCGGGGTCTGGAATGCCGTAAAGGTCCATTGTGCGCCGACTTGTCCGAACAAACGCACGAACAGCGCAGCAAAGCTGGAGTACGACGCCGCCAGTGGCCCATCGAGAATGTCGTTGTCAAGAATGCAGATATTCATGGCTATGCTTCATTGCTATAAAATACGTAGCTCTGTTGCCCGTGTACCGTGCGGTAAAAGGGTGTTTTACCATAACAACCGCGTGTCTGCCTTGATTCCTGATTACCCCTACTCTCCCGACTTTCCCGATTCTTCTGATTCCCGTCGGGGATTCAGCCTCAGCGATTTTGATTTTGTATTGCCCGAAGCGCTGATTGCGCAGCACCCGGCGCCGCAGCGCACGGCGTCGCGCCGGCTCGATGCCACGGCTGCCGAGCCGGTGGATCGCATTTTCCGCGCGCTGCCAGCCTTGCTGCGCGCAGGGGACTTGCTGGTGTTCAACGATACCAAGGTGTTGCACGCCCGCTTGTTTGGTGCGAAAGACACGGGCGGCAAGCTGGAGCTGCTGGTGGAACGTGTGCTCGAAGGCAATCGGGTGGCCGCTCATCTGCGTGTGAGCAAAAAACCCAAACCAGGCGCTACCATCCGGCTGCTGTGCGCGCCTGGGTGTGAAGATGGTTTCCATGCCACCGTGTTGGGGCGCTGGCCGGATGCCGATGGTGCCCTGTTTCACCTGGAACTGGGCAACGATGCCGGAGATGGCCCGTACACGTTGCTGGAGCGCCATGGCCATGTTCCCTTGCCGCCTTACATTGCGCACGCCGACGCGCCCGAGGATGTGCAGCGCTACCAGACGGTGTTTGCGAAAAATCCCGGCGCCGTGGCCGCGCCCACCGCCGCTTTGCACTTTGACGAAGATTTGCTGGAGCAGCTGACCGCCAGGGGGATAGGGCGTGCGGACATCACGCTGCATGTGGGCGCCGGAACATTCCAGCCGGTCAAGACGGAGAATCTGGCGCAGCACCAGATGCACAGCGAGTGGTATGACGTTCCCCAGAGCACGCAGCAGGCCATTGCCGACTGCCGTGCCAGGGATGGGCGTATCGTGGCGGTGGGAACGACGACGGTGCGCACGCTGGAGTCGTGGGCGCACAGCGGCGTGGCGCGGGGCGAAACCCGCATTTTCATCACACCGGGGTTTGAGTTCAAAATGGCGGACTTGCTGCTGACCAACTTCCACCTGCCAAAGTCCAGCCTGATGATGCTGGTCAGCGCATTTGCCGGTTACCAGCGCATACGCAGTTTGTACCAGGCAGCGATTGAACGCCAGTACCGTTTTTTCAGCTACGGCGATGCCATGCTGCTGGCGCGGCAGAAAGTCTGATTTTCACTTGGGCGTGTAGCGCACGCCGGGCAAACCCTGGTAATCAAGGGTGCGATTCGAAGAGATGTGTTCGTTGAATTACGCCAGTTTCATATCACCCGTGATATCAAAAGCACCAAAACCGCACTACAGATGCTCCCCGCAAGCCTCCGTGGCACGTTTTTAGTCTCAATTTAGCCTCAATTCAGGTATCAAATCAGCCGCTAGCCCTCGAGGGACAAGCGGGGACAGCTACTTAAAACGTAGTAACAAGAACCAATGCATCGCATTGAATCGCACCCCATGCTTCCTTGCCAATGAAAAGTAAATCCTACAATCGCCGGTCCTCAGAATCACACCATGCTGCAATTTGACATTCACACCACCGACCCGGACTCGCATGCGCGCCGGGGCACACTCACGCTCAGGCACGGCAGCGTGCAAACGCCGATTTTCATGCCGGTGGGCACCTACGGGACGGTCAAGGGGGTGCTGCCGCGCAGTCTGGAAGACATGGGCGCGCAGATCATTCTGGGCAATACCTTTCACCTCTGGATGCGCCCTGGGCTGGATGTGATGGCGCATTTTGGCGGTCTGCACGGGTTTGAGCAGTGGGATAAACCGATACTGACCGATTCCGGCGGTTTCCAGGTCTGGTCGCTGGGGGCCATGCGCAAGATCACCGAAGAAGGCGTCACCTTTGCCTCGCCCGTGAATGGCGACAAGCTCTTCATGTCGCCCGAAGTGAGCATGCAAATCCAGACCACGCTCAACGCGGACATCGTGATGCAGCTCGATGAATGCACGCCCTACGAAACCCAGGGGCAGCGTACGAGCGAGCAGGAAGCGCGCAAATCCATGGAAATGAGCCTGCGCTGGGCCAGGCGTTCACAAGACGAAATGGCCCGGCTGGAAAATCCCAATGCCTTGTTTGGTATTGTCCAGGGCGGCATGTTTGAGCATCTGCGCCAGGAGTCACTGGAGCAACTGGTGGCCATGGACTTTCCCGGCTACGCGGTCGGCGGCGTCAGCGTGGGTGAGCCCAAGGAGGAGATGCTGCGCATCATGGCGCACACGCCGCACCGCCTGCCAGCGCACAAGCCGCGCTACCTGATGGGGGTTGGCACGCCCGAGGATCTGGTGCAGGGCGTGGCCGAGGGGGTGGATATGTTCGATTGCGTCATGCCCACGCGCAATGCGCGCAATGGAACCTTGTTTACCCGCCATGGCGATCTCAAAATTCGCAATGCCCGCCACAAGATGGACGTGCAGCCGCTGGACCCGAGTTGTACCTGCTACGCCTGTGCGGGCAGCGCTGGCGTGCCCTGGGACCAAGGAGGGCGTGCGGGCTTCAGCCGCGCCTACTTGCACCACCTGGACCGCTGTGGCGAAATGCTGGCCCCCATGCTGGCCACCATCCACAACCTGCACTATTACCTGAACCTGATGCGTGAAGTGCGCGAGGCGCTGGACGTGGGGGGCTTTGGGGCGTTCCGGCAGCGTTTTCACGCGGACAGAAACCGGGGAATCTGATGCAGCCCGGCGGGCCTGCGGGCCTCTTGCGCACCCTGTTGCGCTGGCCGCTGGGTCTGATGCGGGCGGTGTTGGGCGCCATTCTGGCCCTGGTGATCCTGTTTGAGGAATGGGGCTGGGAGCCGTTGCAGCGTGCGCTGGCCTGGGTCGCCCGCTTGCCGGGCTTGCGCTGGATCGAGGCCCGGATACGCGCATTGCCACCGTATGCTGCCCTGGCCCTGTTCTTTTTGCCGACGGTGCTGCTATTGCCTGTCAAATTGTTGGCGCTGTGGCTTATGGGCAACGGCCAGGTGTTGGCCGGCACCCTGGTCATCATCAGTGCCAAGATTGTTGGCACAGCGCTGGTGGCACGTCTCTTTGGCCTGACACAACCGGCGCTCATGCAGCTGGGCTGGTTTGCACGCATGTACACACGTTGGCACAACTGGAAGGAAGCGCTGCTGGCGCGGGTGCGTGCATCCTGGGTGTGGCGTGTGGGCCGGGTGGTCAAACGCCGCTGCAAGCGTGGCCTGGCAGCGCTGCGGCGCGTCCTGCAGCAGCACATGCGGGATTCATGATTGTTATCGTTGCTATTGAATGTATAGCTGCACCCGCTTGATACACGGGAACTTTGGCTTAATCCATCAAAAATACCGTGAGTATTCCGGTATAGCCGTACAGGTGCGTGCGGGCGATTTCACCAGCGGCAAAAAAGCCTATCAGAGGTACATCGCCCAGGACGCGGCGAATAATCTGCAATTCCGTGTTGGGGTCGCCAAAATACGGGCCGCCGCGACCCGTGCAGCTGATGTACAGGGCGCCAGCCATGCGCTGAACGGCTGGGCGCACGGTGGCCGCTGCAGCCGCACGCATGCCCCGGATGCTGTTGGCCAGCGGCATCTCCTGCGATTCCAGCTCTTCGCGGATTTCGGCGCAGATGCGCGTCAGGTCGGCACGGGCGGATTGCACATCGCGGCGGCAGAAAACCAGCTCGGAGCCGACCGTCACCAGATCGGACACCATGATGCCGCTGCGCTGCGAATCCAGCCCGACGATGTGGCGCACCACCACATTGTCACCAAAGTTGCCCGTCGGGCGCACGGTCGTGCTGGCATCCTGGCCGGACGGGTTTTCGCTGCGTTGCAGCCCGACCAGGGTGGCGCGTACCACTTCCAGCGCCTCATGCGGGGGGTGTCCGGCCAGCTTCAGGTCGGATACCAGCGCATCCAGCGCGGGTTCGCCGTCCAGTTGCAGCACCATATTGTTCTCGGCAGCGGTGATCCGGCGCACGGGTGCTATGGGGATGCAGCCTTGGGTGATCTCCGACATCAAGGCGACCTCCGGACCCAATGCCACGCCACTCAACCCCCTGCTGACGATACCGCCCACGCGGTTCTGTTCGCTGGTGCTGATGGCGAACTGCAGGTCCGCCGAGCGGCTGGAGGTCACGCCGCCAAACACGTAGCGTGCTCCGGTGCGCGCTGCCATCGCTTCGATCAGATCATGCAGGTCGGGCGCATCGCCACTGGCATGTACCAAGGCGGTATGGGCTTCAAAGTCGGGAGGCAGTGGCACTTCATCCGAGAAAACCTGGTACTGCGCACGCGGCACATCCAGCAACATGACGGCCAGGGCCGGTTCATCCCAGTACTGGACGCTGTTGACGGCAATACCTATTCCAACCGTGCCGGACCAGTCGCTGACCTGGGGCAGATCGACTTGCAGATAGGTCAGGATGTCCTGGGCGTAACTGGCGAAATGGTCGGTGACGTACAGCAAACCCAGGGTGGGTTTGGCGGTGATGTTTTGCGCCATCTGTGCGCGCAGCTGGGCCAGAACCAGCGTAGCGGCGGTTTGCCACTGCGGGTGCGTGGCGTGCGCGTAGGGAAAAGGTGCTGCCATGCAAAAGCGCCTGATGTTTGAACGTTTGAACGTTTCAGCGTTTGCGCGGGGGGGTCTTGCGGGTCAATGGTTTGGGTGTGGGCTTGGCGCTAGCGCTGGCGCTGCCCGATGTCGCCCGTTTGGTCGCCGTCTTGGCAGTTTTGAACGCTTCCTTGGCCATGCCTGTGGCTACATTCTTGGTGAAATCAACCGAATTCTTGGTGACATCTGCTGCAGTTTTTGCAGTGGCCTCCTTCATGGCGCCAGCGGCAATCTGCTGAAACTGCTGGGCCAGGGAGCTCCACAGGTGCAAGGGATCAACCAGGCCACCGGCCACCGATGCGATCTTGCCAGCCTTGGTGCGCAAGCTGTTGTTGATGCCTGACGCCACATCCGAAATGGTCTTTTCCGTGGAAGCCGCACGCTCGGTCACACGCTGTACTCCCGACTGCACCGATTCGGCTGCCTTGAGCTTGAGGGCATTGGCCACGTCGCCGATATTGAAATTCATCCCCTTGAGGGTGGAGAGTGTCATTTTCTGCACTTCCAGCGCCTGGATGGTGGCGCCCAGTGCGCGCGAGTTCTGTTCCAGCCAGGAATGCACGGCCTTGAGTTCCTCAATCCGGCTTTCCAGTTCCTCCACGTTCAGCGTAGGCGCAACCCAGTTGCTCAGGTTGGGCATCTGCGGGATGTTGCTGGTGGCTCCTTTGGCCAGATTTTGCAAAAAATCAAAACCGGGCACGAACTTGCCAATGCCGCTGTGGTCTGAATCACTCATATTCATTCGCTCCTATGGGGAGGGTTGTCGATTGCGAACAGGTCTTGTGTACCGGCTCACGCGAAAAACTTGTCTGTCACACCTGCCACACCGTTGGCAACAGGCGTATCAAAGTTAAGATGATGCGCATGATACCCACTTCTCGTTTCTGGGCCGACTGGACCACCCGTGATTTTGCCATTTGCCAAGCCGATGGTGTGCTGGAGCGCACCGTTGCCGTATTGCCGCTGGCTGCTACCGAGCAACATGGGCCGCACCTGCCCTTGAACGTGGACCGCAGCCTGGTGGATGGTGTGATCGCAGCCTCTTTGGCGCATATCCCGTCCCAGGTCGTTGCACTCTTTTTGCCCACCGTGGCAGTGGGTTTTAGCCCGGAGCACGCGGCCTTTCCCGGCACGCTCACCCTGCGGGCGCAAACCGTGATCCAGTTGTGGACCGATGTGTGCGAAAGTGTCGCTGCCAGCGGTGTCAAAAAAATATTGCTCTTCAACGCCCATGGCGGGCAGGTGGGCTTGATGGACATTGTGGCGCGTGATCTGCGCCAGCGCTTGGGGCTGCTGGTGTACAGCGCCAACTGGTTTGGCCTGCCGCTGCGTGGTGCACAAGGTGAAGATGTGATGTCCCTCTTCAGTGCGCACGAGCAGCGCTTTGGCATTCACGCCGGGGATATTGAAACCTCCATGATGCTGGCGCTGCAACCGCAGCTGGTCGCCATGGAGCTGGCGCAGAATTTTGCCTCGCGCTCTGAAGAACGGGCGCAGCAGTTCGATATTCTCGGCAATGGCGTTAGCGCCAAGCTGGGTTGGCAAATGCAGGACTACAACCCGCATGGCGCTGTGGGCAATGCCGCAGCGGCAACGCCCGAGAAGGGGCGTGCGCTGCTGGAGGCGGCTGGTCGGGCGTTGGCAGGCCTGCTCACACAGATGCATGCGTTACCGGCCACGACCCTGGCCCACACGCATGCCCACTGGACGTAAGATTGGACGTAAGATCGGTCATGCAATAAGAAAAGAGTGCACGACATGAATAATCTGCGCACCAGGCTTGCCACTCTGAGAGGCGAATACCGCAAGGTTCAGGGCGAAGCCACCATAGAAACCTTGCGGCGCTTTCGTATTGCGTTGTTCGTGCTGGTGCCCATTCATGTGGTGCTGACGGGCTGGTTTTTCTTCTACCAGGCGCCCCCTGACCGCCCGGAACTGCAAGAGTGGGCCGATAGCCTGCATAGGTTGCAAGCCTGGCAGGCGCTGGTACTGCTTTTCTTTGGCCTAGTCGTGCAGCGCTATCTGCAGCGCCACGAGAAGGCCAGCACGGCGGGGGTGCTTTTGCAGGTGGTGTTGTGCATCAGCTACTTGCTGTTTGGCGTGCTGGCGGCCATGCTGGACGTGCGTGTGGGCCACGGTATTGCCACTTTCCTGATCATTTGCCAGGGTGTTGCCATTTTGTCCCTGATGCGCCCCTGGTTTGCCATTGGCATGTTTGGTATGGCGTATCTGGTATTTGTGCATCTCTTGCAATCCCTTGAGCATACGGTGGGCGATGCGGCGCTTATGGCAAGCCTGCATATCCAGACGTTATCGACCGTGCTCATTTCGCTCCTGTTGTCGCTGTTCATGTGGCACCAGTACACCCGTGCTGTGCTGCTGCGCCGCCAGCTCAGTTTCAGCAACACGGCGTTGTTGCGCAAGCAGCAAGAGCTGGAAATACTGGCCCAGCGTGACGCGCTGACCGGTTTGTACAACCGGCGCCAGTTCACGGCCATGGCCGAGCTGGAACTGGCCCGTGCCGAGCGTATTCCGGGTGGCATTGCCTTGCTGATGGTCGATCTGGACTTTTTCAAACATATCAACGACCAACATGGCCACCCGGCGGGCGATGAAGTGCTGCGCCAGGTCGCCACCCTGTTGAGTGCCGGGGTGCGCAGTACCGATCTGGTGGCACGCATGGGCGGGGAAGAGTTCATTGTGCTGTTGCCGCACACGAATCTGGAGAATGCGCTGGCGGTGGCCGAAAAATTGCGCAAAACCTTGCGTGAGCGGCCTCTGCTGGTGCAGGGCGTGCAGTTGCCGGTCACGGCCAGTTTTGGTCTGACCTGGTTGGCTGAACACCAGAAAGGACTGCTGCCGTCCCTGTACGCCGCAGCCGACCAGGCGCTGTACAGCGCCAAGCACGGCGGACGCGACCGGATTGAAATCGCCATGCCCAATCTGACGTGAAGGCTTATGGCACGTGCGGGTTCGGCTCTCAAATCTTGATCTGCTGCAAGGCTTTACCCTCGGATGATTGCTCCACCACCTTGAACTCGAAGAGGAAGACCTGGGGGCGCCTATTGCCCTATTTGCTTTTTTGAGTGCTTCTTTTTGGAAGAAGAACGCTTATGATGGGGTTTTGATGCAAAAAAGTTTTTATGCGCACCACTCTTGACATCCCGGACGAAACGTTCCGCCAGCTCAAGTCGCAAGCAGCGCTGAGCGGATTAAAGCTCAAAGAACTCGTGACCCAGTTAATCCAGCGTGGTCTTGCCGCTGGCGTGCCGATGCCACAACAAAATCCGACGGTTCCGAGTACTACTGTCCCGGCTTGCATCTATCCGATTCCCATCGCACGTGAGGCGGATGGAACGTGCACGCCTTATCTGACAAATGCCCAACTCCACGCCATTCTTGATGAAGAAGACCTGATGCAATACCAGCGAGTGCAAGGCACAGCAAGCGGACAATGAACGATCTGCTCGATGTGAATGTCTGGATGGCTTTGGTGGACAAACGCCATGTCCACCACGCACTTGCAGCCCACTATTGGGCCGATGTTACGGTGCAAAGCCGCGCCTTTTGCCGCGTTACCGCCAACGGGTTTCTGCGCCTATGCACGCATGCCAAAGCAATGCCGAACCCGTTAAGGCGATTTCCAGCAGCGTTTATACCGATGGTGAGAAAATTCTGGCTATCACCACAGAATGCGAAAGTTGAATGATGGATACGAAAGATATCGCTACCGGGAAAGCAAGCACGAAAGGCGTAAACGTTGAAGATTTG